>JAFABB010000007.1 GCA_023426245.1 Bacillota bacterium
GGGGAAAAAGAACTTTTTTGGAGCCGGATCGACCTTTTGAACGACCGAAAGGACTTTTTATGAGAAAAATTGATCGATTCGGTTGCGGAAATGATCCTTTTTGTGACCCGATGGGTCCTCCGGACGATAAAATTGATTCCTTCCGTGACCCAAGGGATGGATTGAACGGGAAAATGGATCTTTTCCCAAAACAAAAGATCATTTTCGCAAATAATCAATCTTTTTTGAAAACAATAAATCATTTTTCGAAGAGAAAAGCTTTGAGGATAAAATAAATATTTTGAATGCCTGACCACGCAAGGTTAAACTGTACTGCGGGCCTAACGAAAGGAACTAAAACGGGATTAACATGATTTTATGGATTGACAGGATTTTTTTAAAACTGTTTTTTCAGCCTGATTTACCAGGTTTTAATCCTGTAAATCCCGTGAATCCTGTCTCCGTTACCTTTTTTTAGGCATTTTCCCATGTCGGACTGACGCTTATGCCCTCACCCCCGGGCTCGAATCAATCATGCAACAATCTTTGAATTGCATTTTTACCGGCTTTAGCCGGTATGATTTTTTCAAGCCGTGGATTTTAATCGGCGGCATTCAAATTATCGATTTCAACTCATAATAGCTTAAAATCAAAAAATATTTTTCATTTTGACATCTCTGCCAGATATAAACCTGTGGATAACGCAAGGCGTGATTCCCGAAAGCAGCTTTGGTTTTGACTTTCAACGTTTGAAGTTATCAACCGGGCATTTATCAGGAATAATGCTTTAAGAAATATTCTAAAACCTTTTCATATCAACCTCTATAGTTATCGGGACAAAATCGATACACTTTTTTCAGAAAAATGTGATAATATGGTAATGGGTAAATGCGGGATTTCTTCGAAATCCCGTTGGAATCCCCAACTTAAGATGAAATGACGAAACATAAACGCTGCGGTTAGAGACCGGGGCGTTTTTTTGACGGGTTTTTGCGGTGAAAGTATTTACCCCAAGCTTGATGGAGTGCTCTATAGGTCATTACCCTTCCCCTGCTGGAATTGCGGGCCAATAGAGACCTTGAAGCATCGAAGGGTAACCGTCGAAACCAGAGAATTCGCGATCCCCCTTTGCGAGGGCTAGGATCGGGTTTAGGCTTATTTCATCTTTTCACCTGTCCCGGCAGGGCCGGGGTGGTCGACTACTTAGAAAAAATACTTCGAAGCCTAAAAGATCGATTCTCCCGCCAAGGCGTCGGCACTTTAAGTGACGCAGACGCCGAGAAAAGACGAAAAATGTTGCCATGGTATTGACTCCGGTTGATAAATTGTTTGGATGAATTGGAATCATCCGCCTGAAAATGGTAAAATGAATCCATTGGATCGAAAAATACGTATTCCGCCTAAAAATAAAATTGGGGAATATTACTTATTCTATAATGGGAGGTAAACCCTTATGAATCAATCACCCAATGAAACGCCAACCGGAAATGGGAAAACTCCAGCTGCCTCGGTGGTAGAAATGACCGAACTCGTATTGCCGAATGACACCAACTTGCTGGGAAACCTGCTCGGAGGCAGGATGATGCATTGGATGGATATTGCAGGCGCCATGGCCGCGTTCAGACATTCGAACAGGGCCGTGGCGACGATTGCCGTTGATTGTTTGGATTTTAAACATCCGATACATGTGGGGGAAATCGTTACCTTAAAGGCTAAATTGATTTGGGTCGGCCGCACCTCGATGGAAGTTGTAATCCGGGCATTTGGTGAGAATCCCATGACGGGGAAAACCCTATTAACCAATACCGCGTATTTTACATTTGTGGCTTTGGATGAGAACGGAAAACCCACGCCTGTACCGGCCCTCTCTCCGGAATCGGCCGAAGAAACAGCAGACTTCGCTGCGGCTCAAGCGAGGCGGAATCAAGGAATCGGCAACAATTGCCGCAAATAACTAAAAAAATCCAATACAAGGAGTCCTTCCCATGGAAGCCTGGCATCAGAAAAATTTGGTGACAGAGAAATTTCCGTTTCAGCTGATAATTACCGATATCGCCGAGTTCCCGCCCCATTGGCATGAGGAATTGGAGATTGTTTATGTTTTAGATGAAGATTTAGTCATTGGACTGAATAACGAGATTTATACTTTGAAACCACGGGATATTTTGCTGATTGGCAAAGGGGAAGTTCATTTTTTTATCACGCCTCCCAAGCGGAGTAAAAGACTGATTATTCAGTTTGAATTGGCAATGTTCAAGTCGATTGCCAACTTGATACAGGACCGGAGATTTTGTGTTCCTTTGATTCGGAATCAGGCGGGCTACAATCTTCAAACCCATCATGAATTGGAGAAACAATTGTTGGCAATGGAGAGGGAGTATTATAAACGGAAGGAAGGCTACCAATTGGCGATTGAGGCCCGGCTTTATGATTTGATGGTTATTATTCTCCGCCGGGTACCCATGGAAAAGTATTCTTCCGCGGAGCAGAATAAACATTTAAAAAAGCTTGAAAGGCTCGAACAAGTTTTTCAATTTGTAGAGGAAAATTACACCCGGGAGATAACTTTGGCTGAAGTCGCCAGAGCCTCACATTTCAGTATGTATCATTTTACACGGTTTTTTAAAGAAACTACGGGCATGACATTTATTCAATATTTGAATAATTATCGAATCAGTAAGGCCATTCATTACTTAAACAGCACCAATCAACCGATCACGGAGATTGCTTTCCTGGCAGGCTTTGAGAGTATTAAAACTTTTAACCGGGTATTTAAGAATCTCAAAGGATGTTCCCCGACTTGTTACAAAAAAAATACTGTTTCTCCGTAAAACTCAACCACACAGGCCAAATATTGTAGTTGAGACCAACCAAACCCTGTCAGCCGGACAGGGTTTTATTCGGTTTAAAAAGGTGCCGGGGCTGTCCCAAAAGTAAATTTTAACGATAAAGAAATACAATATATTGAAGTCAAACCATTCGATGAAGTCGCGTATGTACGCGATATATATTGTATTTCTTATTGATTTTGAATTATTTTTTAGACAGCCTCATCGCAATAAAAGAGAACTGTAATTTGTGATGTTGGCATTCAGCATTCCTTTTTCTTTTCATAAAGAGAAAACAAATTTAAAAGCAGCAAAATCCGAGAACTTTTTCGCAATCTTTGGCGAGATGCAATGGATGAAAGACTTTATAATGATATTCATGGAAAATTATTTGGCCGATAGCCGATTACTCTGCAACAGCAATGATTGAGACTCATGAAGAAAGCTGTAATCAAATGGATCGAGAGGAAGAGCTAAAAATGGGATATAAGAATTTTACGACTGCGATTTATTGTACGGTTCGGGATGTGGAAGCCATCGCGGATCATCCGGAATTTGATAAAGAATTCGCTTTTCTTGAAAAACATATGATGATCGATAAAGTTTATTTGGAAACTTACCGGAGCGGCAACTTGATAAGCCGTGATAAAATCCAAAAGGTTAAGGATTATTTTCTTCAAAAAGGGATCAAGACATCGGGGGGTATTACCACAGATATCTCCAATCAAGAGGAGTTCCTGACATTTTGTTATACAAAGCAGGAGCACCGGGATTTTTTGCAACAGGTGGTAGCGTTTACTGCAGAATTATTTGATGAAATGATATTGGATGATTTCTTTTTTACGAACTGCAAATGTGAATTATGCATTCAAGCGAAAGGCGAACGGAATTGGTCTGATTTCCGGATGGAATTGTTACAGCGGGTAGCGACGGAGATTGTGATCAAGACAGCCAAACGAGTCAACCCCAAGGTAAATTTGATTATCAAGTATCCCAACTGGTGTGATGAGTATCAAAATACCGGGTATAACTTGCAGGAAGAGCCGTTGGTATTTGATCAGATTTATACCGGAACCGAGACCCGGGATCCCCAGCATACTCAGCAGGACTTGCAACGATACCAAAGTTATTTTCTGATGCGTTACTTGGAGAACGTAAAACCGGGCGCTAATGGCGGAGGCTGGTTCGATACCTTTGACTGCATGTATAATATGAGTTCCTACGCGGAGCAAGGTTATTTGACACTTTTTTCAAAGGCGAAAGAAGTGACTTTGTTTTGTCTAGGCTTACTTTTACGAAAAGATCCTATTTTTGTGCCTTTGGCCGGATTTGTTTTTGAGCGGGTTGATAAGATTTTGGGTGAACTTGGAAATCCAATCGGGATATCTTGCTATAAACCGTATCATTCTTCGGGTGAAAACTATCTTTTCGGATATTTGGGAATGTTGGGGCTGCCGCTAGAACCCGAACCACGGTTTGCCGAAAAAGAATGGGTCCTTTTAACGGAAAGCGCGAAGCATGATTCGTTGATTGTAGACCGGATGAAAGAGAGACTGTGCGCAGGTAAAAAAGTTGTAATGACTTCCGGTTTATTAAAGGCATTAAAAAAGCGGGGATTTGATGATATTGCAGAGATAACCGTCACGGATCGAAAAGTAATGGTGGATCAATACGGATATCCGATGCATGATTGTTCTTTTGGAAATTATGTCAGTGCAGTGCGGCCTATTTTAATACCCCAAATTGAGTTCGCCACCAATGATTGCGTCCAGTTGATTGTGGCATTCGCCGAATCTAAAAATTACCCTATTTTGTTGCAAGCAAGATACGGCGGGGGAATCCTGTACGTGTTAACCATTCCGGAAAATTACGGGGATCTTTATTCCATTCCCGCACCCATATTGGATCGGATTCGTAGGATCATCATGGCCGAAATGCCGGTCAGACTGGAAGGCCCGGGTCGCATCGCTCTCTTTTTATATGATAACAGTACCTTCATTGTGGAATCATTTTTGCCTTATCATAGTGATTGCCGGATTGTAATTCAAGGCCGGAGAGTTGAACTGAATGAGATTGGCGTTCAACCGCTTATGAAAGAGTTTCAAGGATGGGAGCAGGAAGAGTCCAATCATTTTAAACTCAAGATGGCGCCGGCTTCATACCGGGTATTTCGATACCGCATCATGGATTAAGATTGGTTATCTGCTAGATAGTCCCCTAGAGGCTGTCTAAAAAGCAATTCAAAATCAATAAGAAATACAATATATATCGCGTACATACGCGACTTCATCGAATGGTTTGACTTCAATATATTGTATTTCTTTATCGTTAAAATTTACTTTTGGGACAGCCCCCACATGGAAGGACTGAAAATGAGCCTAAACCCGACCCTAGCCCTAAAAACGCTTTGCGTTTTTTCAAGGAATTGTTTCGCAATTCCACTTAAAGGGTACTAGCCCAACTTTCGGGTCTATTATTGGCCTTCGTTGGCATGCTACAGCCTTTAGGCCTGCAATTCCAACGAATTCCCTTTGAGGGGAAGGGTAGAAGCATTTGGGCAAGAGTATTTTCTAGATAGTAACCTTCAAACGCTTTGATAAACCGTCTTGATGTATTCGGCGCTTTCCAACATCGTTTCCGGGCGATTGTCTTCCAGGGTAATATTGACGTAGGGTTTATAGGTCTTCAGCAATTTCAGCAAGTATTCATAATGAAGCAGACCTTTGCCGGGAGGAACAATTTGTTTTTGGCCGTTCTGGATTACAAAGTCTTTGGCATGAAGCAGGACAATCCGATCCCCGAAAAGATCAAAGGCTGATTGGATAATCCCGTCCTGATCTTGATAGTTGTCATGTTCCAGCAAGTTCACAGGATCAAAGATCACTTGCAGGTTGTTGGATTGGATGGAATCAATGAGCGCACGCATTTTCGCGGTATTGGATATGGTATGGGTGGTTACAGCTTCCACTCCAACCAGTACTCCAAATTTCTCAGCCTCTGCCACCAGTTCGGCAATACTTTGGGTTATCTGTTGAAATGTCTCCGGAGAATCATTCCCGGGGTGATAAGAACAATCAGCGTTGAGGGAACCGGTTTCGGTACCTACGATACTACAACCGAAATCCCGGGCATAACGGAGATGCTCCTTGAACCGTCCTAACGAGTTTCGACGGCTTTCGGGATCCGGATGAATCGGATTGATATAACATCCCAGAACGGCGATTTGAATATTGCATCTTGCGAAAGTGTTTCCGATATAATGGGCAAGCCCCGGACTAAGCTGGTTAAAACCGGTATCAATACCCTCGATTGCTTTGGATAACGCCAGTTGGATACTGGTAAACCCTTTAGCCGATATTTTTGCCGCTAAGTCCTCCACGCTGGATTTACCGAAATCGTGAGCGCGTATGCCGATAAACATAAAATCACCTCAATTTTATTGATTGTAAGGGGCCCATTGATCGGGCCCGCTAAGAATATTGGATAAAGCATATAATTTGAGTTCATCCGCTGTCAAAGTTTTAGCCCAGGGAACTCTTTGGTCGGGAGCGGCTCCGGGGCCGGTACTGCCATATTCAACATAAGTAACGGTCTTTTCACGCTCCGGTTTATCCCAGTTATGCCAACCTGCGCCCATGATATGCGTTCCCATCCGGCAATTCAAAAAAGCCACTTTGGCATGATCCCGCCATGGCCTGCCCAGGTAAACAGTTTGAGGGGCTGCTTTACTGGTAAGCGTGCAATCCATAAAAACGTAACCGAACGGGACATGGGATGAAGTCGATCCGGCGGTAATGTAACCGTTTACAGGTTGATTCCGATTATTGGAGGATATTTCGCAACGATTAAAAACGGCAGTGGCGGAACCGAAAATAAAATCAATATCGCCTTGGATGAAACAATCCTGATAGTATTGACGAATGATGCCCACATATTCTTCAGACCCCGATCCGAGCGTGGGGTGCTGCACATTAAGGCCTAGCGGAGTGGGATGCTTCGGCAAGGGTCCGGTAAATAAAGTGTCCTGACAGCCCAGAAAACGGCAATTTTTAAAAAAGGCCCGATCAGCATCAACATAGACGGCCACGGCTTGACCGACGATTTCTCCGTCTCCCGCGGAATTTTCAAAAGTGATATTTTCGGCTGTGAAGTCATGGGCACCTATGTATACACTGTAGGAATTGAACGTATTCATGGGTTCGCCGTTTGGTAAGAGTTTTTTGGCATAATCATCATAGGTTAATATAGTTTTTTCGGCGTCTTCGCCAATGAGATGAACCGGCTTAGAGATTTTTACCTTTTGCCGGTAGACCCCGTTTTTGATATGGATGACCACTCTTTCGGCGTTGCCGGAAGGAAGGGCATCCACAGCGGCTTGAAGATTTTGAAAGTCTCCGGTACCGTCCGATGCTACGGTAATCAAAAAATTCACCTCGATATTCCGTCGAAATGATAATACCTTCATTTATTTTATATCCATATGGGTTAAAGGTATTTGTTTCTATTGTATCATATAGTATGATAGAATTGAGAAATTTTCTAAAATTGAGGTCTTGGACATGAAATCGAAACCGCAAACCTTTGTAAGATTTCTAACCTATGTTCGACCCTATTGGTTTTTTATCCTTTTAGGAGTCTTGGGCGGTATTGTAAAATTTACGGTACCCTTGTTGATTCCCCAGGTTACCCGGTATCTGTTGGACCATGTTTATCTCAATCCTCAAATGAGTGTTGCTACCAAATTACATCAACTTTTTCTGGGAGTCGGTGGACTCATTTTAGTATTTATATTGGTATGGGCTCCCTTTACTTATTTGCGGCACTATTATACCGGCAAGGCCGGAAACCGCTCCGTCTTCGATTTACGCTGCGACCTTTATGAGAGAGTGCTACGGATGTCGACTTCTTTTTTCCGGCGGCACCAATCCGGGGGGATTGTATCCCGGTTAATCAATGATATCGGACTGGCTCAAAATCTGGTGGGAAATGCTTTAACCAACGTTTGGATGGATAGCATTTCTTTAGGGGTCATACTTTATTTCTTATTCCAGATCGATTTGAAGCTGACCCTGGTAGCTTTGGTGACTTTTCCGGTCTACTTGTTTTTTTATCACAATTTAGGGCAAAAACTGAAAGTATCGAGTCATCAAATTCAACAGGAGATCGAAGCTATTTCCGGCAATGTGCAGGAAAAGATTGCCGGCAGTTTGGTGGTGCATGCTTTTAATCAGGAAAAAAGCGAACAGAAAAATTTCAACCGCGACTCGGAAAAACTTTTTTCAACCACAATGTATAGTGTGTTTCTACAAAGCCTGAATATGGTGATTACCGGTGTGCTTACGAATTTAGCCCCGTTAATCGTGACAATCTACGGCGGGTATCAAGTAATTCTAGGCCATTTAACTGTAGGAGAATTGGTAGCCGTCGGGATGTACTTAAATCCCCTTTATTTACCTTTGCAGCGTTTTTCCGAGTTAAATGTGGTATTCTCCAGTTCCATGGCAGCGCTCGACCGGATCTTTGAAATCATGGATGAAGAGCCTGAGATTGCCGATAAACCCAATGCGCTAAAACTATCCGACGTCAGGGGAGAAGTGAGTTTTGAGGATGTTTGTTTTTCCTACCAAACGGAAAGCCCCATCCTGCACCAGGTTAATTTTACGGTAAAGCCCGGTGAGAAAGTCGCCATTGTAGGCCATAGCGGTTCCGGCAAAACTACTTTGGTGAGCTTGATACCGCGTTTTTATGATGTGGACTCGGGGGCGGTATTGGTGGATGGATATGATGTCAGGGATTTAACTGTCAAATCGTTGCGGCGGCAAATCGGAATTGTTTTACAGGATCCGGTATTGTTTAGCGGGACCATTCACGAGAATATCCTTTATGGCAATCCCAAAGCCAGCCAGACCGAGGTTGCCATGGCTTGTAAAGCGGCCAATGCATACGACTTTATTAAGACTTTGCCTCAAGGCTTTGATACCGAAGTCGGGGAAAGGGGCGCTTTTTTGTCCGGAGGGCAGAAACAACGTTTGACCATAGCCCGGGCTTTTTTAAAAGATCCCAAAATTCTAATTCTGGATGAAGCTACTTCCAGTCTGGATACGGAGTCGGAACGGTTAATTCAAGAGGCTTTGGAGCGATTGATGGTCAACCGGACCACCTTTATTATCGCTCATCGCCTCTCGACCATCATGACGGCAGACCGGATTTTGGTACTGCATAATGGTTCCATTGTCCAGTCCGGCACTCATGAGCAATTAATTCAACAAAACGGCATATACCAAAACCTTTACTTTGGACAGTTTGCCGTAAAATAGCTTTTCGACTTACAAGGCTTTCATCCGCCAGCAGACGCTTTGAAAGTCCCCCAACAATTTAGGGAGGGGAATATTGATTCCGGCATTCATCAATTCATCTCCGGCAAAAATTCGGGTTTCACCATCAATCCGATAATCTCTCCCAGGATCCAAACCTTTCAGGCGGATCCTGCGAAGGGGAGGATTGGGTTTTGCAAGAACTTTAAAATAAAAGGCAACAGCTTCAGTTTTGTCATTTGTGACGAATATCCAGGCCGCTTCATTACCTTCAAAAGGGCTTAAAATTCTATAATAATCGCCGAACTGGACAACAGGACGGATTTCTTTATAAAAGGCCACTTGCTTTTGGACGAGTTGCTGTTCGGCCATGTCGAGCTTATTCAAGTCCAATTCATAACCGAAACATCCTGAGCTTGCAACGTGACCGCGGATTTCCAAGGAAGTATCCCGCACCAGCTGGTGATTGGGAACGGCTGATACGTGAGAACCCATTGTAATCGCGGGATATACAATGCTGGTTCCATATTGGATTTTTAACCGGGCAATGGCGTCCGTATCATCACTGGTCCAAATCTGGGGCATAAAATAAAGCATTCCCGGATCGAAGCGGCCGCCTCCGCCGGAACACCCTTCAAATAAAATCTTCGGGAAGGAACCGGTGATCGTATCCATCATTTTATACAGATTCAGCATATACCGGTGGGCGGTTTCCCGCTGCCGGAGCGGAGGCAATTTGGCCGAACCGATTTCCGTCATGTTGCGGTTCATGTCCCATTTCACATAAGCAATCGGATGGCTGGCTAAAATATTGGTAAGCATTTGAGTCACGGCATGGCAGACATCATCCCGGGATAAATCGAGAATCAACTGCGATCTGGCCTGGGTGGATGGACGGTTCTCGATATGAAGACACCAATCAGGATGGGCGCGATATAATTCACTGTCTGGAGAGATCATTTCCGGCTCGAACCATAATCCGAATTGAAGTCCATGCTTGCACACACGTTGAATTAAGTCCCCAAGTCCGCCCGGGAGTTTTTCCTTGTTTACAAACCAGTCCCCAAGAGAACTCTTGTCATTATTCCGTTTACCGAACCATCCATCGTCCAAAACAAATAATTCAATCCCCAATTCTCCGGCTATTTTGGCGATTTCTTCGATTTTCTCAGCGTTGAAATCGAAATAAGTCGCTTCCCAGTTGTTAATTAAAACAGGACGCACTTGATCCCGGTACGCGCCGCGGCATAACCGGGTGCGGTATAATTGGTGGTAGGTCCGGGACATCCCTCCCAGGCCTTCCGCAGAATAAACCATCACAACTTCGGGAGTTTGAAAAGACTCTCCCGGCTCCAATAACCAGCTGAAATCAAAAGGGTTAATGCCCATGGCAATCCGGGTTGTCTTAAATTGGTCCACTTCGACTTGGCCTAAAAAGCTTCCGCTATAGACCAGACTAAAACCGTATACCTCGCCGTAATCTTCAGTGCTATCTTTCCGGAGAAGCGCTAAAAAAGGATTATGCTGGTGACTGCTGGAACCCCGGCGGCTTTCGATTCCCTGGGAGCCGCTGAGTAAGGGACGCCTTTCCAGTTGCCTTTCACGAGCCCAGGCTCCCTCCAGATGCAACAAATCATAACCTGCATCCGGGAAATCGATGCTCATGCTCAAAACCCGTAAAAGTTGAAGCCGATTGGTTCCATTATTGATGAAACGGACTGAGCGGGTCATTCCATTACGGTTTTCGTAAATCGTATACGTTAGAAGGAGTGTTAAACCGCAAACCGGGTCATTTAGCTCGATTTCCAAAGAGGTAGCTTCCTGGTGGCTTTCCACATAAGTTGAGGGAAGGCCTTCCAAGGCAGGTTTGCCATGGATGATCCGGTGCGCCCGATAATGAAAATCCACCAATGTGGAGCCGTTTTCCAGCTGAACCTGAAAGGCGGGCATCCGGAAATCCGAGTTGCCGTATCCCGGATATTCTTGAGGAAGAGTATCCAGAGAAAAGGAAGGATCGGACGGATCGGGGTTGGCGCAAAAAGAAGCACGTTCTGTAAATTGTAATAAATAATCCAGTTTCCCTGCGCGAAGTCTTTGCCCCCAATACAGATGGGCTAGATATTTATTTTTAACGATTTGGATCGCGTAACTCATCCCAGAGGATTGAAGGTGAAAGATATGACTGGACGGGTCATAGAAAATGCTCATGGATTCCTCCGTAACCAAGTATTTTTCGATCGACGGGTTATCGGGCAATATCCCAAAACTGAATTTCAGATCTAGCATATTTTTAGTACCCGGTAATACTTCGAGGAAATTCCGGAAAAACCTGGGATGTTTAAATATTTTCCATAAACAATTCAAACAAAGTTTTCTTGATTTTCCGGCCGACATCAGTCCCCAATGACTACGTTTAAGGGTCTTGGCAGTACGATTTAAACTTGTCCATCCGTATAAAAACCGGGATAAACGCATTTTCCGGTAGGATTTTAGGAACACGCCGCGAATATAGACATACGGAAAACAGCAATAAGAATGGACTAAAATGGACCTTTTACTAACCTTACATCTTAATCTGTGGCAATGGATCATCGCGACTGCCTGTGGTTTGATGGTGGGTTTTTCTAAAACGGGCATCAGCGGAGTCAGCACCCTGGCAATACCCCTCATGGCCGGTTTGTTCGGCGGGAAATCCTCGGCTGCCATACTCTTGCCGATGTTGATTACGGGAGATTTGTTAGCGGTAAGGCATTACCGGAAGCATAACAATTGGGCCCACATATGGAGATTATTGCCCTGGGCCTTCGCCGGCCTTGGTTTGGGGTTGGCTATCGGCAATTTAGTCAGCGATAAGCAGTTCAAAATCATCATCGCCATTTCGGTTTTGTTTTTTTTAGTCCTAATGATTTGGCTTGAACGGCGGAAAGACGAATCCGCAATTTCAAACCATTGGTGGCTGACAGCCATTGTCGGACTTGCGGGTGGATTTACCACGATGATTGGGAATGCAGCCGGTCCGGTGATGACTGTTTATTTTTTATCGATCCGGCTCAATAAATATGATTTTATCTCCACCGGGGCTTGGCTTTTTGCCATTTTGAACCTGGCCAAATTGCCATTGCAAATTTTTTTTTGGAAAGCAATCACTCCCGCGACTTTGGCATTTGATGCGGTGATGGTTCCTGCCATTATTATAGGGGCTCTACTCGGAGTCTGGGTTATCCGGTGGATTCCGGAGAAACCTTTTCGTTACATCGTGATGGTATTAACTGCCGTTAGTGCGGTGAAATTATTTTTTTAGATTGGGAGGACTTCATTGAAAACTTTTAAAATCGATATGCACGTTCATACCAGTGAAGTAAGTCCTTGTGGAAAAATAAGCGCACAGGATGTGGTTACTTTATATAAACAAGCGGGTTATGACGGTATTGTAATAACGGATCACTTTTATGACGGCTTTTTTGACGGGCTCTCCGAACTTTCATGGGAAAAGCAAATCGATCGGTATTTAGAGGGCTACTCCAAGGCTTGGCATACTGGACGGGAAGTGGGGTTGGAAGTTATTTTAGGAATGGAGCTCCGTTTCTTCGGTAGTATGAATGACTATTTAATATACGGTGCGAATGAGTCCTTCCTAAAAGCCACCCCCTACCTTTTCATGAAGGATTTAAGAATATTTCATCAAATCGCCAAGGAAAATGATTTCCTTATCTACCAGGCACACCCTTTTCGTTCCGGAATGTCCCGTGCCAATCCGGAAGACATCGATGGCGTCGAAGTATTTAACGGCAATCAGCGGCATAACTCCAGGAATTCCTTGGCTTTTCGGTTTGCCAAAGATAACCACTTAAAAATGGTATCCGGTTCAGATTTCCACCAGCGTGAAGATTTAGGGCGCGGAGGCATCGAGATTGAGTGTCCGGTAAGGACTTCCGGGGAATTGGCAAGCATTTTGAAATCGGGAATGGGTATCAAACGGATTGAGACCTAAAATGGAATGCAATATTCATTTGGAAGTGCAATCAATGAATCATTGCGGCGTCAAAATGAAACACACCCTTTGAATTTGTTATGGAAGGGGTGTGTTTTTAATTTACCCGGACTGTTGCTGTGAGATAGGGGTGAAGCCCTACCTGAAAGTTTTAACCGTAAGGGAGGTTCTAGGGTTTTTGCCAGTAATTGTTTTACTAAAAAGTATATTTCGTTTAAATTTATTAGGTATTTACAAGTGACTATTTAAAAATTTAAAATGAAGTCATAAGATGATAGGTAGAGGATGGATGAAAATGGATTTTTTGGATATTAAGATTTTAAAATTATTGCAGACGGATTCGCGGATGACCGTATCACAGATTAGCAGCGAAATTAATCTATCCATACCGGCGGTCAGCGAACGGTTGAAAAAACTTGAAGCCGGCGGCATTATCCAAAAATATACCACCATCATCAATCCGAACTTTTTCCATAAAGAATTGACTGCAGTCATGTTTATTACTTTGGAAAGGCCCAAGTTTACCGAAAAATTTGTAGAATTTGTCCAGGATGAAGATGAAATATTGGAATGCCATTACCTGGCGGGCGATTATGATTATGCTTTAAAAATCGTCACGGAAAACACTGCCACCCTTGAAAAGCTGTTAAACCGGATTAAAAGTGTTCAGGGGGTTATCAAGACCAGGACCATCGTAGTCCTGTCCACGGTCAAGAATAACCATTCCATTGTTCCGAGTGAAAATACCCGTGCATTGGAAGATACTGAAACAAAAATGAGGAGGAGCGAAAATGATCATCGGAATCCCGAAGGAAATAAAAAATAATGAAAACCGGGTGGCGATTACTCCAGCCGGAGTGAACGAATTAATCAAGTGCGGTCACAAAGTTTTAATTGAGAAGTCGGCCGGTAAGGGAAGCGGTATTGAGGATAGCGATTATGCGGCCGCAGGCTCCGACATGGTCGAAAAGAACATCGATCTTTATCAAAAATCGGATCTGATATTTAAAGTAAAGGAACCGTTGGAAAGTGAGTATAATTTACTGAAAGAGGGCCAAACGCTTTTTACCTATTTACACCTGGCCCCGAATCAGCCTTTAACCGAAGCGTTGCTCCGTAAAAAAATAACCGGGGTCGCTTTTGAGACTGTAAGATGCTCAAAAGGAACGCTTCCGTTGCTTACGCCAATGAGCGAAGTTGCCGGCCGGATGTCGGTGCAAATCGGAGCCAATTTTTTGCAAAAGTATAACGGCGGCCGTGGTATTCTGCTTGGAGGGGTTCCAGGTGTAGCTCCTGCGGAAGTTCTGATTATCGGGGGCGGTGTCGTGGGCTTGAATGCGGCTAAAATCGCAGTCGGGATGGGTGCCAGAGTGACCGTTATGGATGTAAACAGCGCCCGTTTAGCTCAGCTGGATGATATTTTCGGAGGGCGGATAACTACTTTACTATACAATGAATATCAAGCCTCGGAAAAGGTGACAGAGGCCGATTTGCTGATCGGAGCGGTTTTGGTCGCCGGTGCCAAGACGCCCAAAGTGGTTAGGGAAAACATGGTGAAAACCATGAAAAAGGGTTCGGTCATCGTCGATGTGGCGATTGATCAAGGGGGATCCATTGAAACGATTGACCGGATCACCACCCATGATAATCCTTGTTATGAAAAATACGGAGTCATTCATTATTCGGTTGCCAACATGCCGGGAGCTGTTCCGCACACTTCAACTCATGCACTGGCAGGAGCTACTTTACCCTATTTATTGCAAATTGCCGGGAAGGGCGTAGAGCGGGCTATGTTGGAGGACGATGGACTCCTTGAGGGATTAAATACTTATCAAGGGAAAATTACGTGCGAACCGGTAGCCCGGGCCATGAATGCCGATTATGCTCCGGCCATGAAACTGATTGCCTAATTTTAAAGATTTAAAATCAACCCATGACCAAAGGGCTGTGATCAAAGTATTAAATTCAATCAATTTTGCAGGACTTAGCCATTGTTTAACGAAAAGGAATATATCTTTCCCAATATATAGGGAAGATGCATTTCCTTTTTTGTTTTTTTGGGAGGTTTCACGAGATGGCGGCTCAAACTTTTGGATACTTGCTCGGTGGGATTATTCCTGCATTGTTACTTGGTATTTATAGTGTATTGCAGAAATTCAGTACGAAACAGGGAATCAGTCCCGGTATGTTGATGGTGGTAATGGGCTTGAATATTATGATAGTCGGGTTCGTCTATTGTTTTGTTTCCAAAGAGTATACCGTTACAATCCGTTCAGGACTTTCGGCATCCATAACCGGAATTGTCTGGGGAATCGCAACAGTGTTGATCGCTGTGGCTTTGGCCAAATATAATGTGGCCATCAGCAAACTGGTACCTTTGTTTAATATGAATACTTTAGTCGCCGTATGCTTAGGGCTCATTGTATTTAGTGAATGGAAAAATGTTCATGTTTTACAATTGGCTGTAGCTTCCGTGTTGATTATCATCGGAGGAATTTTAGCCACCAACGCTTAATTTGGAGATCGGAAGGATTTCATTGAGAACTGGCCAATTCTGGGGGAAACCATAAGGTTCATTGACGTAACTCCACCAACCGACTCCTTTTAGGTTAAGGGCCTTGCTGAGCCGGTATTTGGCTTCCATAGACCGGGCATCCTCAAACCAAACCTCATGTTGCCGGTTCTGTTCATCGGTATACCGGAACCATGGGGCATCGGATACAGGGTCGTAATGGATTACGGCATGGAAACGGTAAGCCAGATCATATACTTCCATTAGATCTACAGGTACAGCTGAGCTTTCCGGGGTATCCGGAAGCGGCCAATTATATCCATAAAAAGGTACACCCTGAATGATCTTTTGAGCTGGAATTTGAGTGAGAGCATATTTTAATGCCCGGGTCACGAATTGAATCGGAGCGACGGCCAGCGGGGCTCCGCCAATCCAGCCCCATTCGTAGGTCATGATAAAAATTAAATCGGCGAGCCCGCCAAGAGTTGCATAATCAAAGGCGCCCACCCAGGGTGCGGTCGGTAAATCCGAAAACTTGGGAGCGATGGTTACGATGACTTTGAACCCCTGTGGTCTTAAGCCGCTCACCAATTCCCGGATGAAATCATTATAAAGCGGGCGGTCTTCCGGGTACATGTTTTCAAAATCAATATTGACTCCGGTTAACCCCAGTCTTTTTAACAACCCCGATAACTCTCTCGTGACCTTCGTTCTGAGCGTATCATTGTTTAGAACAGTCCGCGCCAGCTCAGAGTCAAAACCATTTGGACCCCAATTCGTCAATACCATCAGCGGTGCTACATGGGAATCTTTTAAAATCCGAGTGACCCTTTCGGCCTGGTTTGGAATGGTGATGTTTCCATTTTGAGTAATCGGAAACTGAAAAATTGCACCGTAGGTTATATAAGGAGCGATTTGTTCCAGGGAACGGCTTAACGCGCTGATATCACGCTCGTCTCCGGTAAGCTGAAAATAGCCTATCGTAGTACTGGCCTTTCGGACTATGGTTTCTGGACGCAAAGGAATACGGATGAGCTGGCCCGGAAAGATTAAGCCGGGATTGGATATTTGATTGACCCGTATTAGTAAAGTAAGAGGCGAATTGAATCGGCCGGCTATAGAATACAAAGTATCCTCGGGGCGAATAATATAAGCAATTTGCAGCCAACCGGGAATTGAAATGGTAAGCCCGGTTAAAACCAGATTTGGATTGGCAATATTGTTTTCCTGGGCGATGGCCCTCACAGTGGTCTTAAACACTTGGGAGAGCTGATAGAGGGTGTCGCCGGTGCTTAAAGTATATTGGAGCGTTCTTGGGGGAGGATTGGGAATGAATAGGGCCTGCCCGATGATTAATTGTTCGGGATGATCCAAGGCATTTAAGTTCAAGACTTCAGTCAGTGAAACATTATAGCGTGAAGCAATAGTATATAAGGTATCTCCTTTTTGGACAACATAAATCATTAGCGGACTCCATCTTAATTTTTACTCATACCTCATCCTATGTGAATTTCAGTCTGATGGTGATTGCCTCTGGTGGTTGAGTGTCTGCTGTGTTTGAATGGGTAAGCGATGCAAAAAGGAGTTTTAAGGCCAATCGCGAATAATGGGATTATTGAAAATCCCGGAGGAAATTATGGAGTATCAAACACTATACCGGCGCTGGCGCCCTCACGGCTTTTCCGATTTAGTCGGTCAGGAACATGTTGTAACAACCCTTTCTAACGCGATTTTGACGCACCGGGTTGCTCATGCTTATCTTTTGACCGGGCCCCGTGGTACCGGTAAAACCAGTATTGCCAAGATTCTGGCGAAGGCTTTGAATTGTGAAAATTTGCAGGACGCCAATCCCTGTGACGAGTGTTCAAGTTGCAAGCGGATTAATGAAGGCGTATTTATGGACGTTATGGAAATCGATGCCGCCTCCAACCGGGGCATTGATGAAATCCGTGATCTGCGCGAAAAAGTTAAGTTCGCTCCTGCTGAAGGAAAATATAAAATCTACATTATCGATGAAGTGCATATGCTTACGGCGGAAGCTTTTAACGCGCTGCTCAAGACTTTGGAGGAACCGCCGCAATCCGTGGTATTTATTCTGGCGACAACGGAAGTCCATAAAATTCCTTTAACCATTCTTTCCCGCTGCCAACGTTTTGACTTTAAGCGCTTTACCATCAGTGAAATTAAAGGCCGGCTCCAACAGATACTTGATGCGGAAAAGGCCCAATACACCGGGGAAGCGCTGGAACTAATCGCCGAACATGCTGAAGGCGGTATGCGGGATGCAGTCAGTTTGTTGGAACAAGTCCTTGCGCATAGCAGGGAAATGGTGAGGGAGTCCGATGTGCGGGCTATTTTGGGATTGATTGACGAGGAAGAGATCGCCCGGATTGCCCAGGCTCTCAATAGCCGGGATACGGCCGGAGCGTTGCAAATCCTTAGCGAGATCAGCTTAAACGGGAAAGATTTATTTCAATTTGGCCGGAGTTTGGTTCAATATTACCGTAACACGTTGCTGACCTTGCTTCATGGCGATTCTTCCAAAAGCGGAGAGGCTAATGCGGGGGATTTGGTTCATGTGATTGAAGAAATTGCCGCAGCAACTGCTGAAGTGAAAAAAAGCGTTCAAGGGCCGCTTCCTCTGGAATTGGCATTTATCAAACTGACTGCTTTGCGTTCCGATGCTAAAGATTTGGAAGCCCGGATAAAAAAATTGGAAACTCTGGTTGGAGGGGGGCATATCCTCACCCAAGCAGCAGCCCCGGTTCAAACGGCGGATGTTTCGGCGACAAATCCGCGAGGGCAAACGAACCCGGCGGAAACAGCCACTACCCCGAAAAAGGTACAATCTTCCGCCCAGGCTCAGAAAATTCCCTCCGCGGGGTCCGCTTCCGCTTATAACTGGGAGGATTTTTTGGAAGCGGTAAAGAAAAAGAAACGAACCCTGGCTGCGTTGATTCAAGAAGGCAAGCCGCTTCAGTTCACTACCGGCGAACTTACAGTGGGATTGCCATCCAATATGAAGTTTCATTTGGATAATTTATCGTTGCCTCAAAATCGCGAGATCATTGAGGGAATCTTGCAGGAATTTACGGGGGGAGCCGTGAAATTTAGTTGTGTCCCGGTGAGTACCGGTATGAATGAAGGAAGCGGTGAACCGGAAAAACAACCCGGAAAATCAAGGGAGCCGGAAATTCTGTCCAAAGCCGTACAACTCTTTGGGGGAGAAGTCCGGCCCGTATCGAAGGAGGAAAAATGAAATGATGCCGAATATGCAACAAGCAATGAAACAGTTTCAGAAAATGCAGGCCGATATGGCCAAAGTCCAAGATGAACTTGGGGAGAAAGTGGTTACCGCCTCTGCCGGAGGAGGAGCCGTTAAGGTAGAAGTCAGTGGGAAACTTGAGTTTAAAAAGATTGAAATCGATCCGGAAGTTTTAAAAAGCGATGATCAGGAAATGCTGCAGGATTTGTTAATCGCCGCTGCCAATGAAGGCATTAACAAGGCTCAAGAGATGGCCGCCAGTGAAATGGCGAAAGTAACCGGCAATCTTAAGATTCCCGGACTGCCCGGAATGTTTTGATTGATTGAGCCCTTTTTTTAAGTGCAAAGTTGAAGTAAGAAGTGTGAAAAAACTAAAAATCATGTTGAGGGTTTACTTTCACCGGTAAATGTAAACTTTGATGCGTCAGTAATGGCAAAAGATTGGCGGATTTTCACACTTTACCCTTTACACTTCTGCCTTCATACTTTACCCTTCAAATAAGGAGAACCCTATGCTGTACCCCCAGGCCATGAGCAAGTTAATTCATGAATTTTCCAAGCTGCCGGGAATCGGGCCCAAGACAGCCCAGAGACTGGCTTTTCATATTCTCGGAGTCCCCGAAACTGAAGTGGGGAAGTTGGCTGAAGCATTGCTTGAAGCGCGGCACAAGATTGGGTTTTGCAGTATTTGCGGACATTTAACGGAAGTCTCTCCATGTCAGTTATGTAGTGACCCGGCCCGGGATCAATCCTTGCTTTGTGTAGTCGAAGAACCCAAGGATGTTATTGCCATGGAAAGAACCCGCATATTTAAAGGACAATATCATGTTTTGGGCGGCGCCATTTCTCCTTTGGAAGGCATCGGCCCGGATGATCTGCGGATTAAAGAGTTATTGCAACGGATGACTTCCGGCCAGTTTAAGGAGGTCATTGTGGCAACGGATCCTAATGTTGAAGGGGAGACTACTGCCCTTTATCTGGGAAAAATCCTGCACCCCTTGGGTTATAGGGTGACCCGTTTAGCCAGAGGATTGCCGGTTGGCGGTGACTTGGAATATATCGATGAAATTACATTAGGTAAGGCCTTGGAAGGGCGTACGGATCTTTAGAATCCAGAGAACACACTATCCTTTTACGGTTTTGATAGAAATGGAATGCATAAAATTTCCTTCCCCGGATCATACTTCCTTATACTGGAGTTTATTTTGGGATGAAGGAGATTGTTGTCATTTTGTATAGAAAGAATCATGGTAAATCTATTTTAGCGCGTTTCTTCGAATTATTCCAATTGGGGGAACCCAGTGAAAGTTTGCCGGATTTGGTGGAAGAGTTGGAACAAGCCTGGTGGGACTGGAAACGTGCCCGGCTTTATTTTGATAACGTCACAGATCCGGATTTGATTGATTTCGCTATCTTTAACATGGGAGCCTCTGAAAAAAAATATATCTACTTGCTCAAACGGGCCCGGGAAACTGGACTGAGCATAGAAGACTTTGAATACGGTCTCGGTGGACGTATCCATGATCGGGCCTATCGCAAAGCTTTGGTCTAAAAGCCTTCTCCTTTCCATAGATTTATTAATAACCAGTTTGGAAAGGAAGGGGTATGGAAATGTCGACCGGCATGATTTTGACTTATTTTTTGGCTATTGGGCTTCTATATATTGCGGGCCGCGCTTTTTGGCGTCCTCTTACTGCGGTGTTTCAGCTGTTCTTTCGAGGCGCTCTCGGCGCTTTAGGAATTTATATGTTTAACTGGATTGCCCTTTATTGGAAAATGGAGCTACCCATTAACCCATTTAATTCTTTATTTACCGGCTTACTTGGAATTCCCGGTTTAATCTCTCTGGTGGTCATGAAATACTGGATTAAAATCTAAAAACCCTAGAGCAGGACATACACGAATCCTGCAGGGCGGGCATAGAGATATATTAACACGTTGCTTGAATTTTTTGATTCCGGGATCAGATACCATTCGAAATCGTGTGAATCATAGAGCGGGTTGCAAGGATTCTCAGGCAAACTCTCTACATATGTTTCCACAAACGAGCGGAGGTAAGGCGATGACTACCCCTGAATGTTTTGGCTGCGGTATGTCGGTCCCGGGAGGAATGTCTATTTTAGGGCAATATCTGTGCCCTTCCTGTGAAACGGCGTTGTTGCGGGCGAAAGCCGATCAATTGGAATATCAGGATTGGATCGACAATTGGAAGTTTTTTTGGGAGAAAACGGGTATTAAGGTAAAAGAGATGGATCATGAGGCGTAAGCCTTTTTTTTATGAACTTTTTCACCGCACAAACACAGAGGTCACGGAGAAAATTGAGGATGATGAGATTACCTTTTTTTAGCCTCTGCCTCTCCGGGGCTTAATTTTTATCTTCTTCCCTGGACAGGCTTGGAGGGAAGCATCGAAAAAAGAGGAAAGTTTCTTCAATTTGTCGAATGTACTGTCAATGGATAAGCCTTCGCGCACACGCGCATTACAAAGCACAGCCCCTTTTTTTGAAGAGATTCGGCGGTATGCCGGGGATCCGTTGGTGGCTTTTCATACTCCGGGACATAAAGCGGGACTGAATTGGGAGCAAGACTGGCTGAGTTCGAAGGGATTAGCCCGGCTCGATTTGACTGAAATCCAGGGTTTGGATTGGCAGGCTTCGTTGTCCAGAGCCGAAGCTTTGGCAGCTGAATTTTATGAGGCCGATCAAAGTTTTTTTTTGGTACAAGGGGCTTCTCAGGGGATTTTAGCGCTGCTGCTCGGAGCCTTTCATCCCGGAGATCAAGTACTGGTAGCCCGCAATTGCCACATTTCAGTGATTCATGCCATGATTTTGGCGGATTTGGTGCCGGTTTACCTGGAGACTCCTTTTTTGGAGGAGTGGGGAATACCGGGGAGTGTAAGGGAATCAGCTCTGTCGCAGAGTCTAAGTTTATATCCGGACTGTAAAGGAGTTATCCTTACCAACCCGACTTACCAAGGGGTTTTGGGACCCCTGTCGGGGTTAAGGGGGATTATCGGAGAGCGCTTACTGATTATTGATGAAGCCCATGGCGGATATTTCGGTTGGTCGGGGCTAAAGGGCTTTGATGCTTATCCTTTCGCGGATGCCTGGGTTCAAGGCACTCATAAGATACTAGGCTCAATGACCCAAACCGGTATGCTGCATTTGAGAAACCTACGGATTGATGGGGACCGTATTCGGCGTAGTTTGGAATTAATAACGACTACCAGTCCGTCATATATATTATTAGCTTCACTGGATTGTAACCGTAAATTTTTAGCGACAACCGGCAAGGCCGTTTTTGAGGCTAGAACTCCGGCAATGCTCACTTATAAAAAAGAAATTGCGGGGGTTGGAGATCTAGAGGTATTAGATGACGACCGGTTGCCGGATCCTGCCGAAAAGGTTGATCCTTGGAAGTTGTGCCTTTCTTTTAAAAAGCTCAGGTTTAGCGGTTATCAGGTTGAACGGATTCTACGAACGGAATTTAAAATACAGGCAGAATACGCGGATTGCAATCAAGTAACGTTATTCATGGCGCCATGGCAGGATCCAAACGTTCTTCAGGAACTTCAAAAAGCACTGGAGGCGATTTGTAGGCGTTTTGGTAATGAGCAAGTTCGTACCATATTGCCGGGAAGTATTCCCCCTCTGAAAATGCATCCGCGGGAGGCGGCATTGGGGGTGGGAAGCTTCATCAACTTATCAGAAGCAGCGGGTCGGGTTTCAGCGGATTTGATCGCTCCTTATCCACCCGGGATCCCGTTAATCGCTCCTGGTGAATTAATTCGCGAACAGGAAATCATTCTGATTGACCGTGTCATAAATCATGGCGGAATGGTGCGGGGGGTCTCGCCAAAGGGGAAAATCCGGATTGCAAATTGTGGGTGAGGATTTCATGAATAACGGATATTTTATAACTCTGGAAGGCGCCGACGGCTGTGGAAAGAGCACTCAAGCCCATTTACTGGCCGAGTATTTAAAAAATCACGGGTGTCCCATACTTTTAACCAGGGAACCGGGAGGAACGCCGCTGGCGGAAGAAATCCGGCGGGTGATTTTAACTCCCAGCTCAGAGCCGCTGACTCCGCTGGCCGAGATTTTATTATACGCCGCTTCCCGGGCTCAGCACGTCAGCCAATTGATCAAACCGGCATTAGCCGAAGGAAAGATCGTTATCAGTGAACGCTTTGTTGATTCCTCTCTGGCATACCAGGGATACGCCCTGGGATGGGATTTGAAATTGATCCGGGAAATTAACCAAATTGCAGCTGCGGGTCTGGAACCGGATTTGACGTTTCTACTCGATGTCAATACGGAACGGAGTATTAGCCGGTTAAATAACCGTCTTGAAGCCAATAGAACCCAGGGTGACCGGATCGAATCCCGCGGATTTGGTTTTCAGGAAAAAGTTCGTCAGGGTTATCTGAAACTAGCCCGTCTTAATCCGCGAATCGTCGTGGTTGACGCAGCGTGCAAGGGAGTTAAGGAGATTCATTCGGAATTGATTGAAACTTTAATGGACCGGTTGCCGGGAGTAAAAAGTTAAGAAAGGCAGTGATTATTCATGAGACTGGTCATAACGATGGTGCAAGATCAAGATGTCAACAAGTTATTGGGAGTTTTAACCGATCATGGTTACTCAGCTACCAAACTGGCAAGTACCGGGGGGTTTTTACGGCAGGGTAATACTACCCTGTTAATCGGTGTGGAAGAAGATCACGTAGCGGAACTTACCGGATTGATTAAAGATACTTGTCACTCCCGGAAGCAACTGTTAACACCGTTGGCTTCTGTCGGGCGCACCATGAATAATTACATACCCAACCCAGTGGAAGTACAAGTTGGCGGAGCTACCATATTTGTGGTGAATGTAGAGGAGTTTATTAAAATTTGAAGCCATGAAAGTTAAAGGAACGGAATCAAGTCAAGTTAATCCCAAACTATTGAGCCGCTCGTCCAATGCCGGTTCGCACCAGGCTTCTTTTAGTGATACCTTTAGGAATGCCGATATTAAGCGCCGCAATGAGGCTTGCGATAATATTATGCAACAGCTCGATGCTTTGGGAGAACGGCTGAAAAACGGTCCGGCTCCGGCAGATGTCAAGAAATACCGCGCCTTAATCGGTGAGTTTGTCAAGGAGGCTTCCGGCGAGTCTTACGATATTCATGAAGAAGCTCATTGGGACCGGGAAGGCAATCGAAAGAACTTCGTGCTGGTGCGGCAAATCAACCGCTCGGTTGAAGAATTGCTTGACGCCGTGATGAGTCAGGAAAAAAAGCAAATCGATATCGTTGCCAAATTAACCGAGATTCGAGGTATGCTGGTGGATCTGTATCTCTAAACTCCGGCTCAGAATTTAAAGGAGAAAAGTGTGGCTTTTTCTGATATAATTGGTCATAAGGAAGTTATTAAAGCACTTTCCGGCGCGCTTGCAGAGGGTAAAACAGGACATGCCTATCTTTTTGTAGGCCCTGCGGCTGTGGGGAAGAAGACCCTGGTTTCAGCCTTTGTGAAGCAATTACTTTGTTTGGAACAGGGGGCGGACTCTTGCGGCTGCCGATCCTGCAAACAACTGGATATGGGGAATCATCCCGATTTTGAGACTATCCTTCCCAGCGGGAACTCGATTAAAATCGATCAACTGCGGGACATGCAGCATAGTGCATATTTACGCCCGGTGCTCGGTTCTCATAAGATTTTTTTCTTTCCCGGGGCTGAACTGCTTACCGAAGCGGCAGCCAATAGTTTTTTGAAAATTTTAGAAGAACCACCCTCCGGGGTTGTTTTCCTTTTTACGGCGGTCCGGGCCGATAACATTTTGCCGACGATCCGGTCCCGTTGTCAGGTTTTTCAGCTATTTCCCGTTCCGACGGAAGAAATTACCCATTGGCTGATTGAAAAAGGTTTTACAGAAGGAGAAGCCAGGAAACGGGCCGAGACTTCGGGGGGGATTCCGGGGGTGGCAATGGGTGGCTCAGAGGACTCTCCCGGTACGATTCAGCTGAAGCTGGCCGATATTTGGCGACGGGATTTACTGGAACTTTTGAAACTCGCAGGCGATCTCGAAAAAAAGGAGCGGCGCGAGATTTTAGCTTTATTACAGGAATGGCAAGCTGAATTGAGAATAAATATGATTGAAAAGGCTAAATCGGCGGGAGGATCTTCTGAAATTATTGCCGGACAGTTGTTTTTTTCCGAAAAATTAACCCGGGCTCTTACAATGGTTGAAAATAATGTCAGTTTGCGATTGGTCCTGGAAGAATTTTTTATAGCCTTAAAAGTGCATGCTAATTATGGTTGATTTTTGATAAATCGGTTCACTAAATTGTTGGAGTCAAATTGAAGGGAATTGGTTGAATGTCATACAATGTCGTGGGAGTCCGCTTTAAACAAGCGGGTAAAATTTATTATTTCGATCCCAGTGAGTTTGAGATTAAAGCCGGCCAAAATGTGATAGTGGAAACAGCCAGGGGTATTGAGTTCGGTCAGGTGATGATCGGCCCTAAAGAGGTGCCGGATGATAAGGTAACCTTGCCGTTAAAAAAGGTGATCCGGATCGCGACGGCGGAAGATGAAGTCCAACTGCGCGAGAATATGGAAAAGGAAAAGAAGGCCTTTACAACCTGCCTGGAAAAGATAGCCCATCACCAGTTGCAGATGAAACTGGTGGAGGTGGAATATACTTTTGACCGTAGTAAAATCATTTTCTACTTCACGGCCGACGGCAGAGTGGATTTTCGGGAGTTGGTCAAGGACTTGGCGACAGTGTTCCGGACCCGTATCGAACTTCGTCAAATCGGAGTCCGCGATGAAGCTAAAATGTTGGGCGGCCTGGGACCTTGCGGTAGGCCGCTGTGTTGTGGTACTTTTTTAGGGGATTTTGAACCGGTTTCGATTAAGATGGCTAAAGAGCAAAACCTGTCCCTCAATCCGGTGAAGATTTCCGGAATATGCTCACGTTTGATGTGCTGCTTGAAGTTCGAATCCAATTGCTACCGTGAGGCAAAAGCGGACTTGCCGCTGATTGGCAGTAGGGTCAGAGTGGATGGAAAGGAAGGCAAGATTGTGGAAACCAATCCCCTCAAGGAATCTTTGATTGTCCAATTTGGGGACGGCGTGCGGAAAGAGATCCTGCTCAGTGCGGTGGAAGAGATTATATTGGGGAATGAAACTTAAATTTATTGATAAATCCAAAAACAGGCTATTGATCTGCGGACGGGTTTATATTATAATAACATATGCGTTAAGAACGTGAATTTTTTGGCGGTGTAGCTCAGTTGGTACGAGCATGCGGTTCATACCCGCAGTGTCACTGGTTCGATCCCAGTCACCGCCACCAATATTTAAAACAGTTATTCGGAATTAGGTTAATCGTTATTGGTTCGAAAAATTGATAGGGAATAGAGAAAGATGTAAACCATTTAATATGGACCACTAGCTCAGTTGTGTAGAGTCGAATCCTTCGGATTCGCGCTGACTCTTAATCAGCGGGCCCGGGGTTCGAAGAGTTAATAGTAATAAAGAAAAGGTTTAATAATTTAATATGGACCACTAGCTCAGTTGGTAGAGCAGCTGACTCTTAATCAGCGGGCCCGGGGTTCGAGTCCCCGGTGGTCCACCATAAGAAAATCAGGGTTTGTCGAATAGGCAGATCCTTTTATTTTTGCCCATTTAGTCATAATCGCTTGGAATGCTGATGGTTATTGGGTTTTGTTATAATTGATTATACTAAAAAATTTATTTTTGAAGGCTCTATTTTTTATTGTCGTGAGCCAATTATGGTCAAAGCGTTGATTTGATAAGGATTTTTATCCTTTGCATATAGTTTTAATTTTTAAATTGGTTGGCGATGAGGTAATGAAGATTGGACAATGCCCATCTAGGGCTGATTTAGAAAAAAGTGTTTTAAAAAAAGATCCCAAAGTTCTTGATGAACAAAATTATAGTGACCTTATAAGGGCCATTGGTTTAGCTTCACATGGAATAGGTGCTGGCTCACATGTTTATTTACGAAGAGTTTTTGAAAATTTATTAGAATAAGCTCATCAATTTGCACTTAATGATAAAAGCTTTGACGAAGAGAAATATAATGATTCCAAAGTAGTTGAGAGAATCTCAATGCTTAAAGGGTATTTGCCGCAATTCATGGTAGACAAAAAAATTATTTATGGAATTTTAAGTAAAGGAATACATGAATTAAGTGAAAAAGAATGTCTTGATTTTTTTGATACATTAAGAGAGTCGATTACATTGATTTTAGAACAAAAAATTGCTCAAAAAGGGCATGAGGATGCAATCGAAAATGTACAGAAATCATTAGGAAAAATTAGTAGTTATATTAACCAAAAATAGTATAAATGAGATAGGCTACGCCACGAAGCGATGCCGACAGTCTGAAAACATAAGTTTCCGGGTTGTCGGCTTTTTTATTTCCTAACAAAAAGAAGAATGATGATGGAGCAAAAGACAAGTAATAAAATTGAAGAGATGTATAGGTCATATCCACGAATTAAAGATAAACTTTTAATATTAACACCAAAAAATACCCAATTTCTTTCTTTTTCGCCGGGCGGTGGCGGTGAAGAGAGTAAGGTTGAAAAAATAGCATTAGCAAGAGTTGATTTAGAAAGGCAGCTAAAGATAATACAAAAATGCTTAAAACAATTGGCTCAGGAAGAAAGGATATTTGTTGAATACCGGTATTTTCATGACAAAGATATTGAAACAGTCGCGTTAATGATGAATAGGTCGAGACGAGGAATCTTTCGATTATGCAAATCAATACTCAATAAAACCTATTGGTTATGGCTGTGAATGTTAATCTTGAGGAAAAGTCAAATTGAAAAATTGGCACTATATAGGCACCAAAAACCCTGATTTTCATGTTATATTATTATCATGGAATTTTAGAAAGCGTCACCGATTCGGAGGCGCTTTTTTATTGTTCATTCTTAGGTGTGTGGTTTTACTACGGGTTCCATATGCCAATTTTACGCAGGGTGGGGCGAGACATATTAAAAACAAAGAACTGGTTTACTATAATAATTTTCTAGATAAGGACGATAATTCAATTATGGACTTAATTTTCAAAATTTATTAAAGGAGGTTCAGATTTATGAAAAGAGGTTTGGTATGTTTGATGGTAATGGTTTGTTTACTGAGCTTATCAAATGTAGTGTTAGGCGAGGCTGTTGATGCTGATAAAGTAGATGGATATGACGCTGTAGATTTACCCTTGCTATCTTCAGCAGGAGATACAATCTTATTAAGCTCAATTAGTGAAAAAATTACTCCCACAAATACAGGCACGGTGACAACTGAAGTAATAAAACAATTTCGTGTCAAACACGCTGGTTATTATCGAGTTAAATTTGATGCTATGGCTACTAAATCTACTCAATCGGTCGGAATTATTTATATAGAATGTGCGGGGGAAGCGAAAAGTCAAGAGCTTATGACCACTTATATAAGTTATTCATTTGATATTTATTTTTGCGCTGGAGAAATTATAACTCTTAGAGCTGTATATAATAGTTGGTATTCAGATAATAGTATTTCGGGGTATGCTGCCATGAAGAATGTATATATTTGTAATTCTGGGTCGTATTCTCCCGCAACCGATGAAGTAATAACAGATTAAATTGAAGTTCCATCGGATTTGGTATTGAATATTAAAGGCCGTTCGAGAAATCGAGCGGTTTTTTTATTGTCCTTTTGCTGTGCCGATTGTCCGCGGGGTGCATATGCCAAGGTAGCGCTAGGGTGGGGCGCGGCATAATAAAATTTATAATTTTGTTATAATAATTTTCCAGTTTAGGTCGATATTAGGATTGGAAATTGGTTTCCAAATCTAATAAAAGAGGTTAAAAGCTATGAAAAAAATTCTAGTTTGTTTGGTAGTAATGGCATGTTTGTTGGGGCTATCAAATGTGGCTTTTGGAACTTCGGGCAGTGCTGTTATCAATCATTATTGGTCTACTACTGGAGGAGCTTATAGCCATCTTAATGTAAGCAATATAACTGATAGTACAATTTCTGTAAAAATTACTCTTTATTTGCTAGATGGAACCATTTTATACGATTCTTCAACGAATCAAAGTAGTGGATATGTTAAAATCGACGCAGGTACTATATTGAATTATACAGAAGGAGATAATACTAAAACTGTTTCATTTGATTTGGCTGCAAATCAAACATGTAGGTTTGTAGTTTCGGGTTTTACGGCTTATGGTTATGGCATAATCGAATGGACTCAAAATAGTAAAGAAACCAAAGGTTTAGTCGCTTCATCGACTTTGGTAAATACCGGATCTGGAATTTCAATTTCAGTAATTCCAATTAATAATGGTTTGCCTTTTTAATTTTGGGTTGAGGGCTAGTAAAGAATAAACAAAAGAAAATTAAAGTAAATGGGTCTGCCAATAAACAAAGGCAGACCCATTTTATTGATAATCTGTTTTACTATAGACAGGCCGCCAAGCTTTTAAGACGTGTAATCAGCATCTCTTTAGCTCGTTAACGCCCCTATTTTTGTTAAAAAGCTTTGTCATAATTTAGTCATAATTTTTAAGAAAACTTGAAAAAATTATAGCAAGCATCGAAAGACGCGTTTCATTGAAATCCTTATAAATCAACGTTTGAACTATTTTAAGAAATTTTAAGAAAGACCTTTGACTTGACTCTTAATCAGCGGGCCCGGGGTTCGAGTCCCCGGTGGTCCACCAAATCAAAAATATTAACCCGTAGCAGAGGCTGCGGGTTTTTTCGTGGGTAAATACCAGACCGGTTGACTTATTATTTACAATGTATCCATGATTTCTCCATAACTTTTTGGTATAGTAAAAATCAGTTTCTTCAATGAATTTCCTTGCCGTTTTGGCAACCCTCTTTTGAGGGTTCTTTTTTTGGGCATATTTAACTTTTATGCCAGCGGTATGATGGATGGGACATGGTTTTAACGGCTTATTTAGGCGGCTGGTTTGGGAATCATATTTCACAGGCTGGTCACATGTTGGTCACCGGTTGGACATAAAACTTGGATATCTTTATTACAGATGCGGCAGGTTTCGCCAACCGTTTCTTGCCGTATTTAACTCCTTAAACGGGGCAGTCCTACCCAAAGGAAAATATCGATAGAGGTATACAATATTGATGGTTGCCATATTCTTCAAGGTATATCTCATGGATTAAAATCTTTTTCGGGGCTGCCCTATTTTGTTGTTAATTTACCATAGGAATCGTAGTGGAATGGGCGAGATATCAATGGTCTTCCCTTCGAGCGGGTAGTCAGTTTGGCAGCTACATCCGTGTTCAAAAAATTCCTTTGAATTAAAAGTAAATTGAATACCAAATTCGTATGAGCGTGCTATAATGATGGTATGTGGAGGCGACGTTCTAATGGATAAACATGAAGTAAAATCATGTTTTACGATTACGATTTCAGGAGCCATTAAACCACCTGCTCAAGAAGATCATAATGACCCAGATAGTGTAGTTTATGGCTTCACCAATTTTGTTGAAGAATTAAAAAAAAGCGGCCATACGATAGATAATGCGGTTCTTGATTATAATCGATCGCTTTGAAATTTTTCACCCATCGATCTAAAAAATCCTTGTTGATTGTTTTGGCAGGGATTTTTATTTTTAAAACGCTTTCTTTCCGGCCTGGTTGTTTAAATATTTATCCGTCAGGATAACGGAAGGCATAGTTCTCCGGAGCGGGGGATTGTAAACTCTATAAGAAAAATTCAACGGAGAGAATAGGTAAACGCGGTTGCCAAATTTACCAAAATGAGGGATAATCAAATAAAGAGAGAAGGTCAAAAAATGAGTACTTTGGTCAATCGTAAGTCCATCCTGGAAGTCTGGACGTTTTTAAGGGATCATCATAGCGGAATACCGGAAGAAACTATTGATTTCATGAAGGAAGCCGCGCTTGAAAAGTTAAATGACGTGGAAAAATCGGAATCGACTTATAATCGATTGATGAGAGGCAGAAATGAAAATTAACTGGGAACATGTAAGTGAAAGTTTTTATAACGTGATGCTGGATGATAAAGAGATTGGTACCTTGCAGCGAAGTAAAAACTATAACTGGGTGTTGGATATTCCTGAGTTTAATATCCATCGGGAAAACCAGTTTCGCCGAGACTTGATGGAATATGCGGAGAAAAAAATCGAAAATGCCAAGAAAAATTAAAAAAGAAATCTTCGGATGAATGCCAAATTCCCTTGATGAAAATAACTTTAGCCCAATTCCTTTGTAAAAGGAGAAATCATATATTGATATCAAGATCGCCTTACAAAGGCGCGCGACAAAGGAAAGGAGAGATAAAGAATGGCAGATGGTCTTGGAGGAGCAGGTTGTGGTTTTTCCTGTAATGGTTGGCTGATGTTCTTGATCTTCGTGTTGTTGGTTATTGGTTGTGGCGGATGCTTTGGCGGCGGTTTCATCTAAGAATCACGGAATTGTCCTTTGAAGTTAACCGTCATCAATATCAAAAAAATAATCCCCATCGCTTATCAGGTGGTGGGGCTTTTGAATGCATAAAGGGAGTATCAACCTTATCGTTATTGGTTTGAATTCATTTTTCATTGGCGCTTATAATTTCCGGGAAACGATTTCAAATCAAAGACGTTACGATAAATACAATACCAATTTTCTTCATGGAAAGGCCTCCTTCATTTAGCCCGTATCCCATTTGGATGGCGGGCTTTTTTCATGATCAAAATTTAAATCCTCCACTTGGGGCCGTCTCAGAAGTAAATTTCGGTAGCTTTAGCTACCGATTTTTGGTTTTTGCACCATTATAATACGATTGATAAAGGAAATGAAAGGAGAATGGAACATGTTTGAGATTATCCAACGTCAACACGCTGATATTTTACAACTGGTGCAGAAAATATCGATGTACGACTCGATACCCAAAGTGAGAGAAAATGCATTTGATATTTCATTATTGCTGGGCGCCTTATCGGGGAAGCTTACGATGCACCTGGCCAGTGAAGATCAATTTATATATCCCTATTTAATGAAAAAACATGACCCGAAAATCCAGGAAACGAGTAAACAATTTGCATCGGAAATGGGGAGCCTGGCTCGGGTATTTGATGATTTTAAAAATAAATACCTGGGGGATGTAAAAATCAAAAATGCGCCCGGGGAATTTTTAGAGGTGTCGGGAAAGGTGATGGAGGCGATCGAAAAGAGGATAGCTAGGGAAGAAAAGTATCTTTATCCGTTGCTGGATGAAAATCATGGACCACTATCATCATGAGCTGCTCTGTTTTGACGGTTCAAAATTTAATTCCCGGCATTTTAGCCGGGTAGTCTGTCTTTCACCGGATTCAGGATTTTACGGGATAACCGCCAGCATTTAAAGGCAAGACATAAAAATTAGAGGTTGAAATCCCGGCGGGCCCCCCAGTGCCGGGAGAAAGAGTCAAAAGCAGCATGTTTAGGCGAATTACCTATGCGGTAATCCTTGGAGGGCGAGGTAGTGTTAGAGGCTTAAAAGGAAATGATTTCAACATCATTTTCATCCACCAGGACGGCGGGTTTTTCGATGAAGATCATGTCTTCCGGTTTCACCATCACCTGGCTGCCGTCAAAAATCTGGCTGAGGGGAATGGAACTCTTTTGGGTTTGGCGGTATTTCTTTAAATCGGGCCGTAGGATTAAGCGGTCATCTTCCTTGGACTCCAGATACTCTTTAAATGTTCCGATGTTGATCGCTGCCAGCTGGTAAAGATTATATATGGACCATCTGCGAAAGAACTTCGGCAGAATCACCTTTCCTTTGTCGTCGACCGGATGATACACCGGGTTTTGTTTGGGGTCCCGGAATTGTAGCTGAAAATCAAAGGTTTTGATCTCGGAAGTATAGTAGTGCAAAGTGTGTCCGGGGGCGCTTTGCCCTTTTTTATAGAGGGCTAGCAAATCGGTAATCTCCCGGTCGGATAAGGAATTGTAAAATGCCGGGAAAACCCAGCCGTTTTCCAGCAGCCAATGGTTGATGTTGATGGTTTGGCCAGCCCCGCCGGTGATGATGATGTCGCCCACAAAACGGCCGTAAACGTCGCATCCATCCCCCGGCTTGTCAATATTTCCCGAAACAAAAAGACAATCGGTCCGGCTGCCGCTATTTGAATTGGCTTTCAACATTTTCTGCAATTCAACGGTGGCCGTTTCCGCAAGATATTGCCGGAATTCGTTTTCGGCATTTGCTTTTTTCAAACGCCCGTATTCTTCGGGGGAAAGATGTCCTTTGGGTAGTTTTCCATACAGTTTATAATGCAACTCCGGGGCGTCAATTCCCTGCAGCCTGATATTGATCCGGGGCTGGGAAGTGTTTTTGTAATGAACGACCGGCTCCAATCCGGCTTCGCTTTTTACCCTGGCATTCTGAAATACATTGGTTTCTTTGAATTCCGCGGCTCCGTCCGTCTGATACAGAAAAGAATGAGGCGTCAGAATGATTTTCGTGGTATCGGCATCGGATTTACCCGTGGGCCAAAATTGAGTGAGATCGATTGAACCGGCTATTTTTAACGTTCCCATTGGATTACCTCCAATCCAGGGTATGTGAGGTCCGGGCATTTTATGGCTGGTAAATGTTTCTATATTTTTCTGACAATTCCTTCGTAACCAAAGAGATTTTAAGCTAATTATTTTAAGAATTTTCGCTACATTTTTGGGAATAGTTGATCGGGACTCTTTTTTCATGTAAAATTTCTACAATCATTTAATTTCTTGGGGAAATCTTATGTTGTCTGGTTCGCGTTTGCTTTGATGGGTTTGACTATGGAAAGATCAGGAGGGACGGTATGTCTTTTCTTGAGGGCCCATAAAATGTTTTTCGGTGGATTCGATTTTCTTTATCAGTGCGACCAGCCGGAATTGATACTTTTGAAGCCCTTTTAGTAAACCATGGGTTTCTCCGGTTGCCAGAGGATTGTTTGACGCTATTTTAAAACGATGTTATAATTTACGTAAATTCTGGTAGTGGAGTCGAATCATGAGTATAACAATTAAAGACATTGCAAAACAGGCCGGAGTATCCATTGCAACGGTGTCTCATGTAATCAACAAGACCCGGTATGTCAGTCCCGAAGTCGTTGCGAAAGTGGAAGAATGTATCGAAAATAGTGGCTACCTGCAGAAAATTATTGCCAAAGAAAAAAAATTACGGATTGGAAAATTATCCGAAGTCGCTTTTGTGGTTCCCAATATTGGAGGCACAATATACTCCCAGTTGATAACGGTTCTTTCCCGATACCTTTCTGAAAGCGGCTTTTTACTCTCTATCTATTTGACGAATGACGACCCAGTGAGGGAAAATCATATCTTATCAGGATTACTGACCAATAAGCGCATCGCAGGTGTCATCTTGGCGCCGGCCAATGAGGATGAGTCTGATTATTCTCAATTGCTCGTTGCCAAGATGCCTTTTGTTTGCTTGGAAAGAACTATTAAAAGCAACGACATTGATTGCGTTTTGTCTGAAAATATGCAGGCGACGTATTTGGGAACAAAGCACCTGATTAAAAGCGGACATGAAAACATTGCGATTTTACTGGAGAAAAGTTCTTCCATTACTGCCGAAGAACGTTTGGAAGGGTATAAAAAAGCCCTTTTGGAACATGGTCTCAAATACCGTGAAGATTTAGTTATTCGGGTTGATTTGTATCATGAAAGCGGAAAAGAAATTCAGGATGTCTGCGAAAAAGGCACCACAACTGCTTTTATCGCGGGAGGTAACAAGCTTACATTAGTCCTATTAAAGGCTTTGGAGAATATGGGGCTGACTTGCCCCCAGGATGTTTCGGTGGTCGGCTTTGGGGATGAGGAATGGTGTGAACTGGTGACGCCACCACTAACGACCTTAAAGCAAAATACGGAAGAAATGGGGAAATTGGCAGTCGAAAAAATTTTGCGGAGGATTCAAGGCGAAGAGGACCGCCAACATGAAATCAGAGTGCCGGTGACTTTGTCTATCCGGAAATCAACTCAAATTATTGGGAGAGGACCTTTTGGAGAAAAGGCGGTATCTCCTGACGAGCTTAAATTATCGGAAGATGAAAAAGAAAAACTACTGACCGGCGGTTACAAAGTGGGCATATCGTTTCATTATAGCGGTACAGCCTGGACTCGGCTACATGAAAATGCCATCCGTTATACATTGGAAAAATACGGCGTGAAAGTGATAGCGGTGACGGACGCCCATTTTGATCCCTTGCTGCAGGTGACTCAGTTGGATAGTATCCGAATGCAAGCCCCGGATGCCATCATATCCATACCGGTCGATGATAAGATTACGGCCCAGAAGTTTAAAGAGATCTCCAAAGATACCAAACTCATTTTTATCAGCAACGTCCCCGAAGGTTTTAAAAAGGAAGATTACGCTTGCTGCGTTTCAGTCAATGAGCGGGAAAACGGTCAAAATGCCGGGATCATCCTGGGAGAGTATTTCAAAGATAAAAAGCAAGTGAAAGTTGGTTTGATTAAACATGGAGCCCCATTTTACGGGACCCATTTGCGTGATATGATGGCGGAACAGGTCATCCGTGATAATTACCATAACATCGATATTGTTGATGTCCGGCATTTTTATGAAATTGAAGGTGCTTATGAAATTTGCAGGCAGATGGTGATTGCGCACCCGGATTTGGAAGGCCTGTATATTTCATGGGACCGGCCTGCTCTGGAAGGGATTCGGGCTCTTAAAGAGCTTCACCGGGAAGATATATCCATTGTTACCTTTGACCTGGATGTTGAAATCTCAACTTATATGGCTAATGGTGAGATGGTCCGAGGGCTCAGCACCCAGCGCCCCTATGAGCAGGGAGAAGCGGTGGCATTGGCGACAGCCAAAGCACTGCTTGGCAATAGCCAATATAAGTATATCGGTGTTGAACCCTATGTGGTAATGCCGAAGAATTTGCTAAGAGCTTGGAAAGATATCGTTCATGAGCCTGCCCCGGAGGCATTGGAAAAGGTTATCAATAAAAAATTTACGTAAAAAATAGTATTTAAATATTTTTTTGTCTGTTTTTTAGAAAACAGACGGGAAAAACTTGACTGTAGATCAACATTATGTTAATATTTACGTAACAAGTAATTAATTTTTTTGATTTGGAAAAAATAATAACGCAAAAGATTACATTATTCTTCCTGTTTTACTGGAATTAGTTAAAAATTTTAAAAATCTTGGTCGCTATCGGAGGTGAGGGTAAAACTCGTCTGTTTTTTAGAAATGATCTGTGAAATGTTACATCAAAAATCAGGGGGGAAATTGAAGTGATGAAAAAAGTTATATCCGCAGTTTTAGGTTTGGTTCTTGTGATATCATTGATGACCGTTTATGGTCAAGCCGCAACTCAGAAGAATACCGGAAAAGCTAAGAAGACTTATAGCTTTGCATTTTTACCCAACACCCAGAACAATACCTTCCAAAGCACCATCAATGATACTTTCAAAAAACTTTGCAAGGAAAAAGGTTACAGTTATGTTTGCCTTGACCCGGACTATGATGTGAATAAACAGCTAAACCAGATGGCTGACGCAGCCAATAAGAGATTTGACGCCGTATTTGTGATTCCGGTTGATTCGGCGGGAATCCGTCAGGGCCTTGAGGGCTTTAAGGAAAAAGGTATTCCGGTGATTAACATCGATACTGCGGTAATCAACGCTGACAGAGAACTTGTTAAGACGCTTGTTACCACAGATTGTTACCAGGCCGGTACTTTGGTCGGCAAGGAATTGGTGAAGAAATATCCGAGTGGCGCTAAGATTGCCATTCTCGATTTCCCTGAGAATGAGAGTTGTGTGGACCGGGTTAATGGATTCTTGAAAGGCCTAGGCGATAAGAAGGATAAATATAAGATCGTTGCGCAACAAAACGGTAAAGCAGCCCTGGATAAGTCGATGCCTATCGCGGAAGATATCATTCAGGCCAACCCGGATTTAAATGCTTTCTTTTGTATCAATGACCCTTCGGCAATGGGTGCTGCCGCTGCTATTAAAGCCGCTAAAAAGAAAGGCGTTATCGACGTTTATAGTATTGATGCTTCGCCGGATGGAAAGGCCGCTTTGCTGGATGGTTCATTTACTGCCGTAGCAGCCCAGGTCCCGATTCAGGAAGCTAAAGTCGCTTTCCAGAAAGCATTGGATTTACTGGCCGGCAAAAAAATTGAAAAAGAATTGCGTTTGCCCTCTCACATTGTAACGATTGAGGAAGCGAAAAAGAATGCCGGCAAATGGCAATAAGTTTTCCGGGAATTTATAGCATGGGATAGTGGTGCCAAAGAAAGGGAAAAAATCAAACGATCAATGATTTTTTCTCTTTTCTTCTATTCACTCTGAATCCAGATTATGAATGTTTTTAAATGAGGTGAAACTGTGGGGCAGAAAGTGCTGGAAATGAAGGAAATCGATAAGAGTTTTGCAGGAACGCATGCGCTTAAAGGAATCAACTTTGAGCTGGAACTGGGGGAAGTTCACGCATTACTTGGAGAAAACGGAGCTGGAAAGTCTACTCTGATAAAGGTTTTGGGAGGAATACACCAGCCTGATGGCGGGTCGATCGTCATCAACGGAACCCGGAGGAAAATTGAAAATGTTCATCTGGCCCAAGAACTGGGAATCGGAATCATTCATCAGGAAATCGTACTGGTCCCTTATCTTTCCGTGGCGGAAAACATTTTCCTCGGCAGGGAACCCGTAACCAAAACCGGCTTCTTGGATAAGAAAACCATTGATAAAAGAGCCAAGGAAATGGTGGAAAGTCTTGGAATCGATTTAAATGTCAAACTGCCAGTGAGAGAGCTTACCATTGCCCAACAGCAAATGGTGGAAATCGTCAAGGCCATTTCGTTCAATGTGCAAATTTTGGTCATGGACGAGCCTACCTCTTCCTTATCCCATGAAGAGGTGTTGAAATTATTTGAGACGATTGAAAAACTGAAACGAAGCCACGTCAGCATCATCTATATCTCCCACCGCATGGAGGAATTATTTGAAATTTCCGACCGGATTACGGTAATCCGGGATGGTTCCTATGTCGGAACCAAAAAAACCTCCGAAACCGACCCGGATGAACTGGTAAGCATGATGGTTGGAAGAACGATGAAAAGTTATTATACGCGAACCTATTGTGAACCCGGCGCTGTGGTGCTTGCGGTAGAAGGGTTAACCAAAAAGGGGATTTTTGAAGACGTCAGTTTTTCAGTCCGCAAAGGGGAGATTTTAGGTTTCTCCGGGCTGGTTGGCTCGGGACGAAGCGAGATCATGACGGCTATATTTGGCGGAGAGCCTTACGACAGCGGAACGGTTACCCTAAACGGCCAGAAAATTCATTTCAAAACGACCAGGCAATCCATTGAAAGCGGAATGGCCATGGTCCCCGAGGATCGAAAAAAACAAGGCCTGATGCTATCCAATACGGTGGGTTTTAATCTCACCCTGGCGGGCCTTAAATATTTATTACGCTGGCGTTTCATTAGCGGCAAACTTCGCCAGAAGATGATCCGCCAATATATCGGCGAGTTGCTGATCAAAACATCGTCCCCGGAGGTTTCGGTAGCCGAATTGAGCGGCGGAAACCAGCAAAAAGTGGTGCTGGGAAGATGGCTGGCAACCCACCCTAAAATTTTGTTTCTGGATGAACCGACCCGGGGAATTGATGTCGGCTCGAAACAAGAGATTTATTCCATTATCAATAAGCTGGTTAAAGGGGAGATGGCGATTGTCCTGGTATCATCGGAGCTGCCGGAAATTATCAATATGTGCGATTCGGTTTGTGTTGTCCGGAATGGGAGAATCGTTAAACAGCTCCCCAGAGAGGACCTGACGCAGGAAAATATCATGAAATATGCTACTGGAGGAGAAAAGAGTGAAAGCAATTGATATAAGCAATAACATGGTGGTATCGGTGGTCAAGAAAAACCGGGGTATTCTTCTGGTGTTGTTGTTGATAGGGATTATCCTTTCCATTCAGTCCCCGTTTTTTTTGACTTATGATAATCAAATCACGGTTCTCAGACAGATTACCAACAATATGTATCTGGCGTTGGGTATGGCGCTGGTAATGATTCTCGGGGGAATCGATCTTTCGGTCGGCGCTATCGTCGCCATGTGCGGAACCTTAACGGTGGGATTTATTGTAACGAACCATCTCCCGATATGGCTTGCGATTGTTTTGGGCTTATCCCTGGGCACTCTTTTGGGATTGATCAATGGCATGCTGATATCTTTTTTCAAAGTTCCCGCTTTTATTATAACGCTGGCCAGTATGAATATTGCCAGGGGCGTTGCTTATATCTACAGCGGCGGCCAGTCAACCCGAATCATGAATGAGGGATTTAATGCCATTGGTACCGGGTATATCGGATTTTTGCCGCTTCCGGTTTTGTATATGATTATTTTGATCGTCCTTTTTATTATTTTGCTCAATAAGACCCGCTTTGGCACGTATATCTATGCCGTGGGAGGAAACAGGGAATCGGCTCATCTTTCCGGGGTTCCCATTAAAAAAGTGGAAATTATGGTCTACACCATCTCCGGATTTTTAGCGGCTTTTGCCGGGCTTGTATTATGCTCCCGCATGTATTCCGGCCAGCCTTCGATCGGAGGGGGATACGAAATGGATGCGATCGCCGCTTGCGTTCTGGGAGGAGTGTCGATGTCCGGCGGCGTCGGCAGAATCAGCGGCACCATTTTCGGAGTGATGATCATCGGTATCATCAGCAATGGTTTGAATTTGATGAATGTGAGCTCCTATTGGCAACTGGTTGTCAAAGGATTGATTATTGCTATCGCTGTTTTGATTGATGCCCAAAAGGGCAAGAAGAGCTTCATTCATAAGCTTTTTGCCCGTAAAACCGCAGCCTAAGCGGATGGACTGAAGTTTTGGAATTCATATTACAAAAAGTAAAAGATAGGGGTTTACCATGAAAATTTACAGAAAACCAACCTTTTCCGATTCAACCGGAGATGCCATACCCTTTTATCATGATGGGAAATATCACATCTTTTCGCTGACTCCCCCGGTGGGTACGACCGTATATCCGGCACGGCTCCGGACCACGTGGAGCCATGCCGTTTCCGAAAATCTGGTGGATTGGGAGGAGCTTGAAACAGCCCTTGTCCCCGGCAGCGGTGATGAGCCGGATGCGGATGGTTGTTGGACCGGTTCGGTGATCTTCGGCGAAGGAAAGTATCATGCGTTTTACACCGGCTACAATATCAGCGCCAAATTTCAGCAGACGATTTGCCATGCTACCAGTGAAGATGGGGTTCATTGGACCAAGGATCAGAACAACCCCTGCATCATTCCTAAAACCGATCTGTTTGAAAGCCTTGACTGGCGTGATCCCTATGTTTTCTTTAACCAGGAGGACGGACGCTATTGGATTATTTTTTCGGCCCGTAAAAAAGCGGGCCCCATCACCAGGCGGGGATGCGTGGTGCTTTACCGGTCCTGCGATCTTAAAAACTGGGAATATTATGGGCCGCTCTATGAGCCTAAACATACCAATTGTCCTGAGTGTCCGGAACTGTATAAGCTGGAGGGCAATTGGTATTTGTCTTATTCGCGTTTTTCGGAATTCGTCAATACGGTTTACCGCGTATCCAAATCTCCCTTTGGCCCGTGGCGCACCCCCAAACATGACGGCATCGGCGGCCGGCGTTTTTACGCGGCAAAGTCGATGGCGGATCAAAACGGCCGGCGGTTTTATTTCGGCTGGGCCCACGACCGGGCGAGTCAAAGTGATCAAGGCGAATGGTATTGGGGAGGATCTTTTGCCATCCCGCATGAAGTTACGGCTAACGCAGAGGGTGAATTGGATGTCAAAATGCCCGCTGAAATCCTTGATACTTTTGATACACCCGTTTCATGGAGTTTTAAACCCATGGAGGATGGTTTTGTGATGCATGGCCCGAATAATATCACCGTTAACTCCATCGCTACCCTTACCTACGGTTTTTTTGAAATCCAGGAACCGAGTTTTCTGATGAGTTGCCAAATCAGACCCGGAGATTGCTGTGATTATTTCGGCCTGCTGCTGAAGTCGGACCGGGATGCGGCGAAATGTTTGGTTTTAGCATTTGAAAGCGGTTATCAGCGCGTGTCCCTGACCAATCTGCCCATGGCGGTTGATCCTTTCTGGGCCCAGTCCTGCCAGTCCATATTGGCGCCCAAATTGCCCGGGCCCGACGGCCCCCGTGTTTGTGAAAAACCGTTTGAATTTCAAAACGGCGATGTCATAGATGTAAAGGTCGTCATTGACCATGATCTGATCGAAATATTCGCCGGCGGGAAAGTCGCCTTTACTTATCGTTCTTATGAAAAGGCTGAATATGAAATCGGACTTATTGTCCAAGATGGCAACGCGGATTATTATCATATCAAGTTTGCGAAGTGAAGCGCTTTACAGGGGTCACTCTTTAAAGGAGATGGAAAAATGTATGATGTTACCGCTTTGGGAGAATTGCTGATCGATTTTACGCCTCAAGGTTTATCTAAGCAGGGGAATCCTCTCTACGAACAAAATCCCGGAGGCGCACCGGCCAATGTTTTGGTTGCCTTATCCCGCCTGGGGAAAAAAGGTGCTTTTATCGGAATGGTCGGCAAAGATCAATTCGGCGCTTTTTTGGAGAACACCCTTAAAAAAGAAAAAATTGAGACCCGGGGTTTGAGAATTTCCAATGATGTCCGTACGACATTGGCTTTCGTCCATCTCAATTCCCAGGGTGACCGTTCTTTTAGTTTTTACCGCAATCCCGGCGCTGATTTGATGTTGCGGCCGGAAGATGTTGACCGGCAACTTATCAAAGATTCGCGGATCTTTCATTTTGGATCGGTTTCCATGGCCGGGGAACCCGCCCGCGCGGCAACCTTGGCGGCAGCCAAATTTGCCAGGGAAAACGGAGTTTTGGTATCCTTTGATCCCAACTACCGGCCCCTGTTATGGCCATCCGAAGGAGAGGCCCGGTCCGCCATGGAGGAAGCTTTGCAATATGCCGATATCCTAAAGGTTTCCGATGAGGAGCTGGAGTTGATCACCGGAACGGCCGATCTTGAAAAGGGAGCCGCCGGCCTTTTCAACCGGGGTATCCGGGTGATTTATGTTACACTGGGAGCAAAAGGATGTTTTTTCTATGGCCCGGCCGGTTTTGGGTCTGTTCCTTCTTTTCCGGTTAACGCCATTGATACAACGGGAGCGGGTGATGGGTTTTGGGGAACGGTGCTGTATCACTTGTGCGGCAAGAGCAGGGAGGAACTGGCCCAAATCAGCAGGTCCGAAATGGGGGAAATCGCGATGTTCTCCTGTGCGGCGGGGGCATTAACGACCACTAAAAAAGGAGCGATTCCCGGGATTCCGACCCGGCAGGAAATTATTGCCTTTATCCAGGAGAAAAAATAGAGCGGAGAGCTTTCTTCATAAGTTTGATTTGATTAACGGGGCTGTCCTAAAAGGAATTAGACAGCCTCTTTTTTGTTTGACTCATGAATACTATGATATGGCGTTTCATTTTAACGCTCCAAGGCAAAAACAAATCGATATTATACGGCCGGAGTGGTATGAAGATATTTCGGGAGTCATTCCAAGCTAAGGAGTTGGGTTAGGTCCATTGTAATGATATTGATTTTAGAAAACAAAATGAATACAATATTAGTTAAAATAATATCCTATACTACAATAAAATACGATCAGAAGGTTACCGTTGCCCAAGAGGGCCGGGAATTGGCGATGGATCGATGGAATGGAGGAGCGGGATGGGTTCAAAATATTATCCGGGATTATACCAAGCACTCAGTGACTTTCCAGTGGTATCCACCCATGAACACCATTTGCCGGGTTCTTTTCAAAAGGCATTGACCCTGGACTTGCTTTTCGCCAACTCCTATCTGACATCGGTTGCCCAATCAAAGACGTGGACGGGCGGGGTCCGGGACTATATTCCAACCGTCTGGGAACGCCCTTTTTCTTATGGTATCCCCATGGATGAAAAAGAGTGGCGGGGGGATTTCTTAGCCCAAGTTCGTTATAACAGCTATTTTGTGTGGCTGGAAAAGGCGCTGCAAGGGATTTACGGTTTTGATGCTCCACTGAGTGCCGGGAATTGGGATGAGATTTCCGGAATGATTGCCGGGAGACACCGGGAAGACGGGGCAGACCTTGAAATATTAAAGGGGATTGGCAATTATCGACGCGCCATCCTGGATCCTTATTGGGATTACGGCAGCGATAACGGCTATCCGGAACTATTTTCGGTTGCCATGCGCACCGATATGTTTGTGACATCGTTTCATCCCGGGGTGACGGATCATGACGGCAATAGCCCGTTCAATCAGTATCCGGATGCTCCGCGGGACAATTTTGAGGAGTATCTTCAATATCTGAAAGCTCTCTTTATGAAATGGCGCCGTCACGGGGGCGTGGCCCTGAAGTCGGCGTCCGCTTATGACCGCTCGCTGAAGTATGATTTGCCGGATAAGGATTTGGCCTGTCAAACTTTTTTTAAACGCCCTTCGGAAGTGACGGAAGGGGAACGGAAGAATTACGGCGATTTTATGTTTCACTGATTTTGTGAGTTAAGCAAGGAACTGGAGGTTCCCTTCCAGATCCATACGGGCCTTGGGAAATTGCAAGGGTCCAATCCTTTGCTGCTTGAGCCGGTGATAACCAGGTATCCGGAGATCCGCTTTGTTTTACTGCATTGCGGATATCCCTGGTGCTGCGATGCGGCGGGACTGGCCCATAACCATGACAATGTCTGGCTGGATATGACCTGGGTTCCCATTATCAGCACTTCGGCGGCACAAAGAGCGTTGGCGGAGTTTTTGGAGGTGGCCCACTCGGTAAACAGAATCGCTTGGGGCAGCGACACCTGGACTTCCGAGGAGGCCTATGGGGCTCTCCTTGCCTGGCGGCAAGTGGTGGCGCAGGTTTTGGCGGATAAGACGGAGGAAGGGTATATCGGCCTGAAACAGGCGGAGTCCCTGGCGGAGAAGCTGTTGTGGGGGAATGCGGGAGAGACGTATGGACTGTGAAGCATGATTTTTCCCGAGGGGTGTAGTTGGACGATTATGAATGCCGATAGGGGACGGCGCGAACAAGATTGCGAATCTGCTCTCCTTGCAACTTCTAGGGCACAAAGGGCGTAACTGGATTATTATGAATGCCGACAGGGGACGCCACCTGCTCCCCTTGCAACCCCTAGGGCCAAGGGTTGTAGCCGGACAACCCTTGGAACCCGCCGGCCCGGGGGAACCGTTCCCCCAGGGATACCCCTCTATATCGGCGTTTTTCCGTAAACGCCGTAGGAGTGCTGGCGCGATTGGACAGACTCCTACATCCGTGTAGTCGTCTTCTTGGGTGGTTCGGTGTGCCGACGGCCGTGATTCATCCGTGACTCAAGGCCGCGTGTGGTCAACGTCATGTTGACCATTTCGGGGTTGAGTGATAGGGATTTTATGACGAGGATATTTGGGAATGAAAATAGGCAGTATAAGTCCCTCGCCCATAGCCGTTTTTGGCGTGATGGGAGAGGGCAGACAGCTATGAATAGGCGGCTGGGGTGAGGGGAAATAGGAATCGAAGGCGGCTGCACCGGAAAATATTTTTTCCTTTGGTTTTTTTTTAATGAGGAGTGATCCTGCCTGTAGAGGCGTTTTTATATTTCTGCAGAGAGGTCCGGAGACAATGTCATCAAGCTATAGATACATTTTCTGGAAGCAATGAATTTGAAATTTCGGGCCCAGACCTCTCTCTGCGCCTTCGTGACGAAGGCGAGCTCTCCCCCAATGGAGTTTTTCAATGAAGCGGATTCAGTGGGAGAGTAACCGATGACTCGCAGTCTAAAAGCTTTTGAAGATCAACGGCTTCGAACCTTGGGTTCGCGGTTACTCTTCCACTGAAACAACTACTTTGAACAACATCTTTGGGGAAGAGCCCGCCTTTCGAGAAAGGCGCGAGTTAGGTCAAATAGGCAACTTGAATCTTGTCCCATTTCATGGAAGCGTAGCTTGATGACATTGGGCCCGGGGCATCTTGATTTTGTTTGGTCATGATTGGGTTAATTTTTAACGAAATACACCTTTCGGCGTTTTTTTGTTTTTGGTTATCTTTTTGGATATTATTTATGTTATAATGGAAATAGTTGGTATTTTTTACAATTTGATATTGAAACGGATAGGGAGTATTCATAGAGAATCCTTTGTGGAACTGGAAGTGAGAATCATGGTAATCAATTGGAGCGGTAGAATCTTGGCATTCCTTAATGAGGCGGCGGAGCATGATGAAATGATTGACTCGATGAAGAAAGACCTGGAAATGATACAATCCGCCCTTTTTAGCGGTGAGAAGGTAATCCTGGTTTTTGTCAGCGGAAGCCACTTTGAGATTTATCCTCTCTTTGAAAAGGGAGAAGCGGACATCCGGGGGATTACGAGAGATTTTAATGAAATCTATCAATATAATTCTCTCAAAAATAAGATTGCCGAAATCGAGGAAGAACTGAAAGAGGCGCTTAAAAATGATCCGGAGAATCTGGCGAAGTTTGAGGAGTTTGTGGAGTTTAGACGGAATTCCCCGCTGTACCGGATTGACCTGTATAAAGACCATATGCTTCGTAAGACCTATAAAAGGATAACCTACCGGGATGTTGAAACCTATATCCGTGGAGTGTTGGCAGGTCTTGGGATCAGGATCGAGAGCCGGTATGCGGGGCAGGTTACCTGAATGGATGGGAGTTTGGGGTTGAAGCCCCGGGAGATAAAGCGCGCGCGCGGACAGAGAATTGGGATGATTTTGATTGCAATTTTGAGGCAATGTGTGTCGGGCGATGATGGTAAATAGATTATGTGTTGTTACTTTGATGCAGATAGGGGGAGGGTGCGAATAAGATTGCGAACCTGCTCCTTTTGGGACACCTAAGGTCAAAGGTCATAGTTGGACTATTATGAATGCCGACAGGGGACGTCACCCACTCCCCTGCACCTCTCGGGCCAAAGGGTGAAACGGCTCACCCTTTGGAATCCCCGCCGCCCGGGGGCACCGTGCCCCCAGGGATACCCCTCTATATCGGCGTTTCTCCGTAAACGCCGTAGGAGTGCTGGCGCGATTGGACAGACTCCTCCATCCATGGAGTCGTCTTCTTGGGTGGTTCTGAGTGCCGACGGCCGTGATTCATCCGTGACTCAAGGCCGCGTGTGGTCAACCTCGTGTTGACCATGTCGGGGATGAGTAATAGGGCTTTGTTTATGCCGGGAATTTTTGAGTATAAAATAGGCAGTATAAATCCCTCGCCCATAGCCGTTTTCTGGCGTGATGGGAGAGGGCAGACAGCTATGAATAGGCAGCTGGGTGAGGGGAAATAGGGAGCGAAGGCGGCTACACTTTTTGGTTTAATTGGTGGTGGATGTCCGTTGACCATTTCGGGGAAGGTTTTTGAAGATAGAAAAATCTGTTTGTTTTGCTATGAATTCTGCTATTAATCCTTCGCAAAACACCGGTTGGATGCAGAGGATTGGTCCGGGATTAAGAGGCGCTTGAGGCGGAAATAAACGGTTTGCTGGATGCGATTATAGGGGGTTAAGGTTGATGAAAAAGAGTATGGAGGTTCAGGGTATTTCCGTAGCGGTTAAAAAGGAAGATAGCAGCGAATATATCTCCCTGACGGATATTGCTAAATATAAAAATGTCGATGCTCCGGCGGATGTAATAAAAAATTGGTTGCGAAGCAAAGATACCATTGAGTTTTTGGGACTGTGGGAAAAAATAAATAATCCTCATTCTAAACTGGTCGAAATCGACCAGTTTAAAAACCAAGCCGGCAGCAATGCTTTTACCATGTCGCCGGCAAAATGGATTGAAAACACGAATGCGATTGGGCTTACATCAAGCAGTGGCAAATACGGGGGGACGTTTGCCCATAAGGATATCGCTTTTGAATTCGCTTCGTGGATTTCAGCTGAATTTAAGCTTTATCTGATTAAGGAATTCCAGCGGTTGATTGAAGCGGAAAACAGCCGCTCGAATCTTGAATGGACGGTTAGCAGGACGCTGGCGAAGATTAATTATCATATCCATACCGATTCGATCAAACAAAACTTAATACCGAAGGTTCTGACTAAGCAACAACAAACCCAAACCTATGCCAATGAGGCTGATTTGTTAAATGTAGCTTTATTTTCCCAAACGGCCAAGGAATGGCGGGAGAACCATCCTGACCAGGAGGGAAACATTAGAGATTACGCTACTTTGGAGCAATTGCTGGTGCTGGCTAATATGGAAAGCCTCAATGCCGAATATATCAAGGCCGGGATGAGTCAAGGGGAACGCTTGGTTAACTTAAACCGGATTGCAATTGAACAGATGAAAGTGCTGACAGAGGTTAGCGCCATTGCCGAATTGAAGAAGCTGGGTAATGATGACGGTTGCTAAAAATTATTCCAACGGTGTCGGCAGGGGACGGCGCGAAGAAGATTGCGAACCTGCTCTCCTTGCAGCTTCTGGGGCGAAAGGTTATGACTGAACTTATGATTGCCGACAGGGGACGCCACCCGCTCCCCTTGCAACCCCTAAGGCCAAGGGTTGTAGCCGGACAACCCTTGGAACCCACCGGCCCGGGGGAACCGTTCCCCCGATACCCCTCTATATCGGCGTTTTTCCGTAAACGCCGTAGGAGTGCTGGCGCGATTGGACAGCCTCCTCCATCCATGGAGTCGGCTTCTTGGGTAATTCTGAGGGCCGACGGCAGTTTTTCCTCCGAGAAAAGATGCCGCGCCGCCGACATCCTTGATCGGCGGTTCCGGTTTTTCAAAGAAGTTTATAAAAAAAACATTAAAAGGGCCTGATATTTGGGTACAGGAAAAGGTATCAATAAATAGCTTCGAAAGTCGTGTTACCCCTTTCGGGGATGAATAGTAGGGCTTTTATGCCGGGGGTTTTGGGTGAAAATAGGCATCATAAATTCATTCTGGCGAATCTTTTAATCCGTTTAATCTGTCTAATCCTGGTCCAATCCTGGCTTGGCATTGATTGATTAGTTTATCCAAGCTGATGCTGCAGGCGAGGACGGCGTCGTCGGTGCGGCAGCCGTGGGCGGTATAGAGTTCGTAGAGTTTTTTCCGGCCGGCGGCGATTTTTTGTTCCAGGGATTCGATTGTTTCGGGAGTTCGTTTGGACATGGGCACCTTTTTTTATGGGTTACTCGTTCCTGGGTGTTGGTTAATATTCATTCATTATTAGTTATTGGTTACTAGCTATTGGCGCTTGATGTCGGCTTTTGTTGCAATTGGCCTAAACTATGCCTAAAAGAAATGTAGTCGCTTGTTGCAGCCTATCGACCTTCCCCTCCCTTTGGCATTTGAATCAGACCAGCGGTCAAAGGGAGGGGAAAGGCTACCGGACTTCTTTTGCCGACCGGGTTTCTGAAGGGGTGAGTTAATAGACCGGCAGCTTTACTGGGTGAACTTTATAACGAACTATCGTGATTCGTCACGGTCATCAGGTTCTTCGTTGCTGGTAAATCGTGAGGCATGATGGATGGTTAAAAACCAGGATTGGTCAATGGTTAAAAGCCTGTAAGTCAACCCTTTTTATTTAAACGGATATCTCAATCAACCATTCGTAATAAGATAGCTACAGCTTACTTTTTGGTTGGGGGAGATGGTCCCTCCGGTTCCTAAAATTCTCTGGAGCGATCCTAAAGTTTAATCTACGGAAGATAAAATCGAATCTCGGTTTCTAAAATTCTCTGGAGCGATCCTGGGATTTAATCTACGGCAGATGAAATCCAATCTCCGGTTCTCAAAATTCTCTGGAGCGATCCTAAGGTTTAATCTACGGAAGATGAAATCTCATCTCCGGTTCCTAAAATTCTCTGGAGCGATCCTGGGATTTAATCTACGGAAGAGAAAATCGAATCTCCGGTTCCTAAAATCCTCTGGAGCGATTCTGAAATTTAATCTACGGAAGATAAAATCGAATCTCAGTTCCTAAAATTCCCTGGAGCGATCCGAAAATTTACTCTTTGATTGAGGAGATTGTCTCTCCGGTTTAGAAAATTCTCTGGAACGATCCGGAAATTCACTCTTTGGTTGAGGAGATTGTCTCTCCGGTTTAGAAAATTTTCTGAAGCGATCCGAAAATTTACTCTTCGGTTGAGGAAATTCTATCGGATTTCTTTATCCATGGGTTTGATTTGGTTTTCTCCCTTTTCCCGGTTGCCTTTTCTTTTTGGGGTTTATTTATGTTATAATGGAAATAACTGAGATTTTAACCCATTGGCATTCAAACTTTTTTTAAGAGCATGGGGTTTTAAGCGGGATGAGGCGCGTTTGAAATTTCCCGCTTGGCGCGTGAAAACTTAAGCGCGGTAACCTAAGGCTCGCTATTTTTGGAATGCAATGGGGCACAGGGCAATATCAAACCAGGGCACAAAAAAGTAACTTTTGGGCCGGTGGTTTTTGTTGCGTACTCTTATTTTAATTGAGTGAATTGTTTTAAATTACATTTTGATTATATATGTGAATAACATAAATGTCAAGGAGAAATTATGAGATATGCATAATGATTCGATCGGAAAAAGAGTCAAATATTTTAGAGAGAACATTGGGTTGAATCAAGAGCAACTCAGTGTAGAAATTGGCTGGGATCAAAGTGCTATTTCAAGAATTGAGGGAAATAAACAGGAGATTTCAAGTCGGTTTCTTAATGCCATGATGCTCCGGTTTGGGGTTAACTCTTATTGGATCATGACCGGTGAGGGTGAGATGTATATTGCCCCAGAAGAATTTATTGCAAACGGAATTCGGTTTTTGGGAGAGCAGAAGTATGGGGAAGGGTTGGCGAAGATTTTTAAAGACCCGCAGTTTGAGAAGTTACGGGAGGCTGTGGCGGTTGAGGATATACAGGAGAGTTTGAGTGATGAGTTGAGGGCGTTTTTGCAATTGGTTGCGAAGGTTTGGGAGCAGGGGGATGAAAAGGATAGAAGGACGTTAGCGCAGTTGGTGAAGGCGGTTTCGGATAATGGGGGAAATTAAAGTGGTAATTTTTTGGGTCCTTTCGATTGTAAAGGGCTTATTTATTTAGACAAATGGTATTTGGTTTTAAAAAATAAAATAAGGAATGAATTGAAAGATTTAATTAGGATGGGCAAACCATTTAAAAATCACTGTGGAGTGCTCCTCCCTTTGGAAAAACTCAGAAGTAATCCTGAGTTAGTTAAGTACGATGTATTAATTACCGTAAAATTGCAGTAAGCCATTTCAAATCTCTTTATAACAGGGTTTTAAAGATGGACAAATAATTGTATATTGGTTGGTTGTTTTAAAAAACGGAAATAAATAGTAAATAAAAATAATACTTATATTTTTGGGGTAAAAGTTCCTTATATAAGGTGATATATTTTTGCAGGGAAATGGCATAATTGAACGAATATACTTTTATTTCCATAAATTTTTGTGACCGAACTATCGTTCTCTGACCACCCTTTGTCAGGGTGGTTTGTTATGATGTTTGTAAATATAAAAATATGTGTAAGTTGCTGGAATGTAATATTGGTGACTTCGTGGTATTGATCGCGAATAATGATTCGCCTTGTGCTTAAACAAATCATCTATTTTAAAGTAGAGGAAGGTGCACATGTCGAAGGATAATAAAAATTTCTTCAAAGTAAAAAACAGATGGTCGGAAATTAAGGATCAACTTCTCGGCTGTTATCTGACTCCGTATTTTCAAAAAGTTCTCACAACGGGTAAGCCGATTTTTTATGTAGATTGCTTTGCTGGAAAGGGTAAATTCGATGATGGGAAACCCGGTTCCCCGCGTATAGCTTTACAAGCACGTGACGACTGTATGAAAAAGTCAAAAATGCAAAGCGGCCCAGGACGGATCGATTCCTGCTTTATCGACCTCAATTATGAAAAGGAATTGAGCGCGAATATTGAAGATTTTAGTATTGCCAATGGGCGAATGGATGTTATTGGGGGAAAATACGAGAAAGAGATCGAAAGCCTTCTTTCAAGTAAACGTGGCGCAAATATCTTCTTATACATAGACCCATATGGAATAAGGGCTCTCGATCTCGGATTGTTTGATAAGTTTGGAACTTACGGCTTCGGGACGTTGGAGATGTTAATAAACTTCAACTCGTTTGGATTTTTCCGCGATGCTTGCCGCGTAATGAAGGTTGATTATAATAACGATGAAGCGCTACAGGATTTAGATGATCTTGTGGAATATGAACCGACTGAGGTAAGCGCTTCTAAGCAGTCCGAAGAATTGCTTACCTGTATTGCCGATGGCGATTACTGGAAGGCCATTGTTGATGATTATCAGCATGACAAAATAACCGGATTTCAAGCCGAGAAGAGGCTGTCCACGGAGTATAAACAACGGTTGAGACAAAGATATGGATACGTACTAGATATGCCCATACGCCTGAAGCCGGGGCAGCGCCCAAAGTATCGCATGATCCATGTTTGCGATCATGAAGATGGTTGTTTCTTAATGGCTCAGAACATGCAAAAGCGCAAGGATGAACTATTTATTGATGTACAGCAGGGTGGGCAGCTATCACTATTTGATGCTGTTCCCAATATGACATCTTCAATTGAAAACGAACCCCTCACGGTTGAAGATATCGAAGTAAAGCTGAAAGAACACTTGATGCGGTTTAGTGGTGATGTCGGTATTACGAGGCTATTGGCAACCTTTGTAAATGATTACGGCTTATTATGTGAATTTAAAATGATCTATGACATACTTGACAATTTAAAGCACCAAGGAATGATAGATATCGTAAGAAATCCTGCTTTTACCCAAAGCAGATTGCAACCATCCGCATTTTGGGAGGAAACAAAAGTAAAGAGCGTAACCATAAGGAGGAGCAGGCCATGAAGCCGGTGAAAGGATACATAGAGCGAAAATCTATGCTCTATAAAACCGGCGTGGAATATGGGGACTATACCATGAATCATGTTCAGGGCTGTTCTCATGGCTGCAAATATCCATGCTATGCCTTTATGATGGCGAAGAGGTTTGGAAAAACCAATTCCTATGAAAAATGGCTGGAGCCACTTCTGGTTAAAAACACGCTGGAGATACTCGACGAAGAAATTCCACGCCTGAAGTCGAAAATCAAATCAGTACAGCTTTGCTTTACTACTGACCCGTTCATGTATGGATATGATGAGATAAAGAAGATGAGCCTTGCCGCTATAGAGAAACTGAATAATGCTGGTATAAAATGTACGGTTCTTACAAAGGGGCTGCTGCCATATGAACTGGCAACGTATTCAACTGAAAATGAATACGGGATTACACTTATTTCGCTAGATGAGGAATACCGGGAGCGGGTGGAACCGGGAGCTGCAACATATGTTGACCGCCTCGCGGCATTAAGTGCATTGCATGATAAGGGCTGTAAAACTTGGGTAAGTGTGGAACCATATCCTACACCGAATCTGATTGATCAGGATTTGGATGTTATATTGCAAGCAATTGAATTTACAGATAAAATAATCTTTGGGCGCACGAACTACAGTAAGGAAGTATCGTCGTATAGGGATCACAAAGAGTTTTTTAACAAGCAGGCAAAAAAGGTTATCGATTTTTGTTCAAGATATGGTATTAAATATCATATCAAAGCTGGTACAATGATCGAAAAGGAGAAGGGAAAATAGCATGGCAAAAGCAGCAAAGATACAGGAACAATCACTTGAATCAATAATGTGGAACTGCAGCGTCATCTTTCACGGAAAAATCAGCACAAACGCCTTGGCAAAACTCGGCAGGAATGAGGATGTCCGGTGTCTGTTAAAAACTGCGGCGTATTGGATTGCACGATGGATGATATTATGGACGTTATTCCCGATGCGAAGGAGAAGCAATGATTGACTCGAAATCAAGGCGAAGGAAACTGCCTACTGGTTCGAATAAGAACCAATAAAGGAGAAAATTATGGCTGCAATACATGACCTGATCGATCAAATAGAAAATCCGGAGTTGCGTGCCCTCATTCAGCAGAAGATAGATCAGATGAATAAGCAGAAGAAATTCGGGCTTGTGTTTGAAGAGCATCTGCCGGAATGTACGCCGCTTTATGATATTCCTGTCAGGAAAGGAAGCACTGTTGCTCTCAAGGCCGGCAAGGTGAACGAAACATATGTCGTGTTAAAGCTGAAAGATGACACGGCGATTTGCCTACCAAAAGGCGGCGGGGAACCATCGAGGTTTCCAGTGGCGGATTTGGTGTCCGTTGCAGAGTTCGGCGAGACAATTTATCCTTATCTGAAACCCATTGGCAACGTGTGCAATGCTCCCGATAGCGATTTGTGGCATACGCTGATCGAAGCGGACAACTACCATGCTCTGCAGCTGTTGGAATACCTCTATGCCAGCAAAGTGGACTGTATCTATATTGATCCGCCCTATAACACCGGCGCACGGGACTGGAAATACAATAACGACTATGTAGACAGCGTTGATACATACCGTCACAGCAAGTGGCTATCGATGATGCAAAAGCGTTTAAAAATAGCGAAAAAGTTGTTGAATCCGCAAAATTCCGTGATGATCGTTACCATTGATGAAAAAGAATATCTGCACTTAGGGTGTTTGCTGGAAGAGATGTTTCCTGAGGCAAGGATTCAGATGGTAAGTACTATGATAAACCCTGCCATTGTTGCACGCGCAGGAGAGTTTGGACGCAGTGGCGAGTACATCTTTTTTGTACTGTTTGGGAAATCAGCTCCGCTCCGTGTTAAGCTAAATAGGGAATGGGTTTCCAATAAAGGTAGAACACACACAGGAAATATAAGGTGGGATCTGTTAAAGCGTTCTGGAACCGGCGCATCAAGAAAAGATTCACCAGGGGGATTTTATCCTATATATATTGACCCCAGTAACGGAAAAATCTTGAAAATTGGCGAACCATTACCCCCAGGAAAATCTGAGGCGCCGATGATTAAGGGGTTGTACTGTTTGTTGCCAATTAGAAATAACGGAACCGAAGGACGATGGCAATGGTCCACTACTTCGCTTGCCGACGGGCTAGTCGAAGGCCGTGTAAAAGTGGGCGGAGACGAGAAAAGAGGATTTACGGTATATAGATTAGCCAAAGCCGAATATGCAAAAGTCAAAAATGGAGAATTCAATATTATTGACCGCGGAGTCAATAATGAGATCATTGTTGACGATAACGATAATGATTATGTGATGGCAGTGCCGGGTGATATATGGAAAATTGCGTTACATGATTCAACACAATATGGATCAAGGCTTTTAGGAAACATTTTCACAAATAAGAGATTTACCTTTCCAAAGTCGCTATATGCTGTCAAGGATTGTATATATTTTTTCACTGCAGACAAGCCCAATGCACTTATTGTAGACTTCTTTGCTGGTTCCGGCACGACGCTCCACGCAGTCAATTTACTGAATGCTGAGGACGGCGGTCATCGCCGTTGCATTATGGTCACCAATAACGAGGTGTCCGACGATGAAGCGAGAACGTTGACAGCAAAAGGATATCAGTCCGGTGATGATGAATGGGAAAAGCTCGGTATTGCCCGCTATGTCACCTGGCCACGCACAGTATGCAGCATTGAAGGGCGCGATGTGAGCGGAGAACCGTTGAAAGGCAATTACCTCGGCAGCGATATACCGATGACAGACGGTTTCAAGGCAAATGCAGTCTATTTCAAGCTGAGTTTTCTCAATAAGACCGATGTTGCTTTGGGCAGGCAGTTCAAAGAAATGATGCCCACGCTGTGGATGAAAGCCGGAGCACACGGTCCTTGTCCCAAGCTTGTAGGAGATGAAACGCCCACCATGCTGGTGCTGCCGGAGAATCGGCTTGCCGTACTGTCAGAAGAAGCTGCTTTCCCGGAGTTTGAGGCAGCAGTAAATGCCCATCCGGAAATTGAAACGGTATATATCGTCACCGACTACGAGGCTGGGTACTGTGCCATGGCAAAGAATCTGAGAGCCTCCAATACTTATCAGCTATATCGTGATTATCTGGATAACTTCAGAATCAATACCGGGAGGAACTGAGTATGAAGGTTGAATTATTCCCGTTTCAAAAGAAGGCAGTGACCGACCTGCGGATGAAGGCAGCTGAGGCACTTGGTAGTTACCGGCGCACTCACACCCCACAAGTAGTCTCCCTGCAGGCACCCACCGGTGCCGGTAAAACGATCATCATGGCAGCGCTTGTGGAAGACATCTACTTTGGTACAGACCAATATGCCGAACAGCCAGAAGCTATCTTCGTTTGGCTGTCAGACTCTCCTGCTCTAAACGAACAGTCTAAGCAAAAATTTGATTTGAAGGCAGACAGGATTCGCTTTGGTCAGTGTGTCACCATCGAGGATGAATCCTTTGATATGGAAATGCTGGAGGACGGGCACGTCTATTTCCTCAACACGCAAAAGCTGGGGAAAGCCGGAAACCTTGGCAGACATTCCGATACCCGTCAACATACCATATGGGAAACGCTGGAGAATACGGCAAGGGAGAAAGCAGATCATCTGTACTTTATCATTGATGAGGCACATCGCGGTATGCAGGGGCAAGAAGCCGGGAAAGCGACATCCATTATGCAGCGCTTTCTGAAGGGAAGTACAGAGTATAATCTGTCCCCGATTCCGGTCGTCATTGGAATCAGCGCCACAGCTGCCCGGTTCAACAAATTGGTGGGTGATACTAATTCCACACTGCAAAAATGTATTGTAACCGCCAACGAAGTACGAGCATCCGGTCTACTGAAAGATCGGATCGTCATCACCTATCCAGACGATCCAGAAAAAAACAACGAAATGGCTGTTCTGCAGGCCGCCACGGATGAATGGAAGTTAAAATGCGACCACTGGTATCAATACTCATACGAACAACATTATGCACAGGTAAATCCGGTCTTTGTGATTCAGGTTCTCGCCGGAAGCGGCAAAACCGTTTCCGATACCAATTTGGACGATGTGATCGCCAAAATTGAGGAAAGAATGGGCACGCAATTTAAAGAGAATGAGGTCGCACATACCTTTGGCTCTACCTCCACACTATCAATTAACGGTCTGCGGGTGCATCATGTGGAGCCATCTGAAATCACGGATGACAAGCGCATCCGCGTGGTGCTGTTCAAGGAAAATCTCTCTACAGGCTGGGATTGTCCTCGCGCAGAAACCATGATGTCATTCCGCCATGCAGAAGACGCCACATATATTGCACAGCTTCTCGGCAGAATGGTTCGCACACCGCTGCAGTGTCATATCCTCGTGGACGATTCCCTGAATGATGTGCGTTTGTTCCTTCCCTATTTCAATATGAACACAGTCAAGAATGTGATTGATGAGCTGCAAAATACCGAAGGCGGAGAGATTCCCACAGTGATCGACGGAGAATCCATGGATCAGCCGGTCTATGTTCCATGGACCGTACATCCTCCTCGGCACAGAAACGACCAGCCGATAGAGGGACAGATGAATTTGTTTTCGCAATCGGGAAACGCTGCTGCAGAAGTTCAGCCTTCTGATTCTCAGGGGCTTAATGCTGCGAATGGTTATGCTACAAATGAAGCGACAGATATCCCGCAGCAACAGATCCATCCGCAAAGTGATCCGACCCCTATGTTCCCGGTCAAAACTGACAAAGGCAAGTCAGACGAGTTCGTTTCGAATACTGGCGTTCAGATGAAAATTCCGAACTGCTACCTTAATAGAGAAGAAATCACCAAGTTTATCAATGATCGAGGATTGCTGACTTATTTGGTTCGTTCGGTAAAGATCAACAGCTATCTGAAATCCCTTCTGAACCTTGCTAGTCTGCTTACGCAGACTAATATCTATCGGGACGCAGCCGATGAAATTAAAGACGATGTTACAAGCATGATTCGGTCCTATATCGATGCGCTGCACAGCACAGGAAAATATGATGAGCTTGCTTCACATGTGCTTTCCTTCAAGCTGTCTGTCCGCATCTTTGATGTATTCGGAGAGCCCCTTGACTACGGAATTGTTCACGATTTCTTTACTGCATCCGAAAGCGACCTTGATCGGCAGCTGCGTGCGGCCGATGCAAAGCTTGGTGGTTACGGCTTCCCAAATGTATACGGAAATAGGTACTGCAACAACGATGACCCCAGCGTTTTCAAGGTCGATTGTATCTTGTTTGCGGCCGATGATGACTGTATAGCGAAGCTAAACAGGTACGCAGAAAAGAAATTCCATGGTTTGAACGATCAATATCGGAAATATGTTGTCAGCAAATCCGAAAAGTGCAAAAAGCAGTATAGCGATATCATTGCGGACAGCGATGCCGTCAGTAAACACAATTTCACCCTGCCGGAAACGATCAATGTCCGAATTGATAAAGATGGCAAGGAATATGATAACCACTTGTTTGCTGACGAAAAAGGCATTGCCGTCATCAAGCTCAACGGTTGGGAAGAAGGTGTTTTGGAAGAAGAAGCAAAACGAACGGATTTTGTTTGCTGGCTTCGAAACCCGCCGCGTGAGAAATGGTCTTTGTGCATTCCATATGAAATCAACGGGGAAACCAAACCGACCTATCCTGATTTTTTGATTGTAAGAAGCGACCCGATTCTTACCTATGTCATTGACATTCTGGAACCGCACAGTCCGGATTTCAAGGACAATCTTGGCAAGGCTAAAGGCTTTGCAAAATATGCGGAAGCAGAGTCAAAAATCGGGAGGATTCAATTGATTCGTACAGGTAAAGATCCGGCAGGAAAAATACGATTCAAACGTCTTGATCTGTCACAGGGAGCAGTGCGTGACAAAGTGCTGAAGGCACAGAATACTGACGAGCTCGACCATATTATCGAAACGGATGGTATTTTTTGATATCTCTCATACGGGCGAATAAACTTGAAAAAATAGCTTTAATATTGGGCCATCTTTTGGTCGGTGATTGACTATGAGCAAGGATTAATTTACCACCAGTGATTTTAGTTCCGGGGCACGCACTGAAGCAGAGAGCGGATGTAACTCTGGTGGCTTTAATGAATGGGGAGCAATTAGTGAATTTGCTGATAGAGAATGATATTTGTATCCGAAGGACTAATCATGATTTGATTGAGCTGGGGGAAGTTGAGGAAGAATGATGAAATGAAAATCGTATATAATTGACTAATCTTCAAAATTGAGTAGAAAAAAATTTGGTATGGTTATGGAAAAACTGTGAAAGGAGTAGAAATAAATATGACTTTTCGAATAGCGACCGTTATAGGGGTAACCACACTCCTAATAATTATAGTTTTTTGTCTATTAAAATTTGCGGATTTTTTGACTCTTCGACTTGAAAAATTGTCTGAAAATGTTGGAAAAAGAATTGGCTTAAGGTTTAAATGGGGATATTCACTATTAGTAGTCGAGATATTAGCCGTTGTTGTAATTTTATTACTACTATATTCTTTGTTTTTATTACTTTCTATGCCGCTAAGAGTACTAATATTGATTTTATTTTTAATATATGCCTTTTTTTCTGGTTCTCTTATTCAATTCTTAGAAGTAAATAATCCATCTCCTTTTTCTTTAAAGAAATTCATACTAGGATGGACCCAAAAATATTACATTTTAAATCGCGTTGCAATATTATTGGATGAAACAAATTCGTTTTTGCTCTGGGTAATGATTCCTTTATCGTTGGCCGGCCTTATTCCATTATCGCTAATGGGCTTTATTACATTACAACTCTATAATATTTTTAATGATTGTTTATATGTTTTGTTTATTGCGCTACTCTTATGCCTTTGGACATATTTGCCTAGTTTCAAACGGGAAGAGGAGCTAAGCAAAAATCAAAAAATATCTGCTAAGAAGGTTCTTCTATATGCTCTGGCTACAAGCTGGTTTAGTATTGAGGCTTTTATAAAACTAAGTTCTTCCTCGAAAAATAATTCTGAAGAAAACCAGATTATTTTATCAGTGTTAGTTGGGTTGTTTTTAACACTTGATAGGCTGTTAAAAGCAATCCTTGATGATTATAAATTATTTTATGATTCAAGAGTTAGCTCCAATATACAGACTATATCTTCATCTCACGAGTCTCAAACATTAAATAGGTAAATCATGAAATTATACCTCGACGTCACGGACAATCAATGGTTCTCCTACCTCTCCCGCCTTCACCGCGATGGAATCAATTTCTGGCAACTCGGCGGAAGCCAATCTTTCTCTGCCATTGAATCCGGCGTGCCGTTTCTTTTTAAACTCATAGCCCCCAAAACTTTATAGTTGGTGGCGGCTTTTTCGTCCGTCATTCCTTTTTACCAAACACTCTTGCTTGGGATTCCTTTGGCGAAAAAAATGGTACTCTCGACTTTCCGACACTCAAAGCAAGAATTATGAAGTATCGCTCCAAAACGGTAAAACCGAAATCGATTCGGTTATTGGTTGTATTATTTTTACGGATCTGTTTTTCTTTAATGAGACGGAATGGATTCCGGTTCCAGTAGATTGGACTCCCAACATCGCACAAGGGAAAACTTATAATACGAAACTTTAATAGGGCGTTTATTATGGAATCAAGTACAAGAACGTTTAAGTCGACAATGGTTAATTTCAAAAGATAAAGTGAGCCAAAACACTTATGATAGAAGGGGGAAATGGGGAGAGATTAAATGGAACAATATAAATACATAGATTTTCCCAATAAAGGCGCTACTATTAAATTTACTAACGAAATGCCATGGTTTGGTCAAAAGCCGAAATTAATAAAAAAATGGATTGTGGTAAATAAGCCACAAATGGGAGATTGTATGGTATGTATTAGAACATATGGTCGTAATTTAGAATATTTTTTGGCCGAAATTAATGGTATAGATTTAGGCAGGTTTCATTGTTTGTCATTTAGAAATGCGAGTGCCTATTATCCTTCATCTTTTTTTATAGATAATAATGGGAATGTTGTGGAGCATGGAAATTGGTTTTATATGACAGGAAGAAATGCAGAAGAACATAATGGTCAAATAAAGATGTTAGCTCCAACAAAGAATTTGATACAACTCTTTATAGACAATCAAGCTAATCATTTATATGTACAGGGAATCAATATTAGAATTGGTGAAATCGGAACTTAATTATATTTTACGAGATGTGATTTATTTTATTAGTTCAAAGCAAATACTTGAACGAGACTTAATACGCTCGAGTACTAGGTTAAATTGGAAAATTACATTTATAGGAGCATACATGGGAAAAATTATATGTGGCGTTATAGGAGGTATATTATTAATAGCGTCAGCAATGGTTTTTTATTTTAAACCTAAGCTTATTATGAAATATTTTTTAAAAGGCCGTTATTCTTGGAGATTATTTTATTGTAGAAGTTTTTATGCTCTATTTTCACTTTTTCTAGCTTTTGATGTTATAGGAAGTGTAGTAAAAATTAAATTAATGCAACAGGCATTTGAACTAACGTCTATGCTTTTCTTTCTGGGGTTTGTAGGCCTTTGTATAAACTTATTTATGCAGCGCGAGGGTATAATTGGAAAAGTATGGGGTAGTATTTTGGTCCTCTTTTCTGTAGTTATTTTCGGATTTTCCATGTATTATACAAGTAAAAACAAGACCAATGATATTTATTTCTATTTTAATTTATTGATATATGTCCTTGCATGTGTATTTGGATGCTGGTGTATTTTAAAATATTTCAGAAATAGACTTTATCAAATATTTATAGCATTTGTTTTATATTTAATTATAATAATAATGGGTTGTTGGGCTTTTGGATCTTATTATTATCATAAACAAATAATTTCACTTCCATCCTATTTTAATAAAGCATCAATATGGGATTATCTTAGGGTATTAATCGAGAAAACTATGACTGGCTTTTTTAACTTTCCAAGTAGTAGTCAGGGCATTAATAATAATGATAGTATTAAATTATGCACGATATCGCTTGTTCAATTTTATTTTGGAAAGCTTTTGGATGTGTTTTTATTTGGTTATGTTTTAAGTAATTTTATGTCAAAGACTGATAACTACAAATAAAAATAGTCAAGTTAGTAGGAGCATGAACTACTTGATCTGGACGCTCTTTTTGAAGAAAAAATAAAAAGTCAAAACATGAAATTCTATCTTGCCGTCACCGACAACCAATGGTTCTCCTGCCTTTCCCGCCTTCACCCCGATGAATTCAATTTCTGGCAACCCGGCGGGAGTCAAGCTTTTTTTGCCCTCGAACCCGGTGCGCCCTTTCTTTTTAAACTCCATAGCCCCCAGAACTTTATCGTGGGCGTGGGCTTTTTTGTCGGTCATTCCTTTTTACGGGCCACCCTCGCTTGGGACTCCTTTGGCGAAAAGAACGGCACTCTCGATTTTTCAACATTCAAAGCAAAAATCATGAAGTATCGCTCCAAAAACGGTAAAACTGAAATTGATCCGGTTATCGGTAGTATCATTTTAACCGGATTTTGCCAGCCCTTATTTTATTTTGAAAAAAATCTTAAATTAAAAAAAGGGATATTTAGTCGGATTTGGAAGGGTATTTTGTTTATTTATTGAATTTTTCCTGTAATGGATTTTGTTGAATAATATCAGATTCAGCAAATGAATTGACACTTCAAAGGAAAGAAAGAGCATCCGTTAAGGCGGTGGAAGTATAAAAAGTATTGATTAAACCTCCAGACAATAAATAAGGCGTTAATCAGAATATGATGGTAATGGAAACTGATAATTGAGAGGAGAATTAACGTGACCGTTCAAGACCTTCCGAGCATAGGCGATAAGATGTATCTCCTGCAAAGGGAGGTCACAGTGACTAAGGTTTATCTGATTTTTCAGCTTATCAAAATCTATTATACGGAGGATCATGTTGAATTCTTCGTGGATATCTCCGCAGTTACAAAATGTCCAGATACTACAAACTCAATATCGTTAAGACTACTAAGGGGGGATCGCGGTTGAGCATTATGTGCTTTATTGACGGATATATGACAGGCAACGCATGGGAAGAATTGTGCGTCCAATGTTATCGAATGAAGTACCAAGACGAGCATTATACTGCGATTCCTGCTGTGCAAGGTGGAGATGCTGGTATTGAGGGATTTACCATGAATGGTATTGTCCATCAATGTTACTGCCATGAACGAGAATACTCGGACGATGATTTGTATAAGCATCAACGCGACAAAATGACCGACGATATTAATAAGCTAATCTCACCTGATTATGCAACTAGACTGCGAAGATTAGGTGTGCCACCTATTATGGAGTGGCATTTTGTTATTCCTGAATATAAAGATTCCAGGATTATTGAACATGCGGAAACAAAACGAAACGAAGTTATAGCAGAAAAAGCAAAAAGACCAGATGTATTCGAATATATCAGTGAAGACTTCAAAATCATAATTAAGACAGCAGAGGACTTTACGCCCGAAATAAGTCGAATCATTCGCACCAATCTTACTGACATGAGGTTGAATCTAGCCATTCAACACACTGGAACGCCGGATTGGTCACAATGCGATTCGGAAAAAGTTGCGAATATCCGTCGTAAGATAAAAGCTGTTATGCATGTTGATGATGATAAAAATGATGATTTAAAAGAGGTCATTAACATGTATATTGAATTTTACATAAGCGGCCTAGAAATCATGAATAATCTCCATCTCGATGCTCCTGATTTTTATGAAGATATATATAAGCTCGAACAAAGTTACAAGAATGAAGTAAAAATAAAGACTAGAATGCATACGAACAGGGCATTAAATCAAACCCTTTTCGATGATATTCTAAACGAATTTAAATCCAAGCTTGAAAGTGATTTTTCAAGAGTATTGACGCAAGCATCCATAGGTGAACTTAAGCAAGATTTGGTCGCAAGTTGGTTAGCTGATTGTTCAATGGAATTCAGGAGTGTGTAAAGCGATGCCAGATAACCCTTTACTACGAGGAGACATTGTTTTTGATGCAAAGCCAGACGCAGTACCTTATAACTATCGTATCAGCTACAAGGTGTCTCAGCTTTGTCTGATAATGCGAATCTGCGGTTGGCAGGACAGCTGTTCCTTAATTAAACTTCACATGATATCATTTGCATTGTATACGCGAGAAAGCATGGATAAACTCTTAAAGTTTGCGAAAAATGAATTAACGAACCCACCGATTGTGAGATTTGATCCGGCAGTTAATAAGGCACTAACTTTTGCTATCGCATACGGGTTTGTAATACAACAGAAATCAGGTAATTTTAAGCTTACTGACCGAGGGCGCTATTTCGCCGATCAAATAAAATTTGCAGGTGATCTTATGGTTTCTGAAATGTTGGATTTGTCGGAATTATCAAAGAAGCTGACTGAAAGTAAGATCAAAGAGCTGAGTGAGATCTGGGGGGATAAAAATGCTGAAGATTAATAGACTTCGCGTCGAAATCAATACAGTGAATGGCGTTTACGGTATTGATTCACCCTTTCATAGCGGTTTGAACTTTGTTTCAAGCCCGGACAACACATGTGGGAAAAGCTCTATTTTGGCTGCGATATACTATTGCCTTGGATTTGAGCAGATCATCGGAGGGGTAGGTGGCGTTGGAAGCAAGGTCTTAACGTCTGCCTTTAAATCGAACATTGATGACAACGGTAAGACATGGATTGTTACCGAATCTGGAGCATATTTAGAGATTACAAATGGAAACGAAACTATTACCATTTTTCGAAGCGCAGTGGCGCAAAATCGAGACAATAGACTTATAACCGTTTATCATGGAAATTACGCTTCGATTGCTGATCCTAAGACGCAATCGGAGGATATGTTTGTTAATGCTCAGAATTCTGCTACAAGTAAAAAAGGATTTCATACATATTTGGAGGAGTTTCTGCACCTCGAATTGCCTGAAGTGCGGGCATCTGATGAAAGTGAACGAAAATTATATCTTCAGGTTATCTTTGCAAGCATGTTTATCGAACAAAAACATGGTTGGTCAGATATATTTTCAGGTATGCCTATATTTGGGATAAGGGAATCTAAAAAAAGAGTAATAGAATTTTTACTTGGCCTTGACACATTGAAGAACGAAAAAGAGCGTGATCGTTTGAAAACCATAAAGGCTAATATTGAGTGCGAGTGGGAACAAGTCATTGCGGAAATACAACGGATCGCACTGCGAGAGTCATGCGAAGCTAGAAATCTACCAACTCGGCCTCGAGTTTTAGCGGAAAGGGATTTCAGTCAGATTCATTTTATCAGTTCTGATGGAAGTGCCATAGATGGAGTGATTACCCGCCTCCAGGAGGAATTTAACTCCTTAAAGCAATTAAAGCCTCGTGTTTCAGATAATTTTGAGGCATTGAGCAAAGAATTATCAGAAACCGAAAGTACAATAATATCTTTAGAGTCAGATTTAAGGGGTTTTGCCACGCAGCTTGCTCGTGAGAATGAGACCATTAGGCGCCTTACTAAGGATTTGGAGATAATCAATTCTGATATTCGGAATAACAATGATGCCGCAAGGTTGCAGAAATTTGGTTCAGAAGCCACAGGAGAATTTTCAGCCGATACTTGTCCTGTCTGCAAGCAGCTAATTCATGACAATTTGCTTTTGATGGAAAGTGATAACCTTTTTATGAATATTGAGGAGAATATTCGACATTTGAAAGAGCAAAAGTCTATGCTTGAGTTCTCTCTTTCAAGTCACAAAAATAATAAAGAAGTATTGCAGCAGCAGAAAGGCGCAATCGAAGCACGGCTTATGACACTAAGGCTATTGGCGCAAAGCTTAAGAACGGATTTGTTTACGACGATAGAAACTGAAGCATCGGAAGCTATATTGCTTAAACGCATCGAAATTAGTCGTCGAATTGAGAGTTTATCGCATTTGAGCGATTCAGCCTCTTCGCAAATTGAGAAATTGAAAGATTTGACATCGCAGTGGAATGATTACCTTAATAGAAAGAATAAGTTGCCTTCAAAAAGTCTCTCGGATTTAGATGTAGAAAAAATTGCTCTGCTTAAAAAGTGCTTTATACAGAATTTGCAAAATTATCATTATAGTAGTCTTTCAAATTTTAATGGAATCCAGATTTCTGAGGAGTCTTTTCTTCCGACTATTGATGGCTTTGATATGAAATTTGACTCCTCTGCAAGTGATGGAGTAAGAGTTATTTGGGCATTTACAATGGCTCTTTTGCAGGTTTCCATCGCTAAAGGGGGTAATCATTCTAATATACTGATCTTTGATGAGCCTGCTCAGCAGAGTATTATTCCTGCGGACATGAAAAGTTTTATTGATTCAGTGGTTACATTAGGGAATGATTGCCAAGTAATCGTTGCTATCACACTCAATAGTAAAGAACTTGTGAACATTATTGAAGGACTCAAAGAAGGAACATATAATCGAGTTTCTATTCCCAAAAAGGCGTTCAAGTTTTTTGGTTTTGAAGCTAAAGAAGATACAGATGATAAACATGAATAGATAGGAAAAAAACTGATCTTTGTACTTATCATCAAGTTTGTTCTCAGCCAATATGAGAAAAATAGCCAGTTTTTTATTGAGGATACGATTACACTAGGAGTGATATCGAGTAAATGGCTAAAATCACAAGTATCGAAAAGGGGGCTTTCCTTAGTTTATTTAATCGTGGCGGTTATGTACTCAACTTCTCCACTGATGAGTTTGATGTTTTTACACAAAATAGTATCGGCCTTGCTCTGTGCCAACACTATAAATTGTCAAAAGGTAAATCATTGACAACTTATGTAAATAGCGCCAGCGAAAGCGAAGTAATAAAACTACTTGGTGATTTACTTGAATACTATGAGTTATACTTTCAATCTGAAATAGAATTTGATGAAAAAAAAGAAGATACTTATTGGGGTGGTTCAAAGAAAGAGTATCAGGCTCATTATAAGAAATGCAGAGCAGTTATGGATAGAATAAAACTGAACTTAACACCATTTACAAGTGCTGGTGAGTTATTAAAGGAAAAGTTTTCAAGCGATTATATCTCTGCCCAAATTGAAATCATGCTAAAAATGCAAAGCGATAATCCAACCGAAGCTATAGGCAAGTCTAAAGAATTCATTGAAAGTTGTTGTAAGACTATACTTGAAGAGAGTGGCAGCAACATTGACAAGGAGTGGAGTGTAGGCCAATTAGTGAAAGAAACAATGAAACTCCTTGAAATTTCGACTGATAATATCGGTGGAGATGCTGACGAAGGTAAGATTGTAAAGGCTATCTTGGGTAACCTCTCTGGGATAGCGGGAAACATTGCTGAACTCAGAAATGCATATGGTAGCGGTCACGGCAAAAGTGCAAGTTATAAAGGATTAACAGTTCGTCACGCAAAGTTGGCGGTTGGCAGCAGTATTACACTTGTGAGCTATTTATGGGATGCCTACGAGTGGAGAAACGGTAAAACTTAATAATTCCAAATCAAATAATAAGGGGTAGCATGGGAATAGTGTGTTTGCGGTAGTTCTTTCATCAACATGACGTGTTCAACTAAAGATGTCAAGCAGAAGCTGGAAATTGAATTGGTTGATATCGATAGCCAGCCAACCGAGGATCTAAAAGAGATGGATGACTTGGGAATGCTTGCACCCTAGTTCCGGGGGAGATTTTGTGAAGTGGTGCTGGAAAATTCGAGTTTTGAAAAAAGTGGTTTCGCATCATCCGCTGATTATTGAATACCAAAAGGAAATCGAATACCGGAAGGTCCGCGACAAGGAACACAAATTTCGCGATTATTTTGTTTAGATGTGGCTAGTAAAAATGGGTATGCCCCTTAAATAGAATCCTTGGCTAAATAAGCCAGGGATTTTTATTTTTTATGCTCTTCAATATAAGTTTTAAGCATATAGGTTATTTGCTTATTGAGACTTCGATCATTTGCGAGTGCCATTTCTTTAAGCTTGGCATGCAACTCTTGGGCGATAATCAAGGTAAATGTGGCGTTTTTCTCTTTATCAACAGGCATTTGTGAACCTCCAGTATTAAATGTAAAAAGTAGTTGAAAAACAGTGACCCTTGATGTATAATCTATTAAAAAGCAGTGTATAAATTATACTGATTAGGTGTCCCTAATATAAAAATGAATGAGGGAAGCTTACTCTAATAAAGTCGCTTCCCAAACGGTTTACTACAAAGGTAGGGTATTAACTTTTCCATCATTATAATACCATATACACTACCCTTAGTCAATTATTGCCAAATTTAAGTCAACATGATATTACCCTTAAAAAATATGGTCCCACCTAAAAAATTGAAAGGACGGTTTCCTACCATGCTCTTTACCAAACTGAAACAGAAAATTCCCGCCCTGGGCACCCACATTTCCTTAAACGACAGCGCCATCACCGAACTCATCGGCAATCTCGGTTTTGACTATCTGTGGATCGACATGGAACACACCGCGATTGATTTATATCACTTGCAACAGCATTTGATTGCGGCGCGGGCTGCCGGAGTCTCCGCCATCGTACGGATTCCTTGGAATGATCCGGTGCGGGCCAAGCCGGTTCTGGAAATGGGGCCGGACGGTATCGTCTTTCCGATGGTCAATTCCTATCAGGAAGCCAAAAAAGCGGTCCAGTCCTGCATGTATCCTCCCAAAGGGATTCGCGGTTTCGGCCCGCGCCGCGCGATTCAATTTGGCAATATCGATATTCAGGATTATCTCGCTTGCGTCGATCAACTGCTGCTGAAATTCGTCCAGGTTGAGCACATTGACGCGGTGCGGGACTTGGATCGCATTTTGACCATTGAAGAAATTGACGGTTTGGTGATTGGCCCCCGCGACCTGGCCGCTTCCATGGGTAAAATCGGCGAATGGGATCATCCTGAAGTTTCAGCTACGATTCAGACTATCATTGATAAGGTCCACGCGGCCGGCAAACCCATTGGCCTCTCCAGTGGCGCCTGTGCTTACGAAGATATTCAGCGCTGGCGCGACCGCGGCGTGGACATGATCTCGATCGCCGCGGATACGGACTTGCTGCTGCTTGGGGCCAAAAATTTGCTGGAGCAGATGCGGGAAGTTTTTGCCGCCGGGCGGATGGCCTGAGTTTTTTAGAAAGGGGATGGTAGAGATCATGAATTAAAAAAAGAAGCTCTGTTCTCAGGTAATGGTTGATCTGATATGCCTATTTTATTCTCCCGCAGAGGCGCAGTGGCGCTGAGTTTAAAATCAATGATCATTGATAAAATGACGTTTACAAGCACCTGTTTTTTTAATTGTGGCCTTTGGAGTTATTCTAGTTATCTGTTCTCTGCGCCTGCAGCACCAAAATGTGCTGACGCCTCTGCGGGAGATATTCTTTTTAACTTAATTTTTTATCAGACAGATATTACAATCAACTATTCTCAAGAACATAGCTTATCTTTAAAATCAAAAAAATCATGGAATGAAAAAGGAGAGTGTTGAATGAAAAAATTTGGCTTGATTTTTTTAGGTATCGTGCTCTTTATTTTGATTTTAGCAACCGCCGGAGTTTGTGAAACCCAAAAGCCTGCGCTTACCGTCTGGTTTACCAAAACCTACTCCACCCTTGTCAATGATAGCATGGCGAAGCGAGCTCAAGACTTTGCGGAGAAAAACAATGTTGATGTCAATTACGTCTCCATTCCGGACAAAGATATTTATGCCAAATGGAGCGCGGCCATTGAATCCGGGCAAACGCCGGATGTAAGCTTTTTTGCTTATCAGGATATCGGTGAGTTTTATGCCAAGGGACTTTTAATGGACCTAACCGCACTCAGCCGTAAGATTGAAAAAGAGCAAAGCGGCTTCTTACCGGGCGTCACTACACCGGTTACATTTGAAGGGAAATGCTATGCCATCCCCCTGTGGGTGGATGTGAATGTCCTTATTTATCGCAAAGATCTTTTAAAAGCGGCTGGATTCAATCATCCGCCGGAAACGTGGGCTGAATTCCGTAAAATTGCCAAAGCAACCACCGATCCCGGCAAAGGGATCTACGGAGCGGGCATGGGATGCGGGACCAATGATAGTGAATGGTTTTCCAGAACGTTGATCGCCTCTTTCGGCGGTTCGGAAACCAGCGCCGACGGAAAAAAGGTCACGATTTACAGCCCGGAAACGATCAAAGCGTTTCAATTCATCGCCGACATGTACTTGATGGACAAATCCAATCCTCCCAGCGTCGTGGCCTGGGATGGCACCGGCAATAATAAATCCTATCTCAGCGGCCAATCGGTAATGGTTTACAACGGGGGAACCTTAGTAGAATCGCTGAGAACCGATAATCCCGGGCTTTATGCCAAGACGGGCGTGGCCCTGACTCCCGCCGGACCCAAGGGACGTTACCCGATCATCGGAACCAGTAATTACGGAATCTTTAAAAGCACCAAAAACCCTGAGCTGGCTCAAGACTTTATTGAATATTGCGCCAACCGGGATTGGTATCGACAGTGGATTAAACAGGGTGTTCCCTATCTGGTACCCGTTTATCAAGATTCGGCCAAGGACCCCATCTGGCGGGATCCCATGAATAAACCGTTTATGGATCATTTGAAATATATGAAATATCTTGGCTATAAAGGGCCATTTTCGAATCATGCCGGAGAAGTGTTTAATTCCCATTGTTACACCGACGCCTACCAGCGGATTTTAGCGGATAAAGTGCCTCCAGAAAAAGCGGTGAAGGAACTGCAGACCCGGATTGAACAAATATACAGGAAGTAAGATTTTCTCTGTGCCTATCTAGAAAATACTTTATGTCCAAAAGAATAAATTCCCGCCAAGGCGCAGAGGCGCTGAGAAAACCAAAAAGTCCATTATATTATTATATTAAAACTCTGCGCCTCCGCGCCTCTGCGGGAGAATAAATAACTTATTTTCATCCTTTAGATTGCCCCGGCATGCCGGGGTGGGGGACTCTGTGGCAAAACTAATTGACTACAAAGCCACTACATAGACACAGAAGTATTGCTAAGTTTGTTTTGTAATATGCGTAGGGAGCGAACGGCTTTCCCCGCTCCCTATAGCCATGCTATTGGAGTCGTGAAGATGGAGAAATATCATGTCATGAAGAGGGATTTTCTGAAAAAGCCCCGTTCGCAAAATGAGAGCCGATTGGCTTTTTGGCTGCTTGCGCCGACGGCCGGATACTTAACCCTGGTGATGTTGGTCCCGTTTTGCTGGGCCATCTATATCAGTCTGACCGATAAAATGATTGGCGCCGTTGCTCAATTTACCGGCCTTCAAAATTATTGGAACTTGATTTTTGATCCGTTGTTTTTAAAAGCTTTACTGAATACCCTTATTTTTACGGGTTTTGCCGTGATTTTTAAAGTTTTTTTCGGGATGATCATGGCCTTGGTGCTGAATGAAGACATCAAGGCCCGCAGTTTTTTCAGGGCCTTGCTCATTTTACCCTGGACCATCCCCACGTTGGTTTCCGTTTACATTTGGCAATGGCTTTATTCGGATGTCGGCGGGGCCTTAAACTATATTTTAATCCACTCCGGGATCATGAAAGATCCGGTCGGTTGGCTATCCACACCTTGGCTGGCGATGACCTCGGTTATCATTGTCAACGTTTGGCGCGGGACGCCGTTTTTGGGCATTTCCATTCTGGCCGGACTGCAAACCGTGGACATCGGCCTCTATGAGGCGGCTAAAATTGACGGCGCCAATATGATTCGGCAATTCTGGCATATTACAGTGCCGGCGGTTAAAAACATCATCATTTTAGCGTCGATTATCACCACCATTTGGACCTTAAGTGATTTCGAGATTATCTGGTTATTGACTCGCGGCGGTCCCGCCAATGGGACGCAAGTCCTTTCGACCTTGAGTTATACTTATGGTTTTCTCAACATGAATTTGAGTAAGGCGATTGCCGTTTCGCTCTTCCTTTTCCCGGCCTTGATCGGATTGGTCCATTATATTATCAAAAAAAACATGGAGTCAGAGGTGTAAAGGATGAATGTCACCGGATTGGCCAGAAAAACGCTTACCTATGCAACCCTGCTGATATTTTTACTATGCGCGTTGTTCCCGATTTACTGGATATTTATTACATCCACCAAAACCCAACTGGAAATCTATAATATCGTCCCAACCTTTTGGCCGGAGAAAATCGTTTGGACATCCTATGCCACGATATTCTCAAGCCCTAAATTTCTAATAAACCTTCGAAACAGCTTGTTGGTAGCGACGGTCGTATCGCTCGTCACGATTGTTTTGAGCGCCTTGGCAGCCTATGCGATTTCAAAGTTGAAATTTCGGGGCCGCAAAGTAATGTCCAAAAGTATTTTATACGCTTATTTAATGCCCAGGACCGTCCTGTTTATCCCGTTATATATCCTAGTCTGCAACCTGGGGCTTAATAATAACATTTTGGCCATGGTGTTGCTCTATCCCACCTTTACCATACCGTATGCCACCTGGATGCTGATTTCTTATTTTTCGTCGATCCCCAAGGAATTGGAAGAAGCCGCCGTCATTGACGGTAGCTCCAAAGCGGGGGCCATGTTCCGGGTGGTTTTTCCTTTATCATTGCCCGGGATAGTCGCGACAGCGATTTTCTCGTTTACCTTGTGTTGGTGTGAGTATTTATACGCTCTGGTTGTTTTAACCGATGAAATGTCGCGGACGCTTCCCTTGGCTTTGTCGGACATGATCGTTGCCGACGCTTTTGCATGGGGGCCTTTGATGGCCGGAGCGATGGTCGCCACCGTTCCTGTGGTCATTATGTATATGATTGCCTCGCGGTATCTGGTGACCGGAATGACTTTGGGCGGAGTGAAAGGATAGGGGAATCAATCCATGAAAAAAATATTGATCACCTTGACCAAAAGGGAAGAAGAGATAACCAAACAGGCCGTGGCCGATTTTTGTTCCTCCAACGACTATGAAGTCACCCCCTTGTTTCATGACACTGAAATGGCAGAAGCGGAGCTGTGCGAAAGGCTCAAAGACGCCGATGCATTCATTTTCGGCATGGAGCATGTTACCGAAAGGGTTCTTGACGCCGCCCGGAAATTGAAGATCCTTTGCAAATTCGGCGTCGGGCTCGACAAAATTGATCTCCAGGCGGCCTTCCGGCATCAAGTGATGGTTACCAATTGTCCCGGAATGAATAGTAACGCCGTCGCCGAGTTGGCGTTCGGGCTCATGATCGGGATGGCCCGCCAAATACCGCAATGTGACGCAGAGATGCGCCGCCATATCTGGCACGCGGAGCCTGGTAAAGAAATTTCCAAAAAAACCGTAGGCATCGTCGGGATGGGGGCCATCGGAAAAACCTTGGCCCGATATGCCAGGGCTTTTGATATGAAAGTGTTGGCTTGTGACCTGTATCAGGATGATGCCGCAGCCCAAGAGCTGGGATTTCAATATGCGCGATTGGAGGAAATCCTTAAAGAAGCCGATTTTTTGAGCCTACATATTCCGGGGGATGGTACGACCCAAAATATGATCGACTGGCCACAACTGACGGCCATGAAGCCGACGGCCTATTTGATTAACACCGCCCGGGGCCAGGTCATTAATGAGGATGCGCTTTATCAAGCGCTGGAAACCGGAGTTATCGCCGGAGCCGCGATTGATAGTTTTGCAACCGAACCTTCCTATGATTCCAAACTTTTACACAGCAATAAGGTCATCGCCCTGCCGCATATCGGCGCGGCCAGTGATGAGGCCAATGACCGGATCATCCGTTTTTCGTTGCAAAACGCCAAGGATTTTTTGGAGGGCAGAGCGCCCTTAAATCAAATACGATTGAGTTCATGATGGGGTTGTAAGTCGGCGTGATCGCGAACCCAAAAAGTTTTTGCATAATTCCAATGTTCGATATCGAAAGTATGATACGATATATCCATATAATACCAAAAATACAATGATTAGGATTGAAAATTCATTCTGTAAAAGAGCATTGATTATACTTTGAGTTGCGCATATTGAAAAAAGTTTAGCGATGAACCACTCATTTTAAGAGGTACGGAGTTACAAAGTTTTCGTGACCATGAATGTTTGGTGACGAGGAAGGGGTGATCATTGTGCACTCTGAAGGGAAATTTAAAACCGATGGGATGGTTGCTCAACTGCTCTCGAAGGTCCGTATACCGAAGGTCTGCAAGGTGCGACAGCAGTTTGACAATGTTCGTTGCGAAGCGATTGAGGATGAAGTGCGAAAACAATTGCAGCGTCCGGAAACCTTGGACCGGATCCGGTCCGGGGATTCCATAGCCATCGCTGCCGGAAGCAGGGGCGTTGCTAATATTGCCAGGATTATCAGAACCATTGTGGATGAGGTGAAAGGTGTCGGAGGGAACCCCTTTATTGTGCCGGCAATGGGCAGTCATGGCGGAGCAACGGCGGAAGGACAGAGAGAAATACTGGCCAGTTTGGAAATTACTGAAGAAACCATGGGATGCCCGATCCGGGCGACGATGGAAACATTGCCAATCGGGATGGCCGGCACGGGATTACCGGTCTATATTGACAAGGTTGCTTATCAGGCGGATGGAATGATCGTCGTTAACCGGATTAAACCTCATACTGGATTTCGTGGCTCATACGAGAGCGGCCTTTTAAAAATGATCGCCATTGGACTCGGTAAACAAAAAGGGGCGGAACTCTGTCACTCCCGGGGTATGAATTTTATGGAGCAAAGTCTGGTTTCCATTGCCAAGGTTGCCATAGAGGACGGTAAAATATTATTTGGCTTGGCGATGATCGAAAACGCTTATGATCAAACCCGCCGGATTACAGCCATTCCGGCGGCGCGCATCTTGACGGAAGAACCGGAATTGCTTATGGAAGCCAAAAAGAATATGGGTGCTATTCTGATTGAGGAAATCGATGTCTTGGTGGTGGATGAGATTGGCAAAAATATTAGCGGAGACGGAATGGATCCCAATATTACGGGCCGTTTCGCTACGCCCTATGCGAGGGGAGGAATTAAGCAACAGCGCATAGTGGTTTTAAATCTAACGGAAGAAACCCGTGGCAATTTTAACGGTTTAGGAATGGCGGATTTTTCGGTGCGGCGGGTTTGGGATCAGTGTGATTTTGAAAAAACATATCCCAATACGTTGACATCAGGGTGTACGGCTCTTCAAAAGATACCGTTAATACTTGCCAACGATCGACTGGCGATTCAAGCCGCGATCCAGACTTGTGACGGTACTGGCCGTCAAAATCCCAGACTGGTACGGATCAAAAATACGTTAAAGCTGGACGAAATTTATATCTCGGAAAACTTATTGGAAAATGTCAGCGGGAATCCCCGGATGGACATTTTAGAAAAGCCGCAGGAAATGATTTTTGATAGGAATGGTAATTTATTTTGATCCGGCTATTTTGGGTTTCATCAATATTCCCGGCAAAACCCATGTTAATCAAGAAGGTTATGGGCGGTTTTTACAAAAATCCGCCTATAACCGAAAAAACGGCTTGATGGCCATGGTCTGGAGGATATCATTCATACATGCCCGATGGATAGGGATGTTTCAACCACGGCTTTCAGCCGGGGCGGTTGATGTCAAACCATGGTTTGACATGAGGATTCACACAATTTTGGGGCCAGAGACCCTGGAGGATTCCCTTCACTTCAGCGATACCCTTTTTATGGCTTTCATCAAATGCTTCAACGGAGACGGCGCCGACATGTGGCGTCAAAATAACATTCTCGAGTCCGAAAAATGGGCTTTCAATAGGACCCCGGGGTTCTTGGAATACATCCAGATGACCAAACACGTCGATTCCAGCGCCGGCAATCCATTTTTCTTTTAAAGCTTTTGCCAAGGCCCATTCATCCACAATCAAACCCCTTGCCATATTAATCAGCACCGCGCTTTTTTTCATCATTTTGAGTTCCCGCTCGCCGATGATGTGTTTGGTTTGAGGAGATAAGGGAATGAGGATAACGACATAATCGCTTTCTTGCAACAATTTCTCTAATGAAACCGGTTCAACACCGAAATTCTTTTCGATTTCAGGATGGACATTCCGGTGGTAATCGATGATTTTCATATGGAAAGCTTGAGCTCTTTTAGCGACTTCCCGGGCGATGTTTCCAAAACCGATCAAGCCCAAAATTTGTCCGGCTACCCGGGAAATACCTTTTAATGCGGATAACCGCGCGGCGTTCCATTCCCCGGAAATCATCTTTTGATTCATGTCCGGCAGTCTGCGGGCCAGACTTAAAAGAAGCGCCATGGTGTGTTCGGCCATTTCATTCAGACAAAAATCCGGTACGTTGACTATCATGATCCCCCGTTTCGTAGCGGCCTCTATATCGATCTTATCCGTTCCTATACCGTACCGGCAAATGACTTTGCATTTCTGGAGACTGTTGATCACATCCCGCCCAATGGGGGCTGTGGTAACCAATAAGACATCAGCGTCTTTCGAAACCTGAATGATCGCTTCGGGACCGCTATCCTCCAGTTCCACCAGTTCATCAATTCCGGCGGCTTTGATCCATTCCCGTTCTTCATCGTTGACCGGAAAAATATCTGCGTTCAATCGTATCGCTTTAACTTTCCCCATTGGAACACCTCCTGAACAATTTGGTTTTACTGAAATTCCCAGATCAATTCATGCTGTTTTACATTTTTTAGGAGATCCATGATGAATCTGTCATCTTCACTTGATTTCTTATACCGGCGATATCTTTTCTTTGGTATCAACGCCTAAAACGATTTTTTTATATTTGCAATACAGGTCTGCGATGTATTCTTCATCAAACGCCGTTTTCTTTATGTCTTCAATCTGTGATAAAATGTGATTGATATTTTTGGTATGCAGATCGCCTTTTTGTAATAAATATTCAGCGTAATTTCTATGAAGATTATAATTGGCGGATAGTGCATAGGCGGCACAGTAGCCCCATGACTCCAGTTTCTTTATCTGAACAATATGCTCATCAATCGCTTCTAATACAGGATTGATATTATATTTTGTTTCATTGTAATATTTATTTAAATAATTCATCATCAGTTCAATACATAAGTTTCCCGGCGTTCTACCCATTCCCAGAAGAGAACCGTCAATTACACAATGGCGATTGTTTGAACCCATCGCCACGAAATCCTGGGCCATGGAATAAGAGAGGGATAAATTTTCATGCAGATGCAATCCAATAACGATGGACTTGTCCAGATTGTTTTCAATTAAAAGATAAATCCTCTGCAGATCATTTTTAGTCATGGATCCGAACGTATCAACGATCGAAAACGCATATGGCTTTATGTCATTTATTTTTTGAACAAGTTTTAAAATGTTAATATCAGAATATCCCATGATATGAATAGGATTGCAAAAACATTGATAACCTTTTTTGATGACTTCTTTGCAAAATTCAAGTCCTTCATCCACATCGTAATCATGAAAAGTAACGCGAATAACCTCAATGGTTGTGCCATCATTCGGTCCTAGTTTTTTTAGATCATATTGGTTATGCAACGCCATCGCTGCAAATTTTGTATGGACATTATATTTTGGCAAAATAGCTTTTATTTCCTCAACATTATTAAATAAAGTATTATTCCGGTCATAAATACAATTTCGTAGAAATCCAATTTCAACATAATCAACTTGGGACTTTATCAGATAAGTAATGATACTTTTAATGGTTAAAGATCCAAATTTCCAATTGTTAATATAACCGCCATCCCTTAGAGTACAATCCAACAAATTGACAGTGCCCATGATGAATTCCCCTTTCGAATGGTATTTAAAAATCTGTTACAACTTCATGGCATATAATTTTTCAATAGCGTTTTCCCATTGGTTTCTGTTTTTTAATAAAATCTCGATAAATTCACGGACAGCCCCATCTCCGCCCTTTTTCGATAGTACGATGTCGCAATAATTTTTTACCTCTGGTGCTGCGTCGAACGGACATGCACAATATCCAACTAATTTCATGGCAGGTAAATCGTTTAAATCATCTCCGACATATGCTAGTTCATTTTTTGAAATGATATTTCGCTCCATAAATTGCTCCAGATACGCTTTCTTATTATGGACTTCTTGAATCACATATTTCACTTTCAATTCATTTGCGCGCTGCTTGACACAATGACTTCTTCTGCCTGTCAAAATCATGAACTCGATTCCCATTTGTTGGGCGAGTAGAATTCCTGCCCCGTCCTTAATGGAAAATTTTTTCGTTTCAACCCGTTTGTTGTCGATATATATACCGCCATCAGTCATTGTTCCATCAACATCCAATACAACTATTTTAAGATTCATATAATCCAACCTTATAAAGAGCTCTGTAAAATTTGCGGGCACACCCATTCTATAATGCCATATGGCTTTACAATAAATAGACATAATGGTAAAATTAAACATGGAAAAGCTAATAGTGAATAGCACTATTTGCTGCCAACTTGCAAATCATTGCTCCGGCCAAGAAGTTGATGATTTGCAGGTTTATTTTTTTATCCAGAAATGATTATCATGGAGTAAACGCAAATGTATTTCCATAAAATATATTTATTTATGTTAATAATTAATTTTATCAATTGATTCGAAAATTGTCAAGCGAGTGGCCACTGCTAATATTTTAACCCCTTATCCTTGAGGTAAACCAAAATTTTGGCTGCTTGAAACTTTCCAGAAGGACTATTTAATTTCGAAATGAAAACCCGGGAAAACACATCTTTGAAGAAAATTAAAATAGTTGGGGAAGAGTGAAGTAGAGGAGGCTAAATATTAAAGCTTAAAAAATACAGATTTGTTGGCTCCGAAATGGTCGTCCGTCATTCCTTTTTGCCGACCACCTTTGCCTGAGACTCTTTTGGCGAAAAGAACAGCACTGCCGATTTTCCAACTTTTAAAGCAAAAAATTATGAAGTATCGCTCCAAAAACGGTAAAACCGAAATGGATTCCGGTCTCGGCGGAGTGAAGACCTAATTGAGCAAGGGAAAAGTTATAATACGGATACGGCAATTGGCGGGAGTATTACGGAATGCATGAGTCATAGATGATTAGAAATTTATATGTTTATCATTGATGCCGACAGGGGACGTCACCCACTCCCCTGCACCTCTCGGGCCAAAGGGTATGAGCGTATGCCCTTTGGAATCCCACGCCCCGGGGGTCTGAGTCCCCCGGGCGCCCCCTTCATCGCCCCGGCCATCCAGTTGCCGGGGTCGGAGTTTTTGATGTGATTGACACCGACCTCGTGTCGGCGTCTTCTGGGTTTGTTAGTTTGCCGACGGCAGTTTTTCATCCAAGAAAAGATGCCGCGCCGCCGACATCCTTGATCGGCGGGTTATTGTTTACTCAAGTAGCTTATGTGTTAGGGATTCAAGAAGTTTTGAAGGCTAAATATTAAAGCTAAAAAATACAGATTTGTCGGCTCCGATATGGTCAACAGGAGGTTGACCAACGCGGGTTAGATTTAGGACGAATCTCACCCGTCGGCAAACAGAGTTACCCAAGAAGACGACTACAGGGAGGTAGGAGTCCAGTCCAATTGCGTCAGCATTCCTACGGCATTTACGGAGAAATGCCGATATAGAGGGGTATTCCTGGGGGCTCAGCGGCATAGGCATCATGATAAAGCTGGTTTCCCCTCGCCCGGCTTAATTTATAACGTGTATTTTTTTGGGAGAGGGGAGAAAAAGGGGAGAGGTCGGGCCGGCGGGTTCCAAGGAATGTCCGGCTACATCCCTTGGCCTTGGAGGTGCAGGAGGGCGGGTTCGCGAACCCGCTCCCCTTGGAACCGGAAAGTTACTTCCCGGTTATATTTAGATATCGTAAACTTCCGGCGCAAAAAAGTTCATATCTTCTTTGCGTTACGGTATCTGATTCCTCTTTCCATACTGAAAATATGATATTCCTTTTTTCATACATCATATTGCATAATTCAAAAGCGGTATATATTTTATTAATTGAAAAATTCATCATGATTATTAGTCTGCTATCTAAAATTTTGTTATAAGAATTTTTTGATGGGATATTTTCGATATGGGATATTGAATCGGTACAATTTCCCTCTTTATTAAATTTACAGGGTCTACAAATATCATCCTCTCCATCTGTAAGTGTCAATTCAATATCGTGTTTATGGACAAGTTCGTTTGCAACTGTATAGAAATCATGGCCATATGCTTGATCGGGAATAAACTCATCAAGGCCAGAGCCATAAAGTTTTATAATATCCATAAAGTGATGGGGCTTTATTTTAATCATATAACATCCCTCTAGCTTCCGTTTATTTAAAAATACTTTAATCACCTTACAACTGGAGTGGTTTCAAGTTATGTAATACGGAGAGCTACTTAACTTATTTTTTTAATCATCGAATTTGGCAATTTACATTTCATTTTACAAAGCTGATCGAATTTCTGTATTGTATTTTCATCCCATATAACTTTTTGAAGAAATTCCCTTAATATCAAGTAATTTTTCATAATTTGAACGTTACCTTCATTTAGCAAATGAATGGATGCTTCTCTGGATAAAAGTTGATAGCGGACCATTTCAGAATACTTATAATCCAGTTCTGTATAACCATATGAAATAAAATAAAAAAGTTGTTTAAAATCTTCTACAATGCAATCAAAATGCCACGTCTGATCCTTTGGATATTTCCAATTCAATTTAGATACAACAACATTTTTTACAATTTCCGGGTTATTCTCAAAATAGTCATAGAAGTCAATATAATCTATATCATATTGATTATCTTTGTTTGAAAGATTCGTATGATGACAGTTGTAATGATCTTTTATGATCACTTCAAGATTATCTTTGGTTAGATAATTTTCATTTTCCATAAGACCTTTAAGCAAACCCTTAGTTTCACTCCCATCACCATACTGCGCCATGTTGTATCCTTTAAATGGTGCTAACTCTAAATAAGACGCTCCATTAATTACTTTCTTGATATTATATTTACGGCATTCTTCAAAAATTCTATTGCTTATGCCATTTCTGCAACCAGCGCAAAGAACCGCTCGTAAAATGGCCGGATTAGGAGTATTAATATATATATTCAAGTTATTAATAAATCTTGGATAGAATTCATGATCTTCAATAATTACCACTTTTGATTTTAATATTTGCGCTGCACTCTGGATATTTTCTATTGCTAAATCGTTTGTGGCATCCACTTTTCTATGATTGAAAGCGATGACTTTATCGGGGCCTAAACGTGAAACTGCCCAATACCATAAATATATACTATCTTTTCCGCCGGAAACCGTAACTCCAATTTGTTCCTCTGATTTTAGACGTTCGATTAATTTTTCTTCTCCTAAAAAATTTTTCTTTTTAAAGTTTCTACAATAATTGCAAGTTTTTTGTTTGCCACTCGTAACTGAATTGGGATAGCTTAGTAACAATCCACATTTCTCACATCTCTCCATTGTAATCTCCCTTCGTTTTTTAAGAACATTAAATTGATTTTCTATTGAAATCAACTTTAATACCTTTTGATATGTCTTAGTCTTTTTAGGTGAATACTGTAACTAAAAAAAGTTATTTTTTCGGTTTCTTTTTGTCTGATATTGTTTTTTCGTGTTGAAAGTAAAATAAATATCACTGTTATCGCGAAGAGTTGCAGAAATCCAAATAAAAATGAATTTTGTATATTGGTTTCTAAGAGGTTCCCATACATTTTAGAAAAAATCATACCGCCAATTCCAGCTCCAACAAAACACCAAGCTGTTTCTGCACTGCTTACTTTATTGGTAGCACTAAGATATTTAATTGTACTTGGCACTATATTTCCCATGCTAAAACCGAGCCCTCCCATAATAGACAAAATGGCAATATCATTTTTCGTTACCATGTAACCGGCAGTAAATATTATTGTAAGAATTATGCTTAAATAAATCGTATGGGTTTCTTTTTTTAAAAATCTCAGGAATGGTGTAAAAAGGATTTTTGAACTGGCTAACGATAACCAAAACACGGAATTGCAGAAATAAACCAAACTTTGATTATGCATCTTACTCGACATAACATAAGTTCCCCAAGTTCCTACATAGATTTCAAATCCAGCGTAAAATGCAAAAAACAAATTGATTAAGATGATAATCAACCGATTCGATTTTTTATCATTTATTATATTTTCCTTACCACCCTTTTTTGTAGATATATCCGACTTTCTTATCATAAACATGAATGCATTTACGAGTGGCAATAAAACAAAAATAACAATTAATGTAGACATACCCTTTTGTGAAAGAACATAACCAGCAAATAATGGAGATATAAAAGTACCTATTCCATAGATGAATTGCAAATTGTTCATCAGGTTCGGCTGAACGTTTTGTTTGTACAAGTCTGAACTTATCTGGTTACCACCAACTGTTATCAAGTTTTTAAAAATCCCAAATAGAGAAAAAATTAATACGAGCATAATTAAATTTTTGCTTACACCCAAAATACACATAAGTAGACTGACACCAAGTAAGTAAAAAGAAACGATTTTAAAATAAGATATTTTTTGAAATAATTTGATTGAAAGATACGCCCCTATTAAATAGCCAAAGGATCTTGCTGAAATAATATATCCTAAGCTTGATGCTGAAAAACTTCCCTTTGTAATGTATTCATTTGTTAGTACGCCTACAGAAGTTGTTATAATTGCTATAATGAGAAACGCCAAAAGTATGTTGAAATAGTTGTATTTGTTAATATGTTGATAGTTCATGCTGACGCTCGCTATATCCCCTCTAAATAGTATCTAACAAAATCTGGAATATAAGAGATATTTTAATGTTTATTTGTAAAAAATTCAAGATATTTACAAATAAATTTATATTTGTATTATGTCTGTGTTGAGAGAGAACTTTCTCTGTCAAGGAAAGAACCTTTATTATCATGGGATGCAGAGACTTACGGATCGGAACATGAGACATAAAAAATTTGGTTACGGGTCAAAGTAACCCAATTTGTAAGAGGGATGTAGGAGTCTGTTCAATTGCGTCAGCATTCCTACGGCGTTTACGGAGAAACGCCGACATAGAGGGGAATCCCTGGGGGAACGGTTCCCCCGGGCGGCGGGATTCAAAAGGGTGTGCCGTTCACACCCTTTTGCCTTAGGGGTTGCAGGGGAACGGGTGGTGTCCCCTGTTGAGAACAATGTCGACTTCTTTTTAAACTCCATATCCCCAGAACTTTATCGTGGGGCTGGGCTTTTTCGTCCGTCATTCCTTGTGCATTTTTTTGGGATTAAAACCCCCCCCCGAAAATAGACAAAGATTGACCCAAACAAATGGTTGCGATAATGTTTAAGTAGAAATTAATTTGTACCAATGAAATCCATTACAACGAGTCTAGAAGTGAAATAAAAGAATAAATCAAGCACCAAGTAGAACTTGAAATTGGGTTTTGCATAAAAAAGGAGTATTGTTATGATCGACATAAAAGAATCCGACTGGAAGTATTTACGGAACCTGAAAAAGGTTTTACTTGATCGTTTATCCAACCAGATCTTGGATGATATTCGCACAGAATGCGGCCTGGAAAAACGGGAGCAGGATGCCCATGAACAATACCTCAAAGTTTATGACCTCATCAAAAAGAAGGACAAGATGGTTGCCGATTGCTTCGATGATTGGAGTCGGAGCGATCTAATCTTCAATATATTATTCTTAATCAAGTATAAGGTCATAACCGATGAAGAAGTCGCCCAACTATCGGAAGAGACCAAAGAACGGTTAAAGTTTCATTTGGATAATTAAAGTGTTGCTATAAGCGGGCCTGGAATGGACAGACGATTTCCTCCCGAAAAAGATGCCGCGCCGCCGACATCCTTGATCGGCGGTTATTGTTTGTTCGAGAAGCCTTGTTTATTGTTGTTTCAAGAAGATTGTAAGCAGAATATTTACGCTAAGAAATATACAGATTTGTCAGCTCCGATATGGTCAATAGGAGGTTGACCACGCGGCCTTGATAAATGGACGTATCATGGTCCGTCAGCCAACAGAATTGCCCAAGAAGACGACTACACGGATGTAGGAGTCAGTGAAATCGCGCAAGCACTCCATTCATCATCTGTGCGGATTGCTCCGCAAGGGTTTGCGGGTTGACGAATGAGGAGGCAACCGGGACCGCTATACTTTAGTGGGCCCGGCCCGAAGTGACAACTTAATCGGCTGTTGTCGGCTGGCTAAAAGAGGCCGTTATGTTTCCATAGCGGCCTCGCACCAAACAGGGAATACCACAGACAGAAAAACACAGCGATACCTCCTCATGTACCGCCGTTTGGCTTACTCTGTATTATTTGGGCGCACAACTATCCAGCCGCCGTAACAACGGTTTTTTTTATTTCCGTTGTCTGGCGGCATTTTGGGTAGAACCTATTAGTTAGGTTCTTTTCACTTCTTTATCAATCTTTTTGCATAGACAGTAGCGTCCGGCTCAATTATTTTTTTCGCAAGACGAAAGCGATAAAGTTTAGATATTTCCCGCCGCCTGCGCCCATTGTTTTGCGGTCATTGACCGCAATCTCATTTTCCTGGTTCAGCCAATCCGCCCAAACTTCCTCGTTGCTTTCCATCTCGTATATGGAAACAACTTCGGCGTCCCGGCTGCTATTTACTATTTCCGTCCAATAAATAATATCGCGCAGATAAGCAAGCTGTTCCGAGGTCCACGAGAGAAGCAATTCTTTTGGCAGGTTATCATGGCAATCCTTTTTCAGGCCGGGTACACAGGCATATATATACCCGCCACGCTTGACGAAAGGCAGCAGTTTTGCGTCTAAATACTCCGGGTCACGGCCCCAATAATTATACGAATCGGTACTGACTACCGCATCGAAAAATTCTTTCTCAAAGGGCAAGGCGGTGGCGTCAGCCTTAACGGGAGTAATTTGTTCAAGGGTTAACCCCATTTCATAAAAAAATCTACGGTTTTCCTGTGGTTCACTCCATAAATCGGCGGCGTAAACCTTGAAGCCATAATCTTTTACGAGCATAACGCTTGTAAGCCCTTGCCCGCTTCCAAGGTCGCAGACGAGACTTCCAGCGGGGATTTTATGATTTAGCAGCATTTCTTCCTGCAATTTGAACGGGTTAGGCCCCATGATTTTAGCCAGTAATTTGGGGGTATTGTACTTTTGGCTTTTAGCATACTCCATTGTGATTGCTCCTTATCTATTGTTCTTGTCTTTAATATGCTTCTTTAACTGTTTCATTTCACCCTTGCCGCCGAACATTCTATTGAGTTTCTCGTTTTCAAGCTGGCGGGCATTTAATCCGGCGTATGATACTTCCCGTTGCAATTTTTGATAGCTCTCAAAGCGCTTTTCGGACAATGTTCCATTTTCGATTGCGTCTCTAATGGCGCAGCCCGGCTCTGCTCCGTGAGAACAGTCGCCAAATTTGCACCGGGCGGAAATCTCTTCAATATCCTCAAAGGTTTTTGACAGGTTGCCCGTATAAATCTGCAACTCCCGCATACCGGGCGTATCGATCACAATACCGCCATTTGGCAATAGCAATAGTTGGCGGTGGGTTGTGGTATGTCTGCCCTTGGCATCATCTTCCCGTATAGCTTTTGTTGCAAGCACATTCTGCCCCATAAGGCGGTTAATAAGTGTGGACTTGCCAACTCCCGATGAACCGACAAACGCAATCGTCTTTCCTTGCCCGATATAAGCGTTAATCTCGTCAAACCCATCCCCGTTTTCAGAAGAACAGGTAATAACAACCGCACCCATGCTCACGGAAGCAATATCCTCCAACTTCAACGGTAAATCATCACACAAATCAGATTTCGTCAGAACGATAACCGGGGTTGCCATGCTGTCCCAAGCAATTGTTAAATACCGCTCTATTCGTCGAATATTAAAATCTGCATTGAGCGACATGCAAATGAAGATAGTATCGATATTGGTCGCAATAACCTGTCCGGCATTTTCCGTACCGGCGGCTTGCCGCGCTAAAACACTTTTGCGGCGCAGGATATGATGAATGATTGCATTGCCGGTACTTCCGTCCACTCGGTCAATCATCACCCAATCCCCAACGGCGGGAAAGCTGGTTTGGTCGTCTGCATTGTAAGCAAGTTTTCCTGAAACACTCGCGTCTATTTCACCGCATTCATTGATTACTCTGTATAATTCACGGTGTTGCTCGGTCACTCTGGCAATAAACAGACCATCATATATGGTCGCTTCCTGTTTAAAGCGTTCATTTAGTCCGTAGTTTTTCAAATTGATATTCACTGATTCAGAATCCTTTCGCAAAGTATGCGTGTACCCAATAGCCTTGCGACAATAAAAAAGCGTAGTTACCCACTACGCTGCAAAACAAACCAAAAGGTGTTGGATAAACACTTCTCTGGTCATTCCGTAAGGCATTTGGGTACACAAAATAAGCAGGTCAAAATCCCGCTTCTGTGATACAAATAATTACCTTATCGGACGACCGACATCCATACACCTCTTTCTGATAATTAATTATATATAAAGTAACACCATATCGCAGAATTGTCAAATCCCTATCATTGTATCATTTTTTAGTATTCCACTAAACGGCAAGCAGGGCAAATGTGCATACACAGTTGAATAAGAGATAGCTTTAAAAAACTTATTTGCTAGTAAATTTCAGAAAATAGACAAAGTTTGACATAAACAAATGTTTGCGATATTGTTTAAGTGGGAAAAATTAGTACCTATGAACCAGTTGCAACGAATCCTGAGATGAAATAAAACAATGGAGCAGGAATTAAGCTGAACTTGAAAATGGCTTGTGCATAAAAAAGGAGTACTGTTATGAACGAAATTAAAGAATCCGACTGGAAGTATTTACGGAACCTGAAAAAGGAATTACTTAACCGTTTATGCAACCGGATCTTGGATGATGTCCGCACAGAATGCGGCATGGAAAAACGGGAGCCGGATGCCCATGAACAATACCTCAAAGTATATGGCCTCTTAGAAACGGGAGACCGGATGATTGCCCAATGTTTCGATGATTGGCGCCGGAGTAACGTGATCTTTAATATATTATTCTTAATTAAGTATAAGGTCATAACCGATGAAGAAGTCGCCCAACTATCGGATGAGACCAAAGAACGGTTAAAGTTTCATTTGGATAATTAAAGTGTTGCTATAAACGATCCTGGAATGGACAGACGATTCCCTTCCGAAAAAGATGCCGGGCCGCCGACCTCCTTGATCGGCGGTGATTGTTTGTTCAAGTACGAGATATTGTTGATTCAAGAAGTTCTGAAGGCTAGATATTAAGGCTAAAAAAAAATACAGATTTGTTGGCTTCGAAATGGTCGGTAGGAGGTTGACCAACGCGGGTTAGATTTAGGACGAATCTCACCCGTCGGCAAACAGAGTTACCCAAGAAGACGACTACAGGGATGTAGGAGTCTGTTAAATCAATGCAAGTATTCCTTCGACATTCAAAGAGGAATGTCGCGATAGAGGGGGAACCCGGGGGACTCAGCCCCCCGGGCCGGTGGGTTCCTTCGCGATGCGAGCATCGCGCGGGATGATCCGGCTACAACCCTTGGCCTTGGAGGTGCAGGAGGGCGGGTAGCGCCTCCTGTTGAGAACAACGCCGACTTAATTGAATGGTAATTGTTGGCATTTCTATTATTTAACGGGAAAATGATTAAGGTGGCATATTTTCTATTGGACCACCTTAAAACCCCACGTGGAATAAGGATCTCATGAAGCCAGGAATGGGTTGCTGTTGAGGGAGGCTCAACATACTTTATTTGACGGGGTTGTATGACGACTACGAATCAATTTGCAATGATTAGATCAAAGAAGATTACGGCAATGGACGGGAGTATTGCGCGTTACATGGAAAGCAGTTATTGATATTGCCAGGTAATGAAGGGAACAGGCTGTCGAGGAAGTTTATTGAATGGTATAATGAGAAGGTGTTTGTTTCGTGAAATCTTTTTTGTTAATAGGTTTGAGGGTAATTGATCCAGGAGGTCATTAATGAAATTAATTATAGATTAATTATAAATTTGATTCCGCTAATCTTTATTGTATCAATAGGTTTTATGTTTCAAATCTCAGCGAATCGGAAAGCTAAATGGAAACTAGCCCAATTTATGAAAGATGTACAAGGTGAATTGATTTTTTCAACGTGGACTTTGTTTGGGGAGTTGCGATGGGCATATTGGGGGAAAATGTTCAGATCCAATTACATATTTTCTTTTAAAGTAAAAGATAAACTTCATAATGGATATTTGATTTCGTGGTTAGGTAAGCATAAAGAAGAATGAATGATCGATGGAGAATGGGTTGAAGACCCGGTATGTTTTATAAAAAAGAAAAAGACATAAATCGTAACAAAGAAATTCCCCTCTCATGTCGAAAGTCTTCCGGTATTTCTCAATCAATCCTCAGCTCATCATGAAAGAAGGAGATTGCATCCAATGTCAACCATCCCAAAACTTCTGGCCGAATTAACCAAACACCATTTTCCTTCCGTCTTCAACCCCTGGTCCGACTACGATCCGGATCTTGATATAGGCCCGAACGCCCCGGCGATCCGGCGCGATCAGTTGCAACAATATTTGAAGATCCGCCAGGGCCGGGCCCGTTATCTGTTTCTCGCCGAAGCCGTAGGCTATCAGGGCGGCCGGTTCTCCGGCATCCCCATCACATCCGAACGCATCCTCCTGGGTTTCCATGATAAGGTCCGGCCCGGGGACGTCATCAGCGGTCCCTGCCGGCGCACCAGCCGTCCGGATTGCCCATTCCTAAACACCACCGAACAAGCCAAAGGTATGGCCGAACCCACCGCCACGATTGTCTGGGGAACCTTGCTGGCTCACGGTCTAAAACCGGAGGACTTTGTGTTTTGGAACACTTTCCCCTTTCATCCCTATAACCCGAAGAGTCCTCGCAAAACCCTAAGCAATCGTACCCCCACCGCAGCCGAACTAGCCTGTGGGGCGGAAATTTTTCAGCATTTTCGGGCCCTATTCCCGGCGGTCCTGATTTTCGCTGTCGGTACGAAAGCCAGCCAAACACTGACGGAGCTGAATATTTCATTTTCTCATCTGCCGCATCCCGCCAACGGGCATGCTAATCAATTCCGGGAGACAGTGGAAAAACAGGTGGGAAGAGTATGACCATTACCAATTAGTCTGTAACACTTGGAAGGGGTATGTATCAGAGCCTTGTCCATCCCGGATCCTTGACTTGAATTGTTCTTTTATTCATTTTGGCTATCCTTCATCCCACTTTAATAAGGCCGATCGAGTTTAAAAAGACCAGTGCCAGTAAGATCGGAGTAACATATTGGATAATGAAAACGATGATATGGATCAGCCCCTTGTTTTTTAAGGCGCCGTGATTTGAAAGTTCCAGGGCAAAATCTTCTCGGTTTACCCCATAACCCGTGAAAAGAATGATCAACAACCCGCCCACCGGCAAAAGGATGTTGGAAGAAACATAGTCGAAGAGGTCAAAGAAACTTTTGCCAAAGATATGAATGGTACCGAGAACCGCTGCCCTATCGGCCGACAGGGTAGCCAGTACTCCAATAACCGCAATAATTCCAACATTCATCAGCACCGCTTGAGTCCGGGAGAAGCCCCGTTGCTCCGTCCAGTAAACCACCAGCACTTCCACCAGGGAAATCATAGCGGTCGTCGCGGCGATAGCGGTCAGGAAAAAGAAGGCCACCAGCAAAATGTTACCCAGAGGGATCTTGGAAAAAACCATCGGGATCGTCATAAATAACAGGCCGGGTCCGGCTCCGGGCTGAATCCCGAAAGAAAAGACCGCCGGAAAAATGGCGATGCCGGCCAAAAGGGAAACAATGGTGTCCGACAGGGCGACTCTGGCCGAGGTAGCGATCATATTGTTGTCCTTTGTGAAATAACTGGCATAAGTGATCATACAGCCCATACCGAGGGAAAGTTTGAAAAAGGCTAACCCTAAAGCGGTTAAAATGACCGGAGCGGTAATTTTGGCAAAATCGATCCGGAACAGAAAATCAAGCCCTTTCCAAGAGTCAGGCAGGGTCAACGCCCGGATGTCGCAGATGATGATCAGAATGAACAGCACCGGTAAAAGAGTTTTGGTGATTCGTTCGATGCCCTTTTGGACGCCGCAGATCAAAATTGTAGCCACTACAACCAGGACGATCCATTGCCAAACCAGCGGCGGCAGTGGACTGGTTACAGCCTGGCCAAAGAGGGCCCCGACTGAGTTGGTGGTGAGAGAGGCGAAATCCCCCTTCAACGCTTTAAAGATATAGGAATAAACCCAGCCGGCCACGGAGCTGTAAAAAAACATGATCAGGTAAGAGGCCAGCACTCCCATAAAACCAATGATTTTCCAGGGGGAACCCGGTTTTAATATATTGAAAGCACCGACTGGATTTTGACGAGTTTTCCGGCCGATATAAAATTCGGAGACCATTACCGGTAGTCCGATAAAGAGTATACAGATGAGATAAACAAAGAGAAAGGCGCCTCCACCATATTCCCCGGTCAGATAAGGGAACTTCCAAATGTTGCCCAAACCAACCGCTGAGCCAAGAGTGGCAAAAAATACCGCCAGCCCGGAAGTAAATGTTTCCCTGGTTTTTTGGTTGTTTTCCATACTGTCATCCTTCTTTCCTAAGATAGTCATCTACTCCAGGCTTTGCCCGGGTAACGAAGTCGCGCATCAATACGCGCGAAAATACCGCCAGGGTGGCTGTTCGACGGCGGCTCGCAAAACGAGCCGAAGAATCCGGGTTAAAAATATTTTCCAAGTAGTCCCTCACCCCGGCAGGCCGGGGCAATCGAAAGGATGAAAATGAGCTTAAACCCGACCCTGGCTTTAAAAACGCTTTGCGTTTTTTCAAGGACTTGTTTCACAATTCCACTTAAAGGGTATGAGCCCAACTTTCGGGTCTATTATTGGCCTTCGTTGGCATGCCACAGCCTTTAGGCCCGCAATTCCAACAAATTGGTAGAAGCATTTGGGCAAGAGTATTTTCTATATTAGGAATTTAACAATCAGTAAGGGAAAAATTGTAAAAGAGCCTTTAAAAAAATATAACAGGGATTATTCATTGTGTCAATTGAATTACAATTTGGGTTTTCACCTTTTGATGGTTATAGAAATTTTTGCTATAATAAAATTATAAATTTGGTGTTCGTGTTAGGTGTGAATAGAAAGGAAAAAGCCATGGCGATTGATAATCTTTTACTGGCAAAATTATTGGAATTAACTCCCCAGGATAAAATGGCTTTAGTTGAGGCGTTGGTTTCAAGTTTAGATAATCCTGACCCTGCAATATCCCAAAAATGGTTACAGGAAGCCGATGCCCGTCTTAAAGCATATAGGTTGGGTCTTACCAAGGGAATACCGGCCGAAGAAATATTCGGGGATGATTTATGAAACTTGTATTCGATGAATTAGCAAAGAAAGAATTGTTTGCTGGAACTGAATACTATGAGCTAGAAGTACCAGGCTTAGGTCAAAAGTTTCAAGATGAAATCAAAAGAGTACTTCGAATCATTAAAGAAATACCTGAAATCGGTTCATTTGAGAGTGAACATATTAAAAAATATATTCTTCATAAGTTTCCTTATAAAATTTTGTATTCAATTGAGAAAGATCATATTTATGTCATCGCTATTGCCCACATGCACAGAGAGCCAAGCTTTTGGGTTGAAAGAATTAACCCAAATTAATATGCCAAGATCGTTCTAAATTAAGCTCTCGTCAAATGGCGGGATATTTTTTGTAACTTTTAAGGATATTTTTTAACTAAGTCCGACCTGAACTCACCAGCAGCCGGACTGCCCATCTCTAGACACCACCGAACAGGCCAAAGGTATGGCAAAAGCCTTCTCTGGGGAGCTTTGCTGGCGCACGGCTTGAAACCGGAGGAGTTTGTGTTTTGAACGCGCGCCTGCGCTCGACATTTTATCCTTTTTATCCTTATAATTCGAAGAGTCCCGGAGAAACCCTTAGGCAACCCACCCCAACCCCGGCGGAACTTCCTGCGGAGCGGAAATCTTTCATCACTTTCGCACCCTGTTTCCAAAGGTCTAGATTTTCGCCGTTGGCGTAAAAGCGAGTCAAACGTCAGCGGAACTGATATCTCCTTTTCTCATCTACCCCACCCGGCCAACGAATATGCCAATCAATTCTGGGCGAGGGTGGAAAAACAGGTGGGGAGCAGGTAATTGGATTAAGGAAGTATGGAATCTATCGCACGTGTGGGGCTTTTTGAGGCTAAGTATTGGGTAAACGGAAGCAGGTATTGATATTGCTGGGAAATGAAGGGGAACAGGTCGTCGAGGGAGTTTGTTGATTGGCTATGAGAAGGGGTATAGGTCATAGATGATTAAATTTCTCTGTTTATCATTGGAGCCGACAGGGGACGTCACCCACTCCCCTTGCGACCCCCTTTATCCCCGGCCATCCATAGCCGGGGTTATGAAAGCGTTTTTTAGTGAAACCTTCGCTCTCTATGCAGGGACCCGAACATCTGTGTTCGCGGACATTAATGTCCGCGCCCTACCAGGTTTTTGCTTTCCTGCCGACAGCGCGGCTTGCTAGCAAGCCGAGTTTTCCCTCCGAGAAAAGATGCCGCGCCGCCGATCTCCTTGATCGGCGGTTATTGTTTGTTCAAGAAGCCTTATTTATTGTTGTTTCAAGAAGATTGTAGCAGAATCTTTAAGCTAAGAAATATACGGATTTGTCAGCTACGATATGGTCAATAGGAGGTTGACCACGCGGCCTTGATAAATGGATGTATCATGGTCCGTCGGCAATCAGAATTACCCAAGAAGACGACTGCAGGGATGTAGGAGTCTGTTAAATCAATGCAAGTATTCCTTCGACATTCAAGGAGGAATGTCGTGATAGAGGGGAATCCCTGGGGGAACGGTTCCCCCGGGCGGTGGGATTCCAAAGGGTATGCCGTTCATACCCTTTGGCCTTAGGGGTTGCAGGGGAACGGGTGGTGTCCCCTGTTGACAACAAATGTAGACTTCATTTGAATGGCAATGCTTGCATTCTTTATTGGTTGACGGAAATCTTATATTTTCCCGCCTTGACGATTTTGCTAAAACCCCACGTGGAGTTGCTTTGCCTTAAGTTTTGCTTACCTTATTTGTACGGGTTAGATGATCATTACTATGGAAGAGCTATAGTTGATGGCGTGGACTTATCCAACTTGGAAGAAGTAATTTCAATGTTTGGCAAGGGATAAATATTATATAATATTGAAGAAGCCGTTTTCTCAAAATTAAGGGACCCGAAATATTGATAAAATCAAAGGAGAAGCATCAATGTTTATTGACATCACGTTGAAAATCACACCAAAGATGGTAGCAAACGCACAGGACAATGAAAAGAAAGCATTAGCAGGGCACTTGGGCACACATTTTGATGTTATGAATAAAGAGTTCCCATTGGAGTATGTAGAACGCAAAGGAATCGTCTTTGATGTTAGCGGAGTCACCGATCGAGATATTGATAAAAATGATATCGACTTGGCAAAGGTTGAAAAGGACATGTTTATCGCCTTTTACACAGGATTTATTGAAAAAGAAGGCTATGGCGGGAAAAAATATTTTGTAGACCATCCACAACTGTCCGACGGATTGATCGCTGAATTGATTGCCAAAAAGATCTCCATCATTGGGGTGGACTTTGCGGGAATGCGGCGTGGAACGGAACATACACCCAAGGACCAATATTGTGCCGACCAAGGGGTGTTCGTTATTGAAAACCTCTGTAATCTGAAAAAAATCCTCGGGGAACAGAGAACTATGAACTTTATAGCCAATACTTATCCGGTAAATTATGAAGAAATGACCGGATTGCCTTGTAGAGTGGTAGCAAAACTGTAGTGCGTATACAAAAACCCTTCCCGGTCATCCGGTTATAGGGGCCGGTTTTTTCACTTGAGGCCGGGATACCTCGTCGATAAATAATACGACCTCCTTGATGGCATTTGTCCTTTCAAGGGAATCATAAAATAATATTTGAGAAAGCTTACCGATAAGGAATTTACGCTCATAAAAAGATTGACATAGCTCTTGGTTCCGGAACGGCAACAGTCAGCTCCCTGTTCCGGGAGACTGGCGGCAGGATATTAGGGTACCGTTCGAGAAGAACCCAATGAAATTTGACGCTGGATTCTCGTCATTAGATTGAATAATTTGAGGTGAAAGACATGAAACAACTTATGACCGGTAACGAGGCCATGGCCAGAGGCGTCTACGAAGCCGGAGTCAAGCTGGGCAGCGCTTATCCCGGTACTCCCAGTACCGAAATTTTCGAAAACCTGGCCCAGTATGGGGATTCTCTGTATTGCGAATGGGCGCCCAATGAAAAAGTAGCCACCGAGGTGGCTTATGGCGCTTCCATCGCCGGTGTGCGATCCATTTGTGCCATGAAACATGTCGGTCTCAATGTGGCCGCCGATCCCGTTTTTACTGCCACCTATCAAGGGGTTGGCCGGGGTTTTGTCATCATTACCGCCGACGACCCCGATATGCATTCCTCCCAAAATGAACAGGATAACCGTTATTATGCTAAATTCGCGAAAATGGCCTTGTTCGAGCCCTCCGACAGCCAGGAATGTAAGGACTTTTTACAAGAAGCCTACCGGGTTTCGGAAAAGTTCGATATTCCCGTACTCTACCGGGTCACCACCCGGGTCTGCCATTCCAAAAGTCTGGTAGAACTGGGGGAAAGGGAAGAGGTAACGACTCCTGAGTATCAGCGTAACGCGCGCAAGTTTGTGTGCACCCCTGCCAATGCCAAGCTTAACCACCCCATTTTGGAGCAAAAGCTAAAGGATTTGGCGGCATACTCCAACCAAAGCCCATTAAACAAAGTGGAGATGAAGGGTGCCAAAATCGGTGTGATCACCGCTTCCATAGCCTACCAGTACGCCAAGGAGGTCTTTCCGGAGGATACATCCTTTTTAAAGCTGGGCTTTACATACCCCCTGCCGCTGGATTTGATCCGCGATTTTGCCGGCAAGGTAGAAAAACTTTATGTGGTCGAAGAGCTTGAACCGTTTATGGAAGAGCAAATGAAGGCCGCGGGCATTGAGTGTACTGGAAAAGAAGTAATCCCTAATGTATGCGAACTCAACCCGGAAGTTATCGCCAAGGGTGTTTTCGGCATCCAGCCGGAAGTTACCAAGGCCCAGGCGCAGACAGTGCCGCGTCCGCCGGCGTTATGCCCCGGCTGCCCTCATCGCGGCTTCTTTTATACTTTATCAAAAGGCCGTGATTTTGTCATTGCAGGCGATATTGGTTGTTATACCTTGGGATCGGCTCCGCCATTAGGGGCCATGGACTCGGTAGTCTGTATGGGCGGCGGTTTCTCGGTAGGCATGGGTATGGCCAAGGCCTTTGAAATTACCGGCCAGCCCGAGAAGAAAATTTTTGGCGTAGTCGGCGATTCAACCTTTTTCCACAGTGGTATGACCGGCGCCGCTGAAATCATCTACAATAAAGGGAAAATGATTCCCTGTATCTTAGACAACAGTATCACCGGCATGACCGGACATCAGGATAACCCGGGCAGCGGAGCTAACCTCAGGGGTGAGATAGCCCCGGTTATCAAGATTGAAAAAGTCCTGGAGGCATTCGGCTATCAAAAGATCATTGTCGTTGATCCTCAAGATTTAACGGCAATGGAAAAAGCGGTCGAGGATGCATTGGCAAGTGAGGTTCCGGCGGCCATCATTGCCCGCCGTCCCTGTCTGCTCATTAAAAAGCTCAAGCACGACATCGGTAAGTGTATGGTAAACCAGGAACAATGCCGTGGCTGTAAAAAATGTCTGAAGGTGGGCTGCCCTTCCGTATGTCTAAAGGACGGTAAAGCCACCATCGATCAGACCCTCTGTGTCGGCTGCAAGGTGTGCGCCCAGGTCTGCCCGTTTGGCACAATTGAAAGAGCAGGTGATCAATAATGGATAATGTCAAAAGTATTCTTTTGGTTGGCGTCGGCGGTCAGGGGACCATTTTGGTCAGTAAAATCTTAACCCAGGGTTTGATCGAAGCCGGCTTTGATGTCAAGATGAGTGAAATTCACGGCATGGCTCAGCGCGGCGGCAGTGTGTCCACTCAGGTGCGCTATGGCGACAAAGTATACTCACCCATTATCGGACGGGGCGGAGCCGATATTTTAGTCGCCTTTGAGAAAATGGAGGCAGTCCGTTACGCTGAATTTTTGAAGCCCACCGGTATCGCAGTCATCAATGATTATGCAATCGCTCCGATGCCGGTGGCTGCCGGAATGGCGGCCTATCCTGAAGGGTCCATAGAAGCCATGTCAAAAGCTTTTAAAACGATTTCCTTTAATGCGGCCGAAATAGCTCAGAGAATCGGCAATCTTAAAACGATGAATATCGTTCTTTTTGGTGCCATGGTCAAGGCCTTCGGCATGACCGATATTGACTGGGAACAAGTTTTTCGCGCCCAGCTGCCGGAAAAGTTCCTGGAGGTCAATCTTAAGGCTTTCCGGGCCGGCGGGGAAATGGTTTAATAATAACGGTACGGATCTTATTCAGGAGGATGAATAAGCGGCTTTGCGCTTAAGAAGTTTTCGGCTTGTTTACTATCTAAAATAAGCAGTGTTTTTCCTTTTTGATAATAAAAAAAAGAGCCAACCGGCTCTTTTTTTTAAATTTGATAGGGTGAAGAGAGGGGCGAAATCAACGGGGAATTGTGGTATAGATGACCTCATGAGTCTTAGAATGTTCACCTATAAATCAATACATCAATGATGCAGATCTAATCCCAAGGAAGTTGTTAATTCGGTTATCCATTATTTTTTTTCGCATCATATAATCAAGAAAAGGTATAAATTTTTGATGTTTTTTTATGAGAATGTTGATTTAAATTTGCAATTTTTATATTTATAATGAAGACGTAACATTTGGTTAAAATTCTAAAGCAAAAAGAAATTTAGTTCAGCATGAGGAGCGGGAGGCGCAATAATACAAGCGTTAAGAAGTTTGGCAAAGATTTGATGTTCACGAAAGCGTCTATTGAAACGATAACAAAACTTATATGACATTAGCTTTTCCGGTACTGAGGCCCCACTTTTTACTCTTGGTTTTTCCACCCAAAAAGTCGTCGACTACTACAAACCCATTTAAAATATAATCTTGCTCTTTGTTGCCCGTGGCAATCCTAATTTTATACAATAAATTCCAGGCGTAGGGTATGAAACTTTAAAGCGAAGCCACTGCCGAAATACCTTTTTATCGCGGGAGATTAAATAAATCGCCCAAAACCAATGCCGCAATGGAAGAACGAGTTTTATGCATTGATGATCCTGCAATTACTGCGGCTTGTCTTTTACACTGGGTACATTGATAATGAACTTTATCTTCAAGTTCATAATAACTGATATTGCTACATTTTGGATTAGAAAAACATTCAAGGAGTGATACAGAAAATGAAACCAATCAATTTTATGAAGGACCGATGGAGGAGAATTAAGGGGATAATCTCAGAGGATTCTTTAACAAAGATTACCGATGTTGCCACCAAGTTTTCCATTCGCAACCGTTTGATTTTTTTCTTTTTATTGACATCTTTAGGCCCAATGCTAATAATCGGCACAATTTCTTACATAAGTTCTAAAAGCGCGATTGATAGTAAAATATCGAAATATTCCCAGAAAGGGATTTCTCAAACCATTCAAAATTTAGAAATCAAATTACAGGGAATCGAGAATATATCCAAACAATTTGTCGTAGTTTCTCAATATAATACTTCGATTAAAGAATATGTGGAAGCTCAAGACGGTATGGATGCATATATGAAAGGTCAATCGGTAAACCAATTACTCCAATCCATTATCTTTTCGAATATTCCAGATGCTTCGATTTTATTTATCTCGCTTCGTGATCCTTCACGTTATGTAACAAGTGTTAGTTTATCCGGTCAGTTCCTGGAAACCCTTCAAAAATCCAAATTTTATAAAAATATTATGAATCAACGAGGCAAAGCTGTTTGGTCTCCAATCGAGATGCCTGAGAATCATGAAATGATGCTCGTTGTAGGGCGAACAATTAATGAGCGGACTAGTAGTGAGCCTCTAGGCGTGATGATTATCTTAATGAGAGAAAACACCTTAGGTAGTTTAATTGATGGAACCGCGGGAGTCGACACCCGTGATGCTTCCAATGAATTTACAATGATTGTTGATCATGACGGGTTAATTTTAGTAGACCCTGATCAAGAAGACATTACCAAAAACATTTTGAAATTATTGGATAATCCACGGAAAATTCAGCCGTTACTCACAGGCGAAACCGAAACCGATAATTTTCTAGTCAAACTGAAAAAGCAACAGGTTCGAATTGTAGGTAAAAAAATTGGAAGCCGTAATTGGTATATTTTAAGTGTTGCCAAGACTTCTTATTTATACTTCGAGAGTAATCTGGTAGGTTTGATTACGTTGTGTTTAGGGATCTTTTTTGGAATCATTGCCGTTTCCATTTCGCTAATCATCGCCTTAAGCATTTCCAAACCGTTAAATCAAGTCATTTACTCAATGCGGCAGGCCGAAAAAGGAGATTTCACAGTTAGGGCTGATATCAAACGAAAAGATGAACTTGGTTTATTGGGGATTAGTTTTGATCATATGATTGACCAAATCGGTACTTTATTAAAAGAAACTCAGAAAGCCATTGAAACGGTGTCCAAACACAGTACCGTTCTTGATGAAAGCGCTGACCAATCGGCTAAGGCAGCGGAATCAGTGGCTGTCGCCATGGAAGAAATCACCAAGGGAACAATGGAGCAAACCAATGAAGCGGAAAAATCTTCGATGACCATGAATGATCTGGCTTCTCAGATTGAAGTGGTGGTATCAAAAGCGGGAGAAGTTGAACAAATTTCAGGCTCCACGCGTGAACTGAGTTTAAAATCCAGGGAAGCGGTAGAACAATTGATTCAAAAAACGAATGAAACGGATCAAATTACCCGGACGATTATTGAAAACATTATCGATTTGCGTATGAGTGCGGAACGGATTCGACAGATAACAGAAGTGATTACCGGTATTGCTGAACAGACAAACCTTTTAGGGCTCAATGCCTCGATCGAGGCGGCGCGTGCAGGCGAAACGGGACAGGGATTTGCAGTCGTTTCAGAAGAAATTAATAAATTAGCTCTTCAATCCCGTGATGCGGCGAAAACGATTAATGGTATTTTACAGGAAATTCAGAACAAAACCGAAATTTCTACAAAAACAGCCGAATCAGCCCGTTTAATTATGGAAGAACAGAGGATTGCTGTAAATTTAACACAACAAGCTTTTGCTGAAATTACGGAAGCTACGGGAAATATTATCGCCCGGATTATTTTTATGAACAATCTAATCAACAATATTAATAAAAGTAAGGAACACACCGTGCAGTCGATTATGAGTATTAGCTCTATTTCTGAAGAAACAGCCGCTTCTTCAGAGGAAGTGTCGGCTTCATCGGAAGAGCAGACCGCTTTGGCCGATCAAGTCAGAATGTTGGCTCAAGAATTGCGCAATAAAGCCCAAGAATTGGCCGGGGTTATTCAGAGATTTCAAGTGTAATCAATCTTGGTTGGATAGATTTTTTATTCAAAGCTAAAGAAAAATGGGATCAACAACGAACGGCTCACAGTGTACTTATTTTGCATTTTTCAGCTTGATTGACGCTTAAAATTGCTTATCTTGTGGGGCTATCCCAAAAGGAGATTTGCTCGCTTTTATCCCTCTATTATTAAGAAATTCCACTTCGTACAATTGTTATTTGAAATATGAGATACTTCAAATTGGTTTAACTGAAAAGGATAGAGATTTAGAATTAGCATACTAAATATCCTGCAGAAGTACTGGAGGAATACTTCATGTTTAAAAGACTGGTAAATCAAGTTATTCAATTCTTTACAGGCATTCAGGTGAAAATTTTTCTTGCCTGTAGCCTGGTTGCTATTATTTCAATGGGGATAGCCACCTATAGTACATATAAAAATTCTGCCAAAGTCATCGAGAAAAACGCAATCGATTATATTTATGAGAGTATGCTCCATGCAGATGAAAACCTCCGTGTTATGTTGGAGGATATCGAAAAAATCAGTACTGTAATCGTGATCAATCGGAATAATGTCATTAATGTTATTATGAGCCCTAATTTTCCCGCTTCCTATGAATGGGTTCTTGAAAAGAAGCGGATGGAAGACTTTCTTGGCTCATTGATGGCTTACAAGCCTTATATATTAAGGGCTTCGGTTGTGGCCTTGAATGGTAAAATATATCAATCGGGAGGTTCTTTAATCAGAAAAACCGTTTTAGAACAGCCCTGGGTAAAAGATATCGTAAAAAAAAATAAAAGGCAGATTTTATATAATATCGGCGACGGACAGAGTATTTCCATGGTACGGCCGATTTATTTTGAAAATCGGCCGATTGGTTTTGTAATGATCGATTTCAATCCCGATATCATCAAAAAAGTATACGATATCAAACCACTTTCATCTGAAAGCTATATTATTACTGTTACAAAGCAGGGAGAATTTCTCAACTCCTCCGGTAACATTAAGGATACTCTGTTCCGACAGGCATTTATTGAAGCCAGACATGCATCCGTACCCCGGGAATTTGATATCCAAAGGAAGAAATACATCATGGTGAGCTGCACCTCAAATTACTCTGGCTTGATTACAATCGGATTGATACACCATGAAAAACTGATTCGGGATACTATGATTATCCGGAATCAAATGATTAAAAACTTAGTGATGGTGTTCCTGATTGTCCTGATCATTTCGGTGCTGGTGTCAAACCGGATATCAAAGAATCTGAAACGATTGAGCAATACCATGATGCTTGTGAAAAATGGAAATCTAACTGCCCGGCCTAATATCCACAGTAAGGATGAAGTAGAACAGCTCAGCGACGGTTTTACTGTGATGATGGAGAAAATTAATTCCTTGATGGAAGATATAAAGATTGAAGAGCAACAAAAGAGAGAGGCGGAACTAAAAGCGCTTCATTCACAGATTGGACCGCATTTTATTTATAATACGCTAAATACCATAAAATACCTGGCTAGACTTCAAAATATAGCCAATATTGATCAGATTGCCGGCGCTTTGATTGAGCTTTTGCGGAGTGTTTTGGGAAATACCAGAGAAACCGTAAGTATCCGGGAAGAACTTGAATATGTTAAGAGTTATTTATTAATCCAAAGATATAAATTTCTTGACCGGGTCAAGGTCTTTTTTGACGTGGAAGAAGAGATTCTTGACTGTAAGGTATTAAAGCTGGTTCTGCAGCCTATTGTTGAAAATGCTTTAATTCATGGGACTGCAAATCTAAATGAGGGTACGATATTGATCAAAGCTTACCGTGGGGAGGGGATCATTATATTTGAAGTTATTGATAATGGCATCGGTATGCATCAGGAGCAGATTGACAGAATTATGAATGGAACTATGGAGGATGTTCGCGGCAGATTTAGCGGAATCGGCCTTAAAAACGTGGATCAACGAATCAAACTGGCTTTTGGAAATCAATTCGGACTCAAGCTTTCCAGTTGTTCGGGGGTTTATACATCAGTTGAAATTACCATCCCGGAGATCAGGACGGAGGTAAAGCCCTATGTTTCTTAAAGTATTGTTAGTAGACGATGAACCTTTGGCCCGAGGATACATACGGTCACTAATAAATTGGGAAAGCAATGGCTTTTTTATTTGTGGTGAAGCATCGGATGGGTTTGATGCGCTGGCTAAAATGGAACAAATGCAACCGGACATTGTGATGCTTGATGTTTCTATGCCGGGAATGGATGGGGTAACCCTTTCCAAACAAATTATGAGTCGTTACAAGAGCTCAAAGATTATTGCACTTAGTAGTTATGACAATTATGACTATGTGAGGGAGGTAATGAAAAATGGTGCGGTGGACTATCTTTTAAAACATAGATTGGATGTAGATATGATGCTACACACCTTGGAAAAGGCGAAAGAAATGATTGGGGAAGAAGTCCGCAAATGTGAGCAGGAAAAAAGATTGGCTCAGGAAAAGGAGATTTTCAGTCCGGCGATGACCCGGAATTATCTAAAGGAACTGGTGCTGGGGAATAAGGATAATTTTAGTATGATGGAAGAATATTTTCGAAGTCTTGATATTTCAACCGATAAAGGGAGTATCATCATTGGAGTTATGCAGATAAACTGTTTTGATCTGATCACCTACAGATACAATGATAATAAAAAGGATCACCTGGTAAAAAGTATTATCGACTTATGCAACCAGATTATCCAGAGTGATACCAAAGGATATGTCACGTATATCGAACAGGGCCGATTCGCGCTGTTGTTTTATTACATTGGTAACAGCGGTGTTGGTTCCATCCAGAACCGGGTTTATGATTTTAAAAACAGGATGGAAAATTCGTTACAGCTTTTCCTCGATCTTCAGACAACTTTTGGTTTCAGCCCCATTTGCAGCAGGATGGATAGTATAGACCGATTTTATCAAATGGCCTGTAATGAACTGGAACAAAAAACAGCCGCCAATGATCTCTTTGATGAAGCCGGGAATCAAGATACACTGACCGATCATTGCTTTTCTTTATCCTCCAACCAGGAGAAACAACTCTTAACGGCGATCGAAACCGGCAATAATGGCCTGTCCGACCTGGTCATCGAAGAAATTTTTCATGTTTTGCAATCAAGAAGCCCGATGTCCAAAGGGGTTCAGATCATAGTAAAGGAACTGCTCGATGTGGCTTTTAAAGTTGCGACAAAGGCCGGTTTTGATTTGGGTTTGATCGATTCGATGGGTGCTGGAAAGCGGTTGGGGTATGGAAGCCTGATGGAAATTAAATCCGGAATTAAGGATCTTTATAAAACGCTAAGCGAAGAAATCCACCGGATCAACTATCATTCTTATTCAAGGTATGTTCAACAAGCAATTGATTATATCCATCAGTATTACCCGGAAGAGATTACTCTGGAAAAAACGGCAAAAGAAATCGGAATAACCTATACCTATCTAAGCAAGCTTTTCAAGGAAGAAACCGGGATTTCCTTTACGGAATACCTGAATAAAGTCCGGATCGAAATGAGCAAGAAATTTATGGATGATGGTAAAGGTATCAAGGAAATATACAGTAATGTGGGTTTTAATAACTATAGTTACTTTTTTAAGGTATTCAAGGAGGTTGTCGGTAGAACTCCCCTTGAGTACATGAAAAGAAAAGTCGGTCGGGATGAGCCGTTATAAAATTTTACTATTTTTATATAAAAATGTTGATTTAAATTTACATTTGTTATTTTTATAATGAAATGGTAGCTTCCGACAAGACCAAATGGAGGGAGGCTAATAAAAGGGTTTTAAGGAGGAAGAGCAGATGAAAAAGGTGAAACGACTTATTTTGTTACTGTTATTAATGCTTGTGACCGTATCCCTTTCAATTCAGGGAAGGGCTGCAACCGGTGGCGGATTTCCTATTGTTAAAAATCAGGTTTCGATGACGGTTTTTGGTTCTAAGGATCCCAATCAGATGTCTTGGAAGGACGTACTGGTGCTCAAAGAATATGAGAAAATGACGAACGTAAAAATGATCTACCAGGAGGTTCCCTCTCAGGGTTTTGATGAAAGGAAAAGTATGCTGTTTGCCGCCAATGAGCTTCCGGATATTTTTCTCAGAGCGAATATCACCAATCAGGAAATCGTTATGTACGGAGTAGTTGGCAAACAGTTGATTCCGTTGGAGAAGTTGATCAATCAGTATGCCCCTAATTTCAAGTTATTGATGAAAAATTATCCTGAAATAAAACAAGCGCTTACTGCCCCTGACGGACATATTTATACCCTGCCGATGGTTACCACCACCAATACAACCAGGACCGGCTTTAAACCCTGGGTTAACCAAAATTGGCTGAAAAAGGTGGGGATGAAAGCTCCCGCAAATCTGGATGAATTTGTTAAGGTATTGAGGGCTTTCAGAGATCAGGACCCCAATGGAAATGGAAAGCAGGATGAGATCCCGATAGGTCTGAGGGATCCGATTGCTGTTTACACCGCGATTGCCGGAACCTGGGGACTGCAGTACCAGATGGGATATCAGATCAATATTAATCAAAATAAGGTCCAAATCTGGTTGACGGATCCCCGTTTTAAAGAGATGTTAGTATTTTTGAATCAATTATATAAAGAAAAGTTGCTTTGGCAGGATTATTACAAAAAGGATTTGCCAAAATGGCGAAGTAATCTGGCCAATGGTAATTTTGGAATCTTCTATATGCCCTTTTCTGATGTTTTTTTGAATATTGAAAATAATTACATTGGTTTTGCGCCTGTTAAGGGACCCCGGGGTGATAGGTTATGGTCGAACTACGGTACGCCGGTAGAAACTGTAGGGGCTTTTGCAATCAGTACAGTGAATAAACATCCGGAAGTGGCTATGAAGTGGGTCGATTATTTTTATAGCAATGCAGGAGCCCTGTTTTTCAGGTATGGGATTAAAGGTCGGACTTATACGTTGAAGGCTGATGGAAAGCCGGTTATCTCACCAAGGATCGTCAAGGATCCCCGGGGTTTTATGACCGCTTTGGGTGAAATCAACCTGGTGCCTGGCGGCGGCTTTCCCCATTGGTTAAATGAGAACACCGAAGGTATTGTAGCAACGGATAAAACCAAGGAAGTAGAGAAAGTGATTGATCCTTACCTCCCCAAGGTGGTATATCCGGCACCGATCTTTGATAAGGCCACAGCGGATCGGATTATACCTATCGTACAGGATATCAATACCTTCAGGGATGAATCGGTTACTAAGTTTATTGTGGGCGATCTTAGCTTTGACAAATGGGATGAGTATGTGAGTACATTGCATAAGATCGGTTTGGGTGAGGTGGAAGAAGCTTATCAGAAAGCCTTTGACAGAATGAATAAAAAATAGACACTGTCTAGACCCCAAGAATTTCGGAATCCGGTTAAGAGACTGCACAGAAATGTGTGCAGAAATGATGCGGAAATTATAAAGTTATTCTGCCAGTTTGAAATTTATGAACCACTTACCCTTTGGCGCTTTATATTCGATTACGGCTATCATAGATTTCTCGGTATAGGGAGCCCAAGGGCAAGTGGTTTTATGATCAATCATGATTAAATGGAGTTGAGTGGTGTGGCCGTAAAAATGCGGGAGCAATTAAAGGGCGGCAGTTCTTTTTTTAGGGAGATAAGGGCGAAATATGACTTATATCTTTTGCTGTCCATACCCTTGATATGGTATTTGGTGTTTAAGTATTACCCAATGTACGGAGTGCAGATTGCATTCAAAGATTTTATCCCCACGCAGGGAATATGGGGAAGCGAATGGGTCGGCCTAAAATATTTCAACCGCTTTTTTTCCTCTTATTATTTTTGGCAGCTGTTATGGAATACTCTTTCGTTAAGCCTTTACCAGCTTATTATAGGATTTCCGATCCCCATATTATTGGCTTTGTTGATTAACGAAATAAAAAACAATCATTTTAAAAAATTGATGCAGAATGTGACTTACATGCCCCACTTTTTATCGGTGGTAGTAATGGTAGGCATGCTGAATATATTTCTGGATCCCAGTTACGGTATTGTAAACCGGTTGGTGGGTTTTTTCGGCGGGGGATCTGTCGATTACATGAGAAAAGCTGAATGGTTCCGGGTGATATATATCGTTTCAGAAATATGGCAGCATGCCGGTTGGAACTCCATCATTTATCTGGCGGCGTTGAGCGGCATTGATCCTGGTTTGTACGAAGCGGCTTCCATTGACGGTGCTTCCAGACTGCAAAAAATTATTCATATTTCCATACCCGCGATATTGCCGACGATAATGATTTTATTGATTTTACAGATAGGAAGCATCATGGATGTGGGATTTGAAAAAGTGTTACTCATGCAGAATCCGGTCAATGCATCAAAAAGTGGTATCATTGCGACCTTTGTCTATCAAAATGGTATTCAACAGGGCCAGTTTAGTTATACGACAGCTGTTGGCCTGTTCAATTCGGTAATTAATTTTGCAATTCTGGTGTTCGCCAATAAAATAGCGAAGCGGACAACGAAAATCGGGTTATGGTAGGGGTGTTTTTATCGATGACTTCTAAAATCATGAATCTGGCTGATTTGGATAACCTCAAGAACCGGAAAACTACGAGTTTCGATGATCGTATTTTCGACGGAATTGTTTATTTGTCGGCGGTTGTTATTTTGGTCGTGGTATTGTATCCGCTATTATTTGTACTCAGCGCTTCCTTCAGTTCGCCCGACATGGTAATCAACGGTAAAGTTTTGCTGCTGCCCAAGGGAATTACGCTGGAACCCTACAAAAAGGTTTTTGAAAATGCCTCGATCTGGATGGGATATAAGAATACCATTTTTTACACGACTGCCGGGACATTGATAAACCTGCTTCTGACAGTGGCCGCAGCCTATCCGCTTTCGAGGAGAGATTTGCCGATGCGGAAATTTCTGATGTTGCTGCTGATTTTTACCATGTATTTCAGTGGGGGAATGATACCTACCTATCTTCTGGTCCGGGACCTTCATATGAATAATACGATATGGGCCATGTTAATTCCCGGCGCTATTGCTACATATAATGTAATTATTGCCCGGACCTATTTTGAATCCACCATACCGTCCGAGATTTATGAGTCGGCTATGTTGGACGGATGCTCAAATATAAAGATACTGACCAAGATTGTGCTGCCACTTTCGATGCCTATTATTGCGGTTCTGGCGCTATTTTACAGTGTCGGACACTGGAATGCTTATTTTAACGCTTTGATTTATTTAAGGGATAAAGAGTTATACCCTTTGCAGCTGATATTGCGGGATATCCTGATCTTGAATCAGACTGAGGATATGGGTACCAATAGTGTTGGAATGGGAGAAAAGGTATTGATGGCGGAAAGTATCAAATATTCGGTCATTGTCGTATCAAGTGTACCCGTACTGATATTGTACCCTTTGATCCAGAAATATTTTGTGAAGGGGATTATGATTGGCGCCATCAAAGGGTAACGAATCCAGCGGTAATCATAGCGAACATTGTTGGCGCATGAGGAGATACAATGATAAAGAAAACAATAGAAAAAGCACCGGAAAAACCGATGAATTCATCCTTGATCAATGTACGTCCGGGTAATGAAAGCAGACCCAATATTCTTTGGATTGTCCTCGATCATGTTACTTTCCGGCACTTTAAAATGACGAAAGGCGCAAAACCCATATTAAATACCTATGAAAGATTGGCTTCTGAGGGTGTGGAGTTTACCAATTGCCATTCGGTGCATCCCCTGTGCCTGCCGGCCCGGGCAACTATGATGACCGGCGTATATTCCCACAAGCATGGCAAGATTAACAATGGACTCTATCCGGATGCGGGCTATCCGCTTTTGGCGGAATATCTAAAACAATTGGGCTATCAAATGGGTTACTTTGGTAAAAACCACAGCGGATATGAAGATCTTCAAGCAAGAGGTTTTGAGGGGTTTTACCCATCCGGGTATGGGAACCCATACCGGACAAGGGAGTATCAAGAATATTTAGAGAAGAAGGGCTTGCTTCATCCGATTTTTCATCAGGAATGGAGTATGATTACCGATCCTGCCAATGGGCATTTATATGAAAATGGCGATTATGACCTTACCGAGAGTGATAATTTTAATACTTATTCAGCCGGCTATCTGAAAACTCCAGGCCAGGTCCATGAAGCCGATTTTATCTCCTCTATGGCCATGGACTGGCTGGATGAACGTTCCGGGAAAAACCGACCCTTTGTATTGCAGGTGAATATGTGGGGGCCTCATCATTCCTATCAAGTGCCGCTTGAATCCAAAGAAGCAATCAAGGCGGATGAGATCGAGGAATATCCAAGCTTTAGGGATGAGATGAAACACCGGCCCCGGTTTGCACAGGAATTTCTGAAAGGAATCCGAAACAGGAATTCTTTTCGGACATGGCCGGAATGGCAAATGGTGATGAAACGGGCTTATGAGCAATATTCCTATATCGATAGCACTGTAGGAAAGTTGCTGGACAAGCTTGAACAGAATGGAATGGCTGGCAACACGATTGTCATCTATACTGCGGATCATGGAGATTCTTTAGGCAGCCACGGAGGAATGGTGGATAAGGCCGGAGATATGATGGAAGAGCTGATGCATATTCCGATGGTCATCCGTTGGCCGGGCTTCACTAAGGGGACAAAATCCCATGCTCTTGTCAGCAACTTGGATCTCGTACCGACGGTGCTTGACATGGCCGGCATTGATCCTCCCGGGTATATGGATGGTCAAAGCATGGTTGCTTTGTTAAAAGGGGGCAATGCCATCTGGCGGGAAGACTTTATGGCCCAACATTACGGACATTTTCAAAATCATGTTCCTCAACGGGCGCTTTATTATCAAAACTATAAATATATTGCGGCCGATGGAGATGTGCATGAACTGTACGACTTGGAAAAAGACCCTTTTGAGCTGGATAATCTGGTGAATAATCCGGCATTACAGGATGTTGTCCGTGAGATGAGAGGCAGATTGTTGGATACTATGGACCGGCATGGTGACACCGGTATGAACGTCAAGAATTTAAGGAATGGCATGGATAGCGGAAAATAGACAAGTGGTAGCATGATTTTCAATGGATATTTTGATTTAAGAAAAGAGGAATCAGGATGAGTCTTTGCATACCCCGTCCGGAATATCCCCGTCCGGATTTTGAAAGGCCGGAATGGGTCAATCTCAATGGAGAATGGGATTTTGAGTTTGATGATGACAATGTGGGAGAACTTCATCAATGGTTTTGTAAGAAAAAATTTTCCCGGCAGATAGTCGTGCCCTTTTGTTTTCAAAGCGAGAAGAGCGGGCTTCATGATACCGGATTGCATGAAGTGATGTGGTATGGGCGAAGCTTCCGATTACCGGATAGTTTTCAAGGGAAAAGGATTTTTTTACATTTCGGGGCGGTCGACTATTACGCCAAGGTTTGGGTCAATGGTAATTATGCCGGTTCTCATAAGGGGGGATACACTCCTTTCAAAATCGATATCAGCGGATTTTTGCAGGATAAAGAAAATTTTATTGCCGTAAGAGTGGAAGATAAATACGAGACAGTGCAGCCCCGGGGCAAGCAATACTGGAAAGAGAAACCCGACCGGTGCTGGTATACTGCAACCTCGGGTATCTGGCAGACGGTATGGCTGGAGACTACCGGTGAAGTTTATATCGATCGAATCAGGTTGACTCCTGATATTGAAAAGAAAACAGTGACTGCAGAAGTATTTTTGGATCAGAGACCGGTGGGTCTTAAGCTTAAAGTCGCCTTGAGTTTTAAAGCTTCCCAGAAACTAAAGGATAGCTCTTTTGGAAAATATTTGCCAGAAAGTGACCAAGGATACCAGATTCGCCATTTTTGTTTTGATATCGACGAAAGAATTATGCGGTTGACTATCGATATTCAGAATATTGACGATATTGATGAAGTTCATCTCTGGACGCCGGAGACTCCAAATCTATATGATATTGAGTTTTATCTTGAAAAAGACGGCCAAGTGGTTGATAAAGTGAAAAGTTATTTTGGAATGAGAAAGATCGCGGTATCCTGCGGCCGGGTATATTTAAACAACAAGCCTTATTATCAGAAACTTATCTTGGATCAGGGTTATTGGCCGGAGAGTCTGCTGACTCCGCCAAGTGATGAGGCCATTCGATATGATGTGGAAATTACCAAAGAAATGGGTTTCAATGGTGCCCGAAAGCACCAGAAAATTGAAGATCCCCGGTATTATTACTGGGCTGACCGGCTAGGCCTGCTGGTATGGGGAGAAATGCCCAGCGCCTATCATTTTAATGCCGAAGAAGTAGAGAATATCACTGAAGAATGGCAAGAATTTATCCGCCGGGATTATAATCATCCCTGTATTGTTACTTGGGTACCATTCAATGAATCATGGGGAGTGCGGAGTATTTATAGCGATCCGTATCAACAAAATTTTGGATGCTCCCTTTATTATCTTACCAAGAGTATGGACCTCACCCGTTTAGTCAGCAGCAATGATGGCTGGGAGCTGGTCGATACCGATATTTGTGCTATCCATGACTATGCAGCCTGGGGCGAAGAGTTTACCAAAGCTTATGCTGATCAGGAGAAGCTGCTGGCTGGAGAGAAGAAAGGAAGGCCCTTGTTCGCAAGGGGTTATCAATACCAAGGACAGCCGGTCATGGTGACGGAATATGGCGGAATTGCTTTTGTAAGTGAAAACAAGGGAAATTGGGGTTATGGCGGCGGAGTCAAGGATGAGGAAAGCTTTTTTGAAAGATATGCCAGCATTACCAACGCCATTAAGAACCTGCCTTATGTATGGGGATATTGTTATACTCAACTTACCGATGTAATGCAGGAAGTCAACGGCCTTTTGACAGCTGAGAGGAAGTTGAAGCTGAACCTGGAAAAAATCAAGGAGATCAATCGTTGATAAAAATAGGGGTGTGATTAAGCGTGAATTTATCAGATAATACGGAGATGTTCCAGGAGATTAACGGGGCGGTTTATTTCCCGGCCAGTGTTTATAATGTGGATCAGAGCTGGGCTGAGTATGATCCGGTGATGACCAGCCGCGATTTTGGTTACGCCGAAAGGATTCATTTAAACGCGTTAAGAGTTTTTGGAAGTTATTATGCTTATCAACAAGACCCGGATTTGTATCAAAGGAACATCCGGGATATGTTGGAGAAAGCCGCGGCCAAAGGGCTCAAGATCCTGTTTGTTATTTTTGAGGACTGTGGCCTGGAACCGACCGATGCATTACGCTGGTCGAAGGATCCGCTGACAGCCGTAGCCATAAAATCTCCCGGAAGTGCGGTCACCGGCAACCCCGCCAATTGGCAGCCCTGTAAAGAACATGTGAAGTGGTTTATGGACAATTTTAAAAATGATCAGCGGTTGCTGGGAATTGAAGTCATCAATGAACCCAGCGCCGATACGAAACCGTTTGCCCATGCAGTATTGGCGGTGGCAGTTTCCAATAAAGGCACAGTTCCGCTTACAATCGGGACCATACCGGAACAAGTATTGGAATATGTCCCGGATGGCGTGGATGTCCTGCAACTGCATAATAACTTTCCGGCGGAGTTGACAGAGTCGGAGAAGATTATCCGGGAAAATTTGCAGAAAGCATCCAGTGTCAAGTTGCCTCTGTGGATGACGGAATGGCAAAGGACCCGGCCCAGTGGCGGTTATTGGGATGGAACCTCGGTTCCGGAGGCTGAACGGTTTACCGACCTGAAATCCCTGGCCGGCCAGGTCAAAAGTTACCGGACTCAAATGGGCGCTTTTTTTTGGAGTTTGATGATCAAACCGGCTTATTTACCGGGGCAAAGGAAGGCCGGTACCCTTAATGGGCTTTTTTGGGAGGATGGCCGGGTCTGGGATTTGGCTGGCGCCAGGATTATTGCGGATAATCCTCAGCTCCCGCTGATTGAATATACGAAAATCCCTTTTTAATCCTGTTGGTGGATGGCTTCTACCGGCAATAGATCATGGCTGATTCAATCCCGGCGCTCCCCCAGTGTTTTTTAGCGGAGAGCGCCGGGATGGTCAGGCCTTAGCCGTCGGTTGGGGTTGTTTCTTTTTCCCCGTATTCATCGGCTCTAAAACCAAAAGCAGGCTATTTTTCTTCCGGGAGTGCCACCCAGATGGATTTTCTGGCCACGCCACTTTGAACGCCGGGAAGGATCCGGAGACTGCTGGAATCAAAACGGATACAGTTGAATTAATGCAGGCATCGCCGGAAAGAATTCGGGGACCCCGGGACAAACCGGAAACCGTAGAAAGAACGTTGGACACCGCTGAAAACGTTTCAAGGATTGCCGGATAGATTTCGGAAAGCCTGTCGGGGCGCAGACTGCCTTTTCAAAATCCTGATTCTCCACGCCGATGATGATGTTAATTTCACTGGAGCCTTGGTCGATCATTCTGATATTAATATTGGCCTTCGAAAGAGCTGTAAAGAACTTTGCCGCGACACCCGGAGTATAAGCCATCTCCAAACCGACTGTGCTAAATAATGCCATGCTCGGAGAGACCTCCACTGCATCAGGATTACGTTCCCGTTTAATTTCATTAGTCGGAACTGTAAAGTCCTTCTTTCCGGCGATCCCGGGAATGTTTCCCATTCGATGCCGGGCCTCTTTGTCGGTGATAATCAGCGTCCCCGGGTCATCCGGCGCGTTGGTATTTTTGACATTCACGGGAATTCCAGCCTCCCAGACCGGGAAAATGGTTTCTTCATGAAGGACGCTGGCGCCCATATAGGTTAACTCGTGAAGCTCCCGGTAAGTGATCCGTTCAATGCTCTTAGGATTCCTGACAATTCGCGAAGCCATCAAAAAACCAGAAACATCCGTCCGATTTTCGTACATATCCGCCCCGCCCCGAGAGATTTAATCTCCCCGGCCGGTAAAGAGCCAAAGAAACTAAGGATTACAGCATGTTCCATGTTTAGCAAAGCGGGCGCTGATTACTTCCTGAGCTTGTTTGGGATCAAACAAGCCTTTTTTGTCAAAAAGATGCCCCGCGCCCAGCTACCGGAAAAGTTCCTGGAGGTTAAACTTAAAGCTTTCCAGGCCGGTGGGGAAATGGTTTAAAAATAACTGTACGGTTTTTTTATGTTTGATTCCTCGCGCTGGAAACGATGGATGCATCGTTAATCTGCGAAGAATCCGGCGGCCCGGAGGGCTGAGAATCCCCTCCGGATATCCACTAACCTCTCGGTCATCATTTCTATTCATTCCCCATATCCTTGGAATTTCATTACATTATCAACATATCTACTCCAATCGATATTTAGAAATAACCAGGATTTAAGGCCTTTCAAGTCATTGTTTTATACCACAGAGTGCACACAAGACCATAGAGTAAACTCTGAGCTCAAGATGGATAGCCCTTTTTCTATAAAATGAGACCACCCAAATTGGTGGTTATTTATTATTGCAATATGTTAGGAAATGGCTGGAAACTGTGACCTGAAAGGGAGGACATTGCCATCGAAACTAATGGAAGAGAAATAGGTGTTGTGCAAAGAAATGTACAAACGGGATGGATCGGATCAGTTGTTTGCACAAAGCATCCGGGTATTGATGCACGTTTTTGGCAATGGTTAAATTTTAGTGTATATGATATTATTTTTTTGTTAAACGGCGCAGCTATCTCAAATATGGTGGTTGAGGAAAGGGGAAAGGAAATGTTTCGGAAAGAGATTGATATTCAAAATAAAACGGGGTTGCATGCCCGTCCTGCCAGTGAACTGGTGGAGCTTTGCAATAAATTTGAAAGTGAAGTCATTTTAATAACAAAAGATGGCGAAGAGCTTGATGGAAAAAGCATCATTAGCGTTTTGAGCGGCGGAGTTTATCAGGGTGCTAAAGTCATATTGCAGGTGGAAGGTTTGGATGAAGAGACGGCCGGAGCCCAAGTCGCAAATTTTCTGGAAAATCTTCCTGATTAACGATAACAAACAGGAGGCGCCATGGAACTTAAAAGCAGGCAGACTAATATTTTACGAGTCCTGTTGGATACAGAAAAGGGTGTTTCAGCGGAACAATACTTAAAAACCTTAGGAGTGGGGAAACGTACTCTATATTACGATTTGGAAAAACTCAATGACTGGCTGAAACATTATCGCCTGGGTAAGGTGGTCATTTCCGGACAGGTTATCCGGGCGGAGATTTTGGATGCCGCCACCTTGGAAAAGCGCCTTTGTCAGGATAAAAACCAGTTTTTATCCATTGAAGAGCGACGAGGGATCGAGATAATCTATATCGCGCTTTCCAGTGAGAATATCACAATTGGACGCTTAATGGAATTGTCGGGCTTAAGTAAAAATACAGTTCTGGGGGATATCAAGGGATTACGGGAAATGCTGAATGGATGGGGGCTTTCCCTGGGCAGTACCATTAAATCCGGATATATGATTTTAGGTGAAGAAATGACCATCCGCAAGATGTTGGGGGAACAGTTCCGGCTGTTGTCAACCTCCGGTGGACTTGGGTATATTCATAACTTTTTACAGGATAATTTGGTTCGCCTTTATCAAAACGAAATCGATTTCGGTGAGCTTTGCCGTTGTCTTATCAAACAGTATGAAACCGATATTTGCGGTGATTATATCCTTGCCAACATTGAATTGATTCGAATGATGATCCAGGTATCTTGGATACGCAGCCGAAAAGGGAATGTCATTCAATTAAGCAGCGATGAGCAACTTGCCCTGATGAAAAGTCTTTCCTTCCGTTCGGTGGAGTTTAGCCTTCAAAAGTTACGCGTTCACGGCGTTGAAGTTGCCATGCAGGAAACCTACTATATCACCACATTGTTTCTTGGCATACAAACAACTGATTTTCTTTCCCAAGAACAAGAGGATACTTTCATTGCAGGCTTTGCGGAAGAATTGGTTTTAAACTTTGAACGCATTGCCTGCCTTTCATTTCCCAACCGTGAACGGCTTCAAAAACAACTTAGCCATCACATCCGCCCCATGTATTATCGTGTCAAGTACAGCATCCTGGATAAAAACCCCTTAGTCAAAGATATCAAGTCGATGTATCCATTTGTATTTGATTTCACATATAAGGCCGTTAAGGCTACGAAAATGAATCTTCCTGTGGAAGCCTTTTCCGAAGATGAATTGGCTTATTTATGTGTTTATTTTGTGAGCAATCTAAATGAAAAGTACCTAACCCAGAAAAAAACGGATATTCGAAAAGTTCTCATTGTAGGCGCAGAAAACATGGCTGTGGCCATCCTGATGAAAGAGCAGTTGCAGGATTTATTTGGACTTTCACTGGACTATCATGTCATCAGTTTAAGCAAGCTGCGTCAATGGATGTTGGACGATTACACACTGGTTGTGTCTTTGGTGCCGCTTGGTAAAAGTTTTTCTTGCAAAAAAGCCGTAGAAAGCGGTCCAATCATTACAGAAGCGACTCAGCGCCGGATCATTGAAATCTTACGTGAAGATAGGTCTATCGCCCGCTATGATCAAATGATCCAGGAAATCATTGGCCGGGTTAAAAACAGTGTCGAAGGAGAAGTGCAGGTAGACAAATTGTATCTGGAACTTTTTCGATATTTTGAGGAAAATGAGCGTGGCAAACGCATTAGTGCCAAAAGCGGCATCTTTTACGAAAAAATTGAACAAAACAAAATTTATTTGTCGCCGGAAACGGCGGACTTACGGGAAGCACTCATATCTTGCAGCCGAGTGCTCCAACAAGGTGCGACCAATCGGCGCCTCGGGCAGAGGATGGTCAATATGCTGCAAAACAAAAAGCTTCAGACCTATCGTATTCGGCAGGATGTAGTATTGGTACATTTTCCATTGCAGGGTGAAGCCAATCCCAAAATCGATGTCTGCATTATTTTAGCGCCTAAAGGGTTGCCTTGCCCTGATGGGAACGACACCCAAATATTGGTAGGACTTTCCACCAAGGATTCCTACTCCCATTGGGCCGAGCTGGAGGACATTTACAATTATTTCAGCGACCAGAGCCACGTAGATGGCATTAAACAGTCGTATCAAAATGCGAAGGAGCAATTAAGATGAAAAAAATTATCGGACTTGCGGGTGCCGGGGGATGTGAGATATTGCGGGCGGTGGTTTTAACCAAAGGAAAACCGGTATTGGAAAAAAGGATTGTTGCAGATTGTGATAGGGAAGTGGAACGGTTTAAAAAGGTCCAACGTGAATACGGTGAAGAACTGGAAAACCTGTATCGAGTTACTCTTGCGGAGACCGGGGAGAAAACGGCTGATATTTTTAAGGCTTATCGTACTATCGCCTATGACGACCACTTTTTTAAAAAATCCATCAAGATTGTACAGGAAGAAAATATCAACATCGATTATGTGCTTGATCAAGAAAAGGAAAGGACCTGCGCAAAATTTGCGGCCATGTCCGATCCCTATATGAAAGAGCGGGCCAATGACATTTGCAATGTGTGTGATGAGATGATCCGCCGGCTTAACGGGGTAATCAGCAATGCGGAAGAACTAATCCGCACAATAAGTGAACCGTTTATCCTTGTAGCGGAGGATCTTGCTCCAGAGGATACCATTCGCATCGATAAGACCTATTTACGTGGTTTTATCACGGAAAAAGGGGGTATTACATCTCATGTTGTCATCCTTGCCAAGACATTGGGAATTCCAGCAGTGGTGGGGGCGACCGGGATTATCCGGGAAGTTCATTCCGGGAAAATGCTTTATATTAACGGCAATGATGGTTACGGGATTGTTGAGCCTGATGATATTTTTGTCAGTAAATTTCACCAAGAAAAGCGCAAATTGGACGAGGAAAAAAGGCTTTATGCAGTGATGGCCAGTGAGCCAGCCGTTACAGCGAATGGACATAAAGTGGCGGTTTGTATTAATTCCGGCGATGCCGAAAGTTGCAAGAAATTTCGTGTGGATCAGTGTGACGGCATAGGGCTGTTTCGGACGGAGTTTCTCTTTATGGATCAGCACGATTACCCAGATGAGGAGCTGCAGTTTAAGGTGTATAAGGAGATTGCCCAGGCCGCCCAAGGCAAAGAAGTAATCATCCGTACGCTGGATATCGGTGGAGATAAGCAACTTGATTATATGAATTTCCCTAAAGAGGACAACCCATTTCTAGGATATCGCGCTATCCGCATCTGCCTGGACCGAAAAGAAGTTTTTCTTACCCAGTTGCGTGCTATTTTACGTGCCTCAGCCTTTGGAAATATCAAGATTATGTTTCCCATGATCGTAACTGCTGAAGAATTCCGTCAGGCCAGAGAGATGGTTGAAAAAACCAAAGCCTCACTCCGTGCGGAGAAAGCCGTGTTTGTTGAGAATATCCCTGTAGGAGTCATGATTGAAACGCCGGCATCAGTGTTGATTAGCGATAAGCTGGCCCAAGAAGCTGATTTTTTCTCTATTGGGACCAATGACCTTATCCAGTACACAACGGCAACGGATCGCATGAATGAGAAGGTCCAGTATTTGTATGAGCCCTGTAATCTTTCGGTGCTGCGATCCATTAATATCGTGATCCGGAATGGACATAAGGCCGGAATCCCTGTTGGTATGTGCGGTGAATCCGCTTCCGACGGGAGATTAACCCCGCTATTTTTGGCGATGGGTTTGGATGAATTTAGTGTCGTTCCGGCACAAGTTGGTAAACTCAAATACCGCATTCGCCAGTGCGATTTGGACAAATTGTCCGGCTTTGTGGAAAAAGTATTGGCCAGCGATAGTATTGATGAAGTGAAAACATTGCTCGCTGTGAGAAATATTGGATAAGACAGGAGGGTACAAAATGAAAACAGACTTTAAGGTCAAAGGTAAAAAAGAGCGGACTCCCCGTAAGAACGATGCGGAACCGTGCCTCTATTGTGGTGAACCTACTTTTTCCAGGAATTATATTATTAATCCAGGTGCCGAACATGAATTGCCGTCTTGTAGCGAAGAGTGTTTTAACAAAGCCCGTTACTTTGTTGATTATGACCGGCGTTACCGGATGGTGTTTTATTTTATATTACTGGCCATGGTCGTGGTAAATCTATTTTTGCTCGGTTGCAAGGTTAAGAGCCGTTGGGGATATTTGCCAATGGTGGGGATGTCCACTGCGGCCATAATTTTTCCTTTGGTATTTACCCGGTATGAACGCTACCAAAAATTTGGTATACGCAAGACCAAGATCATGATACGCGTTGCCGCTTTCGGAATTGTTATATTGGGGTTGGTTTTTATCATTGGTTACGGATTGGGATAGATCGGTCAAAAAGGTTCAATGGCTTGCAAAAAATAGTAAACAAGTCGTGAACAATGTTGGTCTTTTTTGTAAATAACTGTTGTGATATGTTTTAGACAGTGGCATAGAACGTAGCCCATGGACGCAAAAAAGAAAGGAGGCATCTGCGGTGGGAACATTACTTGATGAACGATTCATTGTTCTTGATGCGAATGTACACAGCGCCGAAGAGTGTATTCGCTTGATGGCTACCCGTTTTCAAGAGTATGGCTACGTCGAGCCCGGATATGCCGATGCGGTAATCGAACGCGAAAAGAGTCTACCGACCGGACTCCCCGGTAAAGAGATTAATCTGGCAATTCCGCATACAAATAACAAGTTAGTGATTAAACCCGCGGTCGGGGTGGTTATTCCATGCAGGCCTGTAGAATTCAGCATGATGGGTAAGAAAGAGACGAAGCTCAATTGTGAAGTCATTTTGCCCCTGGTAGTCAAAGACTCTAAACAGCAGATCGGTATGCTCAAAAAAATGATGAAAATCATTCAGGATGGCGAACTGATCAGGCGATTGAAGAATTCTAAGAGCAAGGCAGAGGTTATGAACTGTCTGAGTTCTTTGGAAGACGATTAAAAGGCGAAAAAGAAAGGGGAATCTTGCATGAGAGCGGTGAGGGTTTTATCGGTATGCGGTTCCGGTACAGTCAGCTCGGCGATGCTGTCTTCAAAACTGGAAGATGTATTGGCGGAGCATGGTTATGAAATGGAGGCAACCGAAGTGGCGCCGGGCGGTGTAGAGCTTGCAGTGGCCAGCGGCGGGTATGATTTGATTGCCTATACAAGTCCGGTAGAGGATATCTATGGGATCCCGGTACTTAATGCGACAGGTTTTTTGGTTGGCATTAATGAGCAAGAGTTTGTAGAAGCACTCCTGGCAGTACTTGGCCGGCTCGATTTGGAGTAGCTAAGAAATTTAGAGATAACCGGAAGAAGTGGTTTCGTGTCTGAAATCAATACATAGAGAAGGGTGGGGAAATCATGTTTTTTAACACATTAAAGAGTTTATTCGACACATTTGGCAATTATATTATGGTGCCTTTTATCATTTTTATCATTTGCCTTTTGTTCAAAGCACCCGTCAAAAAGGCTTTTTCGTCTGCTGTCCTTATTGGTGTCGGACTAAAAGGTATGGCATTCATTACGAACGCATTCGGCAGTATCTTAACACCGCTGGTTCAACAGATTGTTGAGGCCAGTAAATTGCATCTGCCGGCGTTAGATATCGGTTGGCAGGCAGTGGCCTCTGTCGCTTACTCCACCAATATCGGCATGATGTTTATTGGTGTAGGTCTGGTTTTCCAGATCATACTATGGCTTGTTAAATGGACCGATATTTTTATGCCGTCCGATTTATGGAATAACTATTCCATTATTGTTTGGGGTTCGATGTTATACCAATTGAAGCATGATTTGTTACTTGCATTTGCTCTTATGCTTTTTATCAACTTGGTCGTCTTGCTCATCGCCGAAGTATTGCAAAAAAGATGGTCTACCTATTATCATTATCCATCTTGCGCAATGACCGCCCCGCATCATAACGGTGATGCGCCGATGTACCTTGTTCTGAATATACTTTTCAGCAAACTTGGTATGGACAAAATCAAGGCTGACCCGGCGTCTCTTCGTAAAAAAGTTGGTTTTATGGGTGAGCCGATGTACATTGGACTGGTTGTTGGTGTAATTTTGGGCGTGGTGGGTAATATCAAAATGATGAATACGATGAGCGCTTGGGGTCAAATCACGAATGTGGCCGTTACCTGTTCCGCCGTCATGGCCATTTTCCCCAAGATTGCAGGCCTGTTTGCTTCCGGTTTTACCGTGCTGACCGATTACTCGCGCAAGACCTTAAAAAATAGCCGTTATGGAAGAGATCGTGAATTCATTATAGCCGTCAATGATGCTTTGGGTTACGGCGAAACCGCAACTTTAACCACTGGATTGCTTGTCATTCCTGTTGCGGTTCTTTTGGCTTTCATTTTACCCGGTAATGTTGTTATTCCGGTTATGGTGCTACCGTCTTTGCCGTATATGGTTGAAATTCCCGTATGCTTGAGTAATGGAAACATCATCAAGTCCTGGCTGATGGGCTGTATCGTATTTGCTGCAAAAATATTGATGGCTTCTTATTGGGCTTCAACTTTTACCCAAGTTGCGGCTGGAGCGGGATTTGAGGCTGCCACCACGGCGATAGCAGCTGGTACACTCATTATTGGCTTCATCATGTCAAACTGCACTGCCGGTCTTATTACCATGGCCTTCTTAACTATGAATCCATTTATTATCCTTTCGGTAGTTGCTATATATCTGATTTTGTACTTTTTATTCAAGAAAAACAAGAGTACTGTTCAAGAGTATCTTGAAAAGAACGCTCTGGGTGATGCCTATGTTGCACCCCAGCCGGCTGCTGTAGCAGCTCAAAACTAAGTCCATAAATTCATTGTCTTGACCATTCTGCCGCATGTAAGCGGCAGAATGGTTCAATGGCAAAAAGGAGAAAGACGTACTTACGGAGGATATTTCATGAAAATCGTTGTGATCGGCGACATTATCGTACCGTTGGAACTTTTAATACAGGCGGCGGAAACATTAGGAGATCCTGGCCAAAACATGATCGTCCCTATTTTGTGGCCCGCTGAAACGCGGCAGGAATTCCAGAAAAAGGCACAGAACATTGAAAAGAACGGTCCGACTGTGGAAAAAGTGCCGGATGAAGCCTACCGTGCGATCGTGGACGCGGATATCCTGCTTACCCATTTTTGTCCGGTACCGGAAGATCTTATTGCAGCGGGTAAACAGCTTAAACTCATCGGCACTTGCCGCGGCGGTATGGAACATGTGGATGTGGGGGCGGCAACGAAACGCAATATTCCTGTTATTCATTGCATCCGTAACGCTGAGGCGACTTCGGATTTTGCCATCGGTTTGATGTTTGCTGAAACCCGTAACATCGCTCGTGCTCATGCTGCACTTAAACAGGGCGAGTGGCGCAAAAAATATGTGAATGGTGACTATACCACTTCCATGTGCGAAATGACTTTGGGTGTAGTAGGCCTTGGACATATCGGAAAATTGGTTGCCAAAAAGGCGGCTGGTATTGGTATGAAGGTGATCGCCTATGATCCTTATATTAAACAGGAAGCCCTTGATGAGAACAGGTTACCTGTAAAACTGGTAGCTCAGGAAGAATTATTCAAAATGGCTGATATTGTTTCGTTACATCTGCGTTTAACGCCTGAAACAGAGAACAGTATTGGGAAAGAACTTTTAAGCTTAATGAAACCTACCGCTTACCTCATTAATACTTCAAGGGCGGGAGTGTTGGATAAGGAGGCATTAATTGAGGCTTTACGGAACAGGACGATTGGCGGAGCCGCACTGGATGTGTTTTGGGAAGAGCCTCTTCCGGCCGGAGACCCCATCTTTGATTTGGACAATCTCACGATGACTCCGCATAATGCGGGTAATGTAGTCGATGCTTTGCCAAAATCCCCGTTGCTGTTGGCTCGGACCATTAAGGCCTTTTGGGAAACCGGGAAGAGCGATATGGTGGTCAACTTACGGGATATCCAACACGGATAGTTTGGAATGTAAATCAACAAATTGGGTTCTTAGGCCCATTGGGAAAAGGAGAAATAAGTTATGTTAATGGAAAAGGAAAGAAAAGAAGTTACCGAGTACGGCCGTCAGATGAGTTCGTCCGGCTTGAGCAAGGGAACCAGCGGTAATATTAGTATTTATGATCCCGAAAGTGGTTATATGGCCATCAGCCCATCAGGTCTGGGCTATTTTGAAACCGAGCCCGAAGATGTGGTAGTCATGGATTTAAAGGGTAATATTATAGATGGATCCCGTAAGCCTTCCAGTGAACATGCACTGCACACCATTATGTATCTGAATCGCCCGGACGCCCGTGCTGTCGTTCATACCCATTCCATTTTTTGTACCACCATTGCTTGTCTTAACATCCCGTTGAAGGCCGTTCACTATGTTATCGGAGGCGCCGGAGTGGCTGAGGTTCCCTGTGCCGAATATGCAACTTTTGGGACGAAACAATTAAGTGAAAATGTCCAAAAGGCGCTTAGCGTCAATAAAAGTAAGGCTGTTCTCCTTGCCAACCATGGTTTGGTGACTAGTGGCCCAAGCCTTGCAAAGGCTTTCGGCCTGGCAGTCAATCTTGAGTTTGTCGCAGAAATGCAGTGGAGGGCTTCTTGTATTGGGACCCCTATGGTGTTAAGCAATGAGGAGATGGATACGGTGATGGAAAGTTTTAAAAGTTACGGGCAGCCCAAAAAGGTCGAAGAAAAAAAGGATAGCACGGGCTACTAATCCAATAACAGGAGATTGAGAAATGCTGAGTGCAATGTTATATGGTGTGGAAGATATTCGTATTGTAGAGGCAACGATTCCTGCGATTGATCCGGGCGAGGTGCTGATAAAGAATAGGGTTTCCACGACCTGCGGCACGGACGTGAAAAATTTTAAACGCGGCTATCCTCTTTTAAAACCACCGCATCCTTACGGGCATGAGTTTTCAGGTGTTATAGCCGCAGTGGGCAAGGAAGTAAAAGGGTTTCATGAAGGGGACCGTGTCGCGGTTCATAATACCGCCCCTTGCAACCAATGTTATTTCTGTAAAAAGGGTCTTCATTCCATGTGCTCCAATATGACGTTTAACCGGGGCAGCTATGCTGAATACGTCAAGGTCCCGGAGCCTATTGTGAAGCAAAATATGTTTGTATTGGACGAGTCAATTTCTCATAAAACAGCCTCTCTGATGGAGCCTTTTTCCTGTGCGGTTTATGGTATCGAAAATTGCCCTATCCGTTTGGGCGATACTGTCGTCATCAATGGCGCTGGTCCCATTGGTTTAATGTTCGCCCGGTTGGCAGTGATAAAAGGCGCCCGGGTTATTGTAACTGATAAAACGAAGAACCGCTTAGCCCTTGCGGATAAACTCGGCGTCTGGAAAACTTGCAATTTGACTGAAGTGGAAAACAGTGTCGAGGCTGTGCGCGCCTTAACCGACGAGGAACGGGGTGCTGATATCGTTATCGAAGCAACCGGTATTATCGATGTATGGAAAACCAGTGTGCAGATGGCGCGAAAGGGTGGATTTGTTTTACTTTTTGGTGGGGTAAAATCAGGAAGTATGCTTGAGGTCGACGCCACATGGTTGCATTATTCACAGATTACCATCAAAGGAGTGTTTCACACTACGCCTCGCCATGTTCTTTCGGCGCTGGAATTACTAAAAATGGGCGTTATATCAAACGATGATTTCATCCAAAACGAATATTGCCTCACCGATTTGGAAAAAGCTATCCGTGAACATGCATCCGGCGTAGTGATTAAAAATTGTATAGTATACGATGATTGAAGGAGGGTGGAAAAAAGATGTATTCGATCAAACTTGGGTGTGAACATATGTATTGCGGAGAGAACGCAATCCAGTGTTTAAAGGATCTGCCTGCCACCCGTAAACGCGCATATATCGTAATGAGCGGTGACATTCAGAAGGAATTGGGACAGCTAAAGATAGTTACAGATGTACTGGAAAGTGCTGGATTTGTTTGGAAAGACTATACCGATGTGGAGCCGGAGCCCAGCTTTGAAAGCATAAAACGCGGCACGGCAGATATGATGACATTCCAACCGGACTGGGTCATTGGCTTCGGCGGTGGATCGGCCATGGACGCAGCGAAAGCCATGTGGGTTTTTTACGAAAACCTTGAGTATAAAACGTTGGAAGATGCGATGCCTCCAAACGAGATCAAAAATTTAAAGGTGAAAGCTCGGGTGGCCTGCATTCCAACTTCTGCTGGCACTGGTAGCGAAGCAACGCGGGCCGCGCTTATCAAAGATACCATCAAGAAAAAGAAATTTTCAATCCGCTGTCTGAAGGGACGAATGGTACCGGATGTGGCTATTCTTGACCCGGTGTTTTCCATAACGATGCCTAAAAGCCTGACAGCAGCTTCAGGCATGGATGCACTGACCCATGCGATTGAATCCTATGTCACGCCGTTGGCAAATCCATTCTCTGATGGAATGGCAATTTCCGCATTTATCTATGGATATAAGAATTTGCCGATTTGTTACGAGGAAGGTCAGAATCTGGAATCCCGGGGTAAATTGCTGGAAGCCTCTTGTATGGCTGGCATTGCCTTTTCAAACTGTGCATTAGGGATTGTACACAGTATAGCCCATACCTTTGGAGCGGAATACGGCGTGCCACATGGGCTGGCTAATGCTATTGTGCTGCCTTATGGCTTACAGTTTAACTCACGGGATAGTCGCACCCAAGCCCGATATGATCAGTTGGCTGCTTTTGTCGGTGAAAAGTCATTGTTGGATGGCATATTGGCGTTGCGCAAACGTATTAATATATCTCCGTGTATGAAGGATCTGTCAATCGATGAACAGGATGTCTTGGGGAAGGCCAACGCATTGGTGGAAAAAGCCATGTCCGATGTATGCACTCCTTTTACTCCGGTCAAACCGACAAAAGAAGAAATGAAGGAATTGCTGCTCGAAGTCTATTATGGAGAAAAGGGCCATACAGCCTGATTTTCCAAGAGCGGATTTTAGAAGTCGAAATCACGATGATGATCTCCGGAAATCTCATTGCCGTGAATAAAGTGAAGAACCGGATTTTTTGAAGTTAGCAAATAGACAATATATGGAGTGGCGTATGAAAACGAAACTCTGTTATATTGTCTATTTTTATCGGCAGTAAAGATCGTTTCTTTTCCTTTCTGAGAGAAGGTAAAAAGAAGAAAGACTGTAAAAGAATAAAAGAACCCCATGGATATAAATAAAGCGCTGGATCCCTTTTCTCTCAAAAGTTGTTTGGTAGAGAAATTCAGTATTTACGGCACCTTATTCAACAAAACCTTCATATATGGCGCAGACGGCCTTTTCAAAATCCTGATTCTCCACTCCGATGATGATGTTAATTTCACTGGAGCCTTGGTCGATCATTCTGATATTAATATTGGCCTTCGAAAGAGCTGTAAAGAGCTTTGCCGCGACACCCGGAGTATAAGCCATCCCCAAACCGACTGTGGCAATTAATGCCATGTTCGGAGAGACCTCCACTGTATCAGGATTACATTCCCGTTTAATTTCATTGATTACCTTATCTAGCTTATGATCAAGCTGGGTATCGGCAATTACCAGAGAGATGGTATCGATGCCGGAGGGCATATGTTCAAAAGAAATCCCATTGCTCTCCAGAATGGAAAGTACCTTGCGCCCAAAGCCCAATTCCATATTCATTAAAGCTTTTTCGATAGTCAGAACTGTAAAGTCTTTCTTTCCGGCGATCCCGGTGATGTTTCCCATTCGATGCCGGGCCTCTTTGTCGGTGATAATCAGCGTCCCCGGGTCATCCGGCGCGTTGGTATTTTTGATATTCACGGGAATTCCAGCCTCCCTGACCGGGAAAATGGTTTCTTCATGAAGGACGCCGGCACCCATATAGGCTAATTCGCGAAGCTCCCGGTAAGTTATTTGTTCAATGCTCTTGGGACTCCTAACAATTCGCGGATCGGCCATCAAAAAACCGGAGACATCCGTCCAATTTTCGTACATATCCGCCCCGACTCCCCGGGCAACAATCGCGCCGGTGATATCAGAACCGCCCCGGGAGAAAGTTTTAATCTCCCCATCCGGTAAAGAGCCAAAGAAACCAGGAATTACGGCATGTTCATGTTTAGCAAGGCGGGCGCTGATTACTTCCTGGGTTTGGTTGGGATCAAACAAACCTTTTTTGTCAAAGAAGATAACCTCGGCCGGATCGACAAAATTCCATCCCAATAATTCGGCCATGATTAATCCGTTTAAATATTCGCCACGGCTGGCCGCATAATCGGCAGTAGCTCCGGATGTAATCTTCTGTTTGATAACCTCCATGTGAGGATGAAGATCAAGTTTACATTCAAGTTTTTCGATGATCTCCAAATAACGGTTACAGATCAATTGAAAGACTTCCTCAAAGGGAATTCCTTGTTCCGCATGGGCATGGCATAGGTAAAACAGATCAGTTATCTTTTGATCCGCGGCATAGCGCTTTCCTGGAGCCGACGGGACCACATAACAACGCTCGGGATCCGCCTGAATGATTGCTTGAACTTTCCGGAACTGGCCGGCATCCGCCAGCGATGAACCCCCAAATTTAACGACTTTAATCCCCATTCTATAATACTCTCCTGAAAACATGAAATATTAGCCCGCAAAAAATGACTTATTATTCATGATAAAACCCGTCCATCGAAAAGTCAAGTTGTATACAAAGATCAATCGGCATCCCTGGTTCATTTGTCCAGGATCACCGATCTTTTTGCATATTGAAAATGATGAAGATTTAGGGGGAGAAACTTCGATTCATGAGAGGTATTAAAATGTTTTTAAAGAAATAAGTATTATTTGAAAATCCTAGATCAATCAAGGAGTTGATTCCAAATCGCAAAAGCAGTCATATTGGTTTCCGGGGGTATGGATAGTTGTACCACTGCTGCGATGGCGGCAGAACAATATGAACTGGCGTTTCTTCATCTCAATTATGGCCAGCGTACCGAAAAAAGAGAATTACAAGCATTCAATGATATAGCTCAGTTTTATGGGGTTCAACAGTACTTGAATGTTGATGTTAGCTACTTTACTCAAATCGGTGGTTCAAGTTTGACCGATTCTTCATTGACGATTTTAAAAGCGGATTTAAACCGGAAGGGAATTCCCAATAGCTATGTTCCCTTTCGAAATGCCAATATCCTGGCGATCGCCACCAGCTGGGCTGAAGTCATTGGCGCTACTAAAATATTTATCGGGGCGGTACAGGATGATTCTTCCGGATATCCCGACTGTAGAGAGGAATTTTTCAAAGCCTTTCATGAAGCGATCGAACAGGGGACCAAACCGGAAACCCATATTGAAATCATGACCCCTTTATTGCATCTGACGAAATCAGGGATAGTTCGGAAAGCGGTAGAATTGAAGGCGCCGCTTCATTTAAGTTGGTCGTGTTATCAAAATGAAGAAAGAGCTTGCGGGCTTTGTGATAGCTGCGCCCTGAGACTCAGGGGTTTTCAAATGGCAGGGGTTGAAGATCCTATACCATATGAAACAAGGCCACAATATATTAAATAAATAATGAAAGTCCCCTGTTATATAAAGTTGATACTTTGTTATGACAAGGATAATTAAAGAAAGTAAAGAATATCAAATATAGTAATTGGTTTGGTTATTTTTTAAGCTGGAGTATTTCATTGATTTTTTAAAATGACTGAGGAACAGACAATTTATAAATCAGTTATAGTTTTGAGCGTCTTTATCATCATAGGAATGAATTTATTGAAGAGCGTGGAGCCGGTATTCGCTGTTAGCGAAGAGCCGGTTATTACCGCTGATTCTATTGAAACAGATTGGGATTCCGGTATTACGACTGCTAATGGAAATGTCAAATATACCACTGAATTCGGCTCAATTGAGGCAGAAACGATCATTTATAATCAAAAATCCAATTTTATGGAAGCATCCGGTAACATTCGAGTAGTATTGCAAACTGGTGTCGTTATACAGTCGAATAAACTTACTTATGATCTTAATGCCGAGGAAGCACAGTTTAGTGATGAAGTCCAGTGGGCGGATAAAGACGGGCTGAAGTTTATGGCGGATCAAGTAAACTATTATGGAAATGAAGGTGTGGCAGAGGCTACCGGTGAAGTAAAAATAACCAATAAACATGTAATTAGTGAAACGCAAAACTTAATGTATAATCTTATTGACTCGACCGGAAGGTCCGGGGCGGCAAAATTATTAATCAGCCAACATGGTAAAAATATTGTGATTAGAACCAAAGTCATGGAAGTTGCTAGTGGTAAAATTAGAGCCATCGACGCGAAAATAATGCACAATGAGGATGCTGAGCCCGAATACCATTTACAAGCTAAAGAATTAACCTATGAGGGGAAATATTTATATCTAAAAAGTATTTTATTTTATCTGAAAAAAGTGCCGCTTTTTTATTATCCTATGCTGACCTTGGATATGGATAATATCAAGTTACCTCGGATAACTCCTCGATCGAATTCGAAAGGTGATATTTATTTGCGGTTTCGTTCAGATGGTCCAATTACCGGCAATCTCGATTGGAATTTAAATGTATTGCTACGAAATTATGATTACTCGGGGTTTGAATCGGGTATAACATGGAAAAATGAAAATATTACGGATGATGTAAGCTTTTTTTATTATAATCAATCTGCCGGGTATGGCGTCAAGGAACGGTTCGTTTATGACTGGCCACTTATAGAAGTTAGTATTGACGGATCAAAGGATTTTTCCCCTAACCGGGCTTATGAATTAGGAACGTCTGTGATCCGGAAATATTGGGAAGGCCCATTAGGAAATTGGCAATTTGGGATTTTGGGTCGAAAAGTGCATAAATTGGACGAGCATGAAGTGGAATTCGGCGGTGTTTATGGTGGCTATCGTTTGGACTATCAGCCTCGGCCTTATATTACATTAAGCTTTCTTCGCTTATATTCGCTTGAAGGCGGAGATTACCGTGAGTTTTTGGATGACTATAAAATTGGCTCTAATATTCTGTATCAAGCGACAGTTCCACTGAAAGGCAAGTATTCATTGGGTTTAATTGGGACTTATAGCTTTGAACAGTCGTTATGGATCCGGCAGATTTATGAGATTCATTACCAAACGCATGACTTCTTAATTAAGACAGGATGGGACGTTGTAAAAAACAAGCCAATATTAAATTGTAAAATTATTTTTTAAAACCTATCTTGATTTATTCATCTTGAATAGCACGAGATGAAGCTTGGGAAGGGTGTGTAATGTAAGCTTGTACTATGTGGAACATTCAATATCACGCTCTATATAATTTACAATATTCATCATCTTTTTCAGATAAAAGAGGCCGTCTAAGCTACGGCCTCTTTTTGAATTCTGTTGTTTTCTCCGATGTATCCTCACGTATAATCGTGATTACTTTGCGCTTTTTTTCTGGGATGCAGCTTGTTTTTGTTTCAGCATTTTTTCCTTATCCTTTTTTCCGCCTTTATCTCCCATGGTGTGGCTCCTTTCTTTTTTTATTTCCTTTAAGGTATATATTAGATTCGATTGATAAAAAGATCCATCATTTCCTTTTGTAACCAAATAGTCTATTCTTGATGGGGATTTAAAATTCCTGCTTAAGAATATATGCAGAATAATAAAAGAATTGAACCTAAAAAATCGATAGGGTATATTCGTACAAAGAAGGCATTGCAAAACTCCATACAAATAGAATGAAAGAATTTTCAAAACCTGAAAACGGAGGTATAGCGGTCAATGTTTTGGTTGTTGTTAATGAGGTTCTTTTTTGAAGCTATCTCCAAAAAAAGAAAAAGTCAATATAGACTGGAATGTTTTGTTAACTTATAGTTCGTTTTTTGCCTACATGAAGTTTGGTAATAGGAAGCGGGCTTTTTGTTAATTTTACTTTCTAAATTTAATTTGTTTTTATCTCTAATTTTTTTAAAAAAAAATCCGAATAACAAAGGAAAGAGATTGTAAGAGTTATTGTGCGTTAATTGTTTAAAATATGATTTTTAAAAATTCAAGGAGCATTCAAAGTGAACCTTAAAGCAACGATCCAATCTATAATTAACTTTTTAAAAAGTGTAGTCACACCATTACAAACTTTTTTATCGAAGTTGAAAGTTTTTCATCAAATCATACTCATTATTTCGGTAATGGTCTTTTTTCTGGTATTAGAAGGATATCTGGGTTTAAAACTCAATATTCAAATGCGGGATGCAACACGCCAGGTATTCCAGACTAGTTTTTCCGGATTGCAGGAAATTGCAGCTGCGAGTGAAGATTTGAGCCAAATCCGGAGACAGTATACCGATAGCCTGCTGTATAATCAAATATTAATTATTAATGCGGTAAATGTTGAAACGGTGCTCAACAATTATTCAAAGGAAGCTGAGAACATAAAAAGTGCATACGGAGTAGTAAAAGCTTTTTCAGGCAAAACAGCTTCCAAGGAAAATTATGAAGAATTTAATCAATCATTATCCCTGGTTTCCATGGGTTTAAACTCGCTTCGTTATAAAATGGTGGAAAATGCAATCCAAACCATGAGCAATAGTAATAAATTTTTCGAGGAATCGCAAATTATCAGTGTTATTATTTTAATTGTAAGCTTATTTTTTTCCATTTCCATTGGGTTAATTGTCGCAGCAATGATTTCCGGTCCCTTGAAAGAGATGGCTGTAAAAGTCAATGCGCTGGCGACAGGAGATTTGACTCAGACCTTAAAATCCAAAGGATGTCAGGAGATAAATAAGGTGGTATTGGATTTTAATCAAGCAGTAGAGGGTTTGCGTAGGTTGGTGAGGGGAATCAACGAGCATGCCCAAATGCTCGCGTTGGCTAGTAATGAGTTGCTCGATGCATCCGTCAATTCGGGAAAGGCAGCTGGAGAAGTGGCTATTGTGATTGAGGAGTTAACCAAAGCTTCATCCGAACAAACCAAACAGGTTGAGCAAACCGCGAATACCATTAATGAACTCGGGAGATTAGTCCGAAACGTTTCGGATGATACGACGAATATGGCCTTTATGTCACAAAAGATCGCTGATTCGGCTAAAATCGGCCAGAAGGTAACGGGCGATGTAGTTACGGGAATGAGTAGTCTCTATGAAACCACTCAAAAGATTCATTCCGTTATCGGTGAAATGAATCAAACTTCGGCCGAAATCAATGAGGTAGCCTCTTTAATTGGGAATGTTTCCGAACAAACTTCATTACTGGCTTTAAATGCGGCAATTGAAGCAGCTCGTGCAGGAGAGCACGGTAAAGGATTTAGCGTCGTCGCGACGGAAACTGGAAAATTGGCGGAACAATCAAAGCAGGCTTCTCAAAGAATTAGTAACCTGATTGATCAGATGATCGGGCGTAGTGAAAATGCAACCGACGTTATCAAACAAGGGATTGAGCAAGCGCAAGAGAGCAGCACGCTTACGACCCAAGCTACAGGTACTTTCCAGTCAATATTTAAAGAACTGGGTGAAGTCGTGAGAAAGATTAGCGAAGTGGCCGAATCGGCAAAGCAAATGGCGGAACGGAATGAAGCTATGATTGGAGCTGTAACTCAGTTGTCGGCCATTAGTGAAGAAGGAATGGCCAGTACCGAAGAGGTCGCGGCTTCAGTTGAGGAACAAAGCGCCGGGGCGGAAGAAGTAGCATCTCTGGCGGAAAATTTGGCTGATTTGGCAGAAAAGCTGAAACAATCAACAACTGCTTTTAAAATTTGATCTTTAATATTAAGGAAAACATGGAGTGCTTTTACACGATGACATAATCATTAGATGTTAAGCTTGTAAGTTTTTTAAGCAACCATACCACCGTTATTTCTAACCGGTGGTTTTTGCTTTTGCATTTGAAAACTATGTGCAGGCGTATGAGGTCAAAAGAGTGAAACTGTAATATCCTCTATATGCAGTGCCTTATCCTTTAAAAAATCACCATGCCTTTACTGAACAAACGTTTGATGGCCCTCGGTATTACCGATGAGAACTTTATCGTTTTTAGGAGCGATGACCTTTCCTGCGATTTTGTTTTTAAAGCTAATTTTTATTTCTCTCTTATCGGTGCGGTGGTTGCTCTGAATTAGGCTTATTTCGAACAAGGATTGATGAAGGTGGCGATGGGCGAGGTTTTTGTTGTATATGTTGGCAAATTGTTTTAAAATAGTAATCCATCACGGTTGCCGAGAGTTGAAACGGGAAGGCGGGCAACAATAAACTTTTTAACCCGCTTCCGTCGCTGCGCTCGCTGATTGCGTTTGTTGGGTTCTATCGATTTCTTTTAAACTGTTTATCAGGTTTAGGACTGTTTGTTGAGAGAGGGGGGAAAGACTACGGAAATCGGTGATTAATTGGAGGTCTCTCTCATTAAAATTTGAATTCAGATGTAAATCAATAATTTCCCCATCAATATCTGAGGTTAATGAACTTTCCGTAGGTTGAACCATGATATAACCGAGGTTTTCCATAATTTCTTCGATAGGAATGCCTAAAAGTGGAGCTAATTTTTGAAGGGTCATGATGTTTGGGTTTTTGGTATCCCCGGTTTCAATTCTCGAAATCGTCGAATTCTCCACTCCGGCAGCTTTTCCTAGCGCAGCTTGTGTCAAATATCCGGCGTCTTCTCGTAACTTTGCAAAATATTTCCCAAATTCCACAGCATCCATTTCTATTAAACACTCCCTAATTATCGGATGATCAAATTATACTACACTCATTGCATGAATGCAAACATTTTAAACTTGAAATGTTTCTTGTATGTGATATACTATGATTGCAAGCAATCAACGAAGGAGGTGGGGTTTTGAACCGCCCTGAGATCATACTGCGTCCCGGAGTGATGGAAGAATTGGAAAGGAGGCTGGATACGAATAAAACTGGTTTAACGGTCATCACCGGCATAAGCTCCAGCCAAATTTACCGGATTCGCAAGGGAAAAAGTAAAGTAGGGGTTGATTTTATCGCGGCTTTATTAAAGGCCGATCCTACTAGAAAGTTTGAGGATTATTTTATGATTCTTAATTCATTGCATGAATGCAATCAACAAAAAAGACCGGAGGAGGCGATTGGAAATGATATTCAGTGTATATGAAGCGCATCACCCGGTTGCAGTGTGTGCCGGATGTGGCTTAGAGATAGAATCATGGGATGAGGCCCTCCTGTTTAAGGGAAATGGCAAACGCTTCTGTATCCATAATGAGTTCGATTGTTTGAAAGAAGCTGTAGGAGCTATTCCCCCTGCGGAGGAAGCCGAGAATTATTTGGAGACTTGGGAGAGGGATTAATCAAGAAGGAGGGGATTATGATTGAAGGTCATGGAAGTACTTTATTTGAATCAACCGCAGAGGGTTATTGATCTGGTAGTCGCCTATCAACTGGATGATTTGGCACCAAAAGTTGGTCTGGAGCCGGTTGGGAAGCCTAATGAAATTGGCAAGCTAATGAGTCATAGAACTTATACCCGGGTTGGGCGGCGGGTCCGCCAGAGAGAAGGAAAAGTCATCACTTGAGGATTCTCGAGGATCTTAGTGAATTGTACTTCGTAGGATTTGAAAATATGGTGGGATTCAAAAAGAGCCAGACAAGATAAAGTGGGGTATCAAAATGAAACGGGATAAATTTCGTGAGATAGAGCAGATGTATCGTTCATACCAGCGCCTCAAGATGAAATTGGAGTTTTTGCAACCAAGGAATGTGCAAATTTTCAGTCAAACGCCGATTTATCATGATGGACACAGCAAAGTAGAGGCAATGGCCGTTGAAAGATTGGAACTGGAGCGCAAGATTAAATTGATTCAGGCATGTTTGGATATTATGACTCGAGATGAGCGTTTCTTTATCGACTATCGTTACTTTCAGGGCAAAGATATGGAAATGGTGCCGTTTTTATTAAATTGGTCCCGCCGGGAAACTTTTCGCCTGCGCCAGTCGGTACTCATTAAGACTCGTTGGTTTTTGGGTTTAGAAAGCCTGGACACGAATAATACACGAAACGCCAGTTAAATAAGTTACAGTCAGGCACTTTTCCGGCACCAAAAGTAATAAAAATAGTATATAATTTTATTATCGGAGAGTAAGAAAAAAAGCTGGTTATTCGTCAACTGGCTTTTTTCGGTGTTTGTCAATAATTTTTCTATCGGTAGCAGCATAGTTAAAGATTTTTTGTCGATTTGACGGGCGCTAGAGTTCCCGACATAAAATCGACACACTTTTTTCAAAAAAACGTGGTATTATGGTAATGGGTAAATCTGCTAAATATCCCAATTAGATGGAGAACATTCATCTTTCGGCAAACGCTGAGGCTTTTGAGCCAAAGGCGTTTTTTTATTTGGTTTCTAAAAAAGGCATGTCATTTGATATCAAATCTTTGAGGGGGATTTTTATGCTGCATATGAATGAACAAAAACTGCTGGCAAGATATTTGATTCAACTTTTGCAACTTCAAGCCGGAAACGCTTCGCCGAGGGAGTTTGCATTGTGGCGGCAAAGAGTCAGAATGGCTTTCTCAGAGCGAAGAATTAGGAAAGCCGTGAAGCTCGCATGGAGAAACTCCCATCGGCATTTTCGGGAAGACCGAGAGTGTGGTGACTGAAAATCTTGTGCCTGATGCATCGGAACCTAATGAATGGAATTTTAATCATCTTCCCAAAGTCGGACCGGATAATTGAAATGGATGGTACGACCAAAATTACTGCTTTCAAGTGGAATTAAATTTTGATATATCGTTGATTTCTGTCATTTTCCAGCGGATTTCGGCATTGTAAAATTAAAAACGTCCTCAACAGGACGTTTTTCTGTATAACCGATGATGGTTAGGTTGTTGATTTTAATCTTCACTTTTTTAACGGGCTCCGGGAACTTCCATACTTCCAGGTTATTTTCGAACATTGGAATATTCCTCCTTTATTGCTAGAAAATGTACTATTAATATCGGCAAATGGGAAAATTTACTTAGGGTTTTTGTTGATGGAGTATTTATTCTTGATAAATTCATAAAAGGTAATGATTTGCCGTTTTCCTTCCTCATCCAGTGAATCGAAATCAATGACATTATCACGATCACCATAAATAACAATTTCTTCTTTGGGATGGTCGACTTCCGAAAGCAGCTTGCTGCTTTCCAAATTTAATATGGTAGCGATTTTTAGAAGTGTTCCGATTGTCGGATTGAGGATCTTTCCATTTTCCAGGTCCGAGATATAACCTTGGGATGTACCGGCTTGTAATGCCAGTTCGACTTGGGTTATGCCGAGTTCTTTGCGTCTTTTGGCAATAGTTTTGCCTAAGTTAGTCGTAATCATCATGATTCCTCCTTACGTTTATCACTATATCATCAAAAAGTATATTTGTATAGATATTATATATAAGTAAGCTTTAGATACAGATAAAAAGGAATTTTTCTTTTATAACAGTAAATTTTGGCATATCGCTAAAGTTGATATTTATTAAATATATTGATATTATCATATCCGATATGATAATATCCTTGGAGGTGAGTTTGATGACTGTATTAAATCAGAAAATCAATAAAGCCCCCTGGTTTACTAAATTAGCAATTTTACGTATTTTGAACGATTGGACCATGAAAGAGGCCGCGGAACGGATTTGTGTCCAAAGCCGGGTTTATCAAAATTGGGAATGCGGACGTTTCAAGCCACGTTATTTCAATCAAGTCAGATTGGCCAACGTATACGGAGTTCCGCAGGAAGAAATTTTTAGCCCCCGGGAGTTTAAAAGGAAAGGACCCCAAAATGCCAGGAATATACGTAATTGGAATCATTGAACAACGGAACGAACGACCGGTTTGTAGGGTTATTAGCCGTGGATCCGGGCAGGAATGCTGGTTTCTGATGTCTTTGTTTCAGGATGCCGACGATGTAAATTACTTTATATTGCCGGAAAAAGTTTTTCAGAAATTGCCTTGGGAGCATTCCAAAACTTTTTAAAAAATCAATTTAAGGAGGGAGATTTAAACATAAAAAGAGATTGCCGTTTCGGTCTGATTTTAGTTGATTCTTTAAAAATTTATTTGGAGGTGGAGAGATTGCGCCGCTCGAAAAGCTTGCCTAAAATGCTATTGAAATGTTTATATCAATCAATTGGTCTTACTCAGGAAGAACCATTGGGAGAACAATTGATCTCACTGGAGAGGTATGCAAGTACAGTTGGTTTACAAAATTGGGTGAAAAAAGAATACCGGTAGTGGAATTTTTCAAGAATAATTTCACAAGAGGTGATTATCATGAGCGTTGCTCGATCTGGAAGAAGGAGATCTTCAAAAAAATTGGATAAATCATTGGAGGAAGGAGTATTAAGAATTCCTGAACATGCTTGTTTTTATGTAGAACAGGAATTATCCGCGTATAACGCTTATAAATTGGCACTCGCTCAATTAGAGCAGGATTTAGAAGATGTCATTAATCAATATGGTCAAGTGCCTACCGACGCGCTCTCTTCCCGAAATGGTCCTGGTGATCCGGTTAATTTATCCGCTTTGCGAGCTGTAATGATTGAAGAAAAAATTAAGTACTATCAAACTAGGATCCGCAGGATTGAGTCTGGGATCAGCACACTAAGTGAGTTTGAAAAAGAAATTGCAACACAAAAATATTTCATCCAAAATTGTTTTTCCAATGAAGAAATTATAGAGGAATTTCATTTAAATCGACATTATTATTATAGAATACGGCAAGGCATTATTTTTAAATTTGCATTGATTTTTGGGATCCTCTCATAAGAAACCTATAATTAGATTATCTTATCCATTGAAATGGTTTTAACGTATAGGATTCTTGCTGATTATTTAAATACAAATGTTGAGGCTTCGCCGAGGAATTTTATAACTGCATTCAAAACTCAAATGGGCTTTGACCAGACAATAAACTTTTAAAAATAGCATGAACTGGTACGGAAAAAATTTTTTGTTGATTTGGAGGGGTCCAGAGTTCTCGACACAAAATCGACACACTTTTTCCAAAAAAACGTGATAATATGATAGTGGGTAAATTGTTTGAACATGAAAAATTCATTATACGAAATACAAAATTAATAGCGCTGAGGCATTAGCCAAAGGCGTTATTTTTATGCCTGGGATTATTAAGAGGCAGAGGAAAGGGAGTTAAGGGGGAAAAAGAGAGAGGCAAAGAGATTATTTCCTCAGAGGCTCCGGTCAGTAAGAAAATTAGCGAAACCGTCCTATTTTAATAATAAAAATCGCTTCGGGATTCTTGGAGCGATTTCTTCTTTTTGAAACATTTTTGGAATGTTCCGGTGGATCAATCGGGCACAGAATAAGCAGGTTTACCGGAGCGGGGCATGCCAAGGGAGGGGAGGGGCCCGGCATATTATTCCCTTATTGATTAAAAGAGTTTCATGGTTATAGATTTTAAATGTCTCATAAAGAACGAAAGGCGGCAAGGATTATGGCATGGAATTTGAAAAATATTGAAAATGCATTGCGTAATAGACTGCAGTTAAGATCGACATTGGTATTACTGGTGGGTGATTCTACCCACATTAAGCCGGATGGGACGGGAGGAGAACTTTATCCTGCTGTTAATTTTCGGGTTAGCGAATATCCTAATCTGAGTAACCAACATAAAATCAAACTTTATATCTATATTGATGCCGAAAAAGATACGGATGGGGATGTAAATCATAATAACTGCCTGGATATTGCGGCTGAAGTGGAAGCCGAATTATTTTATAAACCCCAAACCGAAAATCCGGGTACTCTGTTGGATCTCTCGAGCTATAACTATCGGTGTTTCCGCCAGGAAAAATTATTCGATTCGGGGCCAGTTATTCGGGAAAATGTGACTGATAAAATACGCCAAACCCAACACTATCTGTTTATTATTGATGATTTTTCGTGAAAATGTGTATAAAGAAACTAGAAAGATGGCATTGAAATTTTTGTCAAGGGCGCCGGTCATTGTAATGCGGCCGTCCCAAAACTAAATATGGAAACCGTCTATTTGAACATGGTAGGCGGTTTCTTCTTTTTTTAGGCATTGTGGAAAGCTTCGATAGGCCAAGAAGGCTAAAATTTTGCCGGCCGTTCGTAGCGGGTCTTCATGTACGGGCAGGGGTGGGGCCCGGCATAATTTATATTTCCATAATTTACGACCGGCCGGATTAGCGGGATATCCGGCACGATGGGAAAGGGGGGATGTTTTTTGAATATGGAGGATTCACGCGCGCTAATCGGACATTTAGCTGGACAATGGGGCGCATTTCGGTAAACTTCGATAAATCCCGCGTTATAAAATTACAGAATATTAAAAAGGAGCGTAGCATTAAAAACATGAGCGATTACAAAACACCAGGCGTGTATATTGAGGAGACATCAACATTAGCGAGCTCGGTAGCGAGCGTATCGACTGCGGTACCTGCTTTTATCGGGTATACTCAAAAGGCAGGGGTTAATAACGGTTTGTTTTATAAGCCAACTACTGTCAGCACTTTAAAAGAATATGAAAGCCTCTTTGGTCAGGCGGCGGATGAAACAATTACCGTGAATGTCTCCGGAGATTCTATTGTCGGTTTTCAATTTCCTCAGAAAGTTACCGACTTGTATTACAGTATGCAAATGTTTTTTAACAATGGCGGTGAAAATTGCTATATTGTGGCCTTAGACGCCGATGACGGGCTAAGTGAGGTCAAACGGTTTGAAAATGGGATTGATGCCCTGGAGCTTGAAGATGAACCAACCTTGATCGTCGTACCGGGGGCTGTTCATTTATCAAACAATGATTTTTATTCCATATATCAACGTGTTTTAAATCAATGCAACAAAATGAAAGATCGCTTTGCCATTATCGACGTGATTGACTCAGGAACTGTAAGTGAAGATGCCACGACGTTTCGAACAGGCATCAGCGCTAATAATCTAGAATATGGTGCGGCTTATTATCCGTATTTGACGACCACTCTTAACTATCAATATAGCGATACTTCGGTAATAGTAGCCGAGGGAGATTCTAAGGTAACATTGGGCAAAAAGGGGGAGAGTAACACAGCATTATATAATGCTATTAAGTCTGAGATTGGGAATCATTATTTGACCCTTCCTCCCAGTGCGGCTGTAGCAGGTGTATATGCCAGCGTCGACCGGGATCGGGGAGTTTGGAAAGCACCAGCCAATGTCAGCTTATCTTATGTCAGCGGACCCAATCGGAAACTGACCGAAGAAGATAACGACTTGTTAAACGTTGATGCTACAAGTGGTAAATCTATTAACGCGATTCGCAATTTTACCGGCAAAGGTACCTTGGTTTGGGGCGCCCGGACTTTAGCGGGAAATGATAACCAATGGCGATATGTTTCGGTACGGCGGTTGTTCACTTATATTGAGGAATCGATTCAGAAATCAACCGCTTTTGCTGTTTTTGAGCCGAATAATGCCATGACTTGGCTCAAACTTCGCAGCATGGTAGAGAGCTTTTTGGATACCATCTGGCGGCAAGGTGCGTTAGCCGGCGGTAAAGCCGAGGACGCCTACTTCGTCCAAGTAGGATTGGGTACTACAATGACTTCCCAGGATATTTTGGATGGAAAACTCATTATTAAAGTAGGGATTGCCGCGGTCAGACCGGCGGAATTCATAATCTTAGAGTTTAGCCATAAGGTCCAAACATCTTAATAAATTGGGAGTATGGATGAATTCGTGGTAATAAGAAGATAGAAAATTAAATTTGAAAAAGTGAGGCAAAAGAGATGGCAACCACTGTAGATGATATTAAAAATACTTATCCCCTTCCTGCATATCATTACCGGGTAGAGATCGACGGGATGGATCCGGTGGCATTCACCGAAGTGTCGGGGTTAAGTATAGCTAGGGAGACGATTACGTATAAAGACGGTTTAAGTTGTGTCCAGGGGGCAAAGCGGATGCCCGGATTAACGAGCGATTTGAAATTTACTTTGAAAAAAGGAGTTATCAAAGCCGACAGTAAGCTGTATGACTGGATTAATAGTATCCGCCTGTCCACCGTAGACAAGAAAAATATCACCATCAGCTTAATGGATGAGAAAGGAGAAGCTCCGGTTGTTACTTGGAAAGTTACCAATGCTTTTCCGGTAAAGCTGGATGCACCGGCCTTTAATGCCAAAACCAACGATGTGGCGGTTGAATCTTTGGAATTAATGGCGGACGATCTGAGAATCGAGTATGCCTAAACTAAAATAATCGGGGTAAAACATGAGTGAATTAATAACTATCCCGGAATTAACCTTGGCTGGGGACCAGCAACCACCGGTGGGATTTCATTTTGCGGTGGTTTTTTTTGCCGATGGAACAACGCCTAATCCGCTCGATATGCGATTTAAAAAAGTATCAGGACTATCGTCGGAGATCGAAGTCATCACCTATAAAGAAGGCGGCGAAAATTTATACACTCACCGGCTCCCTAACCGGGTTTCCTATAATAATCTTGTGCTTGAGCGGGGGATGGTGGTAGGCTCTCCTTTAAATATCGAAATTAACGCCGCCATGTCCAATCTGAGGTTCTCGCCCGGTAATGCTTTAGTAGCAGTTCTGGACGACGATGGATTACCATTAGCCGGATGGCTTTTTTGGAAAACCTATCCTGTAAAATGGAGTGTTTCCGATTTGGCTGCGGACGTTAATGGCGTCGTAATTGAGACAATGGAACTAGCCTATACCCGCTTTCAAGTGTTGAGGATTTAAAAATGACAGTAGAAATCAGAGAATTAGTGATAAAAACGACGGTTACCGATAAAACTCCGGCCGGAAATGAGACCAAGGGCATTGACCGAACCACCACTCAGGGTCTGGTGGAACGCTGTGTGGCTGAGGTCCTGCAAATTTTAAAACGAGAAAAAGAAAGATAAAGAGTGAAATAAAATGGGTGTAAAAGACTATGGAAAGCTGGCTAAACTTAAGATTGTTTCAGAAAACGCCAAGGATACTTTTGAGGTTATGTTTAATCCGGAGTCATATTCCGAGACCTTTGCGGTGACTTTTGAAACGGTAGGAGATGTAAACAGCGGGTTGGAGAAGTACCGGTATACGAAAACACCACCCCATGATTTTAAACTGAAATTGATTATTGACGGAACAGGAGTCACCGAATATGGCGACTCGGTCTTCCCCATTTTTAAACGGAATAACCAGACCGTATCTCAACAAATCAATCATTTTTTGAATCTGGCATGGTATCCGGTAAACGGGGAAGCGATTCCATTACAGATCTTATGGGGTGAGTTTTCCTTCCATTGTATGTTAAAGGAAGTAACGATTAACTATACCTTGTTTGACCGGGATGGCATTCCGCTCCGGGCGGAACTGGACGCCACGTTTACCAGTGACCCGCAGAAATACAAAAGTGATTGTGAAAAAAGACTAAAAGGTCAGAAGAAGGAAACAGAAACAGCAAACAATGACACTATGCCTGCTAAAACCACCAGTAACGGTATAGTAATCACGGTTTCCTGAGAGGATACGAATCATGACGAATTTACAATCTCAAATTTATAGCGGCGGCACCGCAGTATCTTCCAATATCTTGAGTTTGGACATTATGACGGCAGTGAATAAAATTCCTTATGCCGAGATCGTGATCGGGGAGGGTGGAACCGGTAACAAATCGCCGTTGGAACTGAGTGAGACGGCTTGTTTTGCACCGGGAAGTCCTATCGAGATTGTATTGTCAAATTCCACAGGGACTATGACGTTCGAAGGAATAGTCATTAAGCAACATTTGAAGAAGAATTCTTCGAATACATATTTAACAGTGGATATCAAAGACAGCGCTCATAAACTTAGTTTGACGAGGCAAAGCGCTGTCTTTGCCGAAAAAAATGACCAAACCATTATTTCGGATATCGCGAAAAAAGCAGGCTTAACAGTGGACTGCGCAGCAGATACATTACTGCATAAACAGATGGTGCAATATTACTGCACCAACTGGGATTTTATTGTCTCCCGTGCTGAAGCCAATGGTCTTTTAGTCTGCATCGAAAACGGAAAGCTTATATTGATAAAGCCAGATTTGACTGCGGCGGCCACTCAATTATCCGATATCCGGGAGTTTGAAGTTGAAGCCGATTTAAGTACGCAATACAATTCGGTGGCTGGAGTTTGTTGGGATATCAAAGAGCTAGGCTCGGTAAAAGCGGTTAATAATAATGACAAAAGTGATATTCTCAAAAGTAAACACTCCTTCAGCAGTCTCGCGAAAGCAATGGGCACGGACCAATGCCTTTTGGTCAGTGGCGTTTCTGGAGAAAAGGATGAAATGACGGCTTGGGCCAATGCGGGCCTTATAAAAACCCGCTATTCATTAATCCGCGGCAGAATTTCGATTGAAGGCAATCCTACTTTGAAACTGGGGGGTATGGTGACCATCTCCGAGGCGGGGGACATTTTTGGCGCTACCGCCATTATATCCGGGATTCGGCATCGGATTAACCTAGATGGTTGGACTACAGATATCCAATGCGGTCTTTCCGGCAAGTGGTTTTACAAAACTGAGGATTTGGTGGAAAAACCGGCTTCCGGCTTACTACCGGGAATTAACGGGTTACAGGTTGGGATCGTTGAAGCATATCCCGGGGAGGGAGATCCGGATAAAATCGACCGGATTAAGGTAAGGATTCCGGTCTTCGCAGAACTTGACGCCAAACCAAGTGTCATTTGGGCCCGGCTGAACCAACCCTACGCTGGCGACCAGAGAGGGTTTTTTTGGGTCCCGGAAACCGGCGATGAAGTGGTGGTGGGGTTCTTTAATGACGATCCCCGTCATGCAGTCGTTCTCGGTTCGCTCTATAATGGGAAAACTAAAACACCGTTAGATTTTACAGAAAAGAATTATGATAAAGGGATCATTACCAAGAACGGGATCAAGTTAGTTTTCACTGATGAAAAAGATAAAGAAAAATTGGTCATTACAACTCCCGGTGGAAATAAAGCCTTACTTGAAGATGAAAACGGGATCACGGTGGAGGACAAGAACCACAATAAAATTAGCTTGCATGATAAGGGAATGTCCGTGGAAGACAAAAACAAAAATACGGTTACTACAACTGAAAAAGGAATGGTAATTGAAGATACTAACAAAAATAGGCTTACCCTCAACAATCAAGGTTTGGAACTCAAAGACTCGAATGGGAATGCTATTACTCTGAGCAGCGCCGGGATTGTGGTTAAAGACATGAACGGTAATAAAATGGCATTAGAAGCAAGCGGAATTACTGTTCAAAGTTCAGCCAATGTGACAGTGAAGGGAACTATGATCAATTTGAATTAATGGAAGAAGGAGGGTACGATGGCTGCCCCAAATGACTTAGGCACGGGTTGGAATTTTCCACCCCGATTTTTTAATAATGGAAAAGATGTTTCGCTGGTGTCCGATGAGGAGGATGTACATCAGGCATTAGAAATACTCATTTCCACAGCATTAAAAGAGCGGCTTAACTACTCCGATTATGGATGTGATATGAAGCAGTTTATGTTTGAAGAAGTAAACCGGGGGTTAGTCCTGGAGATTCAGCAAATGATTTTAAACTCGATTTATGATTACGAACCGCGAGTGCAGGTGGATAATATTGAAGTCACTCAATCGAAGGATGCTCAGGAGCTGCTAATCAGTATCGACTATCAAATAATATCGACCAGTAGCGAGGAAAATTTGGAGTACTCTCTTTCGCTAGGTTGAGCAAAGGACTTGTCCTTGCATCTTGTCTCTTTAATCGAGAGGAAGAACTTGGACGAGTTCTTTTTATACAAAATGTTTTTTAGAAATTGCATAATGGTATGGATGTCGTTTTCTTCAAATAGATAACGATTTGACCCGGAGCGATTGTAGGAAACGGTCTCTTTAAAATTATGCAATTCCCTCATTTAAAAAAAGAATAAAAGATAAAGGGTATTGTTATGGATAATAAAAATAACAGATCGGGAACAAGTCAGAATGACAAAGCACTGGTTGCACTAGAACCGGCTTATGTTTCGGTCGAAGAACGTTCGTTTGCCGACTTATTGGCATATCTCCGGGAATATGCCCAATCCGTTAACTTCTATAATGAAAACAACAAGCTAAACGGTTCCTGGAAGCCATTTCTGGATTTTAGCGATAAGGAGATTTTAGAATTGGCTGAATTAATAGAGGACCCGGCCATTTTTAGCGAGGATTCCACACGTCTCGAAAAGTATTCCAAACCGCATCTGGCGCTGTTATTGACTTTTTTAAAATTGCTGCAATATCCGAAAGAGAAATTTGCCGCACTTACTGAGAAAAATGTGGAATATTTTTATAAAAATGTTCTCCATCTGGAGGAAAAAGCAGAGGTCCCCGACCAGGTCCATGTGATTTTCTCCTTAGCAAAGGATGTCAAAGAACATCTGTTGCAAAAGGGGACCCTGTTAAATGCCGGTAAGGATAATACGGGTACCGACTTACATTATCAGGTCACCGAAGAGGTGGTACTGAATACTGCTACAGTTACTGATATAAAAACGATTCATCTGAGCAAAACGGCTACCGATATTAAGTATGTGCATCAAAGCAACGACCAAGGCGATGTGGGATTCGAAAAAATGCTATGCCTGGTTCTTGGCGGATTATCTGGTCTTCCACTGTATTACAACCGTTCCGGGCAGGCAATTCAGGTAAATGCAGCATATCTGCGGACCGATTTGTACAAACGGATCAAGGGAAAAGAGCGGGACGAACTAAATATATACGATGCTGGGTATATTCTCGAATCCCTTTGTTTTAAATCAATCAAAGACTTTATGGTTTGTCTGGATTTATTGTACCGGGAAATTAATCGGGGATATGCCGGAGTAACGTATCCGGCAGATCAAGAATGGGAGCAAGCTTATACGATTCTGGCAGAAGTTCACCAGGAAAGAATCGCCCGGAGCCGGCGGGCTGAATTAAAAACGATTCACCGGGAATCGGGTTTTGAAGCCATGATGGAGTATGTTTTTGGTGAACCCAGCCCCGGAGATATGCTTTATAAAATGCCAAATAATATCAGTACACTGTTGGGATTAGCGGATGCTTCCAATGAAGCTGCCAGACAATATATTGAAAATAAATTATGCATGACAGTTGAAGATTTCCGGACCATCATGGCGAAAAAGGATGTGGCCTTAACCACTGTCGCAGGGGATGAAGTCTACGCTTTACTGGAAACGGCATGGACCAAAAAACGGGAGTATCAGTATCCTAAGATCGGTTCGGAAATTATTAACGGATTTTATGCGGATACGGTTTATGCTTCGGATATTGACACAGCCGTCGGACGGTTTAAACCCTTCGCCAATTCGACATCTGCTGAGTCGTCAGAAACGATCCAATTGGGTTTCGCTGTAAACTCGCCATTACTCCGTTTGGCAGAGGGAGAAAGGGAAATTGAGTTAATTGTTTCCTGCAAGCCCGATTCCATCGACACTGATAAACTCTCCAGTTTAACTATAGACCCAGGAGAGATCTTTCTAACCAGTCTAAGCACTGCGGTTGGCTGGCATACAGCGGACAATGTGGATGTTGAGAACGGTAAATTCATCATTAAACCGGAGCAAAAAGCTTACCACCGGGAGGATGCCAGCTTACTCTGTGATATCGCTAAATTTGATCTCTTTGACGAGAACACCGTCAATTGTTATGTCGGTTTCGACAACGGAAAGGTTTACCAGATTGACAACGTAGATGGGGCAACCAATACCATGAGGGTTCAGTCAACCGGTTTGACTCAGGATTTCGGAACTGACCGGTTTATCACGAGATTAGTACCAAAAACATTTGTGGCGGAACTAGCGGCGAAATTGGCGCCTTCGAAGTATGCAACCAGTGTTGTTAGTATGGTTGAAACCTTTGACCAAAACTACCAAGGGAAATACTTTATTGATGATCAAGGGAAAATATTTTTAGTAAAAGAATTTATTAGCGCAAGTGAGGTCAACATTACTTACTGTGGGGCGCTTAAAGCTGAAACTTCCCAAGGATTGAGTGATGCTCAGCGTTTACTAGTGAATAAAGTCTGGCAAACCATCGCCTTTGAATATGATGAAACGAAAGACCCCAGTGGAATTGCCATCTCCAGCGTCTACTCAGCAGAAAAAGATTTTCAATTTGAAGTTACGGATGCTGCATTAAAAGTTACTTATCCGGCGGGGGCTAAGGCGCAGGATTTGTTGGAGGCCTGGGAAGACTGGAAAGATAATCCTTTGCATGAACCGGGAAGATATGAGATCACAGGAGTCGGTCCGGTTACGGCGGATTTACGTGAGACCACCCAGGAGCTGGAACTTACCGGGGAAGTGATCAAACGGTATGAATCGCTGGCGGATAACGGAATCCGGGTTACTTACCATGGACGTCCGGTAGATATAGCCAATTTACTTATCACGGAACCGTCCGGCACAGTTGACCAGGCAGCGTTCCTTATTTCAGGGGATACATTGACGATTACACCGGGCCGTGTTTCTCAAACCGCAAATCAAATTGTAGCAGACTGGCGTCTCTGGCTGGAAAAAGCCAGTAATTTGGCAAAAGGCTTTCAGATTGAAAGCAAGGATGGACATCTCTGGGAAGCGGTTCCGGTATCCGAGTTGGCCTTAAGCGCTCAGGATAAGCAGGTAAAAAAATGTGAGATTCACAATCTGTACGGGGTCGGCATTCGGGTTTGGTACACCGGACCGGTAGCGGACGAACCTAAGTTAATTTTGAAAGAAAATGATATTGATCTCTTTGATTTCGATGTGAGCGAGCAAACCTTAACCGTTAAATATCCTTCGTCCAGTACCACTTCGGCAGATGATTTGGTGGATGCGTGGATGGAATGGAAAGCTTCAGAATTGAATGATCCGGAGAATTTTGAGATCGAAACCATGGGTGACGGTTTGTGGACCATTGAAGCACAGACCGAAAAGGAATTGCAGGCTTCTGAAAACAGGGTGATCGAATGTACGATTGATAAGGCAGGCATTATTGCCAGGTATAAGTTGGCCGATAATTATCAAAATGCCGTGCTGGAATTGGTCAAAGATGAGGATGCCATTGATTTTAGTTTTGGCTATAGTGATTTGATTGATACGGTTCACGGAGGGATCATGGCCAAAAAGCTAACCATTCAATATCCGCCGTTGCCCATTATCAGCGATCCGGCGATTCAAACCGACTATCAAAAGAAACATGTTCAAGCGCTTTTGTCCAAATGGAACCGGGAATATAAAAAACAAGGATTTTCGATGCTCCGCCAATCCGAGGACGCCCAGTGGGCTAAGGATCTGCCGGAAGATTTAGTCGTAAACTTTATGGACAATTTGAACTATGTTTGTACCGTAAATCCAGATGGTTTTGTGGTCAAATATACACCGGTCGGGATAACGGCGCCCTATTCAGAAATTCCTAAGGCTCAAGTAGTAATCCGCGAGAATGTCAATGATACCTTTGCGTTTCAGTTGAGTAACGACTATACAAACAATATTAAGACATTATTTATCAACTATCCGACTTCCCGGAAGAAGCGTACCGTGACCAATCTTTTACTGGCGTGGAAAGGTACGGATACAACTTTATTAGATTCGGACAGCTTGTATTTTACGGAAAAAGGCGTATTAAAAGAGTTTGGACTGGCTCTTTCGGGCACAGGCAAATGGGAGATCACCGGTATTACCGAACTTGATTTGACGGCGGAGATCACTCCGGAGACAGCCTATACCGATGCTGTCAATCAGAAGTTTTTCAGTTATCAAACAGCTGACGTCAACGGGTTTACCATTCTTTATGCCGGGCCGAACGGAGTATCTCCACAGGTGACTCTGGTGGAAACGGAAGCAGACTATTTTTCCGTCAATGTTGTTCCGAGTTACAATCAATTATATGACCTCAATATCGGCGAAAAGTTGACGATCAGCTACCCGCGACGTAGTGATAAGCGGCGGCTCGTCGATCTTTTAAAGGTGTGGCAAAAATATAAAAAGGAATATTCGGACTTATCCAATTGGATTTTCGGCTTTGATATAGTAGACACTTCGCCGGTGCTGGAAAAGCGTGCCAAGTCAGCTTTATTGACCACCGGTGACCGGGTTCGGACTTATCAGATTGCCAACGGTATTCGTTTTTGTTATATAGGGCACCGGGATAATCCTACTGTGGCCCTGGAAGAGATAGTCGACTTTAGCGATGCGGCTGTGGGAGAAAAACTTCTGTGGGATAATGGTGAAATATTTTCAATCACTGAAAAGCAAGACTCAAATACCGTAAAAGTGGCTGCGGATACCCAGAATATTAACATTTACGACCAAATTAAGCTGTATGCGGCGGATGCCATTTGTTTGGAGACGCTGAAATTCACGATCCGGCTGGATGAAAATTTTCCGGCAATAGTTTCTTTACCAGGGGAAGATTTGGCGGCGGAGCCTGGGGTTAAGATTTTGCTAAATCCGGCAGCACTTACTGGAGAGGCTAATTCTGTCGCAATTTTTTACGACTGTTTTAAGTCGGTTATCGTAGAGCGAATCGACTTGAGGGTTGGCGTAAAAGGGGCGATCGATGTAAAGATGCGCGGGGACCTGGCGATGATTAATCCGGACAATCCATTTATTCCTTTTGGTCAAACCCCTGTTCCACCGGCCCGGTTTTACTTTGCCAATCGGGAGATCTGCGAGAAAAAACTGGACGTTCTCCAAGTTAACGTTAACTGGGCGGAGAAAGATTATTTAACAGCAGCCGGCTTACCGGATATGACGAAATATTATTACGCCTACTCCCATTCCGGCATGAGTGAAATTGGGACGATTAAAAATGAAGACTTTGAAGTAAATCTGCAGTTTCTAGATAAGCGTTCTTGGATGGATGTTTCTGAAATACCGCACAAATTATTCAGTACCAATTGGTCATATGATAATTTTACGAAGCAGACTTACCAAGGAATACTATTCACAGAGGATGAAGAGCTACCTAAAGATCCCCTGGAATGGCCGCGTTACTATAAGATGGAACTGTTAAACCAGGGTTTCTTAAACGAAATTTACCCGGATCTGTTAACAGGAAATATGCAAGCTGAACGCAATGTCCAGGCGGCCCAAAGCACCTATGATACCATTAAACAAGAAATACAGAATTATCAAGAGCAGGTGAAAGCGGCGAAACTTTCTGAGGCAGAGGCGAGAGAAAGCGAATACGATTATTATCAACCGGTGATCGCGGAACCAAGGAAATTGCCATCAATACCCCAAAACGATTTAGACATTGCCAATTTAGAATTAAACTTGCCGTATTCACCGGAAATTCAATCTCTCACAATTGATTATACCGCTTCCGCTAAGTTGATTCCAGGCACCGTAAACGACTCGACCGAGGTTCCGGTCCGTTTCTTCCGGTTTCACCCATTCGGCTACGACGAGATCGGAGTTACCGATACGATAGACGATTATCTGTTGCCCCAGTATGATCAGATGGGATACATATTTATCGGGATCGAAAATGCTGAGCCGCTTCAAACCGTATCACTGTTGTTCCAAATGGTCTCCGGCAGCGGTGAAGTGAATCTGACGATTCCGGAGGTGAACTGGAGCTATCTTGCATCAAACCAATGGGTTGATTTTAAGGAAGCGGAGATTATAAAGGATAAAACTTTCGGAATGGAGGATACTGGAATTATTCGCTTTAGTATTCCGGAGGGGGCGACGACAACCAATACCGTCTTGCCGGATCAGCGTTGTTGGCTCCGGGCCACTGTTCCGGAGAATATCGTGGCGTTTCCCGATATTTTGGACATTCGCGCGCAAGCGGTTTGCTTAACCTATTTGGATCAAGGTAATGATCCACAATATTTGGCAACACCCTTAGCAGCAAGTAGTATTAACGAATTGGAAACCCGGGATCCGGAGATTAAAAAAGTAGAGCAACCGTTTACTTCCTTTAACGGGAAACCCGCTGAGACAAGCGACGAGTTCAATGTCCGGGTGAGTGAACGGTTGAAGCATAAGAATCGGGCTTTGACGTTGGATGATTATGAGAAATTAATCTTGACTCAATTTCCTCAGATTCATAAGGTGAAATGTATGCCGCAAGATGAATTAACCTTATTTGAACCATCGAGTCAGGGAGAAATCGTCATCATCGTCATTCTGAAAAATTGTAACTCCATCCCGTTTTTCCCGTTAAAGCCGAAAACGCCCGCAAATTTACTTGAGGAAATTAAAGAGTACATTGAACCTTTAATGCCTCCGTTAGTGAACGTGATTATCCGTAACCCGCAATTTGAAGAGGTCACCTATAGATTGGCGGTCAGATTTATTGGCGGGTATGATCAGGGATTTTATATCAACCAATTAAATGATGATATAAAACGGTTCCTATCGCCGTGGGCCTATGAGCAAGATGCGGATATCAGCTTTGGGAGCGCGGTGTATAGTTCAGCCTTAATTAATTATTTGGAGAAAAAATCGTATATCGATTATGTTGCCAATTTCAACCCGATGCAACAGACCATTCAACATGCGACCTATACTGAAGTATTACCGTTGTTTTTGACGGATGATAACGTGATTACAACAAAATATCCGGATTCCATTTTGGTCTCCGCCGATAGTCATATAATTGACGTGATTACGACGGAGTTTTTTGATCCCGGTGCCTTTCGGGGAATCGGTCATATGAAAATCGGCAGCGATTTTTGGGTAGATCGGCCCGGGGCTATTTTTAGCGTCGGCCTTGGTCAAATGGAAATTGAGGCTTGGCCGGTATTGCGATATGCCTTTGCGGATATTCCAGTCAAGTTAACGGTAGCAGCAACTGTGAAGGGGGTGGTATTCCCTCCGAAGGAGATTACCACGCAGTTTTCCCGGAATGACTCCCAACAAATTTGGGATAAGTTTAGAGAGGCTGGTTACTTCGACCAAACCGGAAATGTCAACGCCGCCAAGGACTTTTATGCGGAAGACTTTTATCTTTTTGACCAACCGGGACAATTTGCAAAGTACTTAAAAAATAATCTGAGTAACTTTACCTTTGAAATCGTCGCCGCAAACTTTGACCCGGCTGCCGGGAAGCAAGATGAGTTTAGTTATTCGGTACAAACCCTTGATTGCAATGGATTGGAAACGGCAGCTGTCAACGTCTTAAAAGCGGGAGCCGGTTTTGATGGTATCAGCCAATATCCATTTATCGTGTATTAGCAGATAAGGAGAAGGACAGATGATAAAAAAACGAACACGCGAAGAACTGTATGATAAATTTCGACAGGGCGCCATTCCGTCCGGTGCTGATTTCGCAGACTATATTGAGTCTCAGTTAAATTTGTTGGATGACGGAATCGATGTCCCCGAAGATCCTAAAGAGCCGATTTGCTTCAGAGCTCATGGGGAAAAAGAAAATATTCTTGATTTTGCTGACAGCGACGGCATGAAACGGTGGCGGGTCTCCGGTTGTTGTGAGGATGAATCCAACGAAGGATTGAATATCCAAGCAGACGAGCAAAGTAAATTTTACATTGAGCGGGAAACTGGAAATGTCGGGATTAGCACCGATAAGCCGGAAGCAAAGTTGCATATCGTTCAGACCAATTCCGTCGATGCTTTAAAAATTGACGATATCGCAAATGATGAGACACCATTGGTGGTGAGTTCGGATGGGCAGGTCGGTCTGGGAACTGCCAGTCCCAGCGCACAGCTACATATCAGTTATTCGGGGAGCGGCGATATTTTAAGGGTGGACGATACGGAGGATGATACTTCTCCGTTTGTCATTAATGATGGGGGCAATACCGGCATAGGTTGTGAAGATCCCAAAGCAAAATTGACCGTAGTGGAAGGCGGAGTATCGATTGGTAAGAATGGTGATCCGGGGGATAGTAACCTTTATGTCGCCGGTAATCTTGAGGTAGGGGGAAGCGTTGTTTTCTCAAGTGGCTCCGGAGTGAGCGGTTTTGAGATTAACGCTCCGCTGACTTCGAAAACGAACGAGCTAACGATTAAAGATAATCTAAGGATTATCGGTGATAACAATCAAGAGGGTTCCGATGGCAATTTGACTGTGGCGGGCCATACCATTTTGGGTACGTATAATGCGATCTATGAAAATCAAAAGGTGGTGACCGTCAACGGAAGAATCCGGTCCGGCGATAATGGCAGCGGTGAACAGCAATATCAGCTGGAAGTTAATGAAGTATTGACGATCGACCGGACTCCAACGAAAGAAAAAGTATCGGTTGATGGCAATATGGTAATTGAAGGGAATTTAACCGGTAACGGCAATGCCCAGATCGGCGGAGCTCTCTCTGCCAAAGATACTAATATTACCGGCGCCTTAAGCGCCAGCGGTAATACAGTGATTGGTGGAACACTTACCGCCAAAGGCGCCATTATTAACGGTACATTTAGCAGTAGTGGCAACGCTCAGGTGGATGGAACTCTCACTACCAAGAGTACCAGTATTGAGGGAAGTTTAAGTAGTACCGGTGATGCCACAATTGGCGGAACAATTGCTGCCCAAGGCATTCAATGTACCGGCATCATCGATGCTAATGAAGTGGTCGTCAATGGTGTTGCAGCCGCTAATGTGGATATGGCGCCTCCGGTTGGATCGATTATCTCTTGGCTTCCGGGTTTATATCAGAATGCTAACCAAACGGGGTTCAATTTCAAAAGTGTCGCTTTACCGGAGAATTGGTGCCTCTGCAACGGCAGTGCGGTTACTGATAGTCCTTTATTGGGCACTGGTTACCTGCCTAAGCTTACTGACGATCGCTTTCTAATGGGCGTGACCGATATCGGTGATTTAGGCAGCCAAGCGGGGAATAATGACGGAATAGCCCATACTCATAATTTTGCTAATCCATATGTGCCAGGACATAAACATGGAGTTGGTAGTTTAGGGACAAGTCAAAATGGAAGTCATACTCATACTTGGCTGCATGGTATTGAAGGTGATGACAAAGGACATGGGGGAAGCTACGATGAATACACTTTAGTTGGAGGAAGTGCGTCCAATGTGATGAGCGCAGCGGGCTTACATACCCATTCGGTTACCGGAGAAGTTGGCAATATAGCGGGACAAACTGGCGATAATTTGTTGCAAACAATAAATGGTAGTGTTAATGCTGTTAAAGAAAATTTGACGGATACCAATTTGCCGAAATATTTGGCGGTATATTACATTATGAGGGTGAAATAAGATGATCACATACACAGTATCCTACAAAGAACCCGGTTTATTTAGAAAATGGAAACGTTTGGATAAAGTCCGCGGCGATGGATTATTGGAAGGGAATTCTCATCGTTTTTTTATTTTAGAAGATGAAAGCCGGATCGAGATCCCATTATCATTCAGTTTTAAGTTCAGTAAAGAACGATTTTTTTCCATCAAGGATAGGCTGAGTAATGAAGCCAAACAAGAAATCCGGATTAAACGGACTTGAGTTGATAATTTTATAAGGTTAACCATCAAAAGCCTGCCATTCCGGCAGGTTTTTGAGTGATTAGCCAATGGCGGCAGCAATATTACTTTAGCCTGGATTTTGAGCAAAACATTTTAAGGAGAGGAAGAAATGATTAAACAAAGAACGCGCGAAGAATTGTATGACAAATTCCGGCAAGGAGCCATCCCCTCGGGAGCCGATTTCGCCGATTTCATCAAATCCCAATTGAATTTGATGGATGATGGAATCGATATCCCTGAGGATACCAAAGAGCCAATCTGCTTAAGAGCTCATGGCGATGAGGAAAATATTCTCGATTTTGCAGATAGCGACGGCAATAAAATTTGGCGTATTTCCGGTTGTTGTGAGGATGAATCCACTCTGGGATTGAATATCCAAGCAGATGAACAGAGTAAACTGTATATTGAAAGGGAAACCGGTAATTTGGGGATCAGTACCGATAAGCCTGAAGCCAAATTACATATTATCCAAAATAACTCCAGCGACGCTTTGCGGATAGACGATAGGAAAAACGATGAAACCCCTTTTGTAGTGAACTCTGATGGCCAGGTTGGGCTGGGAATTGCCAGTCCCACCGCGCAATTGCATATTAGTTATTCGGGGAGCGGGGACATTTTACGAGTGGATGATACGGAGGACGATAGTACCCCCTTGGTCCTTGATGATAGCGGCAATATGGGTATCGGTCTTGGCGATCCATTAGCTAAATTGACCATAGAGGGCGGAGTTACGATTGGAAAGAACTTTGATCCCGGCAGCAGTAATCTTTATGTGGATGGCAATCTGGAAGTGGGAGGAACCGTTGTTTTCTCCAACGGCTCCGGCGTCGGTGGCATCGAAATCAACGCCCCGTTGACTTCGAAAACGAATACCTTAACTATTAAGGATAATGTAAATATTATCGCTGACGCCAATCAGAATGGTTCAGCCGGAAATTTAAGCGCAGCCGGGCACACAACTTTTGGTACATATAATGCGGTCTATGAAAATCAAAAAGTATTGACCGTAAACGGCAGAATCCGTTCCGGGGATGATGGAAAAGGGACAGACCAGTATGAGTTGGAAATCAATGATATTTTCACAATAAACCGGAATCCCAAAAATCTTCAGGCAGTTGTTAAGGGAGGACTGAATATTTATGGTTCGGCCACTTTGGGAGATACTTTGAATGATGCTATTTGTCTCAACGGCACAGTCAAATCCGAGGTTGGTCCGGTCGTGGTCGGTGATGATCTGTCGGTAAAGGGTGACACAACGTTAGGCGATACGGCCGCGGATAAAATTTATTTAAACGGCACGGTTAGTTCGGACATCGGAGATGTCGTTGTGAACGATAATTTCGTGGTCAATGAATCCGTAACTCTCGGCAGTGATCAGGCGGATAATATTTACCTTAACGGCAAAGTCAGTTCGAATGTCGGTGATGTGACCATCAATGATAATTTAGTAATTACCGGTTCGGCGACATTGGGAAATGCCCCAACGGATTACATTTTTCTCAACGGCAAAGTTAGTTCTACGGTCGGTGAGGTAATTATCGATGATGATTTAACCATTACCGGCTCGGCGACATTGGGAGATGCCCAGACAGATAACATTTTTCTCAACGGCAAAGTCAGTTCCACGGTTGGTGAGGTGTTTATTAACGATAACCTCACGGTATCCGGTAGCGCCACTCTCGGAGATGCGGCATCCGATAACATTTATCTTAACGGCACGGTTAGTTCCACTGCAGGCGCGGTAAATATCGCCGATTCGCTGAATGTTGACAATGATTTGAATGTCAACGGCGCTTTGTCCTTTGATAACTCCAGTACTAAAGTTAGCGGAGTCGTTGTTACAGTAGATAACCTTGATGATGGGGTCATTACAACGGAAGGCGCCGTTAAAAGGTATGTGGATGATAAAGTCACTACGATTAATAATGCAATAAATACTGTAAATAGTCGGGTACCAACATTTTATCGGGATAATCGATATGTACAAATGGTCACGGGACATACAAATAACAGAGGTTGGGGAGATGGTTACAATTCCCATGTGGATATTTATCCTCCGGCTGGATTTACGATGAGCCAATTGGTATATTTCTCAGTTTCTCCGTCGTGGATTATGTTTTCGGGAGATGTAAACGGAGATGATACTTTAAGTTGTGTCGCTTACGATTATGGGAGTTATATCCGCTGTTTTTGCGGGAATAGTGAGCAACGTGGTTACGGTACTATCGCATTTTATGGATTATGGAAATATTAAGGGGGTTAATTAATGTATGTATTATTACGGGATAATAAATGTGTTGGCATTCATAATCTTCGTTTAGATGAAGCTACTTTAAGCGAAAATGAAAAACAGATCGAGTGGGAGGGTCCCTTAGATCCTCGGATGCTTCTCGGTAAGATCTTTAGTAATGGCCAGTTTGTCGAGACTGAAAAAACTGCTGCCGAAAGGCAAGCAGAAATCAATTTGACAGAAACTTTATATTTAAAAGATACCGACTGGAAAGTAATTCGCCACCGGGATCAATTGGCTTTGGGCATCCCGACTTCACTGCCGGATGGTGAGTATAAAGCCTTGTTGGAAGCTCGGCAACAAGCAAGAAATGCGGTTGTAAACACAAATTAAACGGTAGTTTAACTTCGATGGAATAAAATTTGATGTAATGGAGAATCAAAATGCCAAGTAAAAATCGACAAGAACTATATGATCTGTTTGTAACGGGATGTAAACCCACGCAGGACGATTTCGCGGATTTAATTGATTCCATGGTCAATAGTGCCGACGACGGCATCGGCGCCGCCGAAAAAGGCGAACCTATGGAGATTGTGCAGCAAGGGGCCAAAGATCGTTTACTTGATTTTTCAAGCGTTAAAGGAAATCCTGTTTGGCGAGTGGGAGCCCAGGCTAATGGGAACAATGGGTTGAATATAGCAACTGCTGAAGAAAAAAGCAGGGTGTTCATAAGGAAAGAAAATGGTTGCATTGGTATTAACAATAGCGCTCCTCAGGCCAAATTGCATGTTACTCCGGAATCTGATATGGCGTTACAGGTAGATGATCGAACTGGAAATCCCGTCTTCGTCATTGAAAATAATAATATTTGCATTGGCACTACTGTCCAAGACGGCTATCAACTCACTGTGGGCGGGAAAGTCGACGTAAAAGATAATGCCGTTTTTGAAGGAGCGTTGACGGTAAGTCAAGGAATAAATGTTAGTAATGGAGCAGTTATTCAAACAGGGAAATTGGAAGCAAAGGAAGGAATAAAAGCGAATGCCGGGTTGACACTGGAAAGCGGGAAGCTTGATGCCAAGGAAGGGTTAACCGTTAATGGCGGGGCCGTAGTCCAGTCCGGGACCCTCGAAGTAAAGGGGGGAATGACCGTAGCTGGCGGTTTATTACTGGAAAACGGCCAATTGGAAGTAAAGAACGGATTAACCGTTGCCGGCGGATTGGTCGTCGACAGTGGGATGCTTGAAGTAAAAGAAAATCTTCAAGTTGATGATGGATTGACGATAGCAGGGGGCAGGCTGGAAGCAAAAGAGGGGTTCACCGCAAACGGTGGCCTGGTAGTAGAAACCGGAATGCTGGAAGTGAAGGAAGGAATTGAAGTACGTAACGGATTCGTACTGGAAAACGGCCTGTTTGAAGCAAAAAACGGATTAACTGTAAATGATGGGGCGTTAATTGAAACCGGGAAGCTTGAAGTAAGGGAAGGACTGGCGATTGATGGTGGATTGATGTTGAAAAGCGGTCGACTGGAAACGAAGGATGGCTTAACCGTAAATGGCGGGGCCTTAATAAAGACTGGCAAACTAGATGTTAAGGAAGGAATTACGGTTAGTGAAGGATTAGTAGTGGAGAATGGTCAACTGGCAGCCAAAAACGGTTTGATTGTTGACAGTGGGATTGTGGTTTCTACGGGTAAGCTCCAGGCTAATCAGGGGGTAACGGTCAACGCAGGATTGGCGGTTGAGACCGGCGTATTGGAAGCTAAGTCCGGTATGCATGTTCAGGGAGCGGCTACGGTAGAAGAAGGCGTCCTTACTGCAAACGGTGGGTTGTTAGTCGCCGAGGGATCTGACTTTAGTGCGTCTGGCCCGGTTTCACTGGGGAATGCAACCGATGGCGTAGTAACCATTAACGGGATTATGCAGGCCGCAAAGGGACTAACGGTAAGCGGAGCCCCGTTAATGGCTGAAAGTGGGTTGAACGTCACGGGAGATTTGAATGTTTCCGCTAATTCCATCATGAATAGCGCAAACATTACTTCTTTAAATGTCAATGAGATCAAAGTCAGCGGACATCTTGCCTTGGAATCTGTCAACTTTTCATCGCTCACTGTAGCGAATGGAGATATAAGTAACCTCAAGAGCGGAAATGTTGATGTTTCCGGAACCTGTAAAGTTGCCGATAATGTGACCTTTGATGGTGGAAAACTCTATGTAACTTATGATGGTTCGTCGTCCATTAAGCCAAAGTTATTAATTAAAGAAGGTACAGTCACCGGAGAAACCGGCGATTTTGATATCACCGTTGATGATAATAAGGTGGTAATGATTATTTATAACGCCGATTCTACAATCAACAATTTCATTAAAAATTGGGAAACCTATCAAGAAGACTATCCGGATAAAGCAACTGGTTTTGAATTTCTTCAGGTGGGGGCTAGCTCTTGGGATTTACGAGATCAGGAGATATGTCTAGCTCCGATGGGAATTTATAAAGAATATGTTGTGAACCAAAATGGACTCCGGATCATTAATACGGATAATCTGGCTAATCCTCAAGTTTTAATTCGAGCTAAAGGGGACACCAGCGATGGGTTTGGTTTTGCAATCGATGGTTCTTTGCTTACGATTACTTATCCGGCAAACCAAGACATCTGTACAGTAGAGCAACTGATCGCCGATTGGCGAATTTGGTTAAGTGGCAATTTGGGACAAACAGGTGGTTTCGAGATTGGTAAAACTCCGGATGCAACCGGAGAGTTATTGGTGACGGATATAGCCACTACGAGCTTGGCTGCAAATGCCGCAGGTAACATTTTCAATAAAGTCATTATTAAGACCAATACAGTCAGGGTAAACGGACAATTGCAGATCGGTGATTCCAAGGTGTTTATCGGCAATGTCTCCAATAGCGAAACTTTGGTCGAAAACAGCGATGCAAATTTGGTGACGGAAAAAGCGGTCAAGACTTATGTTGATAAGGGACTTAAGCTTAAAGCGGATCTTGAATACGTCAACGGCGAGCTGGATAAGAAAGCTCTGAAAGTAGACCTGGAAAATACCCAAGCTGATCTGGTAAGTACTATAACCGATTTGACGAACACGAAAGCTGATTTAGCAGGTACGAAAATAAGCGTAACCAATACGGTAGCCGATCTAACGAGTACCAAAACAGACCTGGCGAGCACGAAAACCGATCTAGCGAGTACCAAAACAAACATAGCCAATACGGTAGCCGACTTAACGAGTGTTAAAACAGACCTGACAAGCACGAAAGCTGATCTTGAAAACTTTAAAGGCGAGTTGGATCAGAAAGCCGCTATTTCGGCGTTGGCGACAAAGACGGATTTGGTAAAAGAGGATGGCCTTTCGGTAGGTGCCGACGGACAAACCGTACAAGTGGACGCAATTACCTTTTCCGGGGATTCCAGGGGCGTTTTGATAGTTGAGAAAACAGCGGGCAGTAGCGTAACAGCTGGATTTTTCGCCGTTCACGGAATAGATCGCCTTATTAAAATCGCCGGAGATGAGTTTACGGATCAGAAAGGTAGCGCAGGCAAATTCAATGTATACTATGTATCCCAAAAGGTCATTTTGGAGAACGGATCCTCCGGAGATGTAACGGTAAACGTAAGTTATTTAGGGGTATAACGCCAATACTGCATATGAATTACCTCTGAAAATGACGGGTAAAAAATAAAAGTAATTTTATCCGTCATTTTTGTTTGTCTATATTCAAATAAATAAAATAAAAAAGGAATTTGGGATGTGTTATGGCAAATTCAACGACTTCATTAAATGCTTTTGATTGGCAAACTCTGCGACAAGAGGGTCTAGCACACCTGCAGGCTATTTCCGGCCAAATTTGGACCGATTATGGTATTCATGACCCGGGTGTTACCTTGCTGGAATTGCTTTGTTATGCCATTACCGATCTGGATTCGCGGTTGGAACAAGATATTTCCATAATTGTCACGGAGAACACGGCGGATAGCATTACGGAACATTATTTTTCACCGGGCGAAATTTTAACAATCAATCCGGTAACCATTAATGATTACCGGAAACTCCTCATTGACCTTCCCGGGGTGAAAAATGCCTGGCTGGTTCCGGTAACTGAAAGTGAGCCAGCTTTGTACTATGACAAAGATAATAATGCAATACTCTATGATTATGCCTCGGGTTCCGAAAGATTGGCTCTGAATGGGTTATATCGGGTGTATATCGAGAAGGAAGAAGAGGTGGACGATGAGGCCGCCCTTAAAAAGGCGGTTGAAGAGAAACTTCACGAACATCGGAATTTATGTGAGGACTTTGTCGAGATTCATATTATGGAAGAGGAAACCATCTCAGTGTATTCCGATATCCGGATCGATGAGAAGGCCAACGCCAATGAGGTTATGGCCCAAATATACTATGATCTTAAGAATTTCATATCGCCGCGCATTCGCCAATATAGCTTGAAACGAATGCTGCAAAAAGGGAAAACCATCGAGGAAATTTTTACCGGGCCTCAAATTGAAAACGGCTTTATTGATGATGATGAATTGGGGACCGGTGCAAAACTTAAAGAACTGCATACCTCCGATCTCATCCGGATTATCATGGCCCATTCGGATGTGAAGGATGTCAAGAATTTATTTATCACCAATGTGCCAAATCCCGATGTTCGGGATAAACAGGAGTGGGCGCTCGTTGTAGAAATCACCAAGGCCTTGGTGATGGAAGCCTTTAACGGGAGCAAACTTCGTTTATTTAAAAATGATACCCTCTGTCCCATCAGTTCTACAGCGGTGGCTTCCGCAGTCGCAAGGTTGGCTACGGAAGAAAGCCGGGAAATCTTTGATAATCCGGAGATGGACTTAACGGAACCATTGGGGGAGATATCCGACACGTTAACCGAGTACAGCTCGATTTCTTATCAACTGCCGGCAGTCTATGGGGTAAGTGAAACCGGGCTTTCGTCGACCGTATCGGATTTGCGGCGGGCCCAGGCAAAACAACTTCGGGCGTATTTGCTGTTCTTTGAGCAAATTCTGGTGAATTATCTCAAACAATTAGACAGTTTTAAACGGTTATTTGCTTTCCGGCAAAACCGGGAAGAACTCTTAAAGAGTTATTTTTCCCGGCTGCTTCCGGAGGCGATCTGGAAAAGCGATTTTCCGGAGATCAAAGGGATGATTGAAAATGATCCCACAGAAAGTCTGCCCTTTTGTGAAACTGCATTTAAACGGAAAAGCCGCATCCTCGATCACTTGTTGGCCCAATTTAACGAGAAATTTGCGGATTATGCCGTATTCGGCTACAAATATAACGCCTCGGTAGCCTTGGAAAAAGAAAAAAAAGAAGCCGATTATTTAAATGCAAAAGCGGATTTCCTGGAAAATTATCCGAAACTTAGTCAGAACCGGAATAAAGCCTATAATTATCTGGCGCATTCTACCCAAAGCAGTCAGACCGACGGACTCAAGAATTTAATCGCCTCGAAGTTAGGGATCGACCTAACCGTTCGTACAGATACCATCGAAGAGTCGGAAGAATTTTATCTGGTCGAGCATATTTTGTTTCGGCCGGATGGGTCGATGCCGCTGGATTTTATATGTAGCGAAAGAATCACCGAAGATTATCAACCGGAACCCTATTCGTATCAACTAACTTATCTGATACCCAAAAAAGCGGGACGGTTCGGCAACAGCAAGTTTAAGGAGTTATTTTATGGTACGATCGACAATGAGACACCGGCGCATATTACTTATACGGTTTTAGAGTTTACTGCGGACCAAATGAGTAATTTTCTTGATATTTATCAACATTTTCTAGTTGAATTGGTCCGGCATAAACAGGGAAACTCTCCTCAGTATAATTATTATCGAAATGAGCTAATGGAATTTTTGGAGATCGGTCGGCCAAGGTTGCCTGTACTCCATCTTGACGCGACACAGGTGTCCGGTATCGAAACAGAGCCCGCGGATGAAAGTCCGGTTTCGGAATGGACGGATTTAAGCGGAAATAATCATCCGGCGATTTCTGAAGGGGCCACATCCCCGGTTTATAAGAAGACCGGTATGGGTGCCAAACCTTCGATTCATTTGAATAAAGATTCCCGGTTGCGGATCGCTGATGGGCTCGTTCAAGATGATTTGACTGTAGTGGCGGTCTTTAAAACTCCAATTCAGACAGGACAGGAGAAAGTAACTTTTAACCTGGTTCAAGGGGAATCCAATGGGTTTCAGTTAGGGTTCAGGGGTAATGGGGATATTGTGGGCGGTATTGCCACACAAACTATTTTTTTAGAGTCCGAAGCGGAAAGTCCACACTTGGCTATGTTCATTCGCGATCGAAATGCCGGCGAGATTCGCTTATATCTGGACGGAGTTTTACAAACTTCACAACAACTGACGGTTAATAGTTCCCTAAGCGATGAGACCGTGGTATTGGCGCCGGGGACTGCCTGCGACATCAGTGAGGTGATTATTCTTGATTCCGTTTTAACCGGGAGTCGTAAGGAAAACCTGGAAGAATATATCTGTGAAAAATGGAATATCCCTTTGTCCGCCGTAAGTTCCATTGCCAAACCGGCCTTACATTTGGACGCTAACGCCGCCATCAGCTTTATCAAAGATGAAGCTACCAACAAAATCGGCAGTTGGATTGATTTAAGCGTAAATAAAAAATCTGCCACTCAGGCTACCACGGCGTTACAACCAGTTTATGTAGTTGATGGGATTGCAGGGTTGCCGGCGGTATATTTTAAAAATGCCGCATTAGTAATTCCCAACAGTGCACATGACTTCTTTAAAACCAATTTTACCATCGCTCTTGTTTATCAAGCCGATGCGGGCGACAATGCCAACGCATGCTGTTTACTGGATGGAACAGCCGCTGAGGCGGAGGATTCAAAAAGTTTTACCATATCACTGGGAACGGAAGGAACTGTGAGTGTGGCAGCGGGAACTGAAAAGGTGGCAATGACGGCAGGTCTTAGGCAGGCTCACTTTGCCTTTGTTTTAGGGAGGGTGATTTCCGATAAACTTCAGGTTACATTGTGGGTAGATGGTAAATATCATGTCTCCAAAGAATTTCAAGATGCTCGCGCTTTTAGCGATTGTCCTTTGGACTTGGTTGTCGGCCGCAGTAGAGATGGGCATTTCGGGTTTAATGGAAAAATCGGGGAGATAGTCTTTTTTGATGAAGCGCTTTCGGTATGGGATCGTCAGCGCCTAGAGGAGTTTTTAAGTGAAAAATGGCAGATCGATATCTCTGGAGTGAACCCGGTGGCAACACCAATTTTACATTTGGATGCCTCTCGGCAAAAGAGTGTTTTAGATGAATCCGGCGCAGTGCTTGACAGGGATACCCATGTTTATCAATGGTTGGATCAGAGTGATAGTGGAAATAATGCTGTTCAAAATACTATAAATCGTAGACCAAGCTATGTTGTGGACGGCTTAAACGGGTTGGGTACCATCCAATTTACCCAGAAAGGGGTCGATGCGGGTGATTTATATGAAGACTCCTTAAGTGTAGACCGGGTGATTCAGGATGATTTCACCATCATGGCGCTTTTTCAGCCGGATAAAGAATATTATACCGGGAAAAACTTACCGGCGGTCTTGAACGTCGATACGGATTGGACGGAAGGAGTAGCCATCATCGACGCCGATTGCTCCGGAAGCTTTAATGATTTTGGTATTTCCTTCGGAAAAGTAGGCGAAAAGATGGTGATAATGGGCGGCATTGGGGATCGGCTTTCCCCGGACAACACGGTTAAAACGAAGACCATGAGTTTTAATGCGCCACATTTTATCTCCCTTACGCGCGCCAAAGCTGACGGTATGGTAAAACTGTATGCCGATGGACTCTTTCAAGCCCAGGCCGATTTACGGGATGATGTTATCTTAAATGATTCGCGGAGTATTAAAATCGGCGCTTTCAACAGCGAGGGCGAACCTTTTCGCGGTTTAATAGGAGAAATTATCATTTTTGATCAAGCCCTTTCCGATGAAAAGCGGCAGCAGATTGAGAATTATCTCTCTGCGAAATGGCAGATTCCTATTGTAACGCTCCCAGTTGATACGACGGGCTTGGAACTCCATTTGGATGCTTCAGTCGCGACAACAATTATTAAAGATGCGGATAATCGCGTTTCCAAATGGTCGGATCCTGACAGCTTCAGGAATGTAACGGCCATTCAGACAGTAACTGAATATCAGCCCAAATATGTAACGGACGGACTCCAGGGGATGCCGGCGCTCCAATTCAATAATAGTTCCATGGAAGTTGCTCCGGATGCTGCTTCATTTGATGACTTAACTATAGCAGTTGTCTTTCAAGCGGTGACCACTGGAAATCTTTATCCCGGATGGGACGAAGCCGGATTGATCGATCATTACAACGGCGGAACCAATAATAACTTTGGAATTGTCATCACCCGCAACAACACTTTAGGAGCGAGAGTGGGCGTTAAACGAACCGAATCGGAACTTTCCTTGAATCTTCCTCATATTGCAGTTATCAGCCGGGATAAGGCGAAGGGAAAAGTTCAGATATACATCGATGGCTTATTAAAGGTGACAGAAACCTATGACACTGCGATTTCTTTGAATGAGTTGGGAGAATTGACGCTTGGGGCAATCCGGTTGCAAACCGGCGAAAAGTTTAGTAAAGGCTACTATCATGGGATGATTGCCGAAGTACTGGCGTTGAACCGGATTTTGGCCGATAGTGAACGCCAGAACTTGGAGGATTATTTCTCCCGAAAATGGCAGATCGACCTTTCCGGAATTAACAATATCGCCAAACCGGTACTGCATTTGGATGCCAGTAAATTGGAGACGATTATCAGCGATGCTTCAGGAAAGATTTCGCAGTGGCTTGACCTCGATGGAAGAAGTAATTACGCTGTTCAAACCGATCCCGTCCACCAACCGAAATATAAGGAAAATTCCTATAATGGTCTTGGTACAGTCCACTTTGACCGGGAAAAACAAACTTTTATGACTTTGAAACAGTCGGTTCAAGACGATTTCTCCGTAATCATTGTTTATAAGGCGGATGAGGAAGCAGCTAGCGAATATATGCCTGTTTCCCGGGATGCTTTCATAGTTATCGCCGGAGTGGATAGTTCAAATTCTGCAAAGATTTGGACCTACTTTAAAGATAGCGGTTATATTGATGAGTATGGGAACGTGTTGCCGGCATTCTTGCCGGGAAATTCGGATTTTGCACTTGCGTTGGATGCAAGCGTGACCAGTCCTATCAAGGATGAGTTTAAAAAGGGAATCGACACGATTTTAAGGGCTCATTTCCAATCCCAAAAAGCAATTTTGGAAGATGCGTTTACCAGTATCGGAGGGGTAGACCGGACGCTGTCGGAAAGCATCTGGAAAGGCCTGGAGGCGGAAGGGTATATTACTGGTGCTGGAAAAGCGTTAAAGAATGCTTATGAAGGGAGTTCGGATGGTTTTTTGAACTCGGTTGTTGAAGGGGCTATCCTTACCATCGTCCTAACCGAAAACTGGTTGGAAGGAGTGGGCTTGTTCGATGGAAACTGCGCCGGAAACCGTGGACAGCTCAATATGAGGGATTTTGGGATATTGGTCGGAAAGGACGGTCAATTTACCGCTGGAATCGGCGTGCCGGATGATGCGGATCACCGAATCAGCCAAGCGGCTTCTTTCGGTCATTTCCATGTCGGGGCTTTGACCCGGATTAAAGATACCGGAATCGCTCGCATATATGTGGACGGTGTGGCCTCGGAAGGGAAAAAAATAGCCCGTAATCTGAGCCTGAAAGATTCAAAGCAATTTACGATTGGGGCAGTGAACACTGGAGGTAATTACTTGACTGGAGAGATCGCTGAGATCATTGTCCTGGATAAAGTGTTGACTGAGGAGGAACTAGCCGCAGTTCAGAATTATTTGATCAAAAAATGGGGAATAACCCAGTAAACGGTTGCCAACCATGCCGGATACAATAGGGACCGGCGAACCGCATTAAACGGTATCGCCGGATTCTTTTTGCCTATTTTTAAGATGATTGCCTCAACTACCACCGGCTGAAGCCGGTGATGGTTGAGTGAATAAAAGAAGAAACAGAGGAATCTGTTGGATGAAAAATCAAGCCCATATCATAAAAAAGCAGATTTTAGATTTAACGCTAGACTCATCGGTTGGTTCTTTTGCATTGCAAAGTAAAGCCGGTGAATTTTTTAATCGGGAAATCCTACCTAAGCTGGGTGCCTGTTGCGATGAAATCACCTGCAACTATGGGACGATCCGAATTGACCGACTCGAAATTGATTTGGGTGTTATTTCAAAGAAAAATTTTGAACGGGATTTTAAGAAAAAATTTGAGGCCCTTTTTCCGGAAAAATTGGAGGGAATCTTAGGGAATGAAGGGACTCATGTCCCGTTTTGGATAAGGGAAAGTGATTGTTCTGTCGAGAGCCCGCTTATTGTCACCGAAGAAGCCAGAGAGTTTGAACTATTGGAGTATTTTATCAGCGAAGGGCAATTACCGTGGTGGGCTGAAAAAGGGTCAACAGGGGAGATCACGACCCTTATTGAACAAACTGTTACGCAGCAACCTACCAAGCTGAAAAAATTCATTGATAGGGTCTTGGACAATTCAGTGATGCGAAAACGATTGGTTTATTATTCCAGTGACCCGGCGATGAAGAAAATTTTAGCCCTCTTTATGCCGCATGCGTATGAAGAACTTTTGGAAATAGCTCAAATATTGATAGAATTAATAGCGGGTTGCCCTTTTACAGCATCAATGAATTTATTAACGCTTAAATCGGAGATATTGAGCGCACTCCTTACACAGGCAGCAATCTTTCAAGGACAGGCATTGAACCGGAGACTATTATTGGAGGGGATAATAAAACGCCTTTCCGGGACTTTCGGGATGGATTGTGACCAATTCTACGGTTATATTGTCGGAAACACTTCCCCTTCCCGAAATGCAATCAAAGGCGGAAAGTTGTTGGTGAAGGATATTCGGGGGATATTCAATCAAAGAGATGAACGAGGTAATTCCCTGGATAACGTGAAAAACATTCATTTAGAAACCGAATTGGACCCGATCGCCCCAAAAAACGATACGGCTGCACTAAAAAACCGACTAGACTGGCTATTATGGTTGGTTATGGCAGAGAAAAAAGAAAGCGCGTATTATCTACGGCAAATGGAGAATATCAATAAATTCGCCCAAAAATTTCATCAAATCGTGGCAGAGACTTATGACTTAACAGAAACGTCTACCTTAAAGGAACATTTGCGTAGTACAAAAATAGCTCGGGCTCTTGAGTCAGTCCGACGTTTAGGCCAAAAGCTATATTCAGTGGCTCAGGAGGCCGATTGGGGCCGTTCCCTGGCTCTCAAACCGGCCCCGGAAAAGGTTTTAAAAACAAAAATAGCCGGGTTTGAAAGGGAGCTTGAACAACTTCTGACGGATCTGGCTTTAATTTTTAACCGGAGAGAATATGCACCGGAACAGGAGCTCGCAAACAGTTTGGTTGAGTTGGATCAATCATTGCGCAGGCTTAAGGAGATTCTTGCGTATCTAAAGCAGGTTCCCCCTTCGAATGCCTTTTCCGCCTCGGAGGAATTATTTATTGGCAATGCCGGACTTATCTTGCTCTGGCCCTATTTGAGTAATTTTTTTGAGACCTTGGGCTTGCTAAAAAATAGCAATCAGTTTATTACGGAAGAAGCACAGGAAAGAGCGGTTTTTCTCCTTCAATATCTGGTCGGTACGGGTGGAAAGCTTCAAGAATATGAGATGGCCCTTCCCAAATTGATGTGCGGGATGGTACCGCGTGGAACGGTGAATCCATTTTTAATTCCAACTCCTAGAGAAGTATATGAAGCGGATAAACTTTTGCAAGCGGTGATTCATAACTGGGCCGTCTTCAAGAACATATCGGTGGCCGATTTTCAAAAAATGTTTTTACAGCGGGAAGGCATGATTTTTAACCGTGACGGGCATCAAGTATTGAAGATCGCCGAAAAGGCTTATGATATTTTGGTCGATCGCCTGCCCTGGGGGATTGGTTTGGTGAAACTGCCCTGGATGGCGGAATTATTAATGGTGGAATGGAGAATGTAGATGATTGAAAAAGTGATGGAAGTAATCCGAAGTGAAGTCAATGATTTTATTGGAAAAAAGTTAAATGATACGACCAACTCCAGTCGGGTTGTGTTGACGTCCTTTGTGAATGAAAACGGGCAAGTAGCTATTCCCAACGATACGGTGGGTTTAAGCTTATTAAACATTGAGGAAGAACGGACGTTAAAATCCGCCGGGTTAATCCCCAAGAGTGTGGCGGAGAGCATGTCTTCGTTCGTTAGTCCGCCGGTATGGATCAATTTACAAATTATGTTCACCGCTTATTTCGGTAACTATTCTGAAAGTTTGAAACACTTGGCTTATGTACTGGAATGTTTACAGTCGAAACCGGTGTTTGATCAAACGAATACCGCCGATATGGCAAGTATTAATGCGCCAAAGCTTATTTTCGAATTAAATACTTTAGGCCTTGAGCAGCAGCATTACATCTGGGCGATGATTGGTTTAAGGTATCTGCCTTCGATTGTCTATCGGGTAAGGATGCTGGTTGTATTTGAACAAGATGTTATGAGTGAAGTGCCTAACATCAAAGTGATTACCGCTATTTCCGATCTGAAAGAAACGCGGGATTAAGAATATGAAATTGGGAGATAGGAATGATGAAACAGGAATATTTAAAAGAACTTTTCAGTTTGCAATTAGGGCATAAACATCTGACCGACATTACAACGGGGTATTTTCAAACCGAGCCAACCGATGAATGCCGTAAAACCCTTAGCAGTTACGGCCTTTATGTTAAACAGCAAACCAAAGGATTCGTAGTTGTTGCCCCGTATATTCAACATACGGATACAGGGTTGCTGGAATTGGCAAACCAATTTGCCGATACGGAAAAGATGTCTTTTGTGATTTTTACTACGGATAAAACCTTTTTTGATCATGCTGATTTACCTTATGATACGCCGGGAGATTTTGTTTATTATTTCAATAATCTAAATGAAAATGCTCGAAGGACCCGATTGCTTTTGAATAACTGCGGCGTCAAAGAGAATGAACGGGTAAAGTTGCATCCTAAATTGTTTTCGGGAACAATCACCAAAACCGTCGGAGATAATGTTGTGCAACCTAAAGTCTTTGATTGCAGGAATATCCCGGTGGCCTCAACTCGGTTTGACTTTACGGTCGATGAATTTAAAAATACTTATAAACTAGACCTCACGAGACTGGGAGATGGTCTATATACCATCGAATATAACGGCGAATCTACCACCTATTATTGTGCGGACGCTTCCTTTATCCGGCGGATTCCTTTAGCGATTCTGGAAGTTTTTGTCGGCCCGGATGTGCCTGCTAAGTATCAAGTGATCCAACGGGCGAATGGCGTTCAATATCTGGACTATAAACAATTTTGTCTCAATTTCGGTATTCATTTGTGTTATTGGCAATACAAGATAATCCCAATTAAAACACCCGCGTACACTTATATTAAAATTTTGACGGATCAGAACAATTACACATTTACGCCAAGAAAGTCCGAGATCAATAGCTATTGGGATCCGGTGCCGTTTACTTCGGACCAATTGATCGATGCGCCCAATGATGAGTTGGCTTTCAATTTATATCGCTTAAATTGGGATGGCCAATGCCGTTTGACTTCAAGTTCCAAATACAAATACTGTAATCAGGAATATGGAATTGAACTGAATTCCGATTTCTGGTGCCGTCAATTGGTGAATGGAACGTATCCCTACAAGTGCCCGGCCAGGTCTACGGATGTGCTTATCGGCGCGTTGCCTAAAGCGGGGGAAGTTACTACGAAATATTATACCCAAGAGGGTAAAGACTATGCTCAAATGGCTTTGTATCTGGTATATCAAAACGGCCAATATACGATCAAAGAAACTTACGAGCCGGATGATTATCGCTACAAGGTTATTGAAGAGAATTGCGATTTGACCATCCAGTTTATCAGCAAAATCGATATGACTTATGTCGATTTATATTATTATGTCGTGGATAAAATATCGCAAAAATCGATTCGTATGAATAAAATCGGCAATATTTACAGCATGGAGAAAATTGTGACGCGGTTTTGTTATCCTCATCTGGAAGAGGGGGACCGGGTTGTATTTTGGTTTGTATACCAGACCGTCGCGGGCCAGAAAACATATACCAGTGATACTTGGAGCCATATCTATGGAAGTGATTGATTAAGGAGGAATAATCTTGGGACTACCTGCAGCTAAACAAGGAGATCAAATTATTGCTACGGATACGCATATTGTCATGATCCCGGCTCCGCCAGGTTCTCCGATCCCAACCCTATTGCCGAATCCATTTATGGGAATAATTAACGGCGGCCTCAGTTCAAATGTAAAAATCATGGGAATGTCTGCGGCTACAGTCGATTCCACAGCCTCTAATCTGCCGCCCCATATTCCCCAGGGTGGACCCTTCCAAAAGGCGCCGTCCAACAAGGCTACCATTAAAATGGGCAGCACCACGGTAAAGATTAACGGTAAGATGGCGGCTCGGAACGGTGATATGGCAATGACCTGCAATGACCCTTCGGATCTTCCCATCGGGAAAGTGGTCGCTGTCGGGACGGTTATGGTTGGAGGATGAGAATCATTCTTCGGAGAGTTTGGGATATACTCGGGAGAATGAAAATCATTCTCCGGAGAATTAAAATAAAATTGTCATCAAAAAGAGCGAACGTGCGTCGCTCTTTTTTGTTTATCCAATTTGAATGATATTTTGATTTTTTGAGGGAAGAGGGAAGTCCATGAATTATGCCAAAGACCAAACCAAAGATCCGGTCCATGTCTCGGTTAACACATTAATCCAATCCAAAAAGCAAAACCGTGACCGCTTGCCGCCCTATACCCAGTTTGAGAAAGAGCGGGAGAAAAAAGGCGGTATTTCGGAAACCAAGGTCAAGGGGCAAGAGTCCGGCAAAGAAAACAGCATTGTTCAAAAAGTAAATGATGGCCCCATACCTGCTGCGGGGAAAATTGTAAATACCATCGGGGTCGTTGCGCCGGAGGCAAATTTGCGGTCGGCGCCTACTACAACCAACCATCCGCTAAAATTGTTGCCATTCAACACCCGGGTCCAAATTGTTAAAGAAATCGACGGTGGATGGTATTTCATTAGCACGGAGGAGGGAGATACCGGGTATGTAGCCGCGCATTTGATTAAAAAAAATCCTCCGGAGCCAAGTTCCAGGCTTCATAAAGTAGCAAGCGGTGAATCGGCCATTGGCATTGCCGAGAAGTATTATAAAAGCAACGCAGCTCAATGGGGGCAGGATTTGCGATATTATGTCAATGTTCTTGTCTATGTCAACAAAGGAGTTGGTGACCCTTCCAAAGGAATTTATACGGAAAGCGCTAAAGATGGCTGGAAGGAAACTCAAGTTAAAAGCGGTTATTATATTTGGATCCCCGGTGTGGAGTATGCAAAATCCCTTCAAGGGGTGGTCAACTCTGGTTCGGTTACTTATGGAATGAAAGAAGGAATCGATAATACCATCGGCTTTTTCCAGCAAAAGCTGGATGATTTTAACTATGCCAATCAGTTTGTGGGGAAATTGTTACCGTCTAAACTCAGTGATAATGCGCTGGAGGCCATTAAATCGGCACTGATTAATTTTTCGCTGGGCATGATTGCCGCGGGATTATTACTGGCAATTGCCGCCGGACTCGGAGCTTTGATTGGCGCCCTCGTCGGTTTCTTTGCGGGTGGGGCCGGAGCGGTTCCCGGAGCCGCCTTAGGAGCCAAGATCGGTTTTGAAATCGGGTTATTCTTATTAAAATGGATCGGATTAGGCCTACTGATAACCAGCGGCGCCTCACTTCTTGGGAAGATTGGAGTTGCTTTCGGAAAATATGTGATCAATGTTTGGGAAGCCAGCGGTAATCGAAAGAAATTAGAAAACAGCGCCGACTTATGCGCCGAGGCAATGAAAGAATTTTTGCTCGGCGTGCTGGAACTGGTGGTGATGTTGGTTGCAGCCTGGGGTATTGGACGGGCCATGGGGGCCTTGGCGAAAACCAAATTTGGTGAGAAAATAGGATATGAGAAGTTAACCGAGTGGGTTAATAATCGAGGAAAATACGAGACAACTAAATCAATACTGGAAGGAACCGGTAAGAAGTATTCTTTTAATATGGTGGAGAATCCCGGTCCTCTTGCGGATATTGATCAAAATGCGGCAGCCACTTTTGCCAGTGGGAAATATAACATCATCAAACTAGAAAACGATGTTATACTTTATCGGGGTGGTAAAGCAGGTGGAGGCAGAAATGCGTTTGGACAATTTTTTACAAGGACTGCTCCGAAGTCAAGAATAGCTGTTAGGATAGATACAGCAGTGAAATCCGAATGGATTGATCCAAAAACCGGAGTATTGACAGGTACTTCTCCTATTGAAGCTGTATATGCACTTAAAATTCCTAAAGGAACAATTATTTATGAGGGGCCTGCCGGTTATCAGTCTGGAATTTATATCGGAGGCAGTGAACAGATTTTTATACCAAAACCGTGGGAAATCCCGGGCGTTAAAGTTCTTTTCGAAACACTTCTACCATAATTACAGTTAGGAGGAAAACATAGGTGAGGAACATTGTAAATAGTAAAGATGACTTAACGAGAGTAATAGGTTTATTTAGAAAGCTTTTGATTATATTAGAAACCGAGGGCGGTAGGGAAGTCAATTATGCCAAAAAGGAATTGCAAAGAAACGTTTTAATGATTGAAGAAGTTTTAAGTAATAGAACGGTGGATTTTGATAAAGTGTTTGATGAAGTCAAGGCGAGTTATCATAGTATGTATCCGCCCCATGGCGGGTTGACCGATTTCTTTGTTTGGAGAGATGACTTTGAAGAAAGAGTCAAGGCCAATCAGCCGCTGGACAATGTTAAAAATGAGTTGAAGGAAATATTGGATAGGTAATGGGGACAGGGGATGAATAGAGGGTCTTAGTTACCCGGAATGTTTTCAGTTGAAAATTGGTGCTTTTTAAAAGGGCGAACGTGTATGGATCGCTCTTTTTATTTGTCCAAATTCGAGAGTATTTTGATTTTTTGAGGGAAGAGGGAAGTGGGAAGCGCATGAATTATGCCAAAGACCAAACCAAGGATACGGCGTATGTATCGGTTAATGCACTGATCCAATCGAAAAAGAAAGGCCGCGGCTATTTACCGGCTTATGCCCAATTCCAGAAAGAGCAGGGGCAGCCCGACACTCCTCCGGAAGAAGAGGTGGAGCCAAAGGCCGTCGGGGATCCGGAAAAGATTCCGGCCGATATGCCCAAGGAACAAGCGGTTGCCAATGGGGATCCGGTCCAAGAGGCTCCGGCTTCGGAAATAGAGTCTTCGCCGGGAAGCGTTTCGGAAGGTTCGGCGCCGGAAGCGGCCCAGCAGATTGAGCCATCGGATGGTTCCGGGCTGTCAAAGGATGTAGGCTTTGAGCTTGATGAAACCGATGTGCCAAAAGGGGAAGAAAAGGAGACTAAGCCTGAGGAAAAACAATTAATCCAAAAAAAGAGGATGACCGCCGGGGGCGGGGAGGGTAATGAAGATTCAGCTTCTGATCCTGGGGCGGAACAATTCAAAGCGCTCGGCGGTAACGGCGAGCCGCTGCCCGGTGGGGTTCAGGCCAAGATGGAACCAGCCTTGGGGATGGACTTGCAAAATGTCCGGATTCACCGGGACGGGCAGGCTAGCGCCATGTCTGAAGATTTAGGAGCTAGGGCCTTTACAAGCGGGCAAGACATCTATTTTAATCAGGGGGAGTATAATCCGGATACAACCTCGGGCAACCATTTGATTGCCCATGAACTCACCCATGTCAAGCAGGAACAAACCATACCGGGGTTGCAATACCAGTTGCAAGTCCCGGCGGAGCGGGATCATTATGAGCGGGAAGCGGATGCCACCGCCGATAAGGCAGTAAACATTCCCCGACAACCGGAGACGAAGGTCAATGTAAGTTCCGGGTTGAATCAAAATGGCGGGGGCAGCGTGCAACTGGCTGCCAAGCCGGAATCTAAAGGTGAAATCAAAAAGGAGAAGGACTCCAACTGGGTTTTGGAGAAGGTCGGCGCTTTGGTAAGGAATCTTCCCGGCTATGATCTCTTGGCCCTGGCAATTGGGCGCGACCCTTTGAGTGGTCAGGCAGTTAAAGGAGATGCCGTCGCTGTGATCAAAGCGGTGATGGGATTGATCCCCGGCGGGGCGCTCCTTTTTGAAAACCTGGAAAAAGCGCAGATCATTTCCAAGGCCATTGCCTGGTTTAAGGAAGAATTTCAAAAATTGAATCTTAGTTTTGCAGCCGTGAAAAATATGTTTACCCAGGCCTGGCAAGCGATCTTCGGCGCTCCTTCGGCCGAAAAATCCAAGGATGATGGGTTCTGGGGCGGTCTGGTCAAAGGCGCCAAAAGGGTCGCGAATGCTGCCGGTAATGCGGTAAAGGCTTTACTCAGCCCGGAAGAAACCTTTAACAAGATCAAATCTATTTTTCTGGCGCCGATTACTAGGATTAAAAACTTTGTTAGCAAGGCCGGGCCGAAACTGATGGATTTTATCTTTGAAGGCGCAATGACTCTGGCCGGTTCGGCGGGGAAGAAGATGATGGGGATCCTCAATAAAGGAAAAGGGGTGTTGCAAAAGATTATCAGCGACCCAATAGGGTTCCTCAAAAACTTAATCGATGCGGTCCGCGGTGGTTTGGGGAATTTTGTCGCCCATATCGGGACGCACCTCCAAAAAGGCCTTGGCGATTGGCTCTTTGGTACTTTAGGCAATGCCGGGATTGTTTTGCCGGAGAAGCTAAACTTGACTGGGATCTTTAGCCTGATGGCTCAGATCCTCGGTGTTACCTGGCAGGCTATCCGGGCGCAGATCGTCAAACGTTTGGGCCCCACAGCTGAAAAAGTCATGGACCAAGTGGAAAAAGGCATCGCCTTTGTGGGAGATTTCATTACCAAAGGCCCAATCGTTTTAATGGATATGGCGAAAGAATTTTTGGGAGAGCTTTTGGGAGGGCTGAAAACTCTCTTTTTTAATTCCTTTATTGAGTGGATTCGCAACACCGTAATCGTTAAGGCCGTGCAAAAATTGATCAGCATGTTCAACCCGGTCGGTGCGATTATCCAGGCAATTATCACGATTTATAACACAGTGCAATTTTTTATCGAGCGGGCGAAGCAGATCGCCGCCTTTGTGAACTCGGTCTTTGACTCGATTGCGGAAATCGCCGGAGGCAATATCAAAAAAGCTGTGGATGCGGTGGAAAATTCTCTGGCTAAAGCGATACCGCTGGCGATTGGTTTTTTGGCAAACCTGGTAGGAATTGGCGGAATTGCGGCGAAGATTAAAGAGATAATTCAGAAAATTCGCAAACCCATCGATAAGGTCGTCGGAAAAGTAGTCGGATTTATCGTGGGGAAGGCGAAAGGGCTGATTGCCAAGATTAAGAGGGATGATAAGCCAAAGCAAGAACCTCCGAAAAATGAAGCGGAACATGATGCTCAGGTTAAAGCAGGATTGGTGCTGTTAGATAGCGAGCAACAGAAGCAGGATCAAGATCATGATGCTGCAATAACCTATGAAGAAGCTGAAGAAGCAGCTCAAAAGGTAAAGTCCTTATATCCGGTGTTTAAGTCAATTACTCCAGTTGAACAAATTGATAGATGGGTATTTGAGTATGTTGGGAGTTCGGGAAAGCATGAAGGACTTAAAGTTGAGAGCACTGCAAAACATGATGAAGAGCCAAAAAAAGAAATAACACCAAAGCAAAAAGCACTAAATAAGCTGTCACAATTACCGCCGTTTACCGGTGAAAAAACAAGTGGCATTTTTGAAACTCCGGGAATGCCTGATATAAAGTTAATGAGCGGAACCCAAGGGCCTTCGTTTCAATATTTTAAAGGGGTTAAAGTTCCGGGGATGGATTTGAATACTAAATCCCATGTAGAAGCTCATGCGGCTGCACTAATAAGAAAGCACGGAATTAAGGAAGCTACGTTGTATATAAATAACCCACCTTGTAGTTACGAAGTCAAAGGTATTCAAAGAGGATGTCAGCATTATTTACCAAAGATGCTTCCGGAGGGTTCAAAACTTACTGTAATCGCACCAAATGGATATAAACAATTGTTTATTGGTTTGCCGGATTGAAAGGCTTGAAAGGGGAACAAAATGAATAAATGGTTAATTGAAGATGGCAGTAAAACCCTTTTTGAAATTACAACAATAGAAGAATTAGAAAAGAGCTTATATAAAATTAAAAATGAACTTAAAGATAAAAACATTATAATTATATTAGTGCACCCCGAAGGTCATTTAATGTATATAGGAATTTCTAAAAGTTATGGTTATTTAAATTATCATGATGGGTCCGAAGAACCGCCTTATTATTCATCGATTGGTGATGAAGATGCAGAGGGAGAATTAAATTTTTATTTAAATGGATTTTTATCAGAAATACCTTTAAAAAATTGTATTCCGTTTGAATTGCTTGTAAATGCTATAAATGAATATTTCAAAACTTCAGAATTACCTAACATAATAAAATGGGAAGAGGATTAAAAACCAGGAGCACTGAGCTGCCAACTTTTATTATGACGGACCGCACTGTTTGTAGAGACCGCAATTACGCGCTAGGCTTCTTCAATGGATATAAGAGTACAACTTCTAACAAGATACTGTTCCTGCTTAAATTAGCCATTTAAGCCTACTGCTTGGATAACCCATGTCCATTTGCTGGTTAATGAGGGCGGAGGAACAGGCAGTGCGGTTTTTTAGAGAATCTTTTAAGCAGGCTGTAAAAGACGTGTTTAGTGAGCACCAAGAGAATCACGATTTCAATAAAAAGATTAAGATTGAAAGCGAAGCCAGAAAATTTGTAACTTAGTTTCTCAATAAATGCCATGTCAAGCTTGAAGAGTTGCCAAAAAATGAATATTAGACGTTCGTACTAAATTGATACACGAACTAAAAACGCAGATCAAATTCTTGAAATTGGCAAATAGCCGTTGTTCTTTGGGTAAATCGGAATGTAGTTCACAGTTTGCGATGAGTCTGGGAACCGTACCTCAACTACCTCTGTCAATAGTTGGTTCCGACAAACAGCAAATGATAAGCAACAATTACTAAATGCGAAGTTTTGATTACCGAACAGTAAGTATAACAATATTAACACTTAATATATCAACCTTTTATGGTTGATTTTTTTATTTCATTCAACATTGGAGGAATCGAATGTCATCATTAGACCAAAATGCTCGATTAATCGAACAAGATTTACTATGGCTTCAAGCCATCATTACTCAGCAGATCAAAAACTTGATCAACCGGGACATCCCGGAACAACCCATTGAACTGACTCCCCCTGCTTTGGACTTAAGCGAAGCAGGGGGTTTTTATGCCGATTTTCTACAGAAATATGACTTAACTCCCGGGGAGCGCCTGGTGCTGGTATTAGCTTTGGCCCCCGAGGTTCAACCGGAATTGTTGGATTCTCTTTTGAACCGGCATGACGGGATTGAAAGAGCTTATACTGAAGTGGGAGGGATTGGGAACCGCGGTTTTAACGGGTTTATTCCTACATTGAAAACAGCTCTTTTCCTTTTGGGCGGGCCGGGAATTAGTCAACAGTTGGGGTATATGGAGTTATTTGATCCCCAGGGCAAACTATACGGGGGGAATATTCTCCGGGAGGTCCGCACGGAAGAAGGCAGTCCGGCTTTCCACAAGCAATTGGCATTGAGCGAGAACGCTTTGAGCCTGATTTTAGGCGGCGAAGATATACAGCATGAGTACAGCGCCAACTTTCCGGCCCGGCGCCTCACTACTTTAATGGAGTGGGAGAATCTGATCCTCTCGGAATCAACCGCAGTCCAGCTTAAAGAACTCCTGATCTGGCCGGAGCATGGACAAAAGCTGATCGAGGATTTTCAGATGGCGAAAAACATCCAACCCGGATACCGGGCGTTATTTTACGGCCCGGCGGGGACTGGTAAAACATTAACCGCCGCACTCTTCGGTAAAAAAGTGGGTAAGCCGGTATACCGGGTGGATCTTTCCCAACTCGTATCCAAATATATTGGTGAAACCGAGAAGAACCTGGAAAAGATCTTTAGCGCGGCCGAAAGCCATGACTGGATATTGTTTTTTGATGAAGCGGACTCCTTATTCGGTAAACGAACCAGCATCGGCACTGCCAACGACCGTTTCGCCAATCAGGAGACGGCCTTTTTATTGCAGCGGATCGAAGTTTGCGAGAACATTGTCATCCTGGCGACGAATTTAAAGTCCAACATGGATGAAGCCTTTACCCGGCGTTTTCAATCGGTTGTTCATTTCCCGGTGCCGGGTGAGATGGAACGGCTACAGTTATGGCAGGGCGCTTTTTCCCCTAAAGTGACCCTGGAAAAAACGATTGACTTAAAAGAAATCGCCAAAAAATATGATATTGCCGGAGGCTCTATTATCAATGTGGTCCGTTATGCCACCTTGATGACTGTGGCCAATGATGGGGTAAAGATTACTTATAATGACTTGATGGATGGCATCCGGCGCGAATACGCCAAACTGGGGAGAACGGTGTAAAACAAGGGGGATATTCGATGATTTATGAGAACATTGGATTTAATAATACTAATTATGTATCGGTGAATACTTTGATTCAGTCTAAAAAGCGCAATAATATAGATACTCTTGACTTATCATCCAAATCATTTCAGAAAAGTGAGAATAAAACCGGGTTGCCCGATAATTTAAAAAACGGACTCGAAAATTTATCCGGTATGTCTATGGATGATGTGAAAGTACATTATAATTCTCCGAAACCCGCTCAATTACAGTCACTGGCATATACCCAAGGTGTTGATATTCATTTAGCGCCGGGACAGGAGCAACATTTGCCTCACGAGGCCTGGCATGTTGTACAGCAGAAGCAGGGACGGGTGCATCCGGCGTTTCAGATAATGGGCATAGGGGTTAATAACGATGCTGGGTTGGAGCAGGAAGCCGATGTTATGAGGAAGAGCGTTTTAATGAATAAACCGGCAAAAGGCGCAGTAAAACAGTTCACAACGGTATCAAAAGAAAATGAGCATTTTGAGAAAAATTTAGATGCAAAGATGAGTGCGGTTCAAAGACGGGTTATTTCCGAAGCAGCGGAGTTGACAGAAACAGAACAACTGTTTCAGAAACTAGGACGCAGCCCAAAGGACGAATGGGAAATAGCTGCGGCTAAGTCAATTTTAGCTGATTATGTTATTTATAATTTGACGGATGGTAAAGGCCGGATAGAAAATAACATGAAAGAAAGAATTCACTTGGTGCATGCGATAATTTCCATTGCAAACACCGGTATTCTTTCTGGGGAGGAACGCGCCCGGCGAAATATTCAGTCACAACAGTCGGTTGACCCTCAAACGCAGGGACAAAATGATAAAATAAGTCTAAGTCAAGCGGAAATTGGAGAGGATCAAACGTCTCAATCTGTAGCCGAACTACTGGAACACCAGGCCATGAGCGTCAGGATGGAACGATATGTAGAAGATGGAGGTAGGCAGGTACCCGAACCATTTCTAGACCCAAAACGGTTTACGGAAAAAGAAATTCTTGAAGCATGTGCATTGATGAAAGAAGAATATCCCGATCCTTTTGCAAATTTGAAAGCAGAAGAAGTTTATTCTCTATGCAATCAATCAAGAATCTGGCAAAAAATTCTTTATTCAACTCTCATCATGGGAGTGCGCGGAAAAGATCCTCGGCTACATCATATGTTGGCGCAGAGAGCTTCTCTTGCTGCGATGTTTATAGGGACGCCTGATTTTCTTAAGAAGATTGATAGTAAAGTTTGGGAAACAATGGGCTTAAACCAAAAGAAAGCTGGTTCTCATGAGTTACGCACCGGTCAGTCCATTTCGGCGGCTGCTTTAGAATATGTTTTGGTACCGAGGCATATGCAGGCGTTCGGAGAGTTAATTCGAAAGTATCTCAATAATAGGAACCTTGTTATCCGATATGTCGATGGTTTTCACCAAGTAAAGGTTAGTTTTCAAGGTATGACAGGCCTACCACAGGTGAGCTTTGATATTGAAGCTCCCAATTGGGCTAATGCACTGAAGGAGATATTAGAAACAGAGGAAAGAATTTTTGCGCATGTGACTCGTCCTCTGGCTCAACCTACTCAGCTAGTGAATCAGGAATTTATGAAAAGTAAAATGACCAAGCCATTATCGTTAATGGACCAATTATTGGCTAACAAGATCTTTGGACCTAAAAAGGCTTCGGAGCTATTTCGTGTGATATGAGAACTGGAAAAGCCTTTAACGCCACGGCAGTTATCCCATGGATAAATTTAAAATAATGAGTCATAGAAATTGCAAATGATATGGGATGGTTTATCCGGCGATGGTTTGGTCAAATCAAAAGGGAAATCACCTAAGCTAAACTGGAGGCTATGGTGTTTTTTTATGGCCTTTTTTAAAGGCTTTGAATTGGATGCACGCATATATGCGTCTATGACAGGTGAAAGGATGGGATGATTGAATGACTCGAAGCGAAAAATTGCTCAATGATTACCTCAAGACGAAACTTCATATTTTCAAGTGGCTCCTAATCATCAGCATGATCATTTGGGGATTATCCTGTTACCAAGAGAAAGAAATCCGGCTTCAGAAACTTCAGCAACGGCTTGATCAGCAAAAAAAGCAGATGAATCAGTTGCAACAAGAGGTCACGAAAGTAAAAACAGTAAAACGGATTATGGCTTCCTACGGTTGCAACAATGAATTGATATACAGGGAAATCATGAAAACCTGGGATCCGGTAATCGTGGCCATTATTATTGGGATCGAAAGCGAATACCGGCAATATGCCATCAGTTCCGCCGATTGTTACGGCTTAATGCAAATCAGTTGGGAACATGGCCTAACTAACCCCTATGATATTCAAACCAATATAAGGTTTGGGGCTTGTTATTTAAAAGAACAATTTAAACAGTTTAAAACGATCGATGGAGCAATATGGGCCTATAATGCCGGTCCCGAAAGGGTGGGCAAATTCATGCCGGAAGAGACGGAAGCTTATATTCGAAGAGTCAAGTTTATGATTCAAGCCTATCATTGTCAGGAATGGGGAATGGTTAGCGAGACTTAATTTTGAATGATTACTTTTACAAAATCCAATATATTTGACAAGAGGTTGAAGCAATGAAACAAAAAATTTGGGATGATTGTTTCGGTATTTTAATCTTATTTACATTCCTGGTGGGACTGTATTGGTTGGGGGGCGGAGGACAGGCTGGGAATACTTATCAATCTTACACCAAAGTAATTCAAGAAAGTGAAGATTCTCACCAGGTGATGTGGAAATAGCCATCACTTTTTATGTGGAATAAAGGCAGATTTGTTTTTTTATTTTGCTTAAAATCCTACCTAGGGATTTCAGCGTATTTTTTGTGCTTTATATAGGTTTAGGTCTGAACAGTTGTAATTTAAGGAATATTAAATTGCAAAGGATATTGGATATGCGAACAATAAATCAAGATACGGTAAACAGTTTTTACTTATTTCGAAATCAAAAGTATTCCCGGATATTAAAAGAGGCCCAGAAAACAAGAGCCAAGCTGGAAAGAAAGATTAAGCAAGAAAAACAGCTTGAGAATTAGCAGAAGTATGCTCTTACTTTTGCGTTTCGCCAGAGAGAGGAGATTCAAATTGATTTCCTAGTAGAACGTATCGTAAATAAATGGCAATCAGAAATGGAGAAGATACGCTCTACTTAAGTAAACGTTCACAATCATTGAGTAGTTATTAGAGAACGTTTTACTAGGGGTAAGAAGTTAGCTGATGAAATCAATAAAAATCAACAAAAGAGCAGCTCCAAGAGTTTTGTTCCGGCACTTTACCGGCACCAATAGACCGGAAGACCGTGTTATATTATTAGTATAGAAAATTAAAAAAGCCGCTCCGGACATTCCTGGGGCGGTTTTGCTTTGCTCAAATTATCTATGGCGGGCCCGTTTTTCGGGAGGGTTTTATGTGCCAACTAATCCGCAGGGTGGGGCGGGGCACAAGAAAATCACAGGCTGTCCCAAAAAGGGTTTATCGATATCTTATTGATTTAAACTACTTTTAGATAGCCTTTTTATTTTTCTTAATAGATTCATCCATAGAATGGCAACACCAATTCGTTAGTAAACGGCCAGGAATCAGTGGATGAATTTATTATATATCAACAATACACCTGTCGGCTGGCACAGGAGGCAATTAAGAGTTTGTCAATAAACAGCCGAATGGGAGGTGATCAACACAGATAGTAAAAAAATGGGTAATTGCAGAAAAAATTGAAAGGAGGATGGGGGAAGGATTGTAATGGATAAAATGAAAGTTATGGTAAGCGATATTGTTTTGCCTGATTGGGGGGAATGCCATGACACCACTTGCATTGCAAGAATTTTTGGTAACTGAAATCTCTGCATTATTGGACGGCTTTCAATTAAAAAATGAAGCCGGCGAGCTTTCGAATATCTCGGTGTTGTCACAATATTCACCCGTAAACGATACCGGGCAAGTGGTTCCTAAGTTTCCCTTCGTCCGGGTGATTCTTAAATTCGCGAAAGACCCGAGTGAGCTGGATCCCTATCGCTGCGTTGTGTTATTCGTGGCCGGGGTTTATGACAATCATCTTGATTGCCAGGGTTATCGTGATGCCATCAATGTATTGCAAAAAATTTATGATCATTTGATGCGTAAACGGGTCTTCGACCAAAAATATGAAGTCGGATACCCTGTTCACTGGTTGTTAAGCAATGACTTATGGAAACTAACCGAGGACAGATGGTTAACGGATGAGAGATGGAAACTGACCGACGAAAGCAGTTACCCATATTTCTATGTTGGATTAAAAACGGTTTGGAACATCGGTAAGATTACAGTGACCGATACTTTATCGTAAACGATTTTTTCGTGAAGAAAGGGGAAAATAATTTGTCTTATACACATGGAGTTTATATTCAAGAAAATTCAACATCGGTAGTGGCGCCCATAACTACCGGCAGCGCGGTCCAGTTTATCGTGGGGACTGCGCCGGTTAATTTATTGGGAGATCCGTCAAGCGCAGTCAATAAACCTATTTTGGTAAATTCGTTGGCCGAGGCCAAAACCAATTTCGGGTACTCGAATAATTTTGAGAAATTTACGATCTGCCAATCGGTGAACGCTTCTTTTAATGTTTATAACGTTGCGCCGCTGGTTATTGTAAATGTGCTTGACCCGGATAAACATGTTACTCCAGTACTAAATGAGGTTTATTCCATCTCCGGCGGCATGATTACCGTTGCCGAAGAGGGAATTTTATTGAAAGATTTTATAGTTAAAAGCGCCGATGCGGCAACTTCTTATACTGAAAATACCGACTATATCCTGGCTTTTGATGAAAAAGGTTATTTGGTTGTCACTATCCTTAGTAGCGGATCGATCAAATCAGACGTTACCCAATTGGCTTTGAGTTATAAAAAGCTTGATCCTTCCTTGGTAACGAAAGAGGATATTATCGGCAGTTATAACACGGCAACCGGAAAGTATACCGGATTGCAAAACATTGAACAAGTCTACCCAAAGCTGGGAGTGGTTCCGGGGTTGATCGTGATTCCCGGCTATAGCCAGATTCCCGCTGTTGGTATCGGAATGATTGCCAAGACTGAAAATATTAATGGTTGTTTCAAATGCATGGCTGTTCTTGATGTGGACACTTCTGAAACGGATGGGGCTTATACCTACCAAGATGTATTGAACTGGAAGAATGACAATTCATATACCAGTGAGAACGCCATCGTTTGCTGGCCGAAAGTCGCCATTGATGATGTTCAATATTGGTTTAGTGCTGTGGCAGCGGCGTTAATCGCCTATACGGATGCTGATCATGAAGATGTGCCCTATGTATCGCCATCAAACAAAAGATTCAGCATTACGGGAACGGTTTTGAGCGACGGTTCCGAAGTCTATCTGAGCCAGGCTCAGGGGAATTACTTGAACGGCAATGGAATTGTAACGGCGATTAATTTAAATGGCTGGCGTTTGTGGGGCAACAACACCGGAATCTATCCTTCCAGCACCGATGTGAAAGACCGGTTTATTCCGGTCCGCCGGATGTTTTCCTGGTGGGGCAATAATTTCATTTTGACTTATTTCCAGAAAGTCGACGACCCCATGAATACCCGGTTAATCGAGGCCATTGTGGACAGTGAAAATATCCGCGCCAACGGCTATAAGGCCCGTTATCAACTGGCTGATGCCCGGATTGAATTTGTGGCCGATGAGAATCCCACGACCGATCTTTTGAACGGTAAAATCACTTTCCATCAATATCTGACACCGTATCCGCCTGCGGAAACGATTGTCAATACTTTGGAGTTTGATGCCGATGCCTTAACTACAGCTTTGGGAGGGAAATAACATGAGTGTAAACGCGATTCCTGAAAAGATCGTCAATTTCAATATTTACGATGAAGGGGAAAAGTTGATCGGTATATCCGGAGAGATCAAGCTGCCCAAGCTTGAAGGGAAAAGTGAAACCATCTCCGGGGCCGGTATTGCCGGGGAGTTTGAAAGCCAGACCCCGGGACATTTCGGCAATATCGATATTGAAATCCCTTTTCAAACGGTGCTGGATAAAAGCTTCTCGCTGATGGCGCCGGAAGGTAAGACCATCATTTTGCGGGGTTCCCAGCAAAGTTATGATGTTTCTGCGGGCGTCATTAATTTTGTTCCTTTAAAGATTACCTTGCGGGTGGTTCCCAAAGGCTTGGATCTGGGAACCTTGGGTGTGGGCAAGAAGACCGACACCAAAAACACGCTGACTGTCCTCTATATCAAGGTGGATGTGGACGGCAAGACCATGCTGGAACTGGATAAGCTCAACTTTATCTACAAAGTCGGCGGGATTGACGTGTTTGAGAAAATCCGGGAACAAATTTAAGGGAGGGAAGAAAAACCAATGGCGAGTGAATATGTAATTGAGTTCAAAAATCCATATATCTTTGAAGAAAAAGAATATAGCCAAATCGACCTTTCCGGTCTGGAGTCATTGACAGCCAAAGATTTGATGGACGCTGAGAAGCAGTTTGCTGCCAGCGGGCAGGTGGCGGCCATCAACGAGATGAACCTCGGCTATGTCTGCATTGTTGCAGCCAAGGCCAGTAAACAGCCGGTGGAGTTTTTTGAAAAACTTCCCGCCAATGAAGCGATTAAAGTGAAGAATGCGGTGACCAGTTTTTTCTATTTATAGGATTTAGGCCGGGGGACGGACGGCAGCTGATGAAGCTGGCCGTCCGTCTGGCTTTACAATCCTTTACCGGCATTGACTTTTTTATGAAGCTAACATTGGATGATTTATTTGAAATCGCCCAGGAGATAAAGGAGGCGAGTAGTAGAGATGGCGGAGAATAAAAAAGATACAAAGAAAAGCCATCAAAGTCGGATTAGGGCAGCTAATCAAAAGAATACAGAGATTTTTCAAAAAAACCCTAATTTGGTTCTTCAGTTTCAAAATCAGATGAAGGTAGCGGGTCCTAAGTTAAAGCAAATGTACAATACGATTAAGGATAGTAAAACATACAATATAATTAAAGATATTAAGGACCCTATTGATTTTGCACATGAAAAAGTGTCCAAATTTATAGAAGGAAGAAATTTAATATATCAATTAACTGAATTTAAGGAATTAGCAAAGAGATACAGAAATCCAGAAGTAGAAGAAAAAGCAGGAAAAGTAATAAAAAATTTACCAACATCAAGAAAACGGGGAATGGATCATCGAATAGCAGAAATTGAGGAAATTGTAAAAACAGGGAAACCAAATTTATCCAAACGATTTGAAAATGTAAAAAAAACATATGATAAATTTGGGAGTCGAATAATAAATGAAGTAAATAAAGCAAATAAAGTAAAACAAATTTCAAAATTAAAGACAGCAACTAAATGGTTGAAAGGTGGAGAAAAAATAGTAAAGGGATTATCTGTACCTTTTGATATTATTTCCCTGCTGGAATTTGTCGGCAAATTGCGCCAAAAAAAGGTTAAAACCGGAGATTGGGTTGATGCCGGGATATCGGCTTTGTCACTAACGGGAACTGCATTAGGATTTGCAGCGTTAACTGCTGCTGGTGCAAGTTTAGCTCCTGCTGCAGCTGTAATTGCAACTGTAGCATTAACAGCTGGTCTCGCGAAGCTTGCTTATGATAAATTATTAAGTGATGAAGCATTAAAAGCATATCCTAAGAAAAAACAAATTAAACCTGTTATTATTAATCCATTTGAAATGACCAAATTCTTTGAGAATGATAAATCCCAATATATACCCAAACAATCCATACCCAGAAACGCCCGTGGAACCTCCTATTTTCCCGGCGGTCTTTCATTGGTCGGGGAGGAAGGCCCGGAACTGGTCAATCTGCCCCGCGGCAGCCAGGTCTTTTCCAACAGCAGGACCCAAAGTTTATTAAATGGTATGGGAAGCGGCAGCGCGGGGATATCGGTCAATTATTCGCCGCAAATCACCATCCAGGGCAATGCCGATGCGCATGTGATGAAAACAGCCAGCGATAACTCGTATGCCGACTTTGAACGGAAATTTAACGCATTGATGGACCGGCGGCGCCGGTTAAGCTTTGCCGGAGGTTGAGAAGATGTCTAGCACATATAAAACCAAATCGGGCGATACTTTTGACAGTATCGCCTTTGCTTTTCTGGGGGACGAAAAGTATACCAAGAAACTGATGGAAGCCAATCCGGGTTATTTGGATGTGGTCATTTTTTCGGGAGGGACCGCTTTGACCATTCCCGACATTGACAAATCCAATGCCACGACCGGTAACATGCCGCCATGGAGGAGCCAATCATGAAGAGCAGACGGGCAAGGATTCAATTGTTGTATGAAGGTAAAAACATTACCGCCGATATCACACCGGACTTGCAAAGTTTTACTTTTACCGACAATGCCTCGGGCTCGTCAGATGATATCTCGATTGAGCTCAAGGATGATACGGGGAAATGGATATCCTCCTGGGCTCCATCCAAGGGGGACATCATGATCCCGACTATCAAGACTGAGAATTGGAATTTTGATGGAGATTCACAAAGTTTAGATTGTGGCCGGTTCGTTATTGATGAACCCAGTTATCGCGGTAGGCCACGTATTTTGAGTTTGGGAGCTGTTTCAGCTCCAGTCGACACTCCATTCATGACCGTAGAAAGGAGCCACACTTGGCAAAAGGCTTCTGTAGCAAGAATAGCCCAAACGATAGCCGATAATGCCAAATTAACTCTGGATTTTCAAGGATCATCCAATCCGGTGATACCCTTTGTGGAACAAAGCAAAGAGCCGGATGCCTCATTTTTGACCAATCTTTGCCAGAAAAACGGGTTGGCTATCAAAATTTATAATCAGAAAATCGTCATCTTTCAGGAAATGAAGTATGAGGCCCAAACACCTGGACCCTTGGCTACCATCGGCGAAGCGGATATGATGCAATGGAGCGCCAAAACGACCTTTACCGATACGGGTTACGATGGTTGTAAAATTGCCTATACCAATCCGAAGGTGAATAAGACTTTAACCCATACCTTTATACCTTCGGGAAAAAGCGGAGATAAGATTTATCAGATGAATGAGACTGCCAACGATTTGGCCGAAGCAGAGCGTTATGCCCGTTGCAAACTGCGGGAACTGAATAAAAGAGAATACTCATTAAGCCTGGAGATTCCCGGCAATCTTGGTTTTTTACCGACCCAAGTCCTCAACATTCAAGACTTGGGTATTTTTAACGGTAAATATTATATTGATAAAGTCAGTCACAAAATCGGCGGCGGGTTTACAACCAGCCTGGAACTTCATAAATGTTTGGTGGGATATTAAAATGGTGAATTTAAAAAATCTGATCCGGATTGGGACCGTATCATCCATTAATTATGAGGCGGGGACCGTGCGAGTCAGCTTTGAAGATCAAGATTCCATCGTCACCGATGTATTGCCAATGCTTTCATTTGAATATGAAATGCCGAATATCGGTGAATCGGTATTATGTTTGTTTTTGGGAAATGGGATCACCAATGGTTTTTGCCTGGGGCGATATTTTTATGCGGATGATCAACCCAATCCAAACGGAGCGGATATTTATTGCAAACGTTTTTTGAGACAAGCGGCAATGGTCTACAATAGTTCCAGCAAGACCCTGACAATAAGCATTCCGGACACGAAGGATATTCAGGTTGAAATCGTTGGGAACCTAACTGTAGGTAAGGATTTAACGGTTACAGGGAATGTTTCGGTTGGGGCGGATTTAACGGTTACAGGGAATGCTTCGATTGGGAAGGCTTTAACAGTGAATGATGATGCGAAAATAGGGGGAAAAAGCTTTTTAAGCCATACTCATACTTCATCATCATCGGGTAATCCAACGGGACCGCCATTATAAATGAGGTGATGCAATGATCGGTTATTTTAATGACATTTGTTTTGAAGTTTCGGATGAACGGATCTACACCTTTAGCGGGTTTAAGCTTGAAGCTTCAGCCCGCTACAGCGCCCATGAGCTTATCGGGGTTAAGCCGAAAACCGAGTATGTGGCCCCCAATCTCCAAACGATCACTTTAACGATTAATCTCAACGGTAATTTTGGAGTTACCCCCAAAGATGAGATGCAAACCTGGATCTATCTGGCAGAGTCGGGTGAAGCGGATTACCTGGTTGTGGGTGAGGAAGTATTGGGGGATGATCGATGGATCGTCAAATCCGTGAGCGAGGCCTGGGATGCTTTTTTCAACCAAGGCGAGCTTTTTTCCGGCAAGATTGATGTTACATTTGAAGAGTATATCGCTTAGCAGAAAGTGAGGGATAGGGGATGATTAATGCATCCGATGTGGTAATTGATTTCAGTGCCGGTGGGAATAGTGAAATCCTCCAAAATATTCAAGTGATTTTGACTACTCCTGCCGGGACAGTCCCTTTTGACCGGGATTTCGGGATTGATATGAGTATCTTGGATTCCCCCATCGGGGTTGCCAAGGCCAAGTTAACGGTGGAATATATCAAAAAGATCAAGAAATATGAACCCCGGGCTGAAGTGAAAAAAGTCAGCTTTACCAATGATGCGATAAGCGGCTTGCTGGTACCGAAGGTGGTGATCGGTCTTGCCGGCTAGTATCGAGGCTTTAAACAATTTGCCGGATATTGACTTCGTAAATAAGGATGTAGATTCGCTTTTAACCAATATGATTTCCGAATATCAAAATGCCTATTGGGAGTCTACTGGAAAATCGAAAAGTTTAGCTGCCGGCGATCCCATCCGGATTTGGATTTATGCACAAGCGTTAAGAATTTATACGGCCTACCAATTAATCGACAGGGCGGCTAAGTATAATTTACTGAAATATTCCAGTGGCGATTATCTGGAGAACCTGGGGGCTTTGGTGGGAGTCACCAGGGAAGAAGCTACCGGAGCAGTGGTTACCCAACGTTTTACCCTTTCCAAGAAGTTGGAAAGGGGGGTGACGATTCCATCCGGCGCCCGGGTTAGCACCAGTGACAATGTTTTTTTTGCAACGACCCAAGAAGTGGAAATCGCTGCGGGAGAAACTTATATGGATGTTCCGGCGGAATGCGCAACTACCGGAAAAGCCGGTAATGGCTATACCGCAGGACAAATTGATGTCCTGGTGGATCCGATTCAATTTGTATCCGGCACTACCAACACTACAACCAGCCAGGGCGGAGTCGATGAAGAAGATGACGAAGCTTTACGGGAACGGATTTTTTTAAAGCCGGAGTCTTTCAGCGTGGCCGGACCCAGCGGCGCCTATGAGTATTTTGTCAAAGACTGTGATGCTTCCATTACGGATGTCAAAGTTGTCGGAGGCAATGGAAGGGTGAATGTGTATTTTATTCTGGAAAACGGGGAATTACCGGAACAAGCATTAATCGATGAAGTAACTGATTACCTCTCGGCCGACACCAGGAGACCGTTAACGGATTGTGTATATGTCGCGGCGCCGAGCGCAGTGGAATATTCCGTAGATATTGACTATTCCATCAGTGAATCGGACCAAAGTGCAACCAGTACCATTGCAACGGCTGTCGAAACAGCGGTTAACGACTATATTACCTGGCAGAAGTCAAAGATCGGCAGGGATATTAATCCGTCGAAATTAGTGGCGATGGTGATGAACGCCGGAGCCGGCAGGGTGGTTGTCAATTCTCCAGTATTTACCGCCATTGGGGATACGGAAATTGCAATCACCTCTCGGGTTCCGGTGATTACATCCCACCCGGAGAATGAAAATGAATAAAACAGTTTTTGATGTGACTTTACTGGAACTGCTGCCGGAAAACTTACGCCATAATCCCGATATCATCGCCGCCGGTCAGGGAGTTGATATAGAGTTTCAGACTTTGGCAAACGCCGTTAAAAATTGCTTAACCATCGCCGATATTGATGGTGCTACCTCTGAGGTCGTCGATAATCTGGCCGGCGAGATTCATGTTGATTTTTATGACCAGACTTTGCCGCTGGAGAAGCGGAAAGAGCTGATTAAAAACGGCTATTTGTATAAGTATAGAAAAGGGACAGCCGATGCGGTAAAGAAGATTGTAAGCGACGCTTTTGACCAAACCGGGGTCAAGGAATGGTTTCAGTATGACGGGGAGCCCTATCATTTCAAAATCTCCACCGAAACCAATCTGCCCAGTAAAAGTAAGATCGATGAAGTGGTCCGGGCAGTGAACTCCGTAAAAAACGCCCGGTCCACCCTGGAGTGTGTCGAAGCTTTAAAAAGCGGTAGTTTAAATACCTATTACGGATTTGGAGTAGGGCAAACTTGTCAACATCAAATTATTGCACGGTCAACATGGAATGAGTTGGATGCGGCAATGATTTCTTGGGAGGATCTGGATGCTTTGGGTCTAACGTGGAACGAATTGGAGGTGTATCGGTTTTGAGTGATGCTTCAATGAATATGGGGTTGGAATTGCCTGTCGGCACGGATAGCGTCAAAAGATCGGTGTTGCGGGAAAATTTTGAAAAGATTGATATGCAGGCGCTTCTGAAAGCCGGAGATACGATGACCGGACCGCTGGTGTTAAGTGAAGACCCGGCAATGGATTTGGGGGCCGCTACCAAGCAGTATGTGGATAGTTTATGGAAGTTATTGGATCCCCTCGGTCATGCCAAAGTATATTATGGTACAACTTTGCCCGCCCGCCATCTTTGGGTGAACGGTTGTACCATAGGGGATGCTGATTCCGGCGCAACCGGGAGGGCGAATGGGGACACCATTGATCTTTATACAGTTCTCTGGAATTCAGCCAATATGAGTGGATCGCAAATCCAACTGTACACATCGGAAGGTGTTTCAACGACCAAAGGGGCTAGCGCCGCCGAAGATTTTGCGGCCCATAAACGGTTATGTTTACCGGATATGCGTGGACGGGTTGTTATTGGTATAGATAATATGGGTGGGTCATTAGCAAATGTTGTATTAAATAGTAATGCTAATATTTTGGGTGGAACAGGTGGAGAAGAGAATCATACTTTAACAGTTCAAGAAATACCGAGTCATGCCCATAGTTTAGCACTATCATCTAGTACCAGAGGAGGAGACTCCGGAAGTCATGTTCTTAACGGTGGTGGATGTGGTACTACTGGTTCTTCCGGAACGGACACTCCTCATAATAACATGCAGCCTTGGATAGCTTGTAATTATATCATGAGATATTGAGGAAAAGATTAAAGTTTTATGAAGGAGGTTAACCATGGCTGAATTTACCGATTTAACATTAACGAATATTGGATATGCATTACAAATAAAGGCCCAGGGTGGGACTAAATTACAATTTACCCGGGTGGCATTGGGAAATGGAGTTTTACCTTCGGGGACCCAGTTGAACACCTTGACGGCGCTAATCAGTGAAAAACAGAGTTCGGCGATTAGTAATCTTTCGGTCGGCGGTAAATCGGTTCAAATCAAAGCGAATTTTTCCAATAAAAATCTGACCGGAAACTATTACTTGCGGGAACTTGGAATATTTGCCAACGACCCGGACCAGGGTGAAATCTTATATGCCGTAGCCAATGCGGGAGATGGGGCGGACTATATGCCTGCCTATGATGGAGCTGAGACGATTGAACAAGTCTTTACCATCGAGTTATCAGTCGGCAATGCGGCGAATGTGACAGCAACCTTCGCGGAGTCGATCTACGTACTAAAGGCCGGAGATGTCATGACCGGAACACTTATCTTAAGTGGTGACCCGACTGCTAATCTTCATGCTGCTACCAAACAATATGTGGATAATGCGAATACAGCCAATGACCCGCTGGGAGTAGCGAAAGAATACTATGGCACAATCTTGCCAGCACGGCACCTTTGGGTTAATGGCTGTACTATTGGTGACACCGATTCCAGAGCAACGGGTAGAGCTAACGCTGATACAATTGATTTGTATAAAGTTCTATGGGATGCAGCAAATGTAACGGGTTCTCAGATTCAACTTTATGATTCAGTTGGAACGGCAACAACAAAGGGTGCAAGTGTCATGGTGGACTTTGCAGCGCATAAGAGGCTTTCGCTGCCTGATAAACGTGGGCGTGTGGGTGTTGGCCTTGATAATATGGGTGGGACTTCAGCAAATGTTGTCACAAATGTAAGTGTAGATATTTTAGGTGGAATTGGCGGAGAAGAACGACATACCATGACAATAAATGAGCTTGCCCAACATAATCATTATTTTGCTTGGGGGTTTGGCACTGGCTCTAGTGGTCAGGCAGGTGTAAATGGTAATACATACAACCAAACTACAACTAGCACTGGTGGAGGGCAGGCCTTTAATATCATGCAGCCATGGGTTGCTTGTAACTATATCATGAGATACTAAGGAGGATAAATAAAGGGATATCCAAATATGCCTTTATAACTACGATCGCAAACACATTGTAATGGAAATTCAAAAAATGCGGTGGTGACGGTAAATGTCACTACAAGTGCTGGGTCTGGAACCAGATACAGGGACAGCGAGTTAAATGACAGTAATAATTATACTTTAAAACTCAAGGTGGTGGTTGCCATTGAGCAGCAACATTGATAAACTAAACAATTTAACGGACATCAATTTTGTCGATACCGATGTCGACACACTGTTGGCGGAATTGATATCCGACTATGAAAGCGAGTATTTAAAAGAAACCGGCCAGTCGAAGACCCTTTCTACAGGGGACCCGATTCGCATTTTGTTATACGCCAACGCGGCCCGAGTTTACGGGATATTACAGTCCATCAATCAAGCGGCGAAACAGAATTTATTGAAATATGCGACCGGAAAATATCTGGATCAATTGGCTGCCAGAGTGGAAGTAACCCGGGAGAAAGCCACCGCCGCAACGGCAACAGTTCGTTTTGAATTATCGGCTGTACAGTCCGGTGTTGTCAGCATTCCCGCTAATACCAGGGTCGCGGCTGGGACAGTCTATTTTAAAACAACCCAGTATCAAGAAATCCCTGCAGGTAAACAATTCGTGGATATGGTTGTAACATGCGCCGGGACCGGGACAACCGGCAATGGTTTTACACCCGGACAAATTAATGTTTTGGTGGATCCCATTCAGTATGTGGCCAAAGTGAGTAATATGGATACCAGTGCGGGTGGGGCTGACGAGGAGGACGACGATTCGCTCCGGGAAAGAGTTTACTTGCGTCCCGAAGCATTCAGTGTGGCCGGGCCGTCTGGGGCCTATGAATACTTTACCAAGGAATACAGCTCCGAGATTGCCGATGTGGTGGTGACTTCATTAGAAGCCGGGACTGTTAATGTATATTTTATTAAGGAAGATGGTTCCACGCCGGACGCAATGATTACTGAATTACAGGCTTATCTGTCGGATGACGGCAGAAGGCCCCTTACGGATAATGTGGTTGTGGCGAAGCCAACCCCGGTAAATTACAGTATTAACATTGACTACTATATCAATAAAGCAAACAGTGATATTGCAGAGTCTATTCAGACAAAAGTGTCAGAGGCAATCAGCGCATACAGGACTTGGCAAAGGTCTAAAATCGGCAGGGATATTGATCCCGGATATCTTCAATATCTTATTTATGCAGCGGGCGCTAAAAGGGTGGTAGTATATTCACCTGTATTTACTGCATTATCGGAAACAGAGATTGCCTATGAGAATACGGAAGCCATTGTAAATTATAAGGGGTTGGAACCGGCATGAGTAAAACAATTTATGATGTGACCCTTCTGGATTTGGTGCCTCCTAACCTGGAAAACAATCCGGATGTTATTGCAGTCGGTAAAGCACTGGATAAGCAATGGCGGAAATTAGCCCAAACGATATGCAAAGTTCTTACTTATGCGGATATTGATAATGCCGCATCGGATGTAGCCGACATGCTGGCGATTGAAATGAACGTTGATTTTTATGATGAAAATTTATCTTTGGAGAAGCGGCGGGCCTTGGTGAAAGACGCCTATGTCCTAAAATTTTTAAAAGGCACCGCCTATGCGGTCAAACAGGTCGTAACCGACGCCTTTGATGAGGCCTATATTGAAGAATGGCCTGATTATGAAGGAGAGCCATTTCATTTCCGGATTACCACCCAGGCTGCAATGCCCAGCGAGGCGGTGATCAATAAGATTTTTAATGCCGTCAATGCGGTCAAAAATGCCCGTTCCCATTTGGATTATTTGGGCGCATTAAGAGAGGTAAATAAACCGATATTTTGTGGTTTTGGGGTATATCAACGACGTTATCAAACAATCAAACCATTTAGTAAGGAGGAATGAGCATGGCGGATTTTAAAAATTTGACCTTAACAACTTTTGGATCGGTGTTATTGGAAAAAGCCATTGCCGGGACGACTTTGGAATTTACCAGGGCTGCCATTGGCGACGGCAGGGTTGCCGACGGGACGGATATCAGTGGATTAACGGCTTTGGTGAATGAAAAAAAGTCGATCCCCATCAATTCGATAGAGTTCAAAGATGGCTTGGCCACTGTGACGATAGCTTTTTCCAATAGCGATTTGTCTGTTGGTTTCCATGTCAGGGAATTGGGACTTTTTGCGAAAGATCCCGAAAAAGGCGAAATTCTATATGCTATTGCCAATGCCGGGGATGACGCTGACTGGCTGCCGGAAATGGGCTCCAATGTCGTAGAGGAAGTATTCAAGATTGTTCCAGTGGTTAGTGGAGCTACAAAAGTTACTGCTGTTATTGATAACTCGCTGACATACGTAACCAAAGAAGAATTTAAGGCGCACCATCATGTTGCGGGTGGGCAAAATGACGGAGAACAGGTTGACGCAAAGGACGTGGTAAATGCACCACGTGGTTCAATAACAGCGACAGATGTTCAATTAGCAATCGATGAATTGAACGAACAATCAAAAGTATGGCAACCATCTACAGCTTATAGAGTTGGTGATATTTGCTATTTCAGATCTAACTCCTATATTATGCTTGAATGTGTGGCGGCCGGTATAACCGGTATTAATGAGCCATCATTATTTACGGTAGGTACCAATTTAACCGACAACGGCGTTACCTGGATGGTTTATGATACACGAAACATTAGTCCCGCGATAGGCGGTTATGAAAATTTAATTATTAAAGTAACTGCTAATGACTGCTTAACTATAACTGCGGATGCATTATCCTTACATAATGCAAGTTATACCCGTTCTAAAACACTGTCAAACGTGAGCCTCTCACTTTCTACCGCATTCGCCGGAGTAAATGGTTTAGATACAGGATCAATAGCGGCTTCTACTTGGTATGCGGTTTACGTAATCTATAATCCCTTGACTAATAGGGTGGCCGGATTATTGTCAATAAACTATACAAGCCCAACTTTACCTGATGGATATACTATGTATCGACGATGGGGCTGGGTACTTACAAACAGCAACAATTATTTGTATAGAACTATCCAATACGGCAACGAAGCGTCCTATATTGTTGATGGTATGATATTAACTGCTTTGCGAAAAATATGTAGTGGTATAGCAGGTACTCTTCAGGCAGGTAGCAGTGGAACTACAACTTTTGTTGCAGTTAATGTATCCAATTTTATCCCATATCCGACATCAAGTAAAATTAAATTTGTAGGTGCTAATATTACGGGTAGTGTTATTGTGTTGGCGCCAAATTCTAACTATGGCGGATATGAAAACACCACAAACCCTCCCCCGTTCTCGCTGAATACTGAAGAGGATAATGATACGGCTGTGCAAGGAGAATTCCTTTTAGAATCATCTTACGTATATTACGCTTCAGGGGCTTCGACTGGTGCAATTTTTGTTTCGGGATGGACAGATAATCTATAAGGAGATGATCATATGTTTGCAGCTAGTAATAATGGTTTAAGCATTCGGGCGGTTAAAGATAAGAGCGAAGCTGATATTGGTGAAGTTGTTTTTGATGTTTCAGATATGTCAGAAATAACAGAAGATATGCTTAAAGCGGCGTTTAGTGAGTATTTTGACACTAGGAAATCTCAAAAGTTGCTTGAACTTGATGAAGAATATAAGCCGGAATTCGAAAAAATTGTAATGGCTTATAATACAGCAATTATTGCCGGTGACTTTACAACTGCAACAACTCGTCAAACTGATTATGCTACGCTGAAGACTGAATATGCAACGGCAAGGGAGGCGATCGCAAATGGCAGATAGTTATTGTTTTGTTTGTGGAAACAAAAATAATTCCAATACAGGAAAATGCATTAATACCAGTTGCCCTCGGAATAAGTAGGTTTAACGTGTACAAAGGCGTTTTTTACTCATCAATGAAAAGGCAGGTGTTGATATTTTGAACGACTTCCAAGACTTTCCCGATTTTTTCAAACGTCTCGCCAAGTACCCGGTGGTCAAAATGATAACCGGGTTTTTTCTTGGCTTGCTCCGGTTGCATTTTAGTCCCTGGAATGAGGTTATCAATCTTAGTTTAAACCTTAAGGTGGTGGGTGCTCTTGAGTAACGGCATTGATAAACTGAATAATCTGGCAGACATTGATTTTGTCGATACCGATGTGGAAACGCTTTTAGCGGCTCTCATAGGAGATTACGAAAAAGAATATGCAGTAGAGACGGGCCAATCGAAGACCCTCGCTCAAGGCGATCCGATTCGGATTTTGCTCTATGCGGAGGCTGCCCGTATTTATGCCATGATGCAGTCCGTCAATAACGCGGCTAAGCAAAATCTGCTGAAATACGCTTCAGGGAATTATCTTGACCAATTGGCCGCCAGGGTGGAAGTGACCCGGGAAGAGGCCAGGGCGGCAACGGCGCAGGTTCGTTTTGAACTTTCCGCCGCCCAGAAAAGCGCGGTAAGTATCCCTTCAGGGACCAGAGTGGCAGCCGGAGGGGTCTATTTCGCGACCACGGAGTATAAAGAAATTCCCGTGGGCACCACTTTTGTTGACATACCCGTAACCTGTACCCAAACCGGAATCATTGGAAACGGTTACGCGGAGGGTCAAATCAATATCCTGGTTGATCCCTTAGAATACATCGCGGGCGTCGCTAATACGGATACCAGTGCGGGCGGGGCCGACCGGGAAGATGATGATTCACTCCGGGAAAGGGTTTATTTACGGCCGGAATCTTTTAGTGTAGCCGGACCATCCGGAGCTTATGAATATTTTGTAAAAGAATATGACTCCAGTATCGCCGATGTTGTGATAACTTCACTGGCCCCCGGGACGGTCAACATCTATTTTATCCTGGAAGACGGGACCACACCGGAATCCACCAGGACCAACCTGCAGGAATATTTATCCGATGAAAACATCAGGCCCTTAACCGACACGGTTATGGTCTCGGCGCCTGAACGCGTCAACTACAACATCGATCTATCCTACTATATCAATGAGTCGGATAGTGATATTGCAGGAACGATTCGGAGCGCGGTTGAAACCGCCATTGAGGATTATATAACATGGCAGAGGGCGAAAATTGGCCGGGATATCAATCCCGGATATCTCCAGCATTTGATCTATAAAGCCGGAGCTAAACGGGTGGTAATTAACTCGCCTGCCTTTACAAAGCTTTCCAAAATTGAGATAGCGGAATTGGCAACCAAGAACGTATCTTACGGCGGGACAGAGGAGGATTGAATGAGGAAAACCATTAAAAATGTTTCCCTGATTGAACTGGTGCCGCCAAACCTGCAGAGCGATCCGGATGTGATTGCGATCGGCCGGGCCACTGACAAACAATGGCAAACGTTCGCCGGTAAACTCAGCGAAGTTTTAACCTATGCCGATATCGAAGGCGCTGCTTCTGAAGTATTAAATATGCTGGCGGTGGAGATGAATGTTGATTTTTACGACGAGGCTTTGCCTTTGAGCAAATGCCGGGCCTTGGTAAAAAACGGCTATACCTATAAATACCGTAAGGGAACGGTCCGGGCGGTAAGACAGGTTGTAACGGATGCCTATGATCAAGCCCATGTCGAAGAATGGTCCGATTACGGTGGAGAGCCCTATCATTTCCGGATAACCACCGAAGCCGCCATGCCCGATGAAGATACCATCAATAAAATGTTCAAGGCGGTCAGCGCGGTTCAAAATATCCGCTCGAAATTGGATTATTTGGGTGCTTTAAAAGATGTCGGGTTAACCGGATACTGGGGCTTTGTCATGCATCAATCCCAATATCATAAAATCATTCAACAATCATAAAGAAGGTATGGAAATGTCACAATTTAGCAATATGGTCTTAACGGCCAAGGGGAAAGCTTTGCAAACCAAGGCTCAAACTGGGTCGACTCCATTAAATTTCACCCGGGTAGCGATTGGCAGCGGTTATTTGCCGGAAGGAACAAATCTTGAGGGTTTAACGGCTTTAATGGAAGAAAAACAATTCCTGGATATTAATTTAATTTCAATTGAAAACGGCTTGGCCACTTTACGGGTTACCTTTACCAATTCCGGACTGACCACCGGTTATTATGTCCGGGAATTCGGGGTGTTTGCCACTGATCCCGATGAGGGAGAAATACTCTATTCAGTCGCTAACGCCGGTGGCATGGCTGATTTTTTGCCGCCGGAAGGCGCTAACATCGTCGAGCAGATTTTTGATGTGGTAACGGTGGTCGGTAATGCCGCCAATGTCACTGCAACTATTGACCCGTCATTAACATTTGTAACCATCAAAGAGTTTACGAAACATCATCATGTTACGAATGGACAAAATGATGGAGCGCGGGTGGATGCTTCGGATGTTATCAATTCACCTTCGGGGAATATTACCAAAACCAACGTCCAGGATGCAATCAATCAACTTCAAACTTTGGTGAATGCCGTAATTCCTCCGGGGTCGATTTTCCCTTATGCGGCTTCGACTGCGCCGGCGGGATTTTTACTTTGTTATGGGCAAGCGATATCACGAACTGATTATGCAAATCTTTTTGGTACGATTGGGACAACTTACGGAAAAGGTGATGGCTCAACTACATTTAATGTGCCAGATCTGCGTGGGCGTACTTTAATTGGTATTGATGATATGGGGGGAACCTCAGCAAATATTGTTACTGACCATAACGCCGATATTCTTAGCGGCACGGGTGGTGAAGAGCAGCACATATTAATAAATAATGAAATGCCTAGTCATACCCATACTTATTTATTAGGTGGTAGCAACATAAATGTAATAGGTGGTAGTACTACAGATCAAGGTGATGGAAATCGTGGCACACCTACATTAAATACTGGTAGTGCTGGAGGAGGTTCGTCTCATAATAATATGCAGCCTTGGATTGCTTTAAATTACATAATAAAATCCTAGGAGGATAGAACATTATGGAGTATCCAAATTTTCAGCACCATCCTGATGGATACGTTTTTGTCCGTAAATCTGAATCAGAGATTTACCAAGATACTATTACAAATTTTCAGATTGATTATGGTGATAGTTATTTCGACTTACCTAATGACTATGTAGGAAGATATTATGAACCCGAAATATGTCATTATATAACTGATGGTAAAAATATAACTCCACAAAGTTTAACCTGGACCGAAGGAGACCGTTACATTGCCGCTTATCAGCAATTGGTCGCCAATCAAAATATTCGGCGTCAATTAAAAATAGATACTTTTAAAATTTAAGAGCTACATTTAACCGTCCGTCAGGGCGGCAATTTTTTTATTTGATTATAAAGATGACTCAGGTGAGTCGTAAGCCATAATCTCCGCCGCGGGTTAATTCGTGTTCATCGAACACGCCCACACGGCTAGGCGATTAAAAACCTTTTAAATCCCCTCTGGGGATCGGCTTACAATTATTGTTCAAACTTTTAGAATAGCTTCGAAGCATCACGGAGCCCGGTGAAACCAGGCTTTGGAATGCTCTTTTAACATAGCCGTGTGGCTTTAGCCCGCGGCGGACAGAACAACTATTGATATTTGCTGTTTTATCTTTATAATCAATTTTTTTATTACAAAACAAGGACGGTGTTTATATGAACGACTTACAAATATTTCTCCATTTTTTTAAACGCCTCGGCGAGTATCCGGTAGTCAAAGTGATTGCCGGTATTTTTTTGGGACTCTTCCGGGTTCTCTTCGGTACTTTCAGACCGGTTTATGCCGCCGTAATCTTACTTTGGCTTTTGGATACGGCCACCGGCTATTATTATGCCAGGACCAATCCCTCCATCAAGCCGGAATCCCGCAAAATGTTTCACGGCCTGGTCAAATTGCTGATCTATCTGGTTTTACTATCCATCGGCTATCAATGCGGTTTGGTGGGAATGCTTGCGGTGGTCCAGGGGATGATCGAAAGCTTTATTGTGCTGACAGAAAGTTACTCCGTCCTCGAGAACCTCCAGAAGATTTGTCTGCTTCATAAAATTAATTTCCCCATCTTGGACCAAGTGATGAAAATGATCCAAGGCCGTTTAATCAGTCAAAGTCCGGCTCCGGAGTCTGTCAAAGGAGGGGATAACCATGATACCGATCACGAAGGAGCTGCTTAGTCTGGGCCCGAACCGGCCGGGGGATGCCATTGCGCCCCGGATGATCATCGTCCACCGCACCGGAAACCCCGGTACATCCGCCCGGGTGAATCGAAACTATTTTGAAAGTCTCAATCATCCGCCCTTAGCCGGAAAAACCTATGCCTCGGCCCACTATATTGTCGATGGAGGCCAAATTATCCAGTGCATCCCCGAGAGGGAACGGGCCCACCATTGCATTGGGGCCAATCATTTTGCAATCGGGATCGAGACCTGTGAACCGATCCAGCCGGTGGTATACCAAAACCTACTGGATTTGATCCATGACATTTGCGGCAGGTATGGATTCCGGGCCACCCAAGATTATATCCAGCCCCATTCCAAGTATGACCCCGTAAGACGGCATTTTGACCCGTTTTTCTGGGAAGATTTCCTGGGCGGCAAAACCAATCCTGGAAAGGACCTCTTTGATCCGATCCGGTTTTACCAAGACCTGTAAAGTTAATCGGTCTGCTTATCCAGAACCTAAATTTTCGGCGGGCGCAATAAATCATAGCGGTTCAAAAGCTCATCCAGCTCGATGCTGGCCGCCAGCACCTCGGAATCAATGCAACCCTTGGCTACCCAGAGATTTTGCATCCGGCTGCGGCTAAGGGCGATTTGTTCCAGAAGTTTGGAAATTTCTTGGGAATCCTTTTGTGACATGGTAATGAATTATAACCTCAAAATATGTTATAATATTCAATAATTGCCTGATCGAACAATTTGTTTTCGGATCAGCGCTGTAACACGATGTCGGGAAGCCGAATGCTTTTTGGCCCTTTTTTAAAAGATTGGTTTTTTTCCAATGAAGTCATTCAGGTCAGTCGTTTCAGGGGAAAAGTAACCGCGAACTTTTTTGAGTTCTAAGCCGCTAACCTCAAACGGATTTTGACTACGGAGGCCACGCACTTGTGCGTGGGGTTACTCTCCCACTGAGCGCGCGTCTTGAATTTGCATCGTTGGGGGAGAGCAAGAGAGAGGTTATTGACCAGCTTTCCGGCTTGCATTTCGTTTCAGGGATTTTTTTACGACGAAGCTTTAATTATTCGTGCGCGTTTACTAAGAATTTATTTCATATGTTGTTACCCTTCTGACTGAATCGATGACGACAAAGGCATACATTTTGTATAATTTACACTTCAATATTACTACTATCGTTTATATTTTGTCAATAATTTTCTTTATTTTTGGGATAGTTTGTTTTGAAAGGAGCATTCGATGGGGATACATTGCAGGTTGTCGACGATTTTGGGAGAAAAACGATTGAAGGTAGCTGATGTGCAGAGGGGAACAGGCCTTACCAGAGATACCCTTCGTAAATTATATTACGATCAGTCCCGTCGCGTCGATTATGAGGTCTTGGAGAAGATTATGCAGTATCTCGATTGCGGCCTGGAAGATTTGCTGGTTTACATCAAGGAAGAAGGCGACTCGTTTTAATATCCGGGCCGCCTTCGGATAAGCGTCGGATGGCTGAAAACAAAAACATAGCTATCCTCACCTCAAAACCGCTCCGGAAAATTCCGCCGCGGTTTTTTGTTGCTTTTTTCCCAAAGGGATGAGCCGAAAAATTTACCCCCCAATTGGATTTGCGAGAAGGAATTTTTAATTGTCAATGGAAATATTTACAAAAATATTAAAATATAAAAAAATTAATAAAATTGATCATAATTGTTTGTTGACGATTGTTTCAAAATAGGGCCATGGTGGAGAAAGACTTTGAAAAAGGGTAAGAGTAAATAAGCGGGGAGAAGGTGATTTTGTGTGTCGAAAATCAAAATTAGTCTTATGGTGGGCGGCGCTTGCCTTGTTTTGGGTCTGGCCGGCGGGTTCGCCTGCGGCTGGAAATTATCAAGTGACGGAAAAAGAATGGACCAGATTATCCGAGATTACCAACAAATTATTAGCGCTCAATCAGCAATTATCGCAAGACTTAACAATATCTCAAAGCAACTTGGCGCAGTCACAGACCAAACTAAAGGAATATCAAGCGGAATTGGACAAGTTAACCAATCAATTGATGGAATTAAAAGCATCATCGGACGAAGCCAGGACGCAGTTGGCGAATGTGGAAAACTTATTGCGGAACAGCAAAGAATCCTTGAAAACATTAAACAAAGAAGTCAATAAACTGGTTTGGCAGCGCAATATTGCGGCGATATTCGCGGCCCTGGCCGCGATCGCGGCATTGATGTAGGGTTTAAAAATCATTTTTCTTGGGAGAATGAAAATAACTCTCCGGAGAGTGAAGGAGATCCTTCGGAGAATAAAAATGATTCTCAGGAGAATGAAAATGACTCTCCGGAGAGTGAAGGAGATCCTTCGGAGAATAAAAATGATTCTCGTGAGAATGAAAATAACTCTCTGGAGAGTGAAGGTGATCCTCTGGAGAATAAAAATGATTCTCCGAAGTATCGCCATGATTCTCCGGAGAATCAAAAATGACTTATGAACTGTATGGAAGAATTATTCCTTTGCGGCAGCGGCCTGATTAACCGCTGGCTTGGTTTTTTTGGGCGTTTTTTGAAAAAATACCGCCATTTCCGCGGCTACCACATTCAGGCCGGGGACCTTATCCCGGTTTTGTTTGACCGCCGCGTAAACATCGAGAGCGCCGGCGAGGGCGTCGCTATTGACCGCGGTAAGGGTGTTCTGGACACTGTCCGCCAGTTCGTTGATTTGGTTGGCGATGGGAGTCAGGGCCTTGGAGAGTTGAAAATCTTTTTTAAATTCAGCGAGGTTGAAGACCTGTGGCAAAATCTCCTTATGGTCTGCTGCGGCTTGGCTAGCCTTTTCAAGAAATGGGGAAAAACCGTTACCGGCTTTGAATAATCCCCTGACTTCATCCGGTTCCAGGGTCAGCAGGAAATCGAGTTTGGCTTTAACAGTTGCCAGCGCCGCCAGAATTTCTGTTTGGGTCTCCTCCGAAAGACTTGCAGAGATTAGATTTTGAGATGTCATTTTTGGGCCTCCTTTATTTTGGATTTCCTCAATCATAAGGTTATAATTCGCAAGGATTTCGTTTTTATCCTGCAAAAATTTATATAATTTTCAATGTTTTTTAATGAATTGGAAATAGAGATGTAATCACTATCCGGAACTTCTCTTTTTTTAACACCCACCATATATTGGGGATTGCCGAAAAGGGAAAACCAAAAAAGAAAAAGTCAAGAGTGGGAAAAAATTTTTGAGAATGATATAATGCGAACATACGTTCGATTAAAAGTGCAGAGGTGATAGTAAAAATTGTAAATCAAAAAAAGGAAAACCTTTACTTTGGCAAGTGTATTGGAAAGGCCTAATATGGAAGAACTAAGCTCATCAAGAACAAATATCATATTAGACCTCCTTCGGCAAAGGTCCAGGGAAAATAATATGTCTACGGAGGTTCCTACATGATAACCGCTCAACAAAGGGAAATGGAGTCCCTTGAAAAGCTCAATCGGGCAATTGATCAGACTGCAGCATGGATGCTGGAATTAACAAGGCTAAAGGAAGAAATCCAACAGGCTAAAGGAACGAGGCACTTGATGGTAGTCAAATAGTTAGAAGCGCAGGAGTGGTTTTTGGCGGGAACTGGCTAAAAATTTTTCCCGGAAGCAGGAAATCGCTTTGAAATGTGGAAATAATAAAAAAGTAAAAAGCCCAGTCATGGAACTGGGAGGGAGTAATGAAGCGGTCGAGAGGGAACCCCCAAAGGGGACCACCCACTTGGCCGCTTTTATTTTAGCAGGGCGGCAATTAAAAATTCCCGCCGTTCCAACCCCAGTGATTACTCTCGGAATATTTGACATAGATTCTATTTTGAGGGATTTGTAATTCCTTATTTAAAATCGTACAAATTTGTTTTGTTAATTCCTGATACTCTTTGCCGGATGCTGAGCCGAAAATATCCACACACACCATAGCGGTGGGCTCATTCGTGCCTTGAAACCAAATTTTTTGATTTCCCTCAAAGCCCAGCATCAGCCAAGACTCGCTTTTTCCCTTTAAGCATTCGATGGCCTTACCCAAATCATTTTTGAGTCTGAGTTCTGCTTCAGGTGATATGGGTTGGCTGGTTTTTGTATTGATAAAAGGCATAGTGGTTTCCCCCTTATTTTAGATTACTCCTACAATTATACCAAATCCCTGCATGGCAGTACACGATGATAGAGTAAAACATTGATGGCGCCACTTTAAATGCTTTATTTTCATCACGAAAAAGCAATGATGAATATACCTCCTAATGCCAATATACCCATGATCACCAAAGAACTATTATAATGATCGGTTTTCCTTTTGTGCCGCCAAGAGTTAATGAAGAGACCGATTAAGCAAAGGCCGAGTATAAGGACTAACAGGAAGCATGCGATGTTCAGAAGCTTCCTGTCCCAGCTGGTACGAAGGGGAACTTGTAAAATCCGATCCAGGAAAAATGCTACTTTGGGCCGGGCTTTATCGGTTAGTAATAAAACCGCGAACATTAAAATCCATCCGGATGCCGCCATCCAATGGATAACTTTAATCAAAATGTCAGGGCCGCGGCGTTTTTGTTCGACTGTCGAGACATTTCGGATTATCATAATGAATCCCCCCTGATTCCATCAACCGATAGCTTTCATCAAAGATTAGGCTTTAACAGATCGACGAATATTCTTAATAATTGCGGATCAAATTGTTTTCCGGAGGAAGATTTCATTTCTTCAATAACTTCTTTGGGTGATTTGGCTTTTCGATAAGGCCTATCGTTTATCATTGCATCATACGCGTCAACTATAGTAATAATGCGGCTCTCAATAGGAATTTCTTCCCCTTGAATCCTGAGAGGGTATCCTTGGCCATTCCACCATTCGTGGTGTTTTAGAATAAAATCGGCGATATGGTGGATGTCATTGGCTGAACGGGCGATACGATAGCCTATTTCACAGTGGGATTGCATGAGGGAACGTTCACTGTCAGTAAGAGATCCTTTTTTAAACAAAATATAATCGGGGATACCCACTTTACCGATATCATGAAATTTGCCCAGTAACAAGATATCAGAAATTTGGTTCTCGGATAAATTAATACTCCTGGCAAGATCGACCCCTAATTTTCCGACCCTTTCCGCATGACCATCGATGATGAAATCCCGGGTCGCTAATGCTTCAATTAAAGATTGCATGACAGCACTTCGGGCGTATTGTCCATGATGAAGTTTTTGTCTATACATGATGTTGTCCGCTTCTTGAAAGGATTCGTTGATATTTTGGCCGCTATGCCGCATGCAAAAACCGATAGAAAGGCTTAAAGTTGCACAGGGATTTTCCGTATTATGGCGCACCAGAGCATCGCGAATTTTTTTGCAAGTTTCTTCCAAGTCAGCGTTTGTTCCATCTTGTATTAAGATTACAAATTCATCACCGCCAATACGGGCGATCATACTTTTTTCCCGGCAGGATTCCTTAATGATCCCTGCGGCCTGATTAAGCAATTCATCGCCTTTGATATGCCCAAGTGTATCATTGATCAATTTAAGTCCATCAATGTCGCAGACGATAATACCCACGGGATGATTACTTAAGCCTAGGCGGATCATTTCTTGTTCGAAATACGTTCGATTATATAATTGAGTCAAACAATCATATTTTAACTGGTTTTCTATTTTGCGGTGTTCAGTAATGTCTATAAAACTTTCAATGAGTACTTTTTCTTTCTGAAAAATAATAGGGCTCACCGTTTTGATAACCGGAATTTTTTGGCCGTTTGCTTTAATTAAAATCTTTTCATGATTATCAACTTTCTGCCCTAAATCTGTGATAGGGCATTTTCCCATTTCTGCCGGGCATAAATATTGATGACACAAAGCACCGATAATTTGTTCTTTCGTTTGACCAATAAGGTTTACTGCCGCATTATTAACATAAACAATCCGGTGTGTCTGTGCATTTACCATTAAAACGCCGACACCGATGGAATCTAACAATTGTTGGTATTCGATATTCAATGCGATGGGATTAACATTATTTTGAGCTCTTTTACTGTGGGGAATATGAATAAGGCATTTCATATATTAACCCCCTTAAATTGGATATATTGTAAAATTCATTATAATATTGGAAATTCCTTCATGATCTTTAACAATAACAAAAGAGCTGCCCTAAAAGGAAATTATCGATAAAGATATCCATGGTTCTTTGACCCAACACTATGGTATATCCTTATGATGTAGAAGCAATCCTTGGGCTAGCTCGTTTTAATTGTCCTGCAACAGGTTGGGATAATCAGTTTTGTTTTAAAGTATTCTACATATCAAACCTTATAAAGATATCAATGTTTTATAAAAAGCATTCATAGCAGGATTATCCTTATGGATTATATGCAGGAATTTTAAGTAGAGCAGGTATGGTTGTAAAAATATAACCTAGAGCTTTTAAAGTTTCGATAATAAAAGGAAGAGATCCGGTGGTGCCGGTCCCGGCTTCTGTAGTTCCAGTACAGGAATTATGCATAAGGACAATGGATCCGGGAGTGACATTGGCGTTTACTCGTCCGGCAATGGCGGGTCCTGTAAGTCCCATCCAGTCATAACTGTCGACGTTCCACATGACGATTTTATACCCCATCGAAATAATAACTTGGGCGCTGGTATCGCTCAAAAAACCGAATGGTGGTCTAAATAGAGCAGTTTTTAAGCCAATGCTTTGGTAAATTTCATCGGCCGTTCTTTGAACCTGGCTCCGAACCTGTTCGAGAGGTAATTTGCTGAGGTCAACATGGTCATAGGTATGATTCCCAATGATATGGCCTTCTTTGGCAATACGTTTCAGCATATCCGAATTTTGATGAATACAGTTGCCTAGGCAGAAGAAGGTTACTTTTATATTATACCTGGAGAATATATCCAACATGACCGGAGCAAAAAGAGAATCCGGAGCATCATCAAAAGTCAGGGCCACATATTTGAAATTGGGTCCTTGAGTAAAAATACTACCGGGGAATTTGGTTGCCACGTTAGGGTCAATATGATAAGGTTGTTCCGGACCGGCTAATGATTGATTGGAACCTGAGGAAGAGCACAGGAAATAGTTACGAGTTAAATATGCCATAATGTTCACCTATTTAAATTTATACTATATCATATGGTGATAATGGCTTAAGGTTTCTTTGATGAACTGATAAAGAAATAATTTAAATATTCTCCCGCTTTCTATGGAAACACAGGTTCATAGGTTTTGAGGGTGCACTTCCAAAGAAGGCATGGGTTAAAGGGCGGCTGCAATCTTTATTTGTCAGATTTGCAACAGCCCTTCGATGTTTAAAAAGAAGAGTGAGTCTCATTCACCGTTGATAGACATTTCCTAGCCAGGAACGGGAATTAACCGCCAATGCATCGGCGACACTCTTATACTGGTGATATTTGCTGCCTCGGGCGATAAGGGTTTCATTTACTACATCGCTATGAAACACCTGCTTTAACTTGGGGATTACCGTATTGTAATCAAAAAAACGACATGAAAAGAGGTCTAAATAGGCCCGGTTTGATTTTTCAAAGTAATGCAGACTGATGTGGCTCTCGGCAATCATCGTTAATACGGAGATTACTTTTTCATCGCCCATATAATTTCTGACAATATAAGGACGAATAATTGGAGTCATACCAATTTGAAAAGGCATTGTATCAAAAACTTCGAATAAATCGTCCATCGTTCGCGGCCCTTGATAGTCTTGAAAATCTAAAAAAAGATGCGGTCCGAAATCTAATGACTCATTGATTTCAATCTTTGACGGATAACTTTCTTTCCGTTCACGTTCTAAAGAATAGGCCGTTACTTTTTCAGCTGGGAAAGCCCCTTTAATTAGGCCTGACAATTTTTCGGCATCGAAAGAATCAGGGTAAAACAAGTCCACAAAGTAAGCTTCGCGGAAGGAAAAGGTGTGCAGCGTAAAATGGCCACCCGCTAAAAAGACAAAAGCACTAACTCCGCAATCTTCAGGAACCACGCCGTTATAATAAGGCAGGATGAATGGAGGCATCACAGTTTTGAGTCCCAATTTCATCGGAAGCTCCTCCAGAATTTCATGAACAAGCATTAAATCATCCAAGCGGGAACGGTATCCTTTAAATGCATCCATCACGAAATGATTCATTATTTTCAGTAACCTCACTTTATTCCCTGGATTCAGCGGATGAAAGGATTACGAGTTAGAATATTTACCGGCTGAATTCAGGTTAGATAAATTATTAATCTTCAATAGTAAAACATATATATTATAATATAAAATTTGAAATGTGCCAGAGTTTTTTTCGAAGGATTCATAATGCAATTTCTTTGGGATGATTGATTTTTTTGTAAATTTACTTGAAATGGTAATTTAAGCCAGAAAACCATGAAAACAGTACATGAACTGGTCTTCAATAATTGTAGATAGTGTGATAGACCGGCGGTCTGCCTTCCTGACTATCGTCTGTTGGTGAAGGGAAAAATTTCTTTGGGTTTAAATTTGCCAGCAAGGTTGACGACATTCACCTTTTGCCCGTTCACAACTGAAAATTAGAAAAAATATACTACCATTATGAAAAGTTTATAATGGGGGGATTTATATTGGCATGTCTGGAGGAAGTCCAACATGATATCTTGATAATTATTGCTGCAGGGCTTTTTATTCTTTTTGCGAGCGGATTAGCTGTTCCGTTGCGTCCTTCCCCAAACCCGATTCTATTACCGCCATAATCCATGGCAAAAATCGAGCCCCCATGACAGTTAGAAGAGGTTTATGGGAAAATGATTGGCATTTTCTGATTGAAGGTTCAATGATGCACGCATCATAGAGGAGAGATTGCCTTGTTTTCTGCCGAAGATATTGAAAAAGCTAAAAAAATTATAGCGGAATTAAGTCGATTGAACCTGAGACAAGATAATAATAGCAAAAGCCAAAAAGACCAATCCGGAGACCGCCGTAAAGCCCATACGAAGATGAATAATATGGGAAGTACAGATAGTAGTGGTTATAACACGGAAGGTATCAGTATACTTCCCTCAGAACTTTTGGTGATTGCCGGTATTATTTGTGATGTTTTGCAGGTTAATTCCGTACTCGTTAACCGCAATCAAGAAGTTCAAATTATATTAACGGGTACTTTAAAGACTAGTACCCAGCTTGATAAAGTGATGAAGCAATTAGCTCATATGCCGTTCGATCAAGTGATGAAGTGTATTATTGATAATTGCAACAATTGTTAAACTATCCTTCTGGCCCCTACCAGACGTTTCCGCCAAATCTTATTCATTGGACTGACATGTACCGTGGAGCGTTGCAGTACATGAATGAAATTTTCACTGTCCACCATCACAGCCCCGTGAGAGATATAACGTCCCATCCGGAAATATACAAAATCCAGCGGCCGTAATTCTTCCATCGGGGCGGCCTGTCCTATTTGTAATATTCCCCTCAGGTATCGTTCGGGATCTTCCTTCGCCCAACTTATGGAATAATTTTCTCCGTCGTTTTGAGGGATGTCGATCCCGCAATCCTTGTAAAAGTAGTAGGCTAATCCTAAACAATCCAGGCCTGTTAAATCTCTTCCCCCATGTCTATATGGAATACCGGAATATTTTTTAATCAAGGCCTTAATCTGCTGTTGATCCATTTTTTTGGCTCCATTCAAAAATTATGTTTAGTAAGAACTGACTATTGTAGGGTATGTTTTTTTTTCGGCTCTGGTGATGTGATAAAGGAACAAGTCATCCTCTTTCTCCAACCAGCAAAATAAATTAGAGATTTGGACAGGGCAGTCCGGTATCCCATATATTACATTAGGTGATATGCGTTGGAAATGGAGGTTATTGCAATGTTTCAGGCTATGAGAGGATAGGGAGACTTTGGGTTAATGTATAAAGCTTACTACTCGAAGGAATATTTCGTTTCATTCATTTCAAATCATGCTTTTTTTCCAGAAACAACAAACCAAGCTCTGAGTATAATATTTTAACAATAGTGATAGGAGGTGATACATTTGCCGCTGATGATTCAAAAGATTTCCCCCGTTCTATTAAACTCAGAGTTTACTGAGAATCCGGATAAACCTTGTAGATTAATCGTTGAGATGGCCAGTACCCGAAGCGATCGAGTTGCTTCATATATTGAAGCCAGCGAAGGCAAAGTACACCGGGAAATGAAATTATTCCCTGTGGTTGTTGTAGAGGTGCCTTACTCTGCTCTGGAGGTCATGACTTATTCTCCTCATATTCGTAAAATATGGCATGATGTAAAAGTACGTACTTTGTTGGATGTGGCAGTCCCAACTGCCGGAGGTGCCAAAGCACAGGGTTTGGGATTTACAGGAAAAGACATAACTGTTGCAGTGATTGATACCGGAATCTATCCACACCCCGATTTAATATACCCTGAAAGCCGTATTGTGGCTTGGCATGATTTAGTCAATGATCGATCTTATCCTTATGATGATAATGGGCATGGAACCCATGTATCCGGGATAATAGCAGGAAATGGCCTGGTTTCCCGTCGTAAGTATATCGGTATGGCGCCGGAAGCAAAATTAGTTGGCGTTAAAGCTTTAAATAAGGATGGAGAAGGGAATACTTCCGACGTAATATCAGCACTTGAATGGTGTATTAACAATCAAAAAACATATGATATTCGAGCGATTAATTTATCACTCGGTTCCAAAGCTCAGGATTCTTCCAGTGAAGATCCATTATGCCGTGCGGTTTCAGCTGCTTGGTCCCGGGGAATCGTTGTATGTGTGGCCGCTGGAAATGATGGACCTGATTTAAGAACCATCAATACTCCGGGAATTTCTCCGACTGTTATTACGGTTGGTAATTTGGACGATAGAGGAACTGAAGATTTAAATGACGACAAAATCAGTGACTCTTCCAGCAGAGGGCCGACAATCGATAATCAAATAAAACCGGATCTTTTGGCTCCTGGTACGAACATTACTTCATTACGGACCGGCGGGGGGTACCGTTCCCTAACCGGCACTTCCATGGCGACACCGATGGTTACTGGATCTGTAGCGCAGTTGTTACAAAAATCACCGAATCTGCAACCCGATCAGGTAAAAACAGTCTTAAAAAGAAATGCACGGACAATGGGTTTACAGTCTTCGTTTCAAGGGTCAGGGGCTTTATCAATTAGCACGTTATTTGAAGAGCAAAAGAAAGACGAGAGAAAACAAAAATCATTTTTTGAAATGCTTTTCGGAAATTTCAAACCAAAAGCAGATAGCGCAAGTTCCGATGAAAAACCAAAACAAACAGGCAATCCACTCCTTAAGATGTTTGGAGTAAAAAGTGCACCAACCGATACAGCGGAAGAGGAAACAAAGAGCCCTAATTTTAATCCGCTTTCTCTAGCATTGCTGGCACTGATTCCTTTGGCTATTGTCTAAAACTTCCATAACCAATATATATAAACAGTAAGGGGCTGCCCGGATTTTTAACCGGGAGCCCTTTCATTTTGTGAAGAAAATCAATTTCCGAGGGAGTTAAGAGATACAACGATAAACACCAAAACCGAATTTTTTCCTGTGCCTGAACATAATGTTACGGTATTCATGAAAAACCTCAGCGAGCTCGGAAGGGAAAGCTCCCATCCATCCCATACGTTGCTGGTAAAGGACTTTGACATTGGAAAATCCTACATCTCTTATCATTTGGCACCATTCTTCTTTTGTTGGAAGAAAAGTGATTCCTAAGGCCTCTTTAAGCTCTCTAGCCTCATGTTTTTCCAAAGGTTGGAGAGAAGTTCCTTCAATCGCTAATAAAACGCCCCCTGGTTTTAATACTCGGTGGTATTCATGCAAAGTACGGCTTGCATTTTCAGTAAAAATGGTCACGGATTCAGCTAAAACAATATCAAAGCTGCCTTTACGAAAAGGAAGATTCATGGCATTAGCCCGTAATAGGGGAATTGTCAGGCCAGCCTGTGCAAATTTATGTTCTGCTTTATCAAGCATCTTACGACTTAAATCAACCGCAATGACCCGGCATGGATAATGCTTGGCAATAAATAAGGCGGTTTGACCAGTCCCGCAACCTACATCCAAAAGAACCGTGTCAGATAAAAGTTTTTCCCGTGCCAGCAGTGTTTTTGTTAATGCTAAACCTCCTGGATGGGCATTATCGATATTATACTGGGCCAATAAATCCAGATAGTTTGGTTTATTCACTTTCAGCCCCCCAAAAAAACATTTGTATCAATATCATATGAAAGGAAGAAGCCTTTGGTGTTGCATTTCAGGGATATCAAATTACAGCATGCGGATAACCTGGGGAGATCCATTATTGATTTCTTCATAATTCATAGCGGCCATCTTCAGTAGGTTTCATGAAGTCATAGAAGCTTTGTCACAGTATCCGAAATGTAATATAGATAGGAATATGATAATTATGATTTTAGTCTCCATAAATATAACATTTGCCCATAGAAATCGAGGGTCCAGACTCATATACTGAAGTATAAAGCCTAAGGTAAGGCTTGGAAATCTGTTAAAGGAGAGATCATAATGGCCGATGGACTGAAAGGATTAGTGGATGGTATCGGTGGATTTTTCAATAATGGTTGGCTTATGTTCTTGATCTTCGTATTATTAGTCATTGGATGCGGCGGTTGCTTTGGTGGTTGCATCTAATCCGCGATATGAAAAATGATAAGTGATGCCCGGAGTTACCGGGCATTTTATCATTAAAATCGTTTAATAATTACATTAGCCTGATGAATGTGGAGGATACCTTTCATATAATTAGTATTAAGCCTCCATAAAAAGGCTAGGAAGAAAAGGAGTGAAAAAAATGGCTGATGCTTTAGGTGATGGTGTAGGATTCTTTAATAACGGATGGCTTATGTTCCTCATCTTCGTATTGTTAGTTATCGGATGTGGCGGTTGCTTTGGTGGCGGCGGCTGCTGGTAAAATAAAACCATTTTCATAAGTATTCTATAGCATACAATAACTTTCGTCAGGTTTAACGAAGGCTGTAAAGTACATATAATGAACAAGAAAGCCTTATCAAAGGCTTGTAACGCGCAAAGGAGTGAATCTACATGGCAGACGGCGTTAAAGGGCTGTTCGACGGCGCCGGTGCATTTTTCAACAATGGATGGCTTATGTTCTTAGTCTTCGTACTGCTCGTAATCGGATGTGGCGGTTGCTTTGGCGGTTGCTGGTAATCGTCGATAAATATATGGATGAAACAATGCCCGAAAAAATTCGGGCATTGTTTTGTAAGACTTAAAATATTTCTCAGATAAATTTGATTTATGGTAAGTTTGGAGGTGATTCGGTGTCCCATGAACGTTGGATTCAAAAATTATCACCGGCGGTGCAAAGCATTTATAATAGTGAATCCCCTAATAGCAGCAGTAGATTATTGTTAGAATTTAGCGGAAGACAATCGGATAAAATTGTTGATATCGTTAGAGCAAATCAGGGGAAAATAGTGCACAGTATCAATCTTATCCCTTTGCTTGCTGCAGAAGTACCCTTGGGAATGCTTCCCAAAGTAGCGAATTCTTTGTATATTAGAAAGATATGGAATGATCCCCCGGTTTCCTTAATGGAGGGCCAAACTTTTTCGGGCAAGAATACAGATGAATCAATCATAGAGGACATTCAGGAGCATCAAAGTACTTCCCATCCAAAAGCTCCTGTTATTCCGGAATATGACTATACGGGCAAAGGTATCGTCGCCGCTGTACTTGATACGGGTATTTACCCGCATCAGGATCTGATGACACCAAACAGCCGAATTATCGGATGGCAAGACTTTGTAAATCACAAAACTTTTCCCTATGATGACCATGGACATGGAACAGAAACCGCCGGTATAATCGGGGGTAACGGCAGTAGTTCTGAAGCAGTTAATAAAGGGATGGCTCCTGAAGCCTGGTTGGTGGGAGTTAAGATTTTGGATCAGGATGGTAACGGTCGGCTTTCTAATATCATAGCCGGTATTGAATGGTGCATCCGGAATCTACCGCTGTTTAACATAAGAATTATTTATTTATCCATACCGGCATTATATCAAGATCGTTTTCATGCTGATCCGTTTGCTAGGATACTTAGTATGGCTTGGAGGAAAGGGATAGCGGTTTTCGCTCCGGTTCCGAAACAAAAAAATGTTAATTTTCATGGATTACCACAGCCGTTGATTTCAGTCGCCAGTTTAAATCAACAGCAAGCTTTTGCCTTGGATAAAAATCACTTCATGAATTCGGATTCAGCTTGGGATAATTTAAATATTCCCTCTCAGCCAGACCTTGTTGTTGAAGCGGAACAAGTAGTTTCGTTAAATATGGAGGATGGATACACTCGTTGTTCCGGAAATACTATAGCGGCAGCAATGGCAGCAGGGGGAGCGGCCTTGGTTTTGGAAAAAAGGCCTTCTTTTGGCCCGGCCCAGATTAAATACTTTTTAACCAAGCGGGCTAAGAATTTGGGTTTGGGAAAAAGTCTGCAAGGGTCGGGATTGTTAAATCTGGATATCTTAGGAAACCCTAAAAAAAAGATATCGTTAACCCGGAGTGGGAGCAGTTTTCCTCTGAATATGAGTCAAATGCTTCCAATGGCTTTGAAAATGTTCTTGCAAAATTCCGGAAGTTCGGGGGATTACCCCAATGAGTTCTTTATGAATCTCTTGGGGACATTGATAAGGAATTGGACACACTCTTCCGATTCCATCAACTAAAAATTACAACAGCCTATTACAGGACTATTTAAATGCACATACTATAAGATAACAAAGGACCAAGGCTTTTTACAAAGGAGAGTGGGAAAATGGCCGAGAACTTTTTAAATGGCTTGCTTGAAGGTGTTCTTGGGGAAAATGGGCTTTTTTGGCTCATTATCATTGTTGTTTTATTCTTTGTTGTGGGTGGTTGGAATTGGTAATATTGATATTTTCATAAACGAAGAAAGAGGCCGTCTAAAACTCGTATTTCTCTTTAAGTGCTTCTTAGACGCCTCTTAAAATTCATCATTTTGTCAGGAAAAACCTATAAAAACTTTGCCAGGAACCTAATTTTTTCATCGACCCCAGTATCATGGAGAGAAGCAATTCCTTGGATACATTTCCGGATAAAATTTTGGTCTATCCCGGGTATATAACCGATTTTACCTTGAATTTTGTTCACTAAGGCTTCAATTTCATTACTGTCTAACAAATATAGTCCCCCTTGTCGGAATTATTTAATTACAATCTTCAATTATTCTATTCAGATTACTTCATTAGGGGATGAAGAATTTTGCAGTATTCCGGAGGGGGTGACCGGAGAAAATGAGTAGCCAATCACCTTATATAATGAAACAAATCCGTTATTTAAATAGACAAGTTTTTAAGGCCTTTTGTTTAAAAAATTTAGCGAATCGGTTTTTTAGTATATGGAATTCAATCCAATATTTACATATATTAGATAGAGAGCAGTTTTAAAGGAATGGTTATAAAAAGTGCAACCTTTACTATTAAGCAGGATTGATCTCAAGGAAGAACCCAATCGAAAGAATGACTCTTGGGTAAAAGGATGTGTTGAGAATGATTTCCCATAATAATGAATGGCAAAAGAAATTATCTTCCAAACTAAAAGAATCGTCAGTTTATGGATCCAACAATATGGGGCGGTTTATCATTGAACTCAGTGATAAAGGAGGGGAACAGGTTCGGACAATCATTGAGCGGAAAAACGGGAAAGTGAAGAAAGACATAGCCTGCCTAACTTCTATCGTTGCTGAGTTTCCATTTTCGTTAATCCCGGAAATCGCTCAATCAAAACAGGTAAAAAAAATATGGGTTGATTCCGAGATTAAAATTATATAGAGCTTGAAATGAGCGAAGAATAAAGTACTATAGGATTAATACCGGGGGCAAAATGACTATTTCCTGGACAAGCAATTGCAAACATGCAAATCAATGGAAAACATAAAATATAAAACGCATTCATGATCTGGAAATTCATGACGCAGTTAGTAATTGGGTTTCATGTACCTTCACAATTAACGATGCTGGGAATAAAATAAACAGAAGAGGGAAAATCGGAAATCTTTTTTAAATTGAAATAAAGTGATTTGAAAAATTGATAATAAAACCTCCAAAGGAGCGGGGTGTATGAAATTGGATATCGATCGTCTCGATTTGCTTCATAAAGTTTTCATAGTACTTGGTCCGAAGATTGATAGAAGAGTGGTTAAAAATTTGCTTGCAGTTGTAACCATATTATCCGATAGGGATTTAGGTGATGAACTGAAGCAAGTGGTAAGAAGATTATAACTTTTATTGCTTACAAAAAAAATCTCCCATAAAGGAGATTAACACGTTTTGGATAGACTTCTGATTTTTGAATTTTTAAAGATTCTGAGTGAAATAGGATTTTATAAATGAAACCAAGGTTTTTTTAATGGCTTCATCCCGCTTCTTTTGAAATACTGTGGGTTTGATGCCAAGACGGTTCAATAAAATTTCCAATAGATGATAACCGAAGATTTCCCGAAAGTCCTTTTTAGCAATCCACCTTGAAGAAATATTAGGTGGATTTTCATTTGTAAATATGCGTTCCAAATCTAAAACTCCGGCACCCTGTAGATTGATACCCAAACCTAAATCATGAGCATTACTTTGGATCATTTGTTTCATTTGGTCCGGTTTTAAATCCGGCCATTTTTGATACATTAAGGCAACCGCACCGGTTACCATCGGAGTTGCCATTGAAGTACCGCTTAGGCTTCGGTAATTGCCATTTACCCATGTCGATGTAATGTTGGTTCCGGGAGCAAGCAGGTTAGGCTTGGGAATGTTATCAAGAGTTGGACCTCTGCTGGAATTCCGGTTCAAGTTATCATCTTGAAAATCGGTCGTTTGATGATCATCCACATTGCCGACTGTGATGATTCTGGGATTTATCCCCGGAGTATCAATCGTCATCGGGCCCGGTCCGGAATTACCTGCTGCTGCACAGATAACCAAACCTTTACTCCAAGCAATGGAAGTCGCCCTACAGAGGGGGTCATGATGATATGTCTCTTGTGCTTTAGATCCGAAAGACATGTTGATGGCTTTTATATTGAGTCGGGTTTGATTGTCGATGCACCATTCAATGGCTGTAAGTACATTGGATATAGAACCTCCCCCTTCTTCATTTAGGGCCTTTAAACCCACTAGCAATGCTTCCGGTGCCATCCCTCGATAACGACCCCGAGAAGAGAAGCCATTACCGGCGATAATTCCTGAGACATGAGTGCCGTGGCCATTATCATCATAGGGTGACTCTTTTTGATGAAGGAAATCTTGCCATTCAATGATTCGGGAACGGGGAACCAAAAAATCCCGATGGGGATAAATGCCAGTATCAATCACGGCAATCACAACATCTTTGCCGGTAAAACCAAGTTCTTGGGCCTTAATACCTCCTACAGAAGGAACAGCAACATCAAGACGGATCCGGATCGGTGTATCGTACCAAATCCTTTTGACGTGATATAATCTGGCGATTTCTTCCAGTGAGGCATAGGGAAGTTCCACGACGAGTGAAGGTATCAAATGAATTTCGCGTTGTACTTTTCCTCTCGTAGCATCAATAACAGCCCCGATCCTGTCACTGTGTCTACCTTGGGTCTCAATAATGAATCGTTCCCGGGATGCAGGCTCCTTTATAAAATCAGGCTGCCGTAAGATTTCAGAAAGCTTAACCCGCCAATTGTTTCTTTCATACATTTTATCACCGCCCAGTAGGGTTTGTTTTAGGAGTCATCCACCCCGGATCGATCATTTTCGTCGGCCTAGCCAATAGTAGAAGACCGGGCTGGTGTTCTATTTACAATTTGAGCTAAAAGTATTTTCTAGATAGTATATTCCGGAGACTTTGCGGGTTACTGGGGCTTTAGCATAAATTATCAAAACATGCAGGGATTAAATGTTACTTGAATTTAACCCAATAAATTTTTTAAGGTAAACTATAGGTCGGTTCGAGTTTACAAGGAATCTCCAGGTGAAAACGGGTATTTCCCCAAGAAAAATGGACCAAAGTTAAAAAAGAAATCTCTATTCAGTCTAAATTTGACTAGAAAGGCTTAATTAGGGTTTGTCAGAAGGGAGAGAGTGACTATAAAATAAAAATGTCGACTAATAGTCGATTAAAGACTTAAATTCGCTTAAAGAAGGTGACTTGATTTGACGGTGGCTACCAGGAGAGAACGGGAACAACAAGTTCGGCGGGAAACCATTATTGAAGCCGCGAGAAAGTTGTTTCACGATAAGGGTTATGAATTAACAACCGTTGAGGAAATAGCGGTCATGGCCGAACTCGGTAAAGGAACCATTTACTCTTATTTTAAAAGCAAAGATGAAATTTACATTGCTATTTTAGAGTCAGAGTTTGCTGTTTTAGAAGAACGGATGAAACAAGCCATTGAAGACTCCACCACGGCTGAAAATGCTTTGCATAAATTATATGAAACATTTATTCAATATAATCAGGAGCGCCCAAGTTTTATCAAGGCCATCTTTTTGCAAGTCGAACAGTATCCATCACTGAAGGTAACCGATATTGTCAAGGGTCTGAAAGAAAAAACGACTGAGTGGTCTAAATTAGTAGGAAGAGTTCTTCAAAAAGGGATCGATAATGGCGAGTTTGAGGACTTCAGTGTGGATAAAATGGCCAATACCGTAATCGGTATGGTTCTGGGGTTGATTATTCAGCTGGAGATGGGACTCATTAAAGAAGATTTGTCCAGTTACCGGGATACGCTTTTCCGTTTATTGCTCGATGGCATTTCCCGGCGGGAGGGGACTTAATTTTTTTTACGGTCTATTGACTTTCGGTCGAGTTTTGAATAAAGGTCAGAAGAGGTGCTATGAATGGTAACGAAAATTTCAAAATGGGTTCTGGTGTTAGCGGTGATCCTTAGTATATACGGCATGGGTACTTGCTTTGCCGGCAACGAAGAAACGCAAGCGCTTACTTTGGATCAGGCTGTCAATATTGCCATGGAAAACAGTTTGCAACGACGAATTGCTCAAAGTGATGTGGAGGTTGCCAAGGATAAATTGAAACAGGCCCAGTCGGGCTATTGGCCTAAATTAACTTTGGAAGCAGGATACACTCATTATAGTGAAGTCCCAACCGATGTACAATTAGCGACTGAAATGGTAAAAATGAATAATGGGATGGTTGATTGGGCTACATATTTATCTCATAATGGTTATCCACTTATTGGGGGTAGTTTATTAACTGGTATGTCAAAAGTCGAAATTCCCGATCAGAGCCTAAACTATTACGGTTGGGACTTGGTCTTAGAGCAACCCCTTTATACCGGCAACAAATTGACGGCCGTAAATAAACAGGCCAAAGCCAATCAAGGTTATGCCAAGGCTAATTTAGACGCAACCGATCAAAACTTGGTTTTTGAAGTGAAGAAAGCTTACTATACTGTAATATTCACTGGGCATCTGGTGGAAACCATGCAACAGGCCGTCAATAGTATGGAAAATCATGTTAAGGAAGCGGATGCCTATTGCAGGGCTGGAATGGTCGCCAAACTGGACGTAAAAAGGGCCGAAGTTAAGCTGGCTGATCTAAAACAGAAATTGTTAATGGCCCAAAATGGCCTGGAACTTGCCAATATGGCCTTAAATTTCACAATGGGCGTCAATCTGGAAACTCATTATCAGTTAATTGATAATGTCCAATACGAACCTTTTCAAATGGATTTGCAGACTTGCCAGGAAAAAGCTTTGGCAACCCGGCCTGAGGTAGTGGCTATACAGGCTAAAGTGGAAATGGCCCAACAAAATTTGGAAATTGCTAAAAGTGCCGGCAGACCTTTGGTGGCAATAAGGGCTAAACATGAAGATATCACACCGTACAATCCGGATCCGGAGAATCAAATCGGAGTGGTTGCCACGATGAAGTTGATCGATGGGGGCCAAATTCGTAGCCAAGTCAGGGAAGCTGAAGAAGTTGTAAAACAGGCGCAAACCGCTCAGGAGTTAACCAACCGTGCTATAAAGCTCGATGTCGAGCAAGCATACCGTAACCTTCAAGTGGCTTTGCAAACAATCCAGGTCGCAGAGAAAAGTTTGGATCAAGCACAGGAAACCTTGCGGATGGCAGTTGTCAGCTATAAAGCCGGCCTTAGTTCATCCTTGGAACGGATTGACGCTGAAGTCGGTTTGACCCAGGCCAAGACCAATTATACGCAGGCTTTAAGCATGTATAATATCGCTTTGGCCCAATTACAAAAAGCTATCGGACAATAAAAGGAGAATGAATCATGAAAAAAACAGGAATTGTAATTATAGTTTTTGCGGTCATTCTGGTCGCCGCCGTTTGTGGTTTCTTGTTAATGAACCGCAGCAGTGAAGCTGTATCGGAATTCTCAGCCGAACCCCTTCAGATAACCGGTAATATCGACGCCACTGAAACCGACGTCAATGTGAAAATACCGGGACGGGTCGCTTCGATTCAAGTAGAAGAAGGTCAAGAAGTCACTGCAGGTCAGACAATCGCCGTGATGGAGGCCGAAAATATTCAAGCGAAATCAAACCAAGTAAAAGCAGTGCTGGACCTGGCTCAAACTACATATAACCGACTGAGTCAATTATATAATGAAGGGGTCCTGCCACAGCAAAAATTGGATATGGCACGGGCCGATCTCCGGCAGGCGCAAGCCGGATATGATGAAGTGATGAGTTATATCAATGATTCAACCGTTAAAGCCCCGATTGGCGGGGTTATTACCTCCAAGTCCGTGGAAAAAGGAGAAATGGTTTCCTCCGGTATGCCGCTGGTAACCATCACCAATCTACAGGATGTTTGGGTTGATCTTAAAGTGAGGGAAAGCGCCATTAATCAATTCAAGATTGGCGCTAAAGTGCCGGTACAAGTCGTCGGAGTACCCCACAAAATATATAACGGTGTAGTAAATTTTATAGCTTCCAAACCCAGTTATGCTACGGAGCGGGCGATTCAGGAAAAAGGGGAAAAAGATCTGGTGGCTTTTCAGGTGAAACTTAAATTGGACAATTCGGATGGTTTGTTAAGACCTGGAATGACAGCAGAGGTAAATATCAAACCATAGGATGGAGAAGCTTTTAAGCGAAAAACTGTATTTTGGCAGAAACGTAAGATAATGTCCCGAAGTATTCTGCGGGAATATAGTATCACGATCATAAATTGATATCAGTCGAAAGAAGGTAACTGGAGTCATGAATATCTTGCTTCAAGGGAACAATTTGGGAGTGCGTGGAAAGGGACATTATAATTGGCTGTTTAATGATGTGAACCTGAAAATCGAATCAGGCAATATTATCGTTATCTATGGGAATAGCGGTTCTGGAAAAAGTTTGCTCGGAGACATCCTTTGCGGTTTAAAAAAGCCAAACCGGGGTTTGGTGGAAAGACACGTTCCGGTGGCGTTTGCTACCCAACATTTTACACTTTATAGAGATCTTACGGTGCGGGAAAACTTGGATTTTATTGATGCGATTCATGATAACACATCTGTAAATAAAGTGAATATTCTCTGTTTGACCGGCCTCAGCGGATGGGAAAATACCCGTGCAGACAAACTTCCTATGGGCTTAAGAAAAATGTTGCAAATCGCCTGCGCTATTGTTCAGGACACTCCATTGATTATTTTCGATGAGCCTGTTTACGGGCTGGACCAGCCTTTAAGCGTTTTGTTTAACCGGGTAATTGAAACCCTTTCCAAACAAAATCGGGGGATACTGATATTAACCAGTCAACGATTAAAGTTAACCGCGCCTACTGGAGTTTTCGAGTTGGCGGATCAAGGGCTCATTGCCGTCAGCCCAACTAATACCGTTAAAGATAACCAATTCACCTATCAATCCGAGGGGGTGGGATGATGAAAAATCGATGGAGCCGTATCGGCGCGGTGATGCAAAAGGAGTTTCTGCACGTATTTCGGGATAAAATCGTTTTCATGATTGCCTTTTTGGCTCCGATTGCCTTGGGATCATTGGTGGGCTTTTTATATATCGAACAAAAAGTGACTCATTTACCTGTGGCCGTATATGACCAGGACCAATCGACACTGAGCAGGACAATCGTTCGGGCCTTTTCCGACTCGGAACGCTTTGAGATCACAAATGTTTGCAATAATTATCGAGAAGTCGAATATCTTATGAAATCGGAAAAGGTATTTTCGGCAATTGTTATACCGCCCCATTTGCAACAAGATGTAAAATCCGGGAAGTCCAGTGAAGTTGGGCTGATATTTAACGGTACCAATATTTTAACCATGAACACCTTAGCCAATGTGGCGGCGCAGGTGATACCGACTATTTCCGGAGGGATTACCATGAAAGTAATTCAGGGATACGGGGTACCGGAACAGAAAGCCTATCAAGCTGTGACCGCCTTGAGTTTTCGTTCAAGATACTGGTATAATCCTACCACCAGTTATCTTGTATTTATGTTATTAGGTTTACTGGGAACAATAATCCAACAAATCACTTTTTTAGGAGTTGCTCTCTCATTTATCCGGGAGAAAGAATCGGGAAGTTGGAGACATTTAGCCTTTTCCAAGCTAAGTACTTTTGAGATTTTTTTGGGGAAACTATTGGTTTATTTTATTATTTATTGCATCGATGCCATCGTGTTGTACGGAGCGGCTTTCCGTTATTTTGGATTGCCGATGCGTGGAAATCCGGTGTTGTTTCTGGCAACGGTTCTTTTATTTATCTTCGTCTTATTAGCGATGGGGATGGCGATTTCCATTTTGACGAAATCACCCGCGCAGGCAATTGAAATTTCCATGCTTGTCGCAGTGCCTTCTTTTTTAATCTCCGGTTGGACATGGCCTTATATCAGCATGCCGTTTCCAGTTCAAATTTTATCGAAGATTTTGCCTTTGACACATTTTCTGGATGCAATCCGCAGGATTGCATATATAGGAGCCGGAATGGATATTGTTTGGCCTCAGTTGGTTATTTTGGGATTGTTCGGTTTTGTATTTATTCCGCTGACTGCTTGGGTATTACACCGTCAAATGCTGAAATAATGATTATGGGGAAAACGATTTTACCCAAATTTTACGGAATAGTCATATCATGTCAATGTTATCAAAGGGCTGATCATGATATATTATAACCATACTTTTTTCATTACTCCCTCCCTTTTCTATATTTTGTGATAGACCTCGGATTTGACCGGGGTCGTTTTGTTTTTGAATTAAAACGCTTCAGTACTCAAAATTTTCTATCTGACCTGTGGCCTAAAAATTTATTTTGCTGGGTGTTTATTTTTGATCCTTTTATGATCTTTTTGGAGTAGGGTTAAAAATTGCAGCCGCCTGTGCCTTAAGTGGTGTTCATTGCCACTTGTCCCGGATTAAGACGGGTGACAGGTCACAGGCGGCTGAATAAAGGGAAGAAGTTGGGCCATAACTTGCAGGCTTAGGATTGACTCATTCTTTGTTAAAACGTTGTTTAACCCGGACTAAATTCGCCTTGACCTTTTTGTTAAGGGCGGCGTCAACTTCAGGTTTATAAACTTTTAAAGCTTCTTCGTAAGATTCAACGGCTTTTTTGACATATTCCTCCGAATTTTCATCGATTGCCGCCAGTAAGCTGTAGACAGTACCCAGATTGTTTTGTGTCATTGCATAATCAAGGGGATATTGCTTAATGGTGAAGATATTCAAAGCCTCACCAAAGGCGTTGATGGCATTATTCAGTTTGTCGGTTTTACTTTGATGAAAGTCGGCAACCGTGGGGTAATTGAAAGTATTTAGGAACTCGGCTATTGATTTATATGCAACCCCAATATTATGGATTGTGGTGGCATAATCGTAGGGATATTGGTCCGGTAAATAGACTTTTAAAGCATCTTCATAAGCCCCAACAGCTTTTCGTAAATTATCATCCGGTTCCTGGACTCCGGCTAACTGTACATAAGCGTTTGCCATTTTACAGCGGGTATTGGCATAGGCCATCGGATCTTCATAAAATGTATGAATCTTGATTTCTTCTTCAAAAGCTTTCATCGCTTTGGTTAGATAAAGTTCTTTATCGCGGACCTCGGCCATATCCATCAGGGTATTACCTAAATCATTCTGAACATTGGCAAATTCAAATGGACTATTTTCCAAATCGAAAATCTTGAGAGCTTCCTGGTGAGCTTTGATAGCCCGTGAAAGATTGCCTTCCTTATTGAAAGTAGAGGCCAGATCACGGCAGGCATTCCCAATATTGTTTTGGATATGGGCATATTGTTCCGGCGTCTCTTCCAGAGTGTAACCTTTCATGGCGTCTTCAAAGTTCTGGATCGCGGCGGTCAGATTATCCTGTTTGTTTTGATGTTCGGCGAGTACCTTCTGGGATTCAGCTAGACCCAATTTAGCATTGGCATATTCTTGGGGGCTATTCTCAAAGGTATAGATTTTTAGAGCTTCTTCGAAAGCTTTTCCTGCAGCAGTGGCATTATTAAGTTTATCACTGATTTTAGACAACTCGGTAAGGGCATTTCCATAATTTATTTGCAGTTTGGCATATTCCTGGGGCTTGGTTTCGATATCATATAACGGCAGGATTTCCCGAAAAGCCTTCACCGCTTTGGTGATATTGTCCTGTTTATCATACTTTTCAGCAAGCTTTAAACAGATTTCACCCAGTTTTTGCCTGGTTATCGCATATTCGTCCGGATTATTCTCGACAGTGAATACACCGGCCGCAGCTTCAAAGCATTCCGCAGCCTTCGCCGAATTTTCATCCATATCGGCTGTTTCAGCAAGCGCTTGATAAAAAATACCGAGATTTAGCTGGGTTGAAGCATAAATCTCCGGATAACTTTGAGGCGTATAGACTTTAATGGCTTCTTCGAAAGCGGCGATGGCCTTATATAAATTGTCCTCTTTATTGATGAAATCGGAGAGGATGCTGTAGGCTGAGCCCATATTAAACTGGATTTTGGCGTAATTCAAAGGGTATTGCCCGGGATTGTAAACTTTCATCGCTTCTCTGCTGGCTGCAATGGCTTTACCCAGATTTTCTTCCCGGTCTTGAATCTGCCCAAGCTCAAGATAAATCGAACTGAGTTCATTTTGAATATTGGCATATTCGGCGGGGTAGGCTTCCAGTGTATAAAAACGCAAAGCTTCTTCCAAAGCCTTGATAGCTTTGGGATAAATCTCTGCCGGTCCTTGCGTGGGCGCCAATCCACAGTAAGCCATACCGGTGTTGAGTTGGTTTTCGGCATAAAGCAATGGATATTGTTCAAAAGTGATTAATTTAAGGGCTTCTTCCGAAGCATGAATCGCTTTTTGAAGGTTCTCCTCTTTATCCCGGTACTCGGCGAGTGCGGCATATGAAGTCACCAGCACTTGCTGGGCTTTGCAATAATCCATGGGGTGGTTCTCAAAATCAAAAGTTTTAATAGCCTCTTCCAGATATTGAGTAGCTTTCAAATAATGATATTCTTTGTTGTTTTCCCGTAGTTTCGCTAGAGTCTCATATGAAAAGCCTAGATTGTATTGAATGGTCGCAAACATCAGCGGATATTTTTTGGCAGTAAAGAACTTTAGGGCTTCCTCACAGGCTGTGATGGCTTTGGCGATATTATTTTCCTTATCTTCATGTTCGGCTAGGGTTCCATATGCAGCACCTAAATCATTTTGAAGGTGGGAGTACTCCACGGGATTTTTAGTGAAATCCAGTATCTTTATAGCTTCTTCATAACAAAGAATGGCTTTTTTAAGGTTTTCAACAGTTTCTTGTGTTGAAGCTAAATTTTTATAACATACTCCCTCATTGTGTTTAATTTGGGCATAAACTTTCGGTTCTCTGAAACGCGATATTTGGGATAATAAATCAGTGTATATTGCTAAAGCGTCTTCGTTTTGACCGGCTTCCATTAAGTGTTGGGCATTTTCGATAATCATTTTTCGATGAGCCGCACGAATCTTGCGTTTACGGTATTCGGAGAGAGTGAAAAAAACCACTCCGATTAGTAATAATATTGCCCCGCTGACGATACCCATAAACCATGGGCTCTTAGCGTTTATCGTTGCAAATGGAATCTGATTCATAATGTTCGCCCGCCTTTAAAAATATGCAATTTGGTATACAATGAATGTAATTAAAATCCAATGCAAAAAAGAATACTGGAAATAACTCCTTAAAAATCCCATAAAAACAGCATTATACTATGTGATTAGTATACAACATAATGGAAAATAAAAAAATATGTAAAGTAAAAAATTGGTTAAGAGAAGCTAAAATGCCTTTTTAAGGAACGAAAATTCCATAGTAATATTATTATCGGCCATTATCTTTTTTTTTTTAATGAGGAATAAAAAAACCCGCATATGCGGGTTTTTGAAATAGATGCCTGTGACAGGATTACTTTACGAATTAAAAAAGATATGATTGCCGATAACAATTGTAACAGGTTGAGATTTTACCCAGTTGTTACTGGTCTTGGTAGGATTATAAAAACCGTTTGCGCCATAACTTGGATCCCAACCGGAACAGGCCAATTGTACGGCACGATAAGCACTGGCACTGGCTGCTTGATTAATCCGTCCATCTAAAACCGGACTGTATTGATACCGACCATTATCCACTTGGTAGATAATTCCGGCAATCGTCTTTGGATAAAGAGGGTCCTGTAACCGGTTAATAATGGTTGCGGCCACGGCGACCTGTCCTTCAAAAGGCTCTCCATCCGACTCGGCTGTTACGAGTCTTGCCAAAAGTTCAACATCGTTTTGACTTAACTGCAGACCAGTAGACTTTGAACCGCTACTGGTTGTGGCTTTCGGTATTGTTAAGGACTGATTCGGATATATCGTGGCATCAGAACTAAGATTGTTGGCTGCTCGTAATGCCGCGACGGTGATTCCATAGCGCTGGGCGATTAAAAATATGGAATCGCCAGGCTGAACCAGGTAACGACTGGTGGTGGAAGATGAACTGCTCTTTACCGATGGAATCGTTAACTGTCTCCCAACCAATAGAGAATCACTTGACAGGTTATTACTGCTTTTTAGGGCATCCACTGTAACTCCGAATTTCTGAGCTATCAGAAAAAGGCTGTCACCCGGTAAAACCGTATAGGCGACACTGCTGGAACTGGTATTGTTCTTTGAAGTAATACTTAAGGCTTGTCCGGGATAAATTTCATTTTTGCTCAAACCGTTAGCCTGGGATAATGAAGTTATGGAAGTGCCATAACGGGCTGCAATACTATACAAAGAATCCCCAGGCTGAACATAATAGACTTGTCCATAAACAGCACCTGCAGTGAAAGTCAAAACACCTAAAACGAGAGAGGAAACCAAAGTCTTTTTCAATGTCATTTTTTAGCTCCTTTTTGTCCACGGCACGGGCAAAAAGTAGGCTGGCAGTAAATGCTGGAAAGTCACCTCCGGTTTTGCCGTGAAAAACGGAAAATAAATACCGGATGGCTATTCTGCCTAAAATAGATATGGAAAAATATTTTCCAGGCAGAAGGCTACAAATAGTAACTTCAATGATTCAATTAACCGTGGCAGTAATGTCTAATTGTTCTTGGAAACTGAATCCAACCTGTCAGGCTTTTTCTAGTACTGACAATTTCTTTAAAGCTTGGGAAGTTCCTTGTGGGAAAGAGTGGATAGCCAAATGAACGCAGGATTGTAAAATAAACCAGGGCTTGCCTCGCGAGGGAATTGATGAGAGAAAGAGGTGGAATATACCGGCAATATCTTAGTCTTCGGCTGTCGAGTGGGGTAGGGAGCCGAGATGCTGAAAAAAGAGCTGGGAACGGTGAATGATTTGGGATAGATAGAGGGCGAAATTTTGGCGCCAGACATATTTGGCCCAAGAACCAGAAGGGCGGGTACAAAATAACATTTCCAGATGATAAGCGATGGCCCGGAACTGAGATAAATCCAACTCAATTTTCTGGGTCAGGTAAGGATCGGCAGCAATCCGGCGCGGAATTTTTTTAGTGTAGTAAATCATGGTGGAAACCCATAACAAGGCTAACTCATCGATTGGAATCGTTTTCGCCAGCGCCAAGTTCCATTCCTCCCAGATTGGCTTAATCAGTATCAACAGAACGGATTGATTCAAATCCGATCGGCCGGATCGACGTGGTTCAGTATCCACATTTGATCCGGCCGGATCGGTATAATATATAATATATTCATCGGAGGCCGATCCGGGAAGGGAGATGTCGCAAAAGATTTAGAATTACGGAGCCTTTGAATGAAATATTCGCCGCAACCAATCAAAGAAACGGGAATGCTTGCCACATAAATCGCAGATTTCCGTGGGCTGTTTCCCAAGCAGAAATTGGCGTACTTCTAATTCCCTGCAATAAGGGCCGGGTAAAAGGCCGGAACGCTTACATACTTGAATGCTGAGGAAACGGTGCTTTTGACAATATTCTGTCGGTTCAGTCCCTGTTAAAAAATACTCAGTCCGTTTAGGGCAAAAAACAGTGGCTTTTGCCCCTGTCTCGGTGCAAATATCCATTGGAACAATATTGCTCGGAATTGTAAAGTCAAGGGCCGGCTTATTTCTTAAAGCCTCGGTCATAAAATTGGCCCAAATCGGAGCTGCTATTTGATTAGCGGCTCCAGGTAATGAACGCTCGTTATGATCGCAGCCGACGTATACACAAGTTAATAGGTCCGGAGTGTAACCAACAAACCAGGCATCCCTATTTTCTTCAGTCGTTCCGGTTTTACCGGCTACCGGCCGGTTGATCACGCCTTCGATATTGGCTGCCGTTCCCCCTTTGCGCAAAACGCTGCTTAAAGCCTGCGTCACCAAATAAGCCACCCCGGGATCGATGACTGTGGAATGTTCTGTAGGAGCCTGGTAAAGTACCCGGCCCTCCCGATCCAAAATTCGTCTTATGGTGGTGGGAATCAACTTTTTGCCGCCATTGGCAAAGGGTAGGTAAGAACCGGCCAGTTCCAGCGGGGTGACTTCCCCAGAACCCAGAGCTAATGACAGTAGAGGGGGTAAGGTAGAGGAAATCCCAAGTTCCTTCGCAAGAGCAATAACTTTGGAGGCCCCGATTTGGTACAGTAGTTTGACCGCTACCACGTTACTGGAAGATGCCAAAGCTTGACGCAGGGATAAAAGCCCGGAGCGTTCCTCGTCATTGTCGTCGGTTGGCCGGTAGATCTGCCGCCCGATTTGATAGGTTACCGGACTGCAATCAACCTGATTGGCCAATGTATATCCGTGGCTTAAAGCAGCGGCATATAAAATTGGTTTGAACGAAGATCCCGGTTGGCGATGAGCTTGAGTCGCCCTGTTAAATTGTGATTTTGTAGAATCAATACCGCCTACTAAGGCCCGGATAAACCCGGTTTGGGAGTCGATTGCAATCAATGCCCCTTGAGGCTGCAGCAAACCTTGCTTATCGTGAAATAATTTAGGCAACCCATTTACCATGGAGTGTTCTGCTTTTTTTTGCATCTCCATATCCAAAGTGGACTCGATAATAAAACCGGCTTTATAAATCAAACCCGGTTCTTTGGGAAATATCCGGCTGACTTCATCTTGGAGAAGATCGAGAAAATAAGGAGCCGGCGGTGTCTTATTTATAATACCCGGCAAATGAAGCGGCATTGAGCGGTAATGTTCAAGCTGATCCTTTGATATAAAGTTGCATTCTCTCATCCGCAGCAAAACTTCAACGATTCGTCTCTTACTGGCTTCGGGATGGAAATAAGGCGAATAATAAGCCGGCCCTTTGGGTAATCCTGCAAGGAGAGCCATTTCGGATGGGGTCAATTGATCCAAAGTTTTTCCAAAATAGGTTTGGGCGGCGATTTTCAGTCCATAGGCCCCGTGACCGAAATAAATTTGATTGAGATAGAGTTCCAGAATTTTATTCTTCGGCAACTGGAGTTCTAATTTAACGGTATAAAACAATTCTTTAAGTTTGCGAAGAAAGGTCCGCTTTTGATCAAGATAGGCATTTTTAGCGAGTTGCTGGGTAATCGTACTGGCGCCCTGCTCTAAACTCCGGTGCATAATATCATAAAACAATGCTTTGATAATTCTTCCCGGATTGATACCATGATGTTGAAAAAATCGATGATCTTCCACAGCCAATATCGCTTTAATCAGGAAGGGCGGTACTTCATCCAGATTAACCGGGCTTCGGTTCTGGATAAAGAAAGTGGTGACGAATTGATGATTCTGGTCATATACCTCGGAAGCTAAGGGCATTTTGGGGGACGGCAAAGGCAGATAAATAGCCAGCAACAATCCTCCCAGAAAAAGGAGAAGCACCGAAAGAAATATATAGGGTCCATTTAATTTAACCCTGACCCATTTCCGGAACGTTTGCCACAAAAATACCACTATTTTTTCCTCGCAAAGGTTTTACTTCATTAATATGTCCCCATCATTCACTTTTATGAGAAAACGAAAGATGTTGGATAAGATATAGTTTGAATGAAGGATTATCAAAAGGCGGCGAGAATCTTTTAACATGAACCGGCAACTAACATAGAAACCTGATATTTTCCGGAACGAGGTTTAATCAACGTCAATCAATCATTGAGGTGGTTTGAGTTGTCAAAAAATGGGCCTATAGGGGCATTTGATTCAGGTGTGGGAGGGCTTTCGATATTACGGGAAGTAAGGCGGTTGCTTCCGGCGGAGGATCTCGTTTATTTAGCCGACTCGGCCCATTGCCCTTACGGTGTGAAACCTGTGGAAGAAATTCGGCAACGTTCATTGGAAATTACCGATTTTTTAGTTTCCCTGGGAGCAAAAGTAATCATTGTAGCTTGTAATTCGGCTTGTGTAGCCGGGCTTGACCAAGTCCGGGCCAAATATAAACAAATACCGGTGGTTGGTGTGGAACCGGCTATTAAACCGGCCCATGAAGTGACTCGTAATGGGAAAATAGGAGTTTTGGCAACCAATTTGACTTTGAATGGTGAACGATTTTCAATTCTAGTAGAAAAATATGCAACAGGAGTAGAGGTTTATACTCAGCCGGGCCCTGGCTTGGTAGAGATTGTAGAATCCGGTGAAATCGAGACTCCTGAAACAGAAAGAATATTAAGACAATATTTGGAGCCTCTTTTAGCCAAGGGCATCGATACACTGGTACTCGGCTGCACTCATTACCCATTTTTAATACCGGTTGCCCGTAAAATTTGCGGCCCCGATGTCACAATCTTAGATACTGGAGTTGCTGTCGCCAAGCAAACGGAACGGGTGTTAAAACTGGCGGATTTGATGACCACCCGTCCGGCTCCCGGCCAGGAAACTTTTTATACCAGCGGAGATCCCGTATCGGTTACCCCTGTGATAGGTAAATTATGGGGTGACCCCCGGATTCAGGCTAAGAAAGCCATGGTATAATTCCATACCCGTTTTGCCTTGATAGTGAGAATGAAGAGTAAGGCCGCTCCGCTTTGGATCAAAAATTGAAAGGAACCCATGAAAGGAACAATGAGAAATCCTTCATGGGTTCCTTTTTTGAAAAAGCTTCCGTTCTTTACGAATAGGAGGACGCAAACCGCCTTTTACTTCCGGCTTGCCCTATTGATGGCGGAAAGTACGGCTTTGATCGAGGCTACGCTGGTATCTTCGTCGATTCCGGCTCCAAAAACAGAAACTCCCGTTTTATTCTTAAGCTGAATAAAAGCCAAAGCTTTGGAGTCCGAGCCGGAGGAAACGGCTTGTTCATCATAGGATACGAGATGGTAATCGCCGATCCCGAAATTTTTGAGGGCATTGAAAAAGGCGTCAATGGGTCCATTCCCCCGGCTTTCAATCTTATGATCTTCGTTTTGGAACTTAATGACGCCGCTGAAAAAGACGCCTGCCGGAGAACCGTTTCCCGATTGGTGGGAGACATGGTACGTTTTCAAAGAAAATGGGTATTCCAAATCCAGGTATTCGGACTTAAACAAGTCATATAAACATTGTGAAGATAATTCGGTCCCCGCTTTGTCACAGGCCGCTTTAACAATGGCCCCGAATTCCGGGTGCATGGCTTTGGGTAAATTGTAGCCATATACGGTTTGCAAAATATAAGCGGCGCCACCTTTTCCGGATTGACTGTTAATACGGATAATGGGTTCGTATTCTCGGCCGATATCGGCGGGATTGATAGGCAGGTAAGGGACTTCCCAATATCCCGTGTCCGAGGTGCGCATATAATCCATTCCTTTGTTGATGGCATCCTGATGGGAGCCGGAAAAAGCGGTGAATACAAGGTCGCCGCCATAAGGGTGACGCTCATGGACTCTCATCTTGGTAACTCTTTCGTAGATTTCACGGAGTTCCGGAATTTTACTGAAATCCAGCCCGGGGTCGATGCCTTGAGTATGCATGTTAAGCGCCAATGTTACAATATCAACGTTTCCGGTCCTTTCACCGTTGCCAAAAAGAGAACCTTCCACCCGTTCAGCGCCGGCCAGTAATCCCAATTCGGCTGCCGCGACTCCGGTGCCGCGGTCATTGTGAGGGTGCAGGCTGATGATGGCATTTTGGCGGTCCGGTAAATGTTTGCAAAAATATTCGATCTGATCGGCATAACCATTGGGTGTACTGCACTCCACAGTCGACGGCAGATTGAGAATAATCCGGTTTTGGGGTGAAGAGCCCAAAGTCTCCATGACCTGGGAGCAGATAGCCACGGCATTATCCATTTCAGTCCCGGAGAAGCTTTCCGGGGAGTACTCATAACGGAGATGGGTTTGCGGGTCAGCCTTTTTCGATAACTCAGCGATTAATTTCCCGGCGTTGACAGCAATTTCGATGATACCGGCCATGTCTTTTTTGAAGACCACTTTGCGTTGTAGGGTCGAAGTGGAATTATAAAAATGAAAGATTACATTTTTAGCGCCGTGGATAGCCTCAAAGGTTTTTTCAATTAGATGTTCTCTGGCTTGAACCAAAACCTGGATCGTAACGTCATCGGGAATATGGCCGCCTTCGATTAAAGCCCTCAGGATTTCATATTCCGTTTCGGAAGCTGAGGGGAAACCCACTTCGATCTCTTTAAACCCAATTTGGACCAAGGTCTTGAATAAGAGCAATTTTTCTTCCAGATTCATCGGATCGACTAGGGCTTGGTTTCCATCGCGTAGGTCTACGCTGCACCAGACGGGAGCTTTTTCTAAGACACGGGAAGGCCACTCGCGGTTTGCCAGGGGGACTCCGGGAAAGGGAAGATACTTTTCAAATGCTTTTTTCATATCTGTTTCCTCCTGAATCATAGTAACCAAACAGACACAAAAAATCCTCGCCCCACAAACACAAGGGGCGAGGATTTTATTTTCCACGCGGTACCACCCTAATTCGGTTACGCTTATACGCAACCCTTTACGCAGCCTCCAACAAGGCGCTGACCTGTAACGTTGCCAAAACGTCCCGCTCTAAATCCTTCAAACGGGCAACTCCGGGATGAGCTATTCACATAAAACGAAAGCACCGGTTTACACCAACCACCGACTCTCTAAGGCTTTTATTTTATGTCTTATTCCCTTCAATGTCTTTGGGGCGATCTTTTATGAATATTTGATTAGAAATAATATATGCGATTCTTGAAGATTTGTCAACTACTTTTTAGAACCCGGCTTTTTGACTAATTTCCGCTTGTTTGGGAAGGAATACCAGAGGAACGTTTTTCGGGATGACGACTTTAAACTCGGTGCCTTTGCCGGGAGCGCTTTGAACGGTGACTTGGCCCCGCATTTCTCCGAGCAGTTGTTTGACAATCGCTAAACCAAGGCCTGAGCTATTTTTGGTCGAAAATCCGGCTGTAAAAATCATCGGCTGGATCTCGTCCGGGATAGGCGGCCCATTATTCCAAATGGTGAAATGATAACAGTCTTCCGTTTCCCAAATGGTCACCTGGATAGTCCGCGGGAAAGCCTGATCTCCTTCAAGAATCTCAATGGCGTTGCGGATGATATTTCCCAACACCCGGGTAATAGCCACCATGGAAATCTTGAAATCCGCAAAATCGGCATCGCAATCGACTGAAAATTGCAAGTTTTTCGCCTTGCACTGGGTGGAAAAAACCAACAACATCGCGGAAATCGTCGGATTGTTGATGTTCAAGTACAAGGAGCTGGATGAGTCCAGGGAGGCATTGTACTCATCAATGAATTTGAGCACTTCCTGGCTCCGGTTCATTTGGGCTAACATCCGGATAACCTGAAGTTGATTTTTAAAATCATGACGCTGGGAACTTAGCGTTTGGATTAGTTTCTGGCTTTCTTCCAATTGTAAGCGGTCGATTTCCTGGACGATGGATTCTTTATTCAGTTCAACCGTAAATTTATAAAAGGAACGAAGGTTTAATATCCATAGTATTAAAATGGCAACAGTAATTCCGGCTACAAAGAAAGTAACCGTTTTATGAAGCATATCAAAGAGATTCATTTCCAGAATCAAAAGCAGAAAAATGGCCAATAAAGCATAAAGGAAAGAATGCAATAGGTAAGAGTGTTTCAATTAATATCACACACCTATTTGGTAATCGGAATATATTTCATCAAGGAAAATTTGGTTGTTTTTAAGATAATTAATACAAACGCCGGAACGACGAGTTCCAGCAGATTTAATAGCATCCAGTTCGTCTCGGCTAATCTTGAAGTAATCGCATAACCAAAGTGAGTGAAGAGTGGGCAGGCCAAGAGCATACTCCCCAGCGTTAAAGTGGTAAAAGATAGTAAAGAGCCGATAAGGCTCAACGTAATATTGATTTTGTTGAATAAGAATAATATCCCTGCGCCGGTTATTACCAGCACGATGGTATGGACGGGAGCGGAAGCGTTCAGAACGAGTTTGGAAATATAAGCGATTGCCGAAAAGAGCATGACCGGCAAGAGAACTCTTTTTACCGGCAGGGAAACTCCAATGTAGGCCAAAGCTAACTGGTAACTAATGAAAAAAGCAAAGTAAACCAACAAGAAGGACATAAGCATCAAATAGGGATCTTGCATCTACTCTCAGCTCCTCATAAAGTGTTCTATAAGCTCTAAAGTCAAACTCATAGAAAATTATAACATAAAAATCAGCTAATATTTCGCTTTTTCATCCAAATTATTTTTTAGCCCAATAGTTCCATCGCTTTCTTAAGAACAAAACAAAAAATTTAAACGACATCAAAATCAACAATCAATGCAATTCGTTAAAAATTATGTTTTCACTGTATAACCTTGAAGGTATTTCAGTAAGGAGAATTTGCTAGTCTTTAGAATAAGCAAAACCAACGTTGGGAGGAACAGTTCCAGCAGATTTAAAAGAATCCAAGATTCCCATGAGTACTCGCTTAACTTTGAAGGAATCGTAAAACCCAGTTTGAGGAAGACCGGGCAAGCCAAAATCATGCTTCCCAGGGTCACAGTGATAATGGTCAGCAAAGATCCGATCAGGCTGAGAACAAAGCCGATTGGATAAAACAACCGAAGCACCCCGGCGCAAATAACAACCACCACGGCGGTATGTACTGGAGCGGAGGCGCCTAAGCAGATTTTGGAGATATAGGCGCCCACGGAGGCGATTAGAACCGGGAGCAAGGTCTGTTTTAGGGATGGGGAAAGATCGATAAAGGCCGAAGCCAGCTGGTAAAAGATAAAAAAAGTAATATAAGCTATTAAAAAATTCAAAAGCATCCAATAGGGATAATACATCGATATTCAGCTCCCCGTCATCGTATTTGAAGATTTCCAAGTCAAAGCGGCCGAAAAACATTGCAATTTTTCAATCCATACAGCATAAAATTCCTTTTTGTCAAGGCTTGAGGATATTTAAGCAAAGAGAATTTGCTGGCCTTTAGAATTATCAAAACCAAAATGGGGAAAACCAGTTCCAGCCGATTCAATAGCATCCATGAGTATCCGCTCAATTTGGAAGGAATCCCATAACCCGGTTTGAGGAAGAACGGGCAAGCCATGACGATGCTTCCCGGCGTTATTGCAATGGTTATCAGCAAAGAACCGATCAGGCCGAGTACAAAACTGATCAGATTCAACAAGCGAAGTACTCCGGAACAGATGAAAACCACCGCGACGGAGGCGCTTAAGCAGATTTTGGAGATCAAGGCGATCGCAAGGCGATCAGGACCGGGAGCGGGGCCTGTCTTTGGGATGGAGAACGATCGATAAAAGGTCAAAGCCAACTGGGAATGGATAGAAAAAGTGACATAAAACATTAGGCAGGTTATCAGAGTTAGAAAGAGTTCATTCATTTTTCCACACTCCGGAGAGATATCTTATCCTGTAATATGGAAGTATTTATGAAATTGCGTCTGCTTATTTAAAAAAGCTATCATCACAACAAGTAAAGAATCAACAACAAATACGGATTCTTAATATTTTCTGGTCCATTTAGAAAATATTCTAAAATTGTGAAGAAAATAATTCTATGCAAATATTATAACATAAAAAAACCACCAAGGTATATCAAAAATACCTTGGCGGTAAAAAAACTCTTCTAATAGAAACATTCATAAATTATTTCCTCATTTTTGGTTGATAGGACACACTTTGGCAAGCAAAGGCCATACTAAGAGTAGCAGCCAATGTAGCGACAGCGGCCAATAATAAATATAATCTTTTCATACGGTTTGCGCCTCCTTTCCTTTGGTAATCAGTTCCAACCAATGGACTATCCAGACACCGGCCGGTGTTCTGAGCAGAACTGTGATTAAAACCCCGATATTCAAAGCCGTTAACCACGTACTGTCAAACCAGATATTCAAAAGACTCAGTGATGCGAGGGTTATTACGCCGAAACGTTTTCTGGATTTGATTTGTTGTTCATTGAAATCAAAATCCTGGGCCAACAGTGGACCATAAAGCAGAACGACACAGCATCCTGCGGTTGCCAAAGCAAGCAGCCACCAAGGAGAGGGGGTTTCCAAAGTTTTCAATGCCCATCCGGAACCGGCCAGAATTAACGCGCTGAAAGCGGTACATCTTACAAAGCCGGAAAGATGAGGGCCGCCAATGATGTGTTTCATAAATAATGCGGCAAAGGTTATCCAAAGGGTCTCCTTAAAAGCACCGCACAACCAGCCAACCCCCAGAATAAAACCTATGCTTATCACCATAATGGAAAGACATTCAATCCCATAACAAATTTTTTTGACTTCAGACTGCAAGCCAGCCTTTTCGCCAATATATTCCCCGACATGATCCGCAACATCCGCTATGGTAACCATCTTCTCACACCCTTCTTCAAACGAGGCATAAAAACCCAATATTAAATATATTGGCGCTATTGCCAATAGTTTGTCTTTACATAATATACTATCGGATTTTTTGTGGGGAACTTTATACTTTTTTTAAAAAAAATTATAAAAAAAAAGATCCCCCACAATTTGCAGGGATCTTCTTTTATGGAAGTATTGATCATGATGAGGAATTTTACATTATTTTGTGAGATTAAACTCCTTAGCCAGAGCGGTGAACGCCGGCAAGGAATTTTGGATGATTTCTTTGGAAACGCAATAAGCAATCCGGAAATATCCCGGCTGACAGAATCCTTTCCCCGGGACGATTAAAATATTATGTTTTTGGGCTGCCTGGCTAAAAGCGCCGTCATCCGGAATAGGGCTCTTGGGAAAGAGATAAAAGGCACCCTGGGGTTTGATGATTTCAAACCCAATGCCGGTCAGATGGTTATATAAAATATTCCGACGCTCTCGGTATGAATCCAACCCGGCCACTTGGCCTTGAAGGTCGGCCACCAGGCGCTGCATTAAAGCGGGGGCATTTACAAATCCCAGAATTCGGTTGGCGAAAACCAAAGCGCTGAAAAGAAGGTCCGCTTCGGGAATTTGGGGGTTGATGGCGGCGTAACCGATCCGTTCGCCCGGTATGGCCAGGTCTTTGCTGTGAGAAGTGGCCACGATTCCATGTTCGAAGATTTTCAATATGGGGGGAGCTTCCACACCGTCATAGACCAGTCCGGCATAAGGTTCATCGGAAATTAAATAAATAACTTTCCCGAACTCCTTTTCTTTTTCCCGGATGACGGTGGCAAGCGCGGTTAATGTCTTCTCGGAATAAACCACCCCGGTGGGATTATTGGGAGAATTGATCAGGATGGCTTTGGTTTTGGAATTGACGGCTGTGCGGATAGCCTCCGGATCCAGTTGAAAGTCGGGTTGGGTTTTAACCACCACCAGTTTGCCCTGGTGATTGTCGGTATAAAAGCCGTATTCCATAAAATAAGGAGCGCTGACGATGACTTCATCGCCGGGGTTGAGTAAAGATTTGAAGATAACGTTCAAAGCGCCGCCGGCTCCTGAGGTCATAACGACATGATTGGCAGTTAAAGTTAGACTGGTGCGTTTATTTTGATAAGCCGCTATTGCCGCGCGGGTCTCCTCGTAACCGGCGTTGCTCATGTATTTATGCATCCCGGGAATGGGGTGATTGGCCAGCTTACGCAGCCCTTCCTGAAAAGATTCCGGTGGTTCCAGATCGGGATTGCCCAGGGAGAAATCATAAACCTTATCCGGACCGTAAATGCGGCGCAGGCGGTCGCCCTCTTCAAACATTTTCCGGACCATCGAGGAGTGATTTAGGGATTCACGTACTTTATCAGAGATGGACATGGGGAAAACCCTCCTTTGATATAATTAATTATGAACGTTACGACGAAAATATAAACTCTGATTTTTGCGGGGCCGCCGGCTAAGCCGCACGGCTGGTTGAACCCAAGCCGGTTAAAACCGGCTAATCGAGTTTTTTTATGCTGTAATATAGAATTCTTACGGCTGAGTAGCGATCGTTAGAGTGGGAGTGCCCGGTTTTTTTCAGATAATTCGCGAAGCGTTAGGATAATCCTGCCAAAAAGATAGGAATTGGATCATTTACCGGAATGATTTCTGAAAGTGCCTCTTTACAGTTTATCAAAGATAGGTTATAATTTATGATACACGTGAAGTGCCGAAGTGGTGGAACTGGCAGACGCGCAGCGTTCAGGGCGCTGTGTCCGCGAGGGCGTGCGGGTTCAAATCCCGCCTTCGGCACCATTTTTATATTCAAAATTAAAATTCGATCCGGGTTCACGATAAGTGAGCCCGGTTATTTTTTTGACGGATTATTGACGCGGCTGCCCTTTTAGGTTGTAAATGTTTTGACGCTTTGATAACAGTTTTATTTATAAAGATCAACCTATCAATAAAATAAACATAAAAATCATCCGGTTTACGAATAGACAGCTTTTTTCTTCCATGATAAAATCAAATCAATAACCAGGGCACACTTATATTTCCAACACGAAAGGATGATCAATATGCGTTGTGAAAACTTAGAAAAATGTCCCTTCTGCAATGATAAAATGCCTATTGATAGTGCTTTGGGTCGTCTGTTTAAAAAAAATAATTGCGAGAGCGACAAGACGAAGTATGCCAGATATCGAGTTGCCAGTATAATAGGGAAAGAGTTTGTATCGGATCAATTATATCCCAATATGGATGAAAAAGCGGAGAATATTATCCAGGCCAATAAAAAATAAATGCCTCACCATAATAAGGGTTTGTTTTGGATCGGGAAAAGAAAAGCTGGATTTTTATTGGATAAAATAGTAATATAGCTTCAAACAGTTCATGGAATATTTGAGGATGAAGATTGAATGGGGAAATTATTTTGGAAGCCGGGGACCTTGCTTTACCCGGTGCCGGTTGTCTTAGTAAGCTGCGGGGAACTTCAAGGAGTTAAAAATATCATTACCATTGCCTGGGCCGGAACGGTAGCTTCCGATCCGGTGATGGTTTCGATCTCGGTGCGGCCGGAGCGGTATTCCTACCCCCTTATCAAGGAGAGCGGAGAATTTGTGATCAATCTGCCCAATCGTCATATGGCCCGGGCGGTGGATTATTGCGGAGTCGTTTCCGGTAAAGATTGCGACAAATTTCAGGCCACCGGATTAACGGCAGCGGCGGCGCGGAATCTGAAAGCACCCGTGATTCTGGAGGCGCCGCTTGCCCTGGAGTGCAAGGTGAGCGCAGTCAAGGACTTGGGTTCTCATCACCTTTTTTTGGCCAAAGTTTCCGGAGTTCAGGTCGAGGAGGGGTTAATCGACCGGAGTGGTAGGTTAAATTTGGCGAAAGCCGACTTAATAAGCTACGTTCACGGCCAATACTGGACTTTGGGAGAGGCCGTCGGCAGTTTCGGTTTTTCCGTTAAAAAACGCCGCAAAAAGTAAGCTTGACTTCTAAAATATTAGACAGCCGCATAAAAACTTAAAAAACCACCCTTGCGGGTGGTTTCGTCATCTTTAGTATGAACGTCTGGATTGAAAGCAATCGCGGCAGTAAACTGGTTTGTCGCCGCTTGGTTGGAAAGGAACTTTGGTAGGTTTGCCGCATTCCGCACAAACCGCATCAAAAAGTTGACGATCTCTGCTTTGAAAACCACCACGGCCTCTACCGGATTGGGCTTTTTTAGCAGCCCGGCATGCGGGACAACGTCCAGGTTCATTGGTAAAACCTTTGGATTCAAAAAATTCCTGTTCACTTGCAGTAAAAACGAAATCTTGACCACAATCTTTGCATGTTTTTGTTTTATCTTGAAACATTAACAACCTCACCTTTTAGCCCTACGGGCCCATATTTTACCTTTCCCTGGACTATTCGGAGGCAATTCATTTTGGAATTTGCAAACCTTATGATCCTCAGTTTAGGTACAATTTTATAATACCATGAATCAAGGGAAATACAAGTACTATTTTTCCTACCTAATTTTACGGAGGATATGGCCTAAGGATGGAGAATTATCATTTATAATGGAAGTAGACTGGGGAGGGTTCTTTATGAACGAAGCGAATCAAACGCCCTGGAATTTTACAGGTAACGGTTATTTCATGTTATTTAAATTCCCTAAACCGTTTATTCTCGATCATGGTTTTTTACCCGAGCGATTTCGAAAAGGGTTTTATGGAAATGTCGGAGCTATCGTGTTTGCGGATTACCAATCTTCCAATATGGGACCTCATCAAGAATTATTTTTTGTACCGGGAAAGTTGCGCTATCAACACCATAAGGTTTATACGATTTCCAGAAATTATGTTTCCGACAACCGGGATGGACTTGAAAATTCACTGAGCGATTGGGGAATATCTAAAGAAAGGGCTTCGTTTCAATTTATTCCCGGCAAGGATTTGGATACTCTCCAAGTCACCCAAAACGGGGTCCCCGTCATCGATATTACGATCAAGGTTTCCAAAAAAGGCTGGGTTTTTCCCTTGTGGACATTTTTTCACCCCCTCCATATGATTCAAGATTGCAATGGGAAAACTTTCACTTTCAATCTCCGTGGCGGGGGAAAAGGGAGATTTGCCGCGATCATGAAAGTTGATGTCAATCCCGAACGCTTTCCTAACTTTGCATTTTTTAAACATGTGGCCATTATCCGGGTTACGGATTTCCATTTCAAACTGCCCCCGGCTAAAACGAAAGAAGAGTAACCAAAGAAGGGGCTTTTTTCCATAACCTCAAGCACCAGGCGGGCATGGTTGAAATTTGCATAAATCACAAAAGGTTCTTGTGGGGCCTAAAGCAAATCCTTCGAGAATCCCGATACCAGAAATTTGAAAACCGTAGCGGAGTGACTGCGGTTTTTTTGTTGATAATTCAGGGCCGGGAAGAAAACATAAAAGTACCCGTTTTCCATATATTTCTCCTATATGACAATTACCAGATGGGTGGTTTTTTTTGTATATAGAAAAGCCCAGCTAGGAAGATTATAATAATTTCATAAAAAGGAGGGGGTTTTTTGGCAGACCAAAATAATTTGCCGAAAGTGGCTTATTTTTGTATGGAATATGGTCTGGATGCATCGTTTCGGAGTTATGCCGGGGGTCTTGGGATCTTGGCCGGCGATTATCTTAAGGGCGCAAAAGACCATGGGTACCCGATTGTTGGAATCGGTATCAAATGGAAACAAGGATATACCGATCAAATGATTGATCAAGATGGCCGGCCCTATGATAGTTATCATAATTACCAATATGATTTTTTGAAAGATACCGGAGTTAAAGTTGTGGTGCCAATCCGGAGACGGAATGTAGTCTGCAAGGTTTGGCTGGTTGATAATTTCGGTAATGCTCCCCTGTATTTGCTGGATACCGATGTGCCTGAGAATCAGGATCCCTGGATTACCGGCCAATTATACGGCTGGTTTGGAGAGGAACGGATTGCTCAAGAAATGGTCCTGGGGATTGGCGGGGTGAAAGCGCTAAGGGCTCTTGGTATCGCGGTGGATGTATACCATTTTAACGAAGGCCATGCGGTGTTTGCGGGATTCGAGTTAATCAGGGAGAAACTGGAATGGGGTTTGCATTATGATGCGGCATTGGCGGCAGTCCGTGAACAAATCGTTTTTACGACCCACACGCCGATCGTTGAAGGCAATGAATCCCATGAGCTTGACCGGTTGATGTATATGGGCGCCAATAACGGTTTATCGACGGAGCAAATGATGGAAATTGGTGGCAATCCTTTTAATATGACGGTTGCGGCTTTGCATTTGTCGAGAGTCACCAATGCGGTTGCCGATTTACACTGTCAGACCGCCAATAAAATGTGGTCTTACGTTTCAAGCTGTTCGCCCATTGTCGGCATTACCAACGCGATTCACACGCCAACCTGGGTTGATCCCGAGATGTTGCGGGCGGCCTCGGGAGAAGGCTCTCTGTGGGAACAGCATCAGAAAAATAAACAAAAACTGATTGGATTTATTAAAGAAAGAACCGGCGTCGAGCTGAAGCCGGAAGTTTTATTAATCGGTTTTTCAAGACGGGCTGCCGGATATAAAAGGAGCGGATTTATCTTCAGTAGACCGGAAATCATCGCTCCGCTGCTGGAAAAGGGGAAACTTCAGATCGTGTTTTCCGGTAAAGCCCATCCCTTGGATGACGGCGGTAAAAGGGTGGTTGAAAATCTGGTGCAAATGTCCAAACGTTATCCGGGCGCGGTGGTATTTTTGGAGAACTATGATATGACCATCGGTAAAATGTTAACCACCGGTTCCGATGTTTGGTTGAATAACCCGCGGCGGCCGAAAGAGGCCAGCGGTACTTCAGGGATGAAGGCTGCGATGAACGGGGCTCTTAATTTGAGTATTCTTGACGGCTGGTGGCCGGAGGCGTGCAGGCATGGGATCAATGGCTGGCAATTTGGAGACGGATTTGAAAGCTGCTCCGAATATGAACAGGATGAACATGATTTGAACGCCCTTTACCGGGTTTTGCAAGAGGAAGTAATTCCCACTTATTATCATAACCGGGAAAAATGGCTGCGGATGATGGGGGAGAGCATTAACAACACCCGCGAAACTTTTGCAGTCAAACGGATGCTGGATGATTACTACCAGAAGATGTATATTTTAAAATAATTTCTTAGGATTTATATTGATTTCATTTGATTCATATGAATTTTACGACTTCAAAAAGCCGCTGGAGGATTTCGACAGTGGCTTTTTGAGTGAATTCCGATGTTCATTCGTGCTGGAGTTATATTGGCGCGTGTTTGTTCGCGTTAAGCCTGAATGCGTGGCAAATGGAGAAACACGGGATTATCCGGTTTATTTTAAAATCTGGGGTATTGGAACCAAATAAACATATGGATGATTGGATTCTTTTTGTCCACGGCTTCCACCGGCGAGGTTTCTTTTTGAGCGACCCAAAAATGGGACCTCCGCTCGTAAAGCAAGCGGCAAAGTCGCCGGAACCCTGAAGACTGGACGGCTCCATCGTGGAGGCGACTTTGCCGTATTTTTTTCCGCGATACCGGTGGTCTACCGGTATTTTATACATCAAAGAAATTTCATGGATTATTAATTTCCTGGAGGGGGAATTGAAGATTTGTGTTCTGGAAATGAAATCCGGAGGCAAAGATTAATTCTTAAGAGCTAAGATTAATTTCCTGGAGGGGGAATTGAAGATTTGTGTTCTGGAAATGAAATCCGGAAGTAAAGATTAATTTTTAAGAGTAAAGATTAATTTCTATAAATTTGATGACCATTTTATATTATTTTGTTAAAATCCCGGATAAAAGTTAGCAAATCCGGTCCTAAAGGATAAGCAAAAAGTTGGCCTAAAAAAAGTTAACGGAGACAGGATTCGCAGGATTTACAGGATTAAGACCTGCAAAATTGAACTGCTGGAAAATAGATAATTCATAGGGGTTTTAAAAAATCCCGTAAATCCATAAAATCATGTTACTCCTGTTTAAGTTCTTTTAGTTGGGCCGCAGTATAGTTTAACTATGCTCGGTCGGGCATTTTAGATTTCACCTTGGATGAATGGCTCAATATTTTATATTGATTGAATATTTTTGATTTCCCATTTTCCCTCCGGGATATGGGTAAAGCTTTAAATCGGGACGGGGTAATCGCCTGAACAAACGGGGTTCACTTCTGTTAAGGAAAGGGCCGCCGCGGACGGTCCTCTCTGCTGATTTCCCCTTTTACCTACCGCTGATCCGGAAAACCGAACTCCTTCCAAGATTCCTGGGGCATTTCCAGTTTGACCATTTTTTTGCCCTCCTGGAACAAGTCATTCAGTTCTTCCTTTTTGCCGTCGAGGGCGTTGGTCATGATCTTCAATTTGGATTTGACCGCCTCGTGGGTACTGTTTAAGTCCAGAGCGTCCTTATAAGCGGTTTCGAATTTGCCGATGAAATCGGTGTCCGCCCCCCTACGGGCCAGTTCGGAAGTATGGGTTTTAAGCCCTGCCAGCATAACGCTGGCGTTTTTCATTTGTTCCGCGAATGATTCCGACATTACAAACTAAACTCCTTTATTGATAATTTCGGCGCACTTGCGCCAGCGAGCGACTCTTCCGGCCGGAGAATATCCTTGCTTATGGATAATTATACCATAAGTGTAAAAATACACAATATCATCAAAAAGGATATTTCCGGAAATACCCTCATTATAGTGGGGAAATGTGAGTCAGAGGAACCCCGAAAAATGAAAAAAAATTTTTAGCGGATGATTTCGTTTCCATGAGGTTTATCTTGGCCCGGCTCCAATTTCTCTATGGAGAATGACTGTCGGATTTTCTTCCCGCCGCTTTACAATTATTACTTTATCCTATAAAATGGAATCACTAAGAACAAACGGAAACGAATCGGAACAAAGAAGAACAAATTGGAGGAACCCTGGATGTTCATTGAAGAGCGCCATCAGCATATTTTGGAAATGCTTCAAGCCAAAGGACGGGTGGAAGTAGTCGAATTGAGTAAGAATTTTCAGATTTCGGAAGATTCGATCCGGCGGGATTTACGTTTAATGGAGGAAAAAGGGCTTTTAACGCGAACATATGGTGGGGCTATCCTTCCGGAGCAGGTTAGTTCGGCTTTATCCTACCGGGAACGGCAGGAACTCAACAAGGATGTTAAAACCGCCATTGCCAAATTGGCAGTGGCCGCAATAAAAAATAACGATACCATCCTATTGGACGGCTCCTCCACCGTGGACGAAATGGTTCCTTTTTTAAACCGGATCTCCGGACTGACGGTCATTACCAATTCGATCGCCATTGCCCATGATGTCCTGCTTTTTACCACCGGTTGCAAACTGGTGATGATCGGCGGCGCCGTCGATCGGGAAAGTTTTAATACCATTAGTATCGACAGCCTCAAGAAAATCCAGGGCATCAGGGTGGATAAAACTTTTGCCGGGCCCTGTGGCGTTTGCCCGGAATGGGGGTTGTCAACGACCACTTTTGATGAGGCGGCCATTAAAAAAGCCATGATGGAAGCGGCCAAAGAGGTCTATCTCCTGTTTGAAAGCAGTAAGTTCGGACACCGCTCGTTGGCCAATATCGGGCCTATCGAGCCGCGATATCATTGGATTACCGATCGTCAAATCGCTGTCGAGGATAGCGGGTTTCAAAAGTTACTCGCCCAAGGACTGCAAATACAGATCGCCGATAGTTTCAACGACGGGGATACCAACCTTCGACTTTAGCGGAAGCATTGCCTTTGGGTTTGAATTTCCGGCATTTGATCTGACGAGTGAGGAGAAAAATCATGACTATTGAACTCGCGCCATCCAGCTTTATTCAATCCTTTAAAAAATTACACGGTAATACCCGGGTTTCCGTAGTTTTCGAACCTCTCTGGGGGATTCCGTATTCTTTATATACCTTTTATTTCAGCCTTTATATGAAAGACCGGGGGATTAGCGATCCTCAAATCGGTTTTCTGATTGCCATCGGGTTTATTGCCTGTATAGCATTTTCGGCGGTTGCCGGCCTGATCACGGATGCAATGGGCCGCCGTAGAACAACCTTGATATTTGATCTGATTGCCTGGCCCGTCGCCATCATGATTTATTTAGTTAGTCATAATTTTTGGATGTTTGCCTTAGCCCAGGTTGTCAATAGCTTATCGAAGATTCCCGCCGTTTCCTGGAACCTGATGTTGATTGAAGACGCGGCCCCGGAACAACAGGTCGCCGCCTACAATCTGATTAATACCATCAACATTTCGGTAGGTATTCTCACACCCTTAGCCGGACTGATTGTCAAGCAGATGGGAATTCTTTCCGGAGAACGGATTTTATTGGGTTTTGCGGTTATCAGCATGACTACGATGGTACTGGGTCGAAATTATTATTATCGGGAGACTGCGGTTGGACAACAAATTTTACACCAGCGGAATCAAGAATCCGCTGCGTCCAAAAAAAGATTGAATCTGACTTTTTTGAAGAATCTTTTCCACGAGCCTCTGGTTTTAACGGTATTATCTTGTAGTGTTCTTTTTAACGCCTATATTCCGATAGGCACTTATTCCAGTCTTTATTACGCCCCTTTTTTGACGGAAGTTCTTAAACTTGATAAATCCGCCATCGCTGTTTTGGGCGGAGTCAATGCCGCAGTCATGTTTGGCATATTTTTTCTTGTGATCCCCCGTTCGGCCAAGGTTAATCGCTATCTGCTGATGGCGGGCGGAGTTTTGTTGCAGATTGCATCCCTGGTATTATTTATTACCATCCCGGCGGGCAGCTTCAAAATTGTGTCGTTGGGAGTGGTGATTTTTGCAATCGGTTATGGCCTTTCAAAGCCCTTTATTGATGCGGTTTTGGCAGAGGCCACTTCCGGTACGGAGCGGGCAGCCGTTTTTGCCCTTCATAACACGGCAGTAGCTGCTTTTAGTGCGGTTTTCGGCTTCCTTTCGGGATTTTTATATAGCATAAACCCTGCGCTGCTCTACATGTTGTCTATCGGGATACTGACTGTCTGTACAGGCATACTCATTGGGTTGGGATTGTCAAGAACAACCACGAAGCTAAGGAGAAATTGAGACAAAAAATGAAACGAAAACAAATACTCGCTATCTTGCTGACAATGTCGGTTTTAACTGGGATTTTCACCACTCAAAGTTATGCGCAAGGTCTTGAAGAACAAGGAACCCTCTCTCCTGTCAACGAAGGGAACATTTCCGCCCAGCTCGATCAAATGTACGGATGGCAGAGTTTCGCACAGAATTTAGAGCTTGAATATACAACCATTCAGGGAGAAAAGGCTGCCGGCTTTCATGTAAAGCCGGAATGGCGCTGGAAAAGGTTTGAAGGTGTTTTTGATTTGGCTTTTTTCCAAAATCCCTGGAATGACGATAAGTGGCAATGGGGAATGCCAAGGCCCGGCATCATCCCGGATCTCCCTAATTTTATCGACAGTTTTGCATATCAGGGCGATTGCCTGCAACTTCAGTATCAAAAAATAGAAGATATCGACTATGGTTACGGGTTACTCATTAACGATTACCATCCTTTTAACCCGTATCGTGGTTTTTTATTGAATGGAACCCCTAGTGAGACGACTCATTTGAGTTATGTTGCCTTCGGTGAAATATTTTACTGGGCTCCTTTTGAGAAAAATGATTATGCCAGTTTACAAGCATTACGTATCGATCAGTCTGTAACAACGGCCGGACTTCACTGGCAGCTGGGGTTGACGGGTATTCGCGACGGTTACGACGGTTTGTCCTCCCGTCAATTTCCAACGGAAGGGCTTTCTTACGATCTTAGTTTAAACAATGTGATTTGGTGCGCTCCGTTTTGGGAATCAGCCAGGTTTACCAATTATGGAAAAGCCGATATGTTTGGCGTTAAGGGAAGGCTCGGATTGGTCAGTTATCAGATCGGCGAATTCTACACCCAAGGAAAGTTTGTCGCCAACTACTTTGGCGGAAGATATGAGGATTTGAAATGGAACTCTTACAATGATCTTGGAAAAGCCGGGCTCCTTTCCCTGGATAGTGTCGATGCCGCATCCCGGAACGGTACCATGGCCCAATTGTGGCTCGAAGTTAACCCGTGGCTTAATTTGAGCGCTCTGTATATCGATGATATTGAAAGTCCGATGGCTTACCGCTTTAAAGGAAAGATTGAGCGGTTGGGCTTGGAGTATGGTTTTTCACTTTATGACCAAAAAAGGAATGTTTATAATTATGATTGGTTTATTAAGGATGATGACGGCTCTTGGAGTTATCTCTGTCATTATTACCGGGATTTGGACGGCAAATCCCGCTATGATTTTGAACTGGGATATAAGTTTTAGATCCATTTTACTCCATTTACATTATCCGTATATTCTTGCAGGAAGATGCATATCTCTAGCGAATAGAAAAGACGAGATTTTCCAAATTTCTGTTTTGATTCGTCATAAAATTTTGGAGGCGTAAACAATGGCTAGTCAAATAAAATTAGATTTATCAAAAGCAAGACCCTTTGTTGGAGAACATGAAGTAGGCATGCTTCAGGAGCAGGTTAAACTGGCCCATGAGATGCTGCATCAAAAAAACGGCCCCGGCAATGATTTTCTGGGATGGGTGGAATTGCCGGTGAGCTATGATAAGAAAGAATTCCAAGCGGTTATGAAGGCGGCCGAACAGATTCGAAAGGATTCTCAGGTGTTGGTGGTGATTGGGATCGGCGGGTCGTATCTCGGTGCGCGGGCTGCTATTGATTTACTGAACCATAGTTTCCATAATCAACTCAGTGCGGAAAAACGCAAAGGCCCCCAAATTTTATATTTAGGAAATACCATTAGTCCGACTTACACCGGGGAGTTGTTCGATCTCCTGGCGGATAAGGATTTCTCGGTTAACGTCATTTCCAAATCGGGGACAACTACCGAGCCGGCGATCGCTTTCCGTTTAATCAAAGAATTATTGGTCCAAAAATACGGAGAGGCCGGAGCGAAAACCCGGATTTACGCGACAACCGACAAGTCCAAGGGAGCTTTGAAGAAGACCGCCATTTCCGAAGGATATACCCAATTTGTGATTCCCGATGATGTTGGGGGCAGGTATTCGGTACTGACCCCCGTCGGGTTGTTGCCGATTGCCGCCGGTGGAATCGATATTCAGGAAATGATGAACGGAGCCGCCGAAGGTTACCGGGAATATCAGGAGACTTCTTTGGAAAAAAATCCGGCTTACCAGTATGCGGCAGCCCGGACCGCTCTTTACCGGAAAGGAAAGACCACCGAAATCATGGTCAATTATGAACCGGGGCTGCATTACTTCGCGGAATGGTGGAAGCAATTATATGGAGAAAGCGAAGGGAAGGACCAAAAAGGCATTTTCCCGGCGGCTTGTGATTTTTCAACCGACCTTCACTCGATGGGACAGTATATTCAGGATGGGCGAAGGGATCTGTTGGAAACGGTTCTTTGGGTCGAAAAACCCCGCCGTTCGGTGATTATTCCGGATGATCCCGCCAATATCGACGGCTTAAATTTCTTAAGCGGCAAAACCATGGAATATGTGAATCAAAAAGCGTTTGAAGGCACACTGCTAGCCCATAACGACGGGGGAGTCCCCAATATGGTGGTAAGGATTCCCGAAATTACTCCCCACACCTTCGGGAAACTGGTCTATTTCTTCGAAAAGGCCTGTGGGATCAGCGGCTATTTAAATGCGGTCAATCCCTTTGATCAACCCGGAGTGGAAGCTTATAAGAAAAATATGTTTGCTCTGTTGGGGAAAGCGGGTTACGAGGCGGAGAAAGCCAAATTAGAGGAGAGATTGTAATCAAGATTCAATTCAACCGGAGCCTGATCAAAATTTGGGGGGAAATATTGCTGTGGATTAGCTTGTATCTGTTGATGCAAGTTTTGGTTACCACCGGACAGGGCTTTGTTTATCTGCTGCAATTTATGATTTTCCGCCATCGGGAAATAAGCCCCAAGCAAATAGAGGCCATGCTCGACCGGAATGTCTTGCCAATGTTGATAATCAGCGCCCTGTTGTCGCTTTTGATATATTGGATAGCTTTCCGGGTAAAACGAAAAAATCTCTGGAACTATTGCCGGTTTTCAAAACCGAGAATGAGCGTTGTCCTGCTTGCCGTGGTTCTTGGTGTTTCCTTCAATTTGCTTTTTTTAACCTTTGATATGGTAACATCTTTTGACCAACTCTTTCCCGATTACGATCAAGTGGTGGAACCGTTGCTGGGTGGAGGTTTTGGCTTCACCCTGATGATTGCCGGAATTTTAATTCCAATCTTTGAGGAAATCCTGTTCAGGGGGATGGTGTTTAACCGGATCAAGGCTTTTTTACCTGTCGGCATAGCCATAGGCTTGCAAGGGTTTCTTTTTGGGGCTTACCACCTGAATATTTTACAAGGGATTTATGGAATGATATTAGGTGTTTTGGCGGCCCTGGTGTATCAGTGGTTTGGGTCCCTATGGGTCCCCGTCGCGGTCCATATTGCTTTTAATTCATTCAGCATCATTATCAGCAGGATTCCCAATATTGAAATTATTTTTCAACAAGGAATTCTGCTTCTGATCGGCAGCGGGGCTTTGTTGGTTTTGACGTTATTTTCTCTGTGGCAAAGCCATCGTGCGGTTTTCAAGCTCAAATCGTTCTGATCTTCCGAAGGCTAAACCGTTAAAAAAAGCGGTAACTCCAGAGCGTTGGAGGTTGCCGCTTTTTTGTAGAAATACTCTTTTCGTTGGTTATTAAAGAATTTTGCTTAAAAATTGTTTGGTTCTTTCGTTTTTGGCGTTATTAAACACATCGGCCGGAGTGCCTTCCTCCAAAATCTGGCCTTCATCCATGAATAAGACGCGGTGTCCCACTTCTCTGGCAAATCCCATTTCATGGGTGACCACAGCCATCGTCATCCCTTCATGGGCCAAATTTTTCATGACATCCAGCACTTCCTGAATCATTTCAGGGTCCAGGGCCGAGGTAGGTTCATCAAATAACAAGGCCTTAGGGCGCATTGCCAAAGCACGCGCAATGGCTATACGCTGTTGCTGACCTCCGGATAATTGCTCGGGATAAGCGCCGGCTTTATGACGAAGGCCGACCCGGTCCAATAACTCCATAGCCCGGGATTCCGCTTCTTCCTGGCTTAGACCTCTCACTTTGATGGGGGCGATGGTGATATTCTCCAAAGCCGTTTTATGGGGAAAAAGGTTAAAACGCTGAAAAACCATACCGACTTCAGCGCGGACTTCATTGACATCAATCAAAGCCTGATCGGATACATCGACGCCCTCAATGTAAATATGGCCGCTGCTGGGTTTTTCAAGCAGGTTCAGGCAGCGCAAAAAAGTGCTTTTCCCGGAGCCGCTGGGGCCGATGATGCATACGACTTCACCCTGTTTGATTTCCGAGGTGATTCCTTTTAAGACATGAAGATGGCGGAAACGTTTATGCAGGTCTTCTACTTTAATCACTGACCTTAAACCTCCTCTCCAGTTTGGCGACAATGCGGGTGAAAGGAATCGTCATGATTAAGAATATCAAGCCAACTTCAAGCCAGGTTTCGGTCGGACGATAGGAACGGGTAACGATGACTTGGGCTTTACGGACTAATTCTTCCATGCCGATAACTGATACCAATGAAGAATCCTTTAACATGGCGATGAATTCGTTGCCAAGGGGAGGAATGACCCGTTTTAAAGCTTGGGGCAAGATAATGTGACTCATTGCCTGGCGATAAGTCATACCTAGGGAACGGGCGGCTTCCATTTGACCCTTGTCGATGGATTGAATACCCGCTCTGACAATTTCGGCAACATAGGCTCCGCTGTTGATGCTGAGGGCTACCAGAGCCGATACGAAAGGATTAATCGGTATGGGCTGTCCGTTATTGAAGAGGACCCCCAATATTGGCGGAGAACCAAAATGAATCATAAAAATCTGAACCAGGAGCGGCGTGCCCCGGATAAAATCAACATAGATACCGGCGAGCAGATTTACCAATTTATTATTAAGTACCCTGGCGACTCCAGTGAAAGTACCAATCAGTGTCCCAATGAACTCGGCGGTCACTGTAAGAAACAGGGTCATTAATGCGCCGAGCAGAAGGCTTGGTAAACTTAACCACATATAATAAAGAGAAGTTTCCGACATCGAGAGCTCGATGGAGTTTTCTCCCGTTTCCAGGGTTACCGTTTTTTTCTCATTTCGAAATTTTGATTTACGTAGCTCGATCTGATGTGTACCAGGAGTTAATCCTTGGATAGTACAAGGGGAATAACGATGAATGAACTTCCCATCTACATAAACACCAGCGCCGGCAGGATCGGAAGTGATTTTTAAAATGGCGTCCTTTTCGGTTGCCGCCCTGGTTGCACTAAGGCATCCGAATAGGAGGGCAATTGTCAAAACTAAACATAATAAGTATTTGTTTTTCACGATCTGACATTCCTTTATTACAAAATAACAAGCTCCTGACATGATGAAGGCTGCCGGAAAAGTAGTTTACAATCAATAAGATATACAATATATCATGGTTTCCTTGAAAAAGCAAATCCGGATATATTGTATATCTTTATCGACAAAATTCTTTTGGGACAGCCACATTCAAAAAACCGCTTATAATTTATTATTTCGCGGATTTATATTTCCCTACGAGAGCATCCAATTTGCCGTTCTTTTTGAGGGTATCGATGGCCTTGTTGATAGTAGCGACTAATTTTTCATTATCTTTGCGGATACCGATTCCGTAATCTTCTTTATCGATTTTTTGGATTTCAACAACTTTCAAACCTTTGCTATTCTTCACTGCATCGAAAGCAACCAAGTCATCCATTACGGCTGCATCGGCGTTATTGTTTAATAACTCCTGAACGGCTTGGGGATTGGTGTCGAAACGTTTCATTTTGACATCTTTGATTTTGCTGGCAAACAAGTCGCCAGTGGTGCCGTTCTGGACGGTCACGGTCTTACCGATTAAGTCATCGGGGACTTTGATGGAAGTATTGTCGCTCTTTACCACGATAGCTTGCTTGATGGAGAAATAAGGAGTGGAGAAAGCGATTTGTTTTTTCCGCTCGGAGGTGATGGTCATGGCCGAAATCAAACAGTCGTAATTGCCGTTCATCAAGCCGGGAATGATACCATCCCAACCGATGTTCATCAATTTCAGTTCCATACCGGCCTCGGCGGCAACCAGGCGAATCAAATCCATGTCAAAACCTACGAAGTTGCCGTCCTTGTCAATGGTCTCAAAAGGAGCATAGGTGGCATCGGTACCAACTCTGAGCACGGGTTTTGCTGCAAGTCCCATGCCGGCGACAAGCAAAAATACCAGAACTACTGCTAACCATGTGAATCTTTTCATTTTGAATACCCCCATAATCTTTTATTAATGTTTCAATTATATAACATCAAATTCCGATATGCAAAGCATTTGGGTATTATTCATAAAAAAAATAACAAGAAATTGACAAGGAATTTTCATTGGCTGAAAATATAGCGATGATAGCCTTTATTTCGCTGTTTTATATTTGGCGATCAAAGCATCTAATTTGCCGTTCTTTTTCAAAGCCTCGATAGCTTTATTGATTTTGGCGATGAGCTGTTCATTATCTTTACGGATGCCGATTCCATAGTCTTCTTTGTCAATCTTTTCAATATCAATGGCTTTCAGGCCCTTGCTGTTTTTCACAGCATCATAGGCTACCAAGTTATCCATTACGGCTGCATCAGCGTTATTGTTCAATAATTCTTGAATTGCCTGAGGGTTGGTGTCAAAGCGTTTCATCTTCACATCTTTAATTGTGCTGGCAAATAAGTCTCCCGTGGTACCGTTTTGGACTGTGACGGTTTTTCCGATAAGTTCATCCGGGGTTTTAATCGTGTTATTATTGTTCTTGACAACGATTGTCTGTTTATTGGAAAAATAGGGGACCGAGAAAGCTATTTGCTTCTTCCGTTCCGGTGTGATGGTCATTGCCGCGATGATACAATCATAATTGCCATTCATCAGACCGGGAATAATCCCATCCCAGCTGACGTTGAGCATTTTAAGCTGCATACCTGCCTGATCGGCTACCAACCGGATTAAATCCATGTCAAATCCTACGAAGTTGCCATTTTTATCAATGGTTTCAAAGGGGGCATAGGTGGCCTCGGTTGCCACACGGAGAACCGGTTTGGCGGAAAGCGCCAAACTGGAAAACAAAGTAATGCTTAAAACAATCGCTAACCATGAATATTTTTTCACTTGAAAATACCTCCATAGACATTTTATAACATTCATTATATAACATCAATCCTGCTAAGGCAAAGGTTTAACAAAAAACTAACAAAGTTGTATGATTATTCATTTAGGAATAATTATTCATTTCGGTATAAATATTCATAACGGATGAGGACAAACGATTACCGAAGGGTATGGTATAATGATTTTCTTAACTTCCAATCCGGGACGTTAAGCTCTTCTAATGTTTGGGCTTGACTTTTGCACTTGGTTTTGAATCCGGCGATTCTTGAGCCAGGGCGGTTGAGTTTCAAAAATTAGTATTTAGGAAAGACTAACCCATACCAACCAGTAGAGGATGGTTTACATGAACACTTTAACTCTTGAAAAGAATGATCAAAGGGTCAACGGGCGGCAATCAGAAGACATTTTGACGATTAATGAAGAATTGATCAAAATCCTACACAGCGGTCATCGGGGCATTGATGAAATGTGCTCCCGCTTAATCGATGGGGGCGGAAAGCGCCTGCGACCATTGATGGTCTTATATAGTGGACTGCTGTTTTCCGGCTCCAGGGGAATGCTTTTGCAAGCCGCGGCGGCAATGGAATTGGTCCATATGGCTTCCCTCGTTCACGATGATATTATCGACGAGTCCGACTTAAGGAGGAATCAACCTTCCATCAACAAACTCTGGGGCGACAAATCGGCGGTTTTGGGCGGCGATTACCTGTTTGCCAAAGCGTTCAGCGTCTTGACGGAAAATCAATTATTCAGAAGTTTGGGTTTGACTGTCGAGGCGATTCAAGAGATGTGCCAGGGAGAAATCACGCAGGCGCAAGCCCGTTTTAACCTTGATTTGGGAATTGACCATTATTTCAAACGGATTGCCCAGAAAACTGCGGTCTTGCTTCGATGTTCCTGCCAGTCGGGTGCGATTATCGCCGGAGCCGGTGAAACTCAGATAGAACAGATCGGTACTTACGGGTTGAAACTCGGCGTGGCTTTTCAAATCGTTGATGATATCCTCGACTTTTACGGCGATTCCCAAGTCATGGGCAAGCCAAAACACGAAGATTTAGTCCAGGGCAATGTAACATTGCCCATCCTATTCCTTTTAAATCACCCGGAACATGGTCAATGGACCAGGGATCTGATTGAACGCAGGAAATTTCAAGCTGAGGAATTGCAACAGGTGGACTTGATATTGGTTGAAGCCGGAATTATTCAGAAGTCGTTCGCTGTTGCCACCGCCTATATTGAAGAGGCCAAACAAAGCCTGGCCGGTTTGCCTCAGAATGATTACCGTGATTTTTTAATGGAAAAAGCGGAGCAACTGAAAAAGCGGACCCAATAAGACTTAATCCAATATTTTTAAATATTCGTTAACCAAAAGGAGGAATCCCCCCCAATCACCGCGAATACTTTCTTGCTTAATTTAATTAACAAAGTTTCTGTTGCGGGTAGGGTGTGAATCTCTTGGAAAGAACTGCCGGGAATCAAGGCACGATTAAAGAAAATAATCAACAACTGATTATCGATACCTTGGTGAAAAATGGGGCCACTTCGAGAGCTGAATTGGCTAAAATTCTTAAACTCAGCGCACCGAGCGTTTCCAAGAATATCAATGATTTGATCGAAAGAAAAATTCTGATCGAAATTGGTGAAGGCGATTCCATCGGTGGCAGAAGGCCGATTTTAGTTCAATTCAATTTTAATTATGGCTATATCATCGGAGTTGACATGAGCGGTCAAGATCTAAAAATTGCTCTTGCCAATCTGAGCAGTGAGATTGTTGAACTTCGGACGATTGATATTGCAAATATCAATATTGGAAAAAAAATATTAGATATGGTGGCCGAAAACATTTTCGATATTTTTAATAAAAACAACATTAAAATCGAGAAATTGTTGGTAATTGCCATAGGTTTCCCGGGAATTATCGAAGATAACGGCCGTGTTTTAGCCCTTCCCATGTGGTTATATCTATGGGAGGATTTGAATATCAAAGAAGAGCTGCGCAAAAGGTTTAATGTGGAAATTATCTTCAAGAACGATATGAATTTAGCCGCTCTCGGCGAGTCAGTTTACGGAGTGGGTAAAGAATATAAAAACTTAGTGTTTGTCAGTATTGATATTGGTGTAGGAGCGGGGATTATTTTAAATAATACCCTATATGAAGGAAACCGGCTTGCTGCCGGGGAGGTTGGGTATTTTGCGCTCAATATTGATGATGTCCACTACAACCATCAAAGCGTGGGGCCTTTAGAATCCCGGGTGGGTATTCCGGCAATTATTGAAAATGTTAAAAACGGGGTACAGCAGGGACGGAGTACCTTAATTCATGATTGGGTCCATGGGGATTTAAGCCGCATAGACAGTAAAATCATTTTAAAAGCAGTTCAGTGTAAAGATCCGTTTGTCATAGAGGAAATGGAAGAGGTTGTCAATGTTTTGGGGGTAGTATTATCGAATATTATTATTCTTTTGGATCTGGATCTTATTGTATTGGGGGGGAAATTAATGGATTTGGGCTATGATTTCATCACTCCCCTCGATGAGATTGTCTCCAAGATAGTTCCCTTTCCGGTCCGGGTAAGATCTTCGGCACTGGAACAAAAGGCAATTATTTATGGAGCATTTACCATTGCTCTCGATTCTATTTATAAAGACATTTTAAAAATGTAGTTTTTTTAAATCGACTTTCTTAATTAATTAAATAAAGTAACTTTTGTGTAAAAAATTTAATCGATACCGTAAAGGAGAATGTGTTTTGGGAGACCTCCATTGTGATGGTGTTTTATATGAAGTAGGAGTTGATATCGGCGGGACCAAGGTATTCGTGGTAATCGCCGATGATGACGGCAATATCGTTTTTAAAGAGAAAATCAAAACCTCTCCGGATGTTCAAACAATCATCGCCTCCATTGACGGTTTTCTTCAAGATATGAAAATTCCTCCCCAAAAAGTAAGGGGGATTGGCATTGGGGTTCCCGGTGTGGTAAACAGCGAGAGTGGAATTGTAATGGATTCCCCCTCATTAAAATGGCGCGATCTTAATTTAAAAGAGATATTCAGCAAGCATTATTGCGTTCCCGTTATGGTTAAAAATGATGTGAATTTGGCGGTGTTGGGTGAAAGATATTTTGGAGGGAATGAAAGCGATAATATCTTTTACGTTGCAATTGGTACGGGAGTTGGAAGCGCAATTATCGCCAATGGACAGATTATCGAGGGGGCTAGATTTTCCGCAGGTGAAATTGGCTACTTCGTTGACCGGAATGATGTAAGGCCGGGCAGAATTAATAGTGTATTGGAATTTGGGACTTTCGAACATAAAACTTCCGGAAGCGCTTTAACAGAAAGGGGTTTAAAATTCGGCTATTCCTCTCAAGAATTATTTATTCAGTATCGCAATCATAATTCTCAAGTTGAAACGATTATCGATGAATTTGCACTTGAATTGTCCATCATGATTGCTAATGTGGTAAGCCTGCTAAATCCGGAATTAGTAATCATCGGCGGCGGAGTTGCCGAGTCGATGGACTGTATTATTGATAAGATTCGTGAGCATGTTTCAAATTTCACACCGATTCATACCAAAATCGAGTTATCAAAGTTAGGAGGTGAAGCGCAGGGATTGGGAGGTATTGCTTGTTTCTTACCCCATAAAAATTTAAAATTGGAGGCAAAAAAATGAAACGTATCCTGAAATTCTTGGTAGTTTGTACATTGGTAGCTCTTATTACGGGAAGTTTGGCTTTTGCCGGTGGCCCGGTAACAATTAACGCTCTTTTTATGAAACAAGCCGGCTATAGTGAGGATGATACCAAAGCCGGTACTGCCGAATTTGAAAAAGCGAATCCCAATATCAAAGTCCAGCTGACTTTTGTCGCCTATGAGGAACTGGAGCAGAAAATCATTACTTCCGCTCAGTCCGGCAGCTATGACGTAGTTTTGAGCGATGGGCCCTTTACGGCTAAATTCGCTCAAGCCGGTATCTTAAAAGAAGTAAAGTTGACGGCTGCCGAGCGGAAGGATATATTCCCCGGCGCACTGGCATCATGCATTTATAAAGGGAAAATTTGGGGATTGCCCTGGTTAAACGATTGCAAATACATGTTTTATAACAAAAGTATGCTAAAGAAGGCCGGTTTTTCAGAGCCTCCCAAAACCATGAGTGAACTATTGGCTCAAGCCAAAGTCATCAAGGAAAAAGGAATTGTAGAGCATCCCATTGTCTGGGACTGGGCGCAAGCTGAGGCTTTAATGTGCGATTATGTTCCACTGGCCACCATTTTTGGTGGCGGATTGGTGGACAAAGATGGTAAACCCACCATTACGGCCGCGGGCAATAAAAAAGCTTTGGATTTTATGGCGGGTTCAATTAAGTCAGGCCTTTCCAATCCTAAGTCCACCGAATTTTTAGAGGATGATGTCAAAGGGACTTTTGAAAGCAGTAATGCGGCCTTCGCTTTTAACTGGACGTATATGTACGCCGGAGCCAGAGATCCGAAAGAATCCAAATTGGCTCCCGAAGATGTGGGGATCGCCGTAATTCCGGGTGAAGGGAAAGTAATAAGCGGTACCTGCAATGGTGGTCAACCTTTGGCAATTTCCGCCGGGAGCAAACATCCCGCCGAAGCATTGAAATATATGAAATATTTGACATCCAAACAATTTCAAAAGAAATATAGTTCCAACGCTTTACCAATCTGGGTGTCCCTATACAGTGATCCGGGTGTAGTGGCTTCCAATCCGGCGGTTGTGAAAGTTGCCCAGGAACAATATAAATATTTTGTCAACCGGCCTATCGTTCCTTATTACGGCGAACTTTCAACTTTCATGCAGGTGAGAATCCAAGAAGTATTATTGGGTAAAAAATCCAGTGCCGCAGCATTGAAAGAATGCCAAGACAAAGCGATGGAGTTGGCTAACAAAAAGTAATGATCGCCGGTGGCTGTCTCAAAATTAAACCTTTGGGACAGCCCCAATATTATGGGGACGCAGGCTCGAGCCAGCATGGAGCTGGGACAAGAAATATGCGCGCGCGAGGATTTCAAAAAAAGGGCTATCCGGTCTAAAAATTTAAGCGAAAAGTATTTTCGAAGCGGGTGAAATGGATGGCAGAACCAAAAGAAAATTATCAGGAGATTGAAATTCGGCCGAATCAATCACTTTTTAACGGCAGAAAGCTTACGGCGGGAGAAGGAAGATTTGCCTATCTCGTGATTGCACCAGCCTTAATCTTGGTATTGGGAATTATCATTTTTCCGATGATGGTGAACTTGATTTACAGTTTAAAAAACATGGAATTGATCTCGGCCCATCGTGGAGAGTTTGTATGGCTCGCCAATTATATCCAGGTATTATCCCACCGTGAATTCTGGGATGCTTTGGGACGAACCGTTTATTTTACAGTGGTGTCTCTGACCATTGAGACTGTATTGGGACTATTGATTGCCTTATTATTGAATGAAAAATTCTTTGGAGTTTCTTTTTTGCGGACCATTATCATTTTACCTTGGGCGGTTCCGGAGATTGTGACCGGAAGCATGTGGCGCTGGATCTACAACCCCCAATACGGACTGTTGAATGCGGTTTTAATGAAACTTCATTTGATTTCCTCTTATCAGTCGTGGTTGAGTGAGCCATTGCTGGCCATGAATATGGTCATTTTTGCCGATGCTTGGAAAATGACGCCTTTGGCCGTGGTTTTTTTCCTGGCGGCCTTACAAATGATTAATAAATCAAGTTATGAAGCGGCAATGGTTGACGGCGCAGGAACATTCAGACGTTTTTTCGTGCTCACCTTGCCTTATTTAAAGCCGACGCTTTTGGTGATTATTGTGATGCGGACCATGGAGAAATTTAAGGCTTTTGGGGTGTTTTATGCTATTACCCGGGGAGGTCCGGCGGATGGAACCATGGTTCTGACCTATACGGCCTTTAACAAAGCTTTCAGCAATCTCCAATATTCCATCGCGGCCACTTATGCTTATTTGATAGCGATTATCATTGTCATATTAACGGCCTTTTATGTCAAAACTTTGAAAGGTGATGGTGATCTCCGTGATTAATTCAATGAGAAAAAGCAAGCGCTTGACACTGTTTCAGTATGGCAGTGCCATCATCATTACCTTTTTTACGTTAGCTCCTTTTCTTTGGCTTTTCATTTCAAGCATATCATACCGTAAAGATTTAATGTCGGTTCCATTGCAAATCATTCCGAAGGAAGTAACCTTCGAACGATATCATGATATTCTTACCAATCCCAACAATGATATGGCTCATACTTTTAAAATAGCGATGGGCAACAGCTTGGTGGTGGTTTTTTTCGTAACCGTCGCGGCGTTGGTTGTAGGATCACTGGCTTCCTATGCTTTCGCTCGTTTAAAGTTCCGGTTTAAAAACCATCTAATGTACCTGGTCCTTTTTACCTATATGTTGCCGCCGGTGGTTATCGTCATCCCCTTGTATTTATTCTTGAGCAACTTGCAATTGCTGGACAGCAAGACCGCTTTGGTTTTGTTGTATTTGTCGATGGCTATTCCCTTTGTGATCTGGGTTATGCAAAGCTACTTCGGATCGGTGGCACGCTCTTTCGAGGATTCGGCGGCGATCGACGGCTGTAACCGGCTGCAAACCCTGTGGTATATTTTCCTGCCCATCGCCCGGCCGGGGATCATCGCCACCGGCATATTAGCCTTTTTGACCGCCTGGGATGAATTCTTTTATGCGGTCATTTTCACCTCGACTCTGAACGCCAAGACCATTTCGGTGGCAATTGCCGAGTTTAGCGGGAAGAATACCATCGATTACGGGATGATCGCCACTGGAGGGATTATTGCCGCCTTACCTCCATTATTGATTACGTTTGTTTTTCAAAAATATATCGTTCAAGGCATGACCGCCGGAGGGGTAAAAGAATGAAAATCCATTGCTACCCTAAAGAACCTGAGCTGGCTGCGGCGGTCGGTGAATACATTATCGGTTTTATCAGGGGAAATCCCCGCAGTTTATTGTGTTTCGCCGGCGGCGATACTCCGGTTCCCGTTTATCGCTTGCTGGCAGAAGCAGCCAGGTTAAAACAAGTGGATTTTCAGGAATGCCGCTTTGTAGGATTGGATGAATGGGTTGGAATTCATCCCAATGAGCCGGGGAGCTGCCGCTATCTTTTGGATCAAGAGTTTTTTAAGCCCGTGGGCATACCGGAAGAAAAAATTTGTTTTTTTAATGGAGTTGCCGGTGATTTGGAACATGAATGCGATAAAATCAACTCTTTTGTTGAAAATTACGGACCCATCGATCTGATGCTGCTGGGCATAGGCGTTAATGGACATTTGGGGTTTAATGAGCCGGGGTCCTCTTTTCAAAGTTTTGCCCATGGAGTGGATTTAGAGGAAGTCACCTGTGAGGTCGGACAAAAGTATTTTTTCCAAGCCCGAAAGTTGTCAAGGGGAATAACTCTGGGCCTGGCTCAAATCCGGCAATCCCGGTCCGCTGTTTTAATGGCCGGCGGTCCCCAAAAAGCGGCCATCATCGATAAATTAATCCATAGCGAAATTAGTGAAGGATTACCGGCCAGCATATTAAAATCCCATCCCGACAGTCATCTGTTTATGGATGAAGCGGCCGGCCCGGAGATTGCAAAAGAATTCAGGAATAATCCATAGGGGGAGTGAGCGATTTTGTTTCAGGAAACGGATATGACCACAATGCGCAGTGAAATTGGAGAACAACCGGAGGTTTTAAAGAATGCCATTCAAAAGAATCAGGCCGATTTAGCCCTCGTCAGACGCGAGATTGTCCCAAAGATTATCAGCGGTGAAATCGATCATGTACTCGTCGTCGCCCGGGGAAGTTCCGATAATGCGGCAACTGTGGGCAAATATGTATTGGAGACCCGGACCGGACTGCCGGTTTCCTTGGCTGCTCCATCCATTGTCAATCTTTATCAGGCTACCCTTCATTTATCCAAAACGTTGGTTATCGGGGTATCTCAGTCCGGCAAGACCAACGAAGTGATTGAGTTTATGGATAAAGTGAAAGCTTCGGCCGGTTATACCATCGGCATTACTAATATGGGCGATTCCGAATTAACCCGTTTGGGACTGAATACCATCCTACTATGTCATGCCGGTATCGAAAAAGCGGTGGCAGCCACCAAATCATTCTCCAGCACCATGATGCTTTTTTACGGATTGGCTTTAGCCCTTACCGGATCGGAAGGGCTTGAGGGTGAACTGGAAGAGATCCCCGAACTGGTGCGCCAGGCTTTGGATATGGAACAGCAGATCATTACGGTTGCCCATTGGCTCGCTTCCAAGGACGAATGTGTAATCTTAGCCCGGGGATATAATTATCCGGTGGCTCTGGAAGCCGGTTTAAAATTACAGGAATCGGCATACATCCGAGCTAAATCATTTTCAGGAGCCGATTTTCAACATGGCCCTTTGGCAGTGACTCAAGCGGGTGTTCCCTTCTTCATCTTCAAAGCTTCCGGCCCCAGTTACCAGGGATTGGATTGGCTGGACCATGATATAGCGGCCAAGGGTGGAGAGGTGACAATTTTTTCATCTGAACCGGAGGAGAGTGAAGGCGAGGCAAATCGAAGGGTGATTAAAGCCCCCTATTGTCAGGAATGGCTCTCACCGTTTGTTTTTACAACCATCAGTCAGTTATTGGCGTATCATACGGCCCGCATCCGGGGAATTAACCCCAATGCTCCCAGGTGGCTGCATAAGGTGACCGCAACGATGTAAGAGCGATGAATAGAATTCGCTTATAACTTTTTGATGAACCGGAGGAAGCGGCAACACCGGTAATAAAACCAAGCCTTAGGACCCCCGGCTTGCAACAGCGATCGGGAGATCTCCCGGGTCTCGCCGGTGAGGGCCTTGGGATCGGAAAGATACATCGCCAGTAAACCGATGATAACGGTTTGATGAAATTTGGGAAAAGGAAGCCCGGAAGAGCTTTTCAGGGATTCTCCAATGAATAAGGATAGCCGCTCTTGGCATTCCCTTTTGTTTTTGTAGTAACCGGTAAAATTTAAATCACCCATGGTCCGGTCTTCCTGGGCATCGATAAAGTAATCCAATAAAATGTGCAAACCATCGATCCAGGGGAAATAAGCTGATTCCATCCGATGGATTGCTACTTCGCTGAGGGAATCTTCAGAGGCTCCGGATTTGGCTCCGAATGGAGCCACAGCCGCAGCTGCCGCTAGCAGGAAAATTCCCAATGTTGATCCGGTGGCTGCTGAAAATTCCCACCAGGTAATAGCCGGATATTGCTCTTGATACGTGAGTGCCCACTGTTTGAGTTTATTTTCCCTAACGGTTTGATCGAGATGTTTTAAAGATTGTAAATCAGTATATAGTTTGATCTGATGTTTCAGGCTGGGGATAATCAGTCGGAACGCGGGCGATTTCGATAGCTGGGTACGGCATTCCCTTACCAATAGTCCCAAATAATCCAGATCGTTTTGATAGGGGTAATACCGGTAGTAATCGTGCAGGTCTTCTCCGGGATCAGCAGCATCGGAGAGGGCCTGGTGCAGTTGACGAAAGGATTTTTCATCCTCGATACCGGCCCGGTCGCAGAGATTATCCAGATAATCGCTGATGGTCTGAAAAGCGACAATGAAACTTACCATGTTTTCGGATTCGGTCACTCCCGGATACAGTGAGTAAACGGCGCCGCCTAGAGCATGAAATTGCTTGGATTTTATACTTACCAATGCCTGATAGCGAAGTTCCGGATCGGGAATTTTTTCGGCAAAGGTAGTCCAGTGGGCTAATTCCTTCTTCACTTGCGGGAAGGTTTGAGCCACGAATTGATTAACCAGGTGAATTCCATGAGGGTATCTTGGGTTTTGAAAATGTTTTTTCATAATCGTTCCATTCCACAGAAAGCTGTTAAAATTCCTGCCGGCAAATTAATTTTATCCAGAAACCGTCAGGATAATCTGCGGACTTCAAAGACCCTTGTTGTTTCCTGATTTTCATGTTATAATCCTTTCAAAGGCAATGAAGGAGCTTTAACGAAACTTACCCTTAGGGAATTTCGTTTCATAAGCCCGCCGTAGTGACAGTAGAGATCGGGTGTTTCCGGTGCAAACCCGACGGATGCGGCAGGTGAGATACTCTCCGGAGCCTCTGGCTGAAATAACGTCTGGATGAGACATCAACGTCCTATTCCGGGCATTGTGATAGGCTGAGACGGTCCGCCCGTTACAGCGGTTAAAGGTGTGTCGCGGAAGAAAGCGAATGATAACTTCAATGGCGCATAAATTAAGGTGGTACCACGAAACCTCGTCCTTATAGAAGGATGGAGGTTTTTTGTTTATTCTATTTGAGGAGGAATTGTGATGTCAGTCTTTGAGGTTTTGCAAGAACGGGGATTCATCAAGCAGACGACCCATCAGGAACCCCTTTTCGAGTTGCTGGAAAAAGAGAAGGTTACTTTTTATATCGGCTTTGATCCGACAGCAGATAGTTTGCATGTCGGCAGCATGTTGCCGATTATGGCGATGGCCCATATGCAAAGGGCGGGACACCGTCCCATTGCCATTCTTGGCGGGGGCACGGCGATGATTGGCGACCCGAGCGGTAAAAGCGAATTGCGGAAAATGATGACCCAGGAAACCATTGCCCATAATGCGGCTTGTTTTAAGGGACAACTTTCGAGGTATATTACCTTTGATCATGACGAGGCTTTGATGGTCAATAATGCCGATTGGTTGCTAGAACTGAATTATATCGAATTTTTGCGGGAAATCGGTTCCCAGTTTTCAGTCAACCGGATGCTGACCGCCGAATGTTATAAAATGCGTATGGAAAAAGGTTTAACATTTATCGAATTTAATTATATGCTGCTCCAATCTTATGATTTTCTGATGCTGTCCAGGAAATACGGTTGTAAATTGCAGATGGGCGGCGATGACCAATGGTCCAATATTTTATCGGGCGCGGATTTGATTCGCCGTTTGGATGGCAAAGAGGCTTATGGAATTACCTTCCCGCTTTTAACGACCAGCAACGGCCGGAAAATGGGGAAAACCGAAGCCGGGGCCGTCTGGCTTGATCCCAGTAAGACCAGCCCCTACGATTTTTATCAATATTGGCGGAATACCGATGATCGGGATGTGGAAAGATTTTTAGCATTATACACTTTCCTGCCCATGGATGAGGTGCGGCGGCTGGGCGCTCTGAAAGATCAAGAAATCAATGAAGCCAAGAAGATTTTAGCCTATGAAGTAACCAAATTAACCCATGGCGAAGAGGAGGCTAAAAAGGCGGAACAGGCGGCCGGAGCTTTATTTGGTGGGGCCGGCAATGAAGACATGGTCGAGGCCCTTGAGCTATCCCGGAGTGAAATGGAAAAGGGAATGGGTATCATTGATTTGGTGGTATTTTCCAAGTTGGCCCCTACCCGTAGCGAGGCCAAACGTTTGGTGGCTCAAGGCGGTATCGCCTTATTCGACCAGAAAATAAGCGATGTAAACCGGATGGTTGAAACGAAAGACTTCAAAGAAGACAAACTGACTCTCAAAAAAGGCAAGAAGGATTTTCAAGTAATCAAGCTGGTTTAAAGGCTGAGTCTCCGTGGCCAATTGATTTTTCGATGCTTTGCTAGGAAGGAATACGAAAGGACTGTTATCTTGGAACAGATTGTGGTTACCGCCGCATTCATTAGGGAAAATGGCCGCATCCTCATGGCCAAAAGATTGCCGAAAGGGCCTGAAGGCGGGAAATGGGAATTTCCGGGCGGGAAAATTGAGCTCGGGGAAGATCCGCGCTCCTGTATGCGGCGGGAACTTCTCGAAGAACTGGGAGTCGGAGCCGAAGTCGGCGCGGTTTTAGAGGTGGTTTCTACTGTCAAAGAACTGCGCCAGATCATCATCATTTATTTTGAATGCCGGATTACCGGCGGAGAGCTTCAGGCTATTGAATGCCAGGAGTTCAAGTGGGTGAGCCCGGAGGAAATCGATGCGCTGGATAAGCCGGAGAGCGATGCTAAGTTTTGGGATGTCTGGAAAACCAAGGCTATTGCGGCGGACTCCAATACTTTAATTTTTCATTATAAAGCCATGTTTTAAGTTGGAGGCGTTGTTTTTCCCAGCCCCTCTCAATTCTTTGATTTAATAATTGAAAGGGCAATATTCCGCTTAGAGCATCATACGCTTCAACACAAGAAGCACCGGTGGCACACGCTAACTTCAAACACTTATTCCAGTCATATCCCTGAAGCGTGGCATATAAAAATGCCGCTATCGTGGTATCGCCGGCTCCGGTCCCGGATATAACCGCTTTTGGTTTGTAACTTTCTTCCATTGCTTCGATATTGGACCAGCCAACCAAAGAAGGAATCTTGGTTCCGATCTGCTTCAAGCGTTCTTGATTCGCAGTACGAAAGTATAAGCCTTTACCGGCGCACTTAATCAGCACTACAGCCGCTCCCCACTTAATGAGCTGAGCGCCTAACGGAGAAATGTCTTTTTCGATTGAAAGTATACTTGGGATATCTTTTCCGTTAGCCTGTTTGCGCCACTGCTCATAAAGGGGTTTATTCATCATGGAGGCCAATTCCTCTGCGCTGGGAACAAAAAAATCCACATATGGCAGAACTTTTTGAATAATCCAGGTCCAGTCTACTTTTCCGGACTCCGATTCTTCATCCAATGCAGCCATATCTAAAGACGTTGCTACCCCTAACCCCTTGACTTTCTTAAATATCTCAATTAATTGCGCACCTTTATTTTCATAGATCGTTTTCATAATCGTCGGGTATCCGAAATGAAATAACGACGTATTTTGTATAGCCCGAAAATCTAAGTCATCCATTCCAAAAGTATCATTGGCCCCGGGGTTATGTAAAAAAATTCTATCGGTACCCGGAGGCGCTAAAACCACTGAATAAGATGTTGCGGAGTCCCGGGAAATTGACATGTTTTTGGCCGCCTCATACGATTCTAAAGCCGACAATATTAATTGTCCGAATGCATCATTTCCGATTTTCCCCATCAAAGTAACATCGGCGCCAAATATTTTCAAGGCAAGTCCAGTGTTGGCCACGGCTCCTCCCGGATGGATGTCAACGCCTTTCATAGTTACCAATTTTCCAGGGGTAAATACATCCTTTAATTTTAAAATTGTATGTTCTGCAAAAATCGGGGTTATGTCCAGACAGATATGTCCTGCAACAATAATGCTTCTTTCCCTTTGCCAGTTCATGGTATCGATCCTTTTTAAGCTTTTCCGGAAGAGCCGAATAATTCTATTTTTTTCAGGGTAGCTTCTTTAACACCCTTCATCATGAATGGCAAGATATCGGTCAGGTATTTGGATCCTTCGCTGGAAGCTTTTTTAACTGCCTCTAACCCCGCTCTGTCAATATCTGTAAAAATATTAATCTTACAAATACCGCTTTTGATACAATTGCGAAAATCATCATCGGAAAGTCCCGAACCACCATGCAATACCAATGGGATTTCTACTTTTTCACTAATCTCACAAAGTCTTGCAATATCCAGCTTAGGCTTAGTGAGGTAAGGTCCATGGGCCGTTCCAATAGCAACAGCTAAAGCATCCACTCCGGTTTTCGTAACGAATTCCGCTGCCTGTTGGGGATCCGTATATATGGAGGTATCCTGGTTACCACCCTCAATACTTCCGGCATTACCGGAGCCGACATGACCAAGTTCTCCTTCAACCATAGCGCCAAAACTCTTAGCTATTTTAACCATTTCAGCGCATTTTCGGATGTTTTCGGAATAACTATCTCTTGAACAATCATACATAACCGATGAAAAGCCCCATCGTAGCGCCTTTACAATCAGTTCTGCAGTCAGGCCATGATCATAATGCAATACGATAGGTATTTTGGCTTTATGAATCATGGGCAACAACATTGCGGAAAGTTCTTCGATCGAACAGTGCGACAATAATATTTCCGCAGAACCGATAATAATAGGCGATCTTTTCTCTTCGGCCGCTTCAATGACAGCTTTCGCCATCTCAAGATTTACTGTATTAAACAATCCAATGGCATAATTTTTCTTTTGAGCATCTTTTAAAACTTCATTTAAAGTAACTAACATTCTTATTACCCCCTGAATTGCATAGACTTTCATAAAACATTCATTCTGCAAATTTATTTTTTAGCGTGATAAAAATTGCCGGATTCATATTCGATAAACTATCCTTTTGTTTGTTTATCCTTTTATCTTAGGCGTTCTTTGAATTGTCCGATCTGTAAAAATATCTGTTTCATCATTGCTTGAAGTAGAATATTCAGCAATCACTGCTCCTTCAGCTCCAGCTTGAAACCAATGCTTTGTATCGGGATGTAAAGTATATTGTTGTCCAGGTTTTAAAATAATTTCATGCCATACTGTATAGGTTTTTTGTTTTCCTTTTGGGGGTATTGCTTTTGGCATTTTTACAGGTTCTCCATCGACATAAAGATAGACTTCGCCCCACTTGCATCGAAAAGTCTCCTCTTTGCCAAGTTTATTGCCAACAGGGGGATGCCGGTGTTCAGGACATGTCTGATGAGGAAACAGGACTATTTCCTTTGCACAGCAGCGATCGGTATTTACGTAGGTAATTAATTCCAATCCGGTATTTTCGAGATCGTTAAGCCCAAAATCGGCAACTTCTATTTTCTCGAATTCTTCTTTCGTAATCGTAATTCCGGCTTTTTTAAAATAATCAGCGGTCTGGTTTCTGGCATCGTTATATTGCTGCTTGGTTAACATGATGTTTATCCTCCGACGATATTTATTAATAAAATTATTTTACTAATACAAGTATAAAACAAAGAATATTGTTGTTCAATAATAAATTTATTGCACTAATGATGACGGTTTAATTGACAGTGCTTCATCTTAAATGTAAAATTGTTTCATAATAAAGTTTATTCATTAACTCCACTTCCTTATGAATTGATAAACGTTTTCATAAATCCAATCTTGACATGAAATATAGCAACAGGAGAGTGTTTGATGGGGTATGATATCTCGAATCATCAATCTACTAGGATTCAAAACAAATCCACCGTACTCAAAATGATATGTACAGGTACAAATATCACTAGAACCGATCTCTCAAGACTTACGGGCCTCAGTAAAATGTCCATCACCAATATTGTCAATGAGCTAATCGATGGGGGATTTGTAACCGATCAAGCCGGGCAACTAAGAAACAATTCAATCGGGAGAAACCCCATTTCACTGGAATGTAATACAGAAATTCATAGAGTTATAGGTATTTATATTTCCAGGGATTATGCCATTGCCGTTTTATCCAATTTAAAATGCGATATTTTAGCGGAAATGGAATGTACTTTTGCCTTTGATGAACCTGAAAACTCTTTTATAAAAAAAATTATTGAGCTGACTACGGATATAATCCATTCAAAAAAAGCGGTTGGTAAAAAAATCCTCGGTATAGGTATTTCCTGCATCGGTCCACTCGACATTGAGCAAGGTATCATCCTGGAGCCTCCAAACTTCCACAACATCAAGAGCGTCCACATTAAAGAAATTTTAGAGAAGGAATTTGGCTATGAAGTAACTTTAAAAAATGACATGAATGCTTCTGCCTTGGCTGAAAAATTATACGGAAAAGGGAAAGCGATTAAAAACTTTATTTATATCGGTGTTGGGAATGGAATCGGTGCGGGAATCATTGCTAATAATGTTTTATTTGAAGGTACCATGGGACTTGGTGGAGAGATTGGCCATACTACAATCAATTATGCTGGGCCCAAATGCCCCTGCGGCAATACCGGTTGCCTTGAGCTTTATGCCAATATACCCCAAATCGTTGCTCAGGCACAAAATTCAATCCTTTTAGGAATGGATTCCTCGCTTAAAAAATTGACGAATATACAATGGCAGGATATCGTGGAACACGCCCGTACTGGTGACGAGTTTTCTCTTAAACTCATTGATAGGCTTTGTCTGTATATTTCAATCGGATTGGTCTCCTTAGTTAACATGTTCGACCCCCAAGAAATCTTTCTAGGACATGAAATCGCCTTAGCAGAAACTATTGTGGCTGAAAAATGTGAAGCCCATATCCAAAATAAGGTAATCGGCAGCCAATATAGAAAAATCCCCGTGAAAATGTCTACTTTTGGGAAAAAAGCCCCATTAATAGGTTCGGCAGCTATTATATTGGACAGGGTATTTAATGGACTTTTAATTACAAAATGAGGGAACCGATTTGAAAATCCGATCGCAATTCATGCTTTATGGGGTTTTTATAGTACTCATCCCGATGCTGGTTTCTACACTGGTGGCGACGAGTCTGGTCCTGAACCAAAACGAAAAAGACGCCCGGGAAAGAATCCGCGAATCGACACAAAGAATCACGCATGAATTGAAGACCATAGAAGCTCAATATTCCGACCGGGTTCAAAAATTTGCCAAGACCGATAATATAGTCATGTATACCAATGTGCTTTATAAATATCACTCGTATTTAACGGCTGAGGGGTATACCACCATTCAAAAAGCCATGGAGGTAGAATTATCTAAGTTAAGAATTGGTTTAAACGTGGATGTGATCGAAGTTTTTGACGCGAATGGCAATATCTTGGCCAAAAATGCTTCGGCACTCGATATTGGCCCAGGTTATAACGATTCGCGGAAGGACATGGCCGCCCATGCTAAAATTCGCAAAGAAGTCAATAATGAACCCATTGAATATCTGGTACAGGATAATCGCTTTATTTTAAAAGCAACTGGAATCATCAGTAAAAAGGGAAGGATTTTGGGGTATCTCGTCCTGACGCGATATTTAAATTCGAATTATTTAAAAGAAGTCTCAATTGTAAACGGCACTGAAGTGGCATTTTTTATGAACAATACTTTTCTGGACGGCACTGTGAAAAGGTTCGCCGCCCGGCAGATCAAATCGTACCACCCTGTTCAACTCCAAATTCAAAAAGCCCCGTATCGTTTCATTTTTTCGCCCATTTATCAAAAAGAGACGATCACTTTTTATGTAGCGGTCGGTGCTTCTTCATTGGGTACAATACAAAAAATCGCCCAAACCCGTAATATTTTGATCGGAGTGGCCTTATTTTCCGTATTTATGGCGCTCCTTTTGGCCTACTACTGGTCTGGAAAAACGGTGGCTCCTTTGCTTCGATTGGTGAGTGCCGCTAAAGCCATCGGCCAAGGTGAATTAGGACAAAGAATACAAGTTGAAAGCTCTAACGAAATCGGCATGCTGGCCGCAGAATTCAATAAAATGACAACTTCTCTGAAAGACAGCCATGGGCAACTTGAGGCGGCCAACCGGAACTTATTTGATATGAAAGAGTATATTTCTAATATTGTTGAAAGCATGACGATGAGTATTGTGGTGATTGACGAAGATTACCATATTACCGTCATCAATTCTGAATTTGAGAAAACTATCGGCAAGCGCCGTCAAGAAATTATCGGAATTTTGGTGGGAGAAATCATCAAACTTTCAGATGATAATGAAGATCTACAAGAACATTTAAATTGGGTCATGGGGAGTTTTGAGACTAAAATCTTAACGAAAATCCATTGTCAGGTCGGCGGACAAAATATTACCAGCAATTTACGTCTTTCGCCGATGCTGGAAGGCGAGAAACGGCTGGTGGGCGCGGTGATAATTATTGAAGACATCACGGCCCGGGTCAATCTGGAAGAAGAGCTGGCTCTTTCCCAGAGACTAGCCGCAATCGGGAAATTGGCTGCCGGACTCGCCCATGAGATTAATAACCCTTTGGGAATTATATTGAATTATATTGAAATTTGCCAAATGGATGAAAAAGATGAAAAAGTAAAGGGTTATTTGACGCGAATCACTTCCGAAACGGAACGGATTGCAGAAATCATCCGGCAGTTGTTGGAATTTTCCAGACAAACGAAGACTCAATTTAAGCCCGTCAATCTGATAGAAGTGGTTGATGATACGATTGATTTCATTGAATATAAACTCCGTAAAGAAGGTATTGAGCTTCAGAAACGTTATTCGGTTAACCAAGCCATGGTTCTTGCTGATAAAAGTCAACTTAAACAGGTTTTTTTGAATATTATCCTGAATGCTTTGCAGGCTATGGATAACGGCGGACATTTGTTAATATGTTTACATGGAACCGATGATGGCAAGGCCTTTTCGCTCTCGTTTACCGATTCGGGAAAGGGGATTGCCAAGGAAATTCTGGATAAAGTATTTGATCCGTTTTTTTCTACCAAAGAAATCGGTGAAGGAACCGGACTTGGACTTTCAGTCAGTTACGGCATTATTCAGGAGCATGGTGGTTCAATTGAAGTGGTCAGTAAAGAAGGAAGCGGATCGACTTTTACCGTCAAACTAAAAAAATAACGATTTTGGAAGAAGGCGTAACTGATGTCCAAACGTCCAATCATTCTCATTGTTGATGATGAAGAAGGTATGCGTGATAGTCTCTGTGAACTATTGGCCAGAGACGGTTATCAGTTGATAACCGCCAATGATGGTTATCAGGCTATCGAACAGGTACAGCGGATCGAAGTTGATTTAATTTTGCTCGATATTATGATGCCGGGGATTGATGGGATTGACACTTTAAAACAGATCCGTTCCATGAATAAACGGGCCCGGATCATCATGATTACCGGTTACGGAACAATTGAGAGCGCGGTTAAAGCTATGAAATTCGGAGCGAATGACTACGTGACCAAACCTTTTGTTGTGAAGAATCTACGGAGGATAATTAAGGAAAGTATTGAATCCTCCTCGGTCACTCCCGCTCAAACCTCGATGGCTTCCAATTCCAATATCGGTGATCTCGTTGGAGAAAGTCCGGCCATGAAGAAGCTTTTTGTTTTGCTTGCTAAAGTGATTCAAAACGAAGCCACTGTTTTGATTTTAGGTGAAAGCGGCACTGGAAAAGAATTGGTAGCCCGGGCGATTCATAAAGAAGGGGCCCGTAAAGATAAACCATTTGTAAGTCTAAATTGCGCTGCTATTCCCGATAACCTTTTGGAAAGCGAACTCTTTGGTTATGAAAAAGGGGCTTTCACAGGAGCGGTTAATCAAAAAATCGGGAAATTTGAGCAAGCGGATGGGGGAACTATTTTTTTAGATGAAATCGGTGATATGAATATTGCCACTCAAGCGAAAATCTTGCGTGTTTTGGAGGAACGTGAGGTGGTCCGCATCGGGGGACTTGGACCGATTAAAGTCAATGTTCGAGTGATTGCGGCAACCAATAAGGATCTTCAGGAAGAAGTTGCAGTTGGGACATTTCGGGAAGATCTTTATTACCGTTTAAATGTAGTGCCCATTACATTACCGCCTTTAAGAGAAAGAACCGAAGATATACCGCTTCTCATCAAACATTTTTTACTAAAATACAGTGAAGAGTACAATAAACCCGTTAAAACGATTTCAGAATCTTTGCTTGAATTATTGAAGGACTATCCTTGGCCGGGTAATGTCAGAGAATTAAGAAATATTATCGAAAGATTGGTAGTTCTAGGCGAGAAAGATTTTCACCCGGAAGAGCATTTGAAGTTTCCGGATCCAATCATGGATATCGAGAAAGAACCGGATGTTCCCGCTTTGAGAACGGTCCGGAGTAAATTCTCTTCCGAACAAGAACGTGAGATTATCCGGGTCGCACTTGAAAGAGCTCATTGGAATAAGAAAAAAGCGGCCGAAATGCTGAAAATCAGCAGGAAGTCTTTATATGAAAAGATCGCTAAATATAGTTTAAAATAAGTTACAGATTGTTAACTAAAGGTAACATAATGCATCCATTTTTCATGGGTAAAAAGTCATATTAACTCTCACCAAAGCCCATCAAACAGACTTTAGCGAGGAAAGAATGAAATTTCCGCGAGCCCAAGTATTAACTCCAGAGGGCAAAGTGGAAATTTCGTATTAACATACAGTGTAAAATGGATTATGCTTTTGTTGATTTTGGCATGGTTTTTGCTTTAAATAAATTGTGTCCGGCCGGACACAATTTATTTAATTCATTAGGAGGGAATGGAATGTTAAAAAAGTCCGTAGTATTGTTGGTTGTACTTGCTGTGCTGCTCGTTTCAATCTCGGCGGTCGGTTTCGGAGCTAAAAAACCGGTGACGATTGGCGTTACTTTTATGACCATGAATAATCCTTTTTTTGTAGCTATGGAGAAAAATATCCGGGCGGAACTGAAAAAAGTTGACCCCAGCGCTAAACTCATCGTGGCAGACTCCCAGTTTAACCTGGCCAAACAAATTTCTGATGTTGAAGATATGATTCAACAAAAAATCAATATCCTGTTTTTAAATGCGGTCGATTCAAAGGCAATCGCTCCGGCGGTTATTGCTGCCAATAAAGCCAATATTCCCGTTATTACACTGGACGTAAATGCGGAAGGCGGTAAAGTTACCAGCTTTATTGCATCTGATAACTATTTAGCCGGAAAATTGTGTGGAGAATACATCGTAAAACGCCTTAAAGGCAAAGGCGATGTTGTCATTATCAACGGCACTCCGATTACATCCATTATCCAACGGGTTCAAGGCGTTAAAGATGTGCTTGCCAAAAATCCCGGCATTAAAATAGTCGCCGAACAGAATGGTGAAACCAATGAGACCAAATCCATGGAAGTCATGGAAAATATTTTGCAATCGCAACGGAAAATCGATGCCGTATTCGGCGCCAACGACCCTACCGGTTTAGGCGCTTTGGCCGCTGCTGAGACGGCCGGCCGTCAGAAAGAAATGTTCATTTTGGGAGTCGATGGTTCTCCGAATGGAGTTGAAGCGATTAAGAAGGGTAAGGCTTTTGTAGCGACTTCAGCCCAATTTCCAGGAGAAATCGGTCGTACAGGTGTTCAAATCGCTTATAAAGTGTTAAAAGGCCAAAAAGTGCCTGGTGAAATCAAGGTAAAAGTGCAGCTGATTACCAAGGACAATGCTGCCGGTTTTAGCTGGTAACTTTATTTTTTAAGGCTGTCTAAAAAGTAGTTTCCAAATCAATAGGATATACGATATATAACGTCAGTAGATACTAAACGCATATATATCGTATATCTTTATCGCCCGCGCGCAAACGCACGAAATTTCTTTTGAGACAGCCCCTTTTTTATTTGTGCGAGGAGGCGTTGAAAATGCCTGAAACGATTTTAAGGATGCAAAACATTGTAAAGAATTTTCCGGGCGTAAAAGCCTTAAATCAAGTTTCACTGGAAGCCTGGCAAGGGGAAGTTCATGCGTTGATTGGAGAAAACGGGGCCGGAAAATCAACTTTGATGAAAATTCTTTCCGGTGTCATCGCACCGGATCAGGGAGAAATTTTTTTAAGGGGAAACAAAGTTCAAATCAAATCTCCCCAGCATGCCCAGGAGTTAGGGATTAGTATTATCCATCAAGAATTTAATTTGATTCCCTATTTAAGTGCAGCAGAGAATATCTTTTTCGGCAAAGAGCCTAGCCGGAGGGTTAAGGGATTTATCGACTGGAAGAATTTGTATCAAAAAAGTGCAGCTTTGCTTCAGGAATTAGATATTGATCTCGATGTCAAAGTCCCAGTTCAAAAACTTAGTGTGGCCTATCAACAAATGGTGGAAATTGCCAAAGCGTTATCAACCAATGCGGATATTATGATTATGGATGAACCTTCGGCAGCTCTCACCCAGCGTGAAATCGACAATTTGTTTCGGATTATCAAGTCTTTGACCAAAAAAGGAGTCACCATTATTTATATATCCCATCGGCTGGAAGAGTTGTTTATGATTTCGGACCGGGTCACTGTGATGCGGGATGGAATGGTTATTGATACCGTGAGAACCCAAGACATTAACCGGCAACAGCTGGTCTCGATGATGGTGGGCCGGGAATTTCAAGATGAATTCCCTGAACGCAAATGTTCAGCAGGAACAGTGGCCTTATCGGTTCATTGCCTTTCAAACCATAAATTAAAAGATGTCAGTATGGAATTTCATTGTGGAGAAGTTGTCGGTATCTCGGGATTGGTAGGCGCCGGGCGGACTGAACTGGCCAGAGCGGTTTTTGGAGTGGATCCGATTCACTCCGGCGATATCAAAGTATTTGGCAAAACTGTTCACTTTCGCTCTCCGAAAGACGCGATCCGGACTGGAATCGGATTGGTTCCGGAGGATCGCAAATTGCAAGGCTTGATCCTCGGGATGACCATTCAAGAAAATATAACTTATGCGGCGTTGGAAAAGATTACGAAAGGGTATTTTTTGAATTGGGGAAAAGAGCGTGACTTGGTAACAAACTATGTCAATGAGTTAAATATCAAGACACCCGGCATCAAACAAAAGGCCCTCCATTTAAGCGGCGGTAACCAACAAAAGGTCGTACTGGCCAAATGGTTATTTGTGGGAAGTAAAATACTTTTTTTGGATGAACCGACCCGGGGAATCGACGTCGGCGCCAAAAGAGAAATTTATCAATTGATCAGTCATTTAGCTGAGCAGGGAATTGCGGTTATTTTAATTTCATCCGAGTTGCAAGAGATTCTTGGAATGAGCGACCGTATTTATGTAATGCATGAAGGCCGAGTGACAAAAATGTTATCCGGCGGCAGAGTCACCGAGCAAGAAGTTTTAACTTACGCTACAGGAGGGGAAGGCTGATCTGATGCAGCAACAATCTACCGATTCTTACCGTACAAAACTGAAAGCGTTCTTAGGGCGACGCGAAACAGGGGCGCTTATTGCCTTATTAGTCATGAGTGTTGCTCTTTCGTTTATTAGCAATTTTTTCTTTACCTTTTCCAATATGATCAATATCGCCAGACAAGTCTCGCTTAACGCGATTATTGCAGTGGGAATGACCTTAGTGATTTTAACCGGAGGTATTGATTTATCCGTCGGTTCCGTAGTTGCTTTGTCCGGGACTATCGCTTCCAGTCTAATGGTAAACGGTGTGAATATGTGGGTGGCCATATTGATAGGGATTTTAATCGGAGGAGCAGCCGGTTTGATTAACGGGTTGACGATTACTAAACTTAACGTACCGCCCATCATCACGACCTTAGCCATGATGACGGCGGCAAGGGGTATTGCTTTAGTATACACCAACGGTTATCCCATATCGAATCTCCCGGATTCTTTTATTTTTTTAGGCCGAGGCTATTTGGGTCCCATTCCGGTGCCCGCTATCATAATGCTGATTATCTATATCTTGGGCTATATCCTTTTGACACAGATGCGGGTAGGAAGATATATCTATGGATTGGGCGGCAATGAAGAAGCAGTTCACTTATCCGGTATCAATGTAGCCCGGATAAAAATTTTGGTTTACACGGTTTGCGGTATAGTTTCGGCAATAAGTGGCTTAATCTTGGCTTCACGCTTGGGTTCCGGGCAGCCTTTGGCGGGCAGTGGATTTGAGATGGATGCCATTGCCGCAGTCATCATTGGTGGTGCTAGTATCACCGGCGGTGAGGGTACCATGATTGGGACTCTGATCGGCGCTTTAATCATGAATATTTTAAACAATGGGCTTAATTTGATGAATGTGAATCCTTATAGCCAACAGATTGTCAAAGGAGTAGTATTAGCCGCCGCCGTTGCAATCAGGACCTATAAAGCTAAAAAAAATTAAGACGGCAATTGGATTTTTTTGGAAGATACTGTCCGGAAACTGGTTTTAATCATCTGATTTTAGATCATCTTCAAAATTCTCCCGTAGAATTGTTGTTATCCAAGACAATTGGAAAATTGATCTTGGTTTTTTTTAATCTTTTTTAAGATAATTAAAGGCCTATGATTTTTCTTGATGACCGAATCAAATAATTCATTTTTTGCCACATTGAAAGGAATGAAAGAGGACTTTTAGTAACAATGGATCGATTTTATAATATGAATAAAGAAGGTGTAACAATTATATTAATTAATAGGCAATGCCGCATCATAATTAAAATTATCAATGAAAATAATTTTATTTTGATTTCCACTATAGCCGGTATACTGCATGTCGGTACGCGAACCGTTCGATACGATCTCGACGTTATCGACGAATTCTTAAAAAGCAAGGGCTTGCCTACATTAATAAGAAAGCCGAAATTAGGTATTAAATTTCCCGATGTTTTTTCATCTGAAGATGAAACTTTAAAATTTATTGAAAGTTTAACGGCGGACCAGTACCTATTATTACCGGAAGAAAGAATTTATCATATCATCAATCATTTATTGCAGCGCCAAGATTATATTACGATTAATGCTATTGCCTTGGAATTAATGGTTAGTCGCAATACCGTACTGAAGGATCTTGTAAAAATCAAAGAATGGCTGAAAAAATTTAATCTTAGTGTCGACTCTGTAACCAAACATGGAATTCGCATTACAGGTAAGGAATGGAATATTCGAAAAGCCCAAAAAGAATTGATAATCAATTTACCTGTTATAGGTGAAAGTACTCAACCAGAGTCGGTTAATTTATCTTATAGAAATGAAAAAGTAAGGCTCAATCACCAAATAGGTAAGATTTTTTCTGATATTCATATCCCCTATATTGAACAATGTGTAAAAAAAGCAGAAGAAGATCTGGAAACGATATTTTCCGATGAATCTTATTTTGATCTGGTATTGTACATCGCCATAACTATTCGGCGAATCCGGCTTCATCAAGAAATTACAATTTCCGAAGATGAATTTAAATTTTTACAGATAACCAAAGAATATAGTACTACTGTCAATTTGGCTGAAAAGTTAGCAGAATATTTTAAAATTAAAATTTCAGTTGATGAAATTGCTTATCTGACCATCCATTTACTTGGGAGTAATGGCGTGAGTATGGCAGCGGATGAAAAAGAGAATTGGCCTCAATTACAAATACTCACTTATACCATAATCCAAAATGTAAGCAGACTGCTGAATAAACGGGTTTATGATGATCAACTTTTTAAGGGACTGATGGAACATTTAAGGCCTACTTTATACAGACTCAAACATGACATTCCATTAAATAATCCTATTTTAAATGAAATTAAAACGACTTATGACGACCTCTTTGCCGTCATCAAAGAAGGGTTAAAATCCATTGAAAATTATACCGGAAAGTCACTAGGCGATGAAGAAGTAGGTTATTTCACCATGCATTTTAGTGCCGCCCTTGAAAGAATGAACGATGTTATAACCACGAGGGCCGATATACTTCTAGTATGTGTAACAGGCAACGGAACGGCCGAATTATTATCTTCAAAGATTGAGGCTATATTTGATGTCAACATTGTAGGTAAAGTACCTTATCATCAAGTAAAAGCAGTAATTAAGCAAAGACATATCGACCTGATTATTTCCACAATTCCCTTAGAACCTATGGACATTCCTTACATTATAGTAAGCCCCTTGTTGAAGGATGCTGATATTGAAAATTTAAAGAGGTATCTGACCAAACTCAAAAAAACCGATTCAATGCTGGAATATCTAGTTGGGATCATCGAAAGACATTGCAATGTTGTTGAATACGATAAACTGCTGGATGATTTGAAAACATTTATGAATATCACAAAATGCAGAAAAATAGAGGAGAACCATTCGCCAATGTTAACAGATTTAATTACTGAAGAAACCATAGAACTCAATGTAGAGGCAACTACCTGGGAGGAAGCAGTAAAGGCCGGCGGTGAGCTGTTGGTTAAGAATGGCATGACAGCGCCGGAGTATATTTATGCAATGATTCATACGGTAAAACAATTAGGCCCATATATTGTGATAGCGCCGGGAATAGCCCTGCCGCATGCCAGACCAGAAGATGGGGTAAAAAAAATAGGGATGAGCCTTATTTCATTAAAAAAGGCGGTTCCATTTGGAAATGCTGATTATGACCCGGTAAAAATAGTTATTTGTTTATGCGCCATTGATAATTCTTCTCATTTGAAAGCATTATCGAGTCTGATGAACTTGCTGGAAGATCAGGACTTCATTTCGATTGTTAACCATACCAACGATAAAAAGAGGATATTGGACTACATCGATTCGATGGTGTAATGCGTTAAGGGAATATAACACTAAAAAAGGGGGTTCTTCCATGGTAAATATCGTCACAGTTTGCGGTAACGGCTTAGGCAGCAGCCTAATGCTTAAAATGGCGATTGAGGAGATCTGTGAAGAAAATCATTTGAAGGTTAATGTGGAATCTAGTGATTTTCATGCTGCGCAAGGGAAAAAAAGCGATCTTATCGTGACTGTAAATGAATTGGCCAAGCAGTTCGATGGAACGAATGTAGTTGTGGTCAGAAGTTATATTAATAAAAAAAAGATCGCTGAAGATGTGGTAGAGACGATTAAGAAGAAAATTGCTGAAAAGGATAATGCCTAAATTATAGGCAGAAATAGGAATTGTTTTTTATTAAATTCGAATATTTAAGACTTTTTATATTCATAATCCATGCCTTGTGAATCATTATTGGAAAACCTTTAAGGCTAGAAGAGTACTTTTCATTACATTGGAAAGGGGGTAAGAGCACGCCCAGCGATAGCAATTAAGACTATAAAATCCTGGCATAAAGTAATGGAAAGATAAATTTTTATCTATATGAGAGGGAGGATGTAAAATGAAGATATTTTTATCGATATTAAGAGATATCTTATCTCAACCGGCTTTATTGATGGGTATCATGTCGCTTGTCGGGTTAATCGCCTTAAAGAAACCCGTCCACAAAATATTGACCGGGACCTTAAAACCGATCCTGGGATACTTGATGCTTAGCGCCGGTGCCGGAGTGATCACCGCCAACCTTGATCCGCTGGGCAAAATGATTCAAAAAGGGTTTCATATTACGGGTGTTGTTCCAAATAATGAGGCCATTGTCTCGATTGCCCAAAAGGTTCTCGGAATTGAGACCATGTCGATCCTGGTTGTGGGTCTGGTGATCAACCTTCTGATCGCCAGATTTACAAAATATAAATATGTCTTCCTTACCGGGCATCACAGTTTATTTATGGCCTGTTTGCTTTCGGCGGTACTGGGAACATCCGGAATGAAAGACATCGAACTGATATTGGTCGGCGGTTTTGTTTTAGGGGCTTGGAGTGCTATCTCACCTGCAATTGGCCAGCGATATACCTTAAAAGTTACGGATGGAGACGATATTGCGTTAGGACATTTCGGAAGTTTAGCTTATTATTTATCGGCTTGGGTAGGGAAATGGGTCGGTAAGCCCGATGAAAGCACGGAAAAAATGGAAATTCCGGAAAAATGGGGATTTCTACGGGACTCTACGATAGCGACTGCAGTTACGATGACTGTAATTTATTTGATAGCGGCCATTGCAGCTGGTAATGGATTTGTGACGACGATTTCCAGCGGGATGAATCCTATATTATTTGCGATCATTGCGGCCCTCAGTTTTGCAATCGGCGTAGCCATCGTTTATGCGGGTGTAAGAATGATTCTTGGCGATTTAATTCCCGCATTTAAAGGTATTGCCACTAAGATTATACCGGATGCCATACCGGCAGTTGATTGCGCAGTGTTCTTTACTTATGCGCCAACAGCCGTGGTACTTGGATTTATAGGCAGCTTTATCGGTGGCGTGATCGGAATGTTCATACTGGGTGCTGCCGGTGGAGTATTGATCATACCTGGACTGGTTCCTCACTTTTTTTGTGGGGCAACTGCCGGAATATTCGGTAATGCAACGGGCGGGAAAAAAGGCGCAGTCATTGGCGCATTCGTCAACGGCTTGGCGATCACATTTTTACCAGCCTTATTATTGCCGGTATTAGGTAAGCTGGGATTTCAAAATACCACCTTCGGGGATGCTGATTTTGGCGTTTTAGGAATATTATTTGGCAAAGCTTCAACTTTAGCAAGTAAAACAGGCATTTATATTTTAGTGGTATTATTCTTTGTGGCATTGGTCATTCCCAGTTTTATAAGGAACCAATCGCCTGAGCTAACTGAAAAGGAAACCACAAACACGAAATAAGATGTAAATAAGTCAGTTTATGCTGTATGAAAACCTCGCGAAGGCTTTCATACAGCGCTTGTTTAAAAAGGCTATTTACTAAAAATCATAAATGTATTTTCAAATTTTAAGTTTACAAAGCGGTTTTTGATATTAAAATCGCTTTTATACGAGAATTTTTTAGGAGAAGATCAATGAAGGAGACTAGAATCTTAATAAAAAATGAAACAGGTCTTCATGCACGCCCTGCGTCCATTTTGATTCATGAAGCCCAAAAGTTGCAATCAAAGATTACAATCAAAAAAGGAGAGAAAGAAGTAAACTTAAAGAGCATGGTCTGTCTCTTAAGCCTTGGTGTCGCTAATGGGGATGAAGTTTTAATAAGAGCCGAAGGTGTCGATGAAGATGAGGCACTCGATAAGGTGATTGAGGTCATCAAAGGCTTTTCGAAATAACAATATTATTTTCCGCTGCCCAATTTGCATTCATCCAATTATTAAAGAACCGAGATTCAACTGGAAAGGAAAAGCAAAAAATGAAAAAAGGGGTTATGGCCTCAGAAGGATATGCGATCGGTACGGCATTTATAATAAATACCAATGAATTTCAAATCAATGAAGAAGAAATTGTTAATACAACCACAGAAAAAGCTAAACTTACAGCAGCCATTGAAAAAGCCAGGGAACAACTTACCCAATTATGCGAAAAAGCAAAGTCGGAAATGAGTGAAAATGAAGCTGCCATTCTTAGTTGTCAACTGCAATTCCTGGATGACCCGGAATTCACAGGGGCGGCTATGAAAGATATTGAGGCGAATCTGATTAGCGCCACGAAAGCAGTTTGTAAAATCATGGGCATATATACGGAAATTTTTTCAAATTTAGAAGATGAATATCTACGGGAACGGGTGGCGGACATTCAAGATATAGGAATGCGGCTGCTAAAAATTCTTGCCGGAAAGGCCAATAACTGTTTTAGCAACATGCCTGAAAATGCAGTAATTGTAGCCCATGATCTAACTCCTTCCGATACGGTGCAAATTGATAAGTCCCGTGTAGCTGCTTTTGCGACGGATATCGGAGGCCCTACTTCACATAGCACAATTATGGCCAGAACTTTAGAGATCCCCTCTGTAGTTGGTTTAGCTGATATAACGACTTCTGCAAAATCAGGGGATACAATTATTGTCGATGGTAGTGAAGGCGTGGTTTTTGTAAATCCCGATGAGACATTGCAGGCTTTATATCAAAAGAAAAAAGTCGAATTTGAGGCTTCAAAAAAGCAACTTAAGGCGCTTATTCATATTCCGACGATTACGAAAGCCGGCAAACATATTATTTTGGCAGCTAATATTGGAAAGCCGGATGATGTAAGTAAAGTTATAGCAGTCGGTGCAGACGGGATCGGCTTATTTCGAACAGAGTTTTTATTTATGGACCGTAAAGAATTACCAACCGAGGAAGAGCAATTTCAAGCTTATAAACAAGTGGCGCAAGCTATGGAAGGGAAACCGGTGGTAATCCGTACTTTAGATATAGGGGGTGATAAGAAACTGCCCTATCTGCCTCTGCCGGAAGAAATGAATCCTTTTTTGGGCTTGCGGGCAATCCGGTTATGTTTGAAACGAAAAGATCTATTCATGGTACAATTAAGAGCACTACTTAGAGCGGCGGTTCATGGTAACATTCAGATCATGTTTCCGATGATTAGTTCATTGGAGGAGTTTATAAAAACCAAAGAAATTGTATATGAATGTATGGCAGCATTAGAAGCAGGAGGAAAATCATATAACAAAAAAGTAGCCCTTGGTATGATGATCGAGATTCCTTCAGCGGCACTTATCGCTGAGAAATTAGCTAAAGAGGTTGATTTTTTCAGTATCGGGACTAATGATCTGATCCAGTATACTTTGGCGGTGGATCGAATGAATGAGAATGTGTCATATTTATATAACCCTATGCATCCGGCAATCTTGCATTTGATTCAAATAACCATAGCTGCAGCCCATAAAGAAGGTAAATGGTGCGGTATGTGCGGGGAAATGGCTGCTAACATCAATTTTATTCCTACATTGTTGGAATACGGGTTGGATGAGTTTTCGATGAGTGCTTCTTCTTTATTATCGGCTAAAAAAGCTATCATTGAGAGCTAAGGCCATGGCTTCAAAGCGTCAGGATTTTGATTATTAGGAGCTCAATGTTTCATTCTTGAACTTGGGACCAAAAAGATCATCAAATAGCAAATCTCATCATCTGAAATGTGGATTTGATACTGCTTTTCGAATATACTACACTCTTGTCTGACCATACTATAAAGTTTTGGATTGTTTTTGATATATCGCTCTTTTTCTTTAAATTCATTACTGTTCTCTCCACGGATCAGTCTATCAATCGTGCATCCGATATGCATGGCCAAGCCGATTAAAACGCTGATCTCAATATTCACGCTGATATGGTCTTCCATTTTCTCAATAAAATTTCTAATGATTTTAAGTGACAAGCGGCCGCCAATATTTTTAAGATGATTATCGAAAGTATCGCCGATCTTAAGATAGGTATTTTCAATATCAATCAGTTTTTGGATATCTTTAAGCGCTGTTTGATTTAAGACTGCATCAATGCCAAATTGGGGAATGTCGGTATCGACTTTCAATGAACCCACTAAGCAGACTACCCTGTATTGCTCCTTGATATTTTTTAGTTTGATGTCAATATTTTCACCATCGGCCAAACTGAACGTAATTATTTTAGTGGGGTTTTCCTTTAAATTCAAATGCTGCTTCAGGATATTTTTAATAAGTTTGGCTCCGCCTTCTCCGGTGGTGCACATGGCGACAATCGCTAAAGTTTCATAATGATCAAGTTCCTTTGGCCTGCATGGCAATGGAAACTCACTATTTGATAACTCGTTGACCAACAATGTGTCCTCGTATACCTCATCCAGGGAGTATCCCATGATAGCCTTTCGAGTTGCCTCGATTACGTGTAAGGTGCTGACCAGAGATATGGTTTTGGTCCGAATTCTCAATTCTTTTTCAATTTCTTCGCCAAAGTTGGCAAGAGAACCCATATCGACCAAAAAAAGGATATCAGAACTAACTGCTGATTCCCTCAGATAATTTTTTAATTTGAAAATGACTTGTTGGGGTTTTTCATCAAGAGGGGCGTTCATTCCATAGGCATGATTGACTCCAAGCAAAACGTTGGCTGCTTCCGCCATAGAAGTTGCAGTGGACGTTCCGTGAGTTATAATGATTATCTTGACATTATTTGGCCGTTTATTCATATTGCCTTCATGGTATACGAAAAACATGGCCAAAAAACCGGCTTCATCAAGAGGCAGGCTGACATCTAAAAAACGGTTAATTATTTTCAGACATTCTACCGCTGTTGCGAATTCTTGGCTAAATCCGGCCCTGATCTTATTCAATTGCGGGTTGACGATTTTTTTATTACGTTTAATGCGTTCGACTGCGTTAGAGATATGGACCGTCATCCCGTAATGGACTATTTTATTGAAAGATTTTTGCAGTTTGGCTTCGCTAAATTTGATAATTTCCTCAACAACTTGGATAATTTCTGAGTTGATAATACTTTCCAAATTAGACAGGTCGGTATTTCGGTTAACATCTTGTAAATAAATGGAAAAGTATTCGTTAATATCTTTTTCCATTTCTTGTTCCAGAACTGCGTTACTGACTCCTTGGTTTTTGAGCTCTTGGACACGGAGATCGATCATGTCGTAAATATTCTTTCCTTTTTCTTCAAAAAGAATGTTTTCTTCATTGCTGTTAAAAATGCAATAATGTTTGTTAATGTCAATTAGTTTATTCCATAATTGGCGATGTTCGGTCGCCATATATAATCCTTCGCGAATGTAATGCGGAAGTTCGATACTATTGATTTTAATGGCATCTTTTTGGTTCGATATAAAATCAGCGTAAGCATTTGCACATGCTAATTGAATATCGGTTTTTAATTGACCTACATTGTTGGGACAATGATAGCTTAAAAATGACTTCATTGAATTAATTGAAACCAATATAGGTTTGCCAAGACGGGAGGACTCTTCGCGCAGAAATTGACTGATTAGATTGAATCTTTCATCGATGTTTCTTTCAGAGAGATTCGACATCCGGATGATCATCGGAATTCTGCGGGTAAATGTTTTTAGAAGGGCGGAAACGGGGTTTTCCGTTGTGGCAGAGATGATCAGAACGTTGGAAGTCCTTTCAATATCATTTTCACCCAGCCGGCGATAAGTGCCCGTATCCATAAAAGTAAAGAACATTTCCTGCCCTTCCGGCGGAAGCCGGTGGACTTCATCTAGAAATAAGATACCGCCATTCGCTTTTTCGATAAGCCCGCTTTTATCATTATCAGCTCCAGTGTAAGCACCTTTTTTGACGCCGAATAATTGGCTCAGCAGAAGCTGGGGATTGTTGGCATAATCGGCACAGTTGAAAATGACAAAAGAAGAGTTTTTAGACATTTGTCCGGCTTCGATGGCGTATTGATGGATAAGCCTGGCGAACATAGATTTTCCGGTGCCGGTTTCTCCTAAAATTAATATATGCATACCTTTTGGAGGATAGAGAATTGCTGCTTTAGCTTGTTGAATCGCTGAAAAAAGGCTGGGATTTTTTTGAGAGAATTTTTCGAGTACAGAGTTTTTCCGGATATCGCCGGCTTTTTTAGCTCTAAAAAGTACCGGCCTTAAACCTTCTTTAACAGCCTTCCCTTGTTCGCAAAGCTTATTTAATTCGCAGCTTACATTGGGCCTCTTTAGTGTAAGCGCTTTGGCAATATCGTCCGTAGTTACTCCTTTTTCCACACTAAGCTCGCTGAGTTTCTCGTAGATGATGTCAATTCTTTTCATACGAACTTCCTCCATTTTATCGGTAAATCAAGTTTACTCATTATTAACTGAAAATTCAAGTGCCATTATTTGAGAGGGTTTATTTCAAAAATCGTGTATTGACACAGTTTTGTCATGCTTTATACATCAATAGTGTATAAAGAGTATGAAATATGTTTGATACACAATATCGGAAATAAAGAATATCGAAAGAGGGTAAGGTTTTAGTACCGTGACAAGAATTTTATTTCGGTCGATATTTTGCTCAAAATGTTCATGAGTGAAATTATCGGATAGGTATTGATTATACCATTGATAACGATAACTTAAAATGATTTTTAGATTTTAAAAGAAACATTGGCATGCTTTTTGCTTTATATAGAATATGGGATATATTTGATACTCGGTATAGTGAAAGAAAAGGAAATCAATGATAATAACGAAACAGGGAATAGTTGTCAAAGTGGGCCTCAATATTATTTCGGCGGGGATAACGGCGCTTGGGGTCGCGCTGTTTCTTAAAAGTAAATTGGGTTCAGACCCGATAACAGTGTGGCTTGATGGGTTGCATCACACCTTTCAATTACCTTACGGTAATGCCTCAATAATCTATAATGCCATATTCCTGATCATTGCAGTCATTTTGGCCCGTAAACATATTTTTATCGGCACTGTTATCGCTTCATTAGGGTGCGGCCTCTTTTTGAATTTTTTTGATGCAATGATTCCCAATTCCATATCGGGGATGCCGTTTTTAAGCAGGCTTGGGGTTGTTATCATTGGAGAGATTATTTTATGCCTCGGTATGGGACTAACAACCGCCACTCGTTTTGGAGTTACCACTGTCGATGCCGTATGTTTCGCCATCTCCGAAAAGAGCGGAATACAGTACCGCTGGCTGAGAATTTCAGCTGATTTTCTTTATACTTTAATCGGTGTCTTGATGGGTGGAATCATCGGGATTGGCACCATTTTATCCATCGTATTAACGGGTAATTTAATGGTTTTCGTGATGAGATTTTATAACCGTACTATACTAAAGTATTTCAAAATATCCAATCCGTTAAACGAGTTGCAGGGGAAGCCAATCAATTGGTAATTGATAAAATGGCAAAAATCTATCCCGTATTCCCTTGTAATTTATGAAATTTTGCAGCCAAAAAAAAGAAAGGGGAGTTGACATGAAAAAGTTAAATGTTTTACTGGTATGTGGTTCCGGGGCATCAAGCGGGTTTATGGCTGCCAACATCCGAAAAGCAGCCGCTGCCAAAGGGGTGGAGATTACTGTGAATGCCAGAAGTGAATCGGAAATTGAAAATTATATTGACGAGATTGATTGTTTGATGGTAGGACCCCATTTGGCCTATATTTTGGATGAGGTAGATGAGTTAATCGCCGGTAGAAAGATAAAGGTTGCCCGGATGAAACCGGAATATTATGCAACTTTAAACGGTGAAATGGCGCTCGAACATATTTTGTCGTTATTTCAATAAGGGAAGGGATATGAAAAGATGAAAGCTTTAATAAAGTGGTTAGAAACCAGTTTTGCGCCTAAAATGAGTAAGGTGAATAATAATGCATGGGTTATCGCACTCAAAGATTCCATCATGCAGACATTGCCGTTTATTTTACTGGGTTCAATATTTTGTTGCTTGGCGATTTTAAACAATTATTTTCCGAAATTACCTTCTTTCTGGGAACCTTTTGGGTGGACTATGAGTAAGATTTCTTTGTTTGTAGCTTTTTTAATTCCATTCAATTTAATGGAAAAGAAACATCTTCGCAAACAACGTTTGATTGCTGGTTTGACCGGTTTGATTTTATTTTTAATGATTATCACTCCGCATGTCGCTGCCGATAAAACAATTGGCTTCGGACATAAAGCGTTAGGCGCGGGGGGTATGTTTATTGCCATCTTCAGTGGTATTTTTACCGGTTTTATTATGACTATTTTTGGAAAGTTTTCTTTCTTTAAAGAAGATTCTGCCGTTCCTGATTTTGTAAGATCGTGGTTTGATTCTTTGCTTCCGATTGGCATCGTGATTTGTTTCGGATGGATTGTTGTATTGTTGATGAAAGTGGATATTTATAATATTATTTCTTCAATATTTATGCCGATTGCCGGCTTTATGGAAACACCTTATGGATTTGCATTGATTATGTTTCTCTCCTGCTTTTTGTATTCCATGGGGATCTCCGGTTGGGTTTTACAACCGATTGTCAAACCGATTTACTTGGCGGCGATCACTGCGAATATATCATTAGCGGCAGCAGGGATTCAAGCTGCATCTAAATTAAATGTTGTCACTGCAGAAACGGTTTATTCCGCTTACTTGTGGGTGGGTGGTGCCGGATGTACGCTTCCTCTAGTCATTATGATGTTTCGTTCAAAATGCAAATCCTTGAATGCTTTAGGAAAAGCCTGTTTGGTTCCGGGGATTTTTAATATCAATGAACCGGCAGTGTTTGGCGCTGTTGTCTGGAACCCAATGCTGATGGTTCCAATGTGGCTGCAGGGTATTATCCTTCCGATTATTATATGGGTTTTCACCAAAGTGATTACGATTGCGCCGATTCCTGCGATATTATTCGATATGTGGTATTGTCCCTTCCCGTTGTCGACGTGGATTACCACCAAGAGTATTACGGGATTCATTTTGTTGGCTATCATAGTGGTCGTCGCAACTGCAATTTGGTATCCGTTCTTTAAAGCTTATGAGAAACAACAGATTGAAAAAGAATCCAAAGAATTACCGAACTGAACTTATTCAATGCTGAGGAGAAAGCCCTAATCCATTCGGCATCCAATATGGATTATGGAAAGGGAAATCTCGGGTAATCTTGCTAATAACGTAACACTGGGGATAAATCCCAGGTGTTACGTTATTAGAACTCTTTCGGGGGTCTACCGATAAATTAATAAAAAATACGAAAAAGGAATCGAATCGCCATGACGATGAGTAAAATAAGCGGTTTTAAAAAAGATTTTTTCTGGGGTGGAGCGGTCGCGGCCAACCAATGTGAAGGGGCTTGGCAAGAGGGCGGCAAAGGATGGTGCGTGGCTGATATCAATCGTTTCCGGGATGATGTGGCATTGAATAAGAAATATAATGAAGAAATGACCACTGAAGTTATTAGGCAGGCTATGGAAGATAAACAAGGAATTTATCCCAAAAGATGGGGAATCGATTTTTATCATACTTTCAAGGAAGATTTAAGATTATTAAAAGGCCTGGGAATCAATAGTTTTCGGACATCCATCAATTGGGCCCGGATTTTTCCAAATGGCGACGACGCCCGGCCCAATGAGGAAGGTCTCAAGTTTTACGATGCACTGATCGATGAAATAATTGCCAATGAAATGGAACCTTTGATTACCATTTCCCATTACGAAATGCCGCTCAATTTGACTTTGAAATATAGCGGGTGGTATTCACGGGAGGTCATTGATTTCTTCGTGAATTATTGCAAGGTTCTATTGGATAGATATAAAGGAAAGGTTAAATATTGGATTATCGTCAATCAAATTAATTTGATCGTTCATGAATCCTTTAACCACTTAGGGATTGCCGAGGACAAGGTAGACAACCTGCTGGAAGCCAAATACCAGGGTGTTCACAATGAAATGGTCGCTTGCGCCAAGGCCACCCAATACGCCAGGGGAATCGACAAGAATGTCCATATCGGGATGATGTTCTCTGATCACATTAGTTATCCCGCAACCTGTAAACCGGAGGATGTATTCGCCAATTACCGGAGAAATCAAATGGAGTTTTTGTATGGAGATGTTTTGTTGCGTGGCGAATATCCCGGTTATGCTTTTCGATTTTATGATGATCATCATATCCACATTGAATTCGGCGAAGGCGATGAAGAGGCATTAAAAAATACCGCCGATTTTATGGCCATATCCTATTATTATACCCGGATTTGTGATGCGGAAAGTGTTAAGAAAAAAAAGACTTCTTACGACAATCCTCACATCCAGTCGAGCGATTGGGGCTGGGGAATTGATCCGATCGGTCTTCGGACGAAATTGAATATGTATTGGGATCGATACCAATTACCTATCGTTATTGCAGAAAACGGCTTGGGTTCTTTTGATAAAGTGGAAGCTGATGGAAGTATCCATGATAATTATCGCATTGAATACTTGCGGGCTCATATTGAACAGACGAAAGAAGCCGTTTTGGACGGGGTTAATGTGTTCGGTTATTATCCCTGGGGGCCTATTGATATTGTCAGTTGTTCGTCATCGGAAATGAGCAAAAGATATGGCTTTATCTATATTGATTTGGACAATTACGGAAAGGGCTCCGGAAAACGAAGCCTTAAAGACAGTTACTACTGGTATCAGAAAGTGATTGCATCCAATGGAGCAACTTTACGATAACATAAAAAGCGGCGGATAAAACCCAAGAATGGAAAATAAGTGTACGGATTGAGTATTTATATGAAGAGAGTGAGCGAAAAATATGAGTGAATCAACTTCGAAAGAGGAAATGGTTGAAACGGCGATGAAAATAATCATCAATGCCGGAGACGCCAGAAACCTTATTAAGGAAGCGTTAGAGGCAATTGAGGCTCAAAGCTTTGATCGGGCTGAAGAGAAAATAAAACAGGCCAATGGCTATATTAAAATAGCCCATGAAGCCCAAACCGATACGATTCAGAGTGAAGCCAGGGGAGAAAAGCTGGAGTATTCGCTGCTTTTCTCTCACGCCCAGGACACTTTGATGACCATTTCCAGTGAATATAATATCGCCAACCAAATGATAAAGGTCTTCAAATCTTTTTCGACGCGCCTCGAAGCGCTCGAAACAGCCTACCGGCAACGGTGAATTTTTATATTTTGTTACGGAGCACGGTATTTTTTAACCAAATCCAACAACATCCGCTAGTATTTTTGGGAAAACCCGGGCCAGCCCGTTACTTTGGGCTTGTAAGGCAGGTCGTGCAAATCCAGAATGAATATCGAGGGGAGCAGTCAGAATGACAAGTCAGACCGTTAAAGTTACCAATGAATCGGGAATTCACGCCAGACCGGCTTCTTTATTTTTACAAGCGGCAACATCTTTTAAATCGGATATTACCGTTACCAAGAACGGCAAAAACGGGAATGCCAAATCCCTTTTGAGCTTGTTATCTTTGGGAATTAAGAAAGACACTGAGATCGCAATTAACGCCGATGGAGAAGATGAAAAACAAGCTGTGACGGTCTTGGTAAAATTGGTGGAATCAAGATTCGGCGAGGAATGACCATGAGCAACGAACGGAAGGGTGATCGGGGATGAAAAAAGGCATTCCGGCTTCAAAAGGTTACGTCATCGGTGAGGCCTTTGTAATCGAGTCAGAGGAATTACAATGGGATGAAGAAAAGGAATTCAGTGCGCCGGCAGAGAAAACAAGACTTCAAAGCGCCATTGAAAATGCCCGGCAACAATTAAGCGCTTTATTCGAGAAAACCAGGCTGGAAATGGGTGAAGAATCGGCTGCAATTATTGATGTCCAATTGCAATTGTTGGATGATCCGGAATTCACGGGAGAGGCCCTAACCCGTATTGAGACGGCTCAGATCGGCGCAATGAAGGCAATCCGGGATGTTGTCGATAAGTATGTCGAAATATTTGCCGGTATGGAAGACGATTATCTGAAGGAAAGAATAGCCGATGTCAAGGATGTTGGTACCCGGCTCCTTCAAAATATGGCCGGAAAGGTCGGCAACCGTTTTGCCGGTTTACCCGATAACGCCGTTGTTGTGGCCCATGATCTGACTCCATCGGATACAGCGCAGATGGATAAAAGGAAAGTCGTTGCTTTTGTAACCGAGATAGGGGGACCTACTTCCCATAGCGCTATTATGGCAAGAACTTTGGAGATTCCGGCTGTAGTTGGCTTAAAAGATATCGCTGCGGATGTTAAAACAGGAGAACGCTTGATCGTCGATGGTATTGAAGGTTTAGTCTTCATCGATCCGGATGAAGCAACATTGGGCTCCTATCAAATCAAAAAGACTGAATTTGAAAATGACAGGATTCAACTCCAAAGTATTCTTCACGCCCAAACCATTACCAAAACCGGAAAACGTATTGTTTTAGCGGCCAACATCGGTAAGCCGGAGGATGTGGGTAAAGCCGTCGAAAATGGCGCAGAAGGAATTGGCCTGTTTCGAACGGAATTTTTATATATGGATCGCCTGAATATGCCTGCGGAGGATGAACAGTTTGAAGGCTACAAACAAGTAGCTGAGAAAATGGCCGGTAAACCGGTTGTGATCCGTACTTTGGATATCGGCGGCGACAAGAAACTGCCTTATTTGCCCCTGCCGGAAGAAATGAATCCTTTTTTAGGCCTCCGGGCTATCCGTTTGTGTTTGAGCCGCCCTGAGATATTTAAACCCCAATTGCGGGGGATTCTCCGGGCGTCGGCCTATGGCGATATTCAAATCATGTTTCCGATGATCGGTTCCTTGGAGGAATTTTTAAAAGCAAAAGGAATTTTACAAGAGTGTATGCTGGAGTTGGGACAAGAAGGAAAGGCTTTTAATGAAGAAATCCCGGTGGGAATGATGATTGAAATTCCTTCGGCTGCGCTGATAGCGGACGAGTTGGCCAAAGCCGCCGACTTTTTCAGCATCGGCACCAATGATTTGATTCAGTATACGCTGGCGGTCGACAGAATGAATGAAAATGTCTCTCATCTTTATGATCCCCTGCATCCGGCAGTGTTGAACCTGATTCGAATGACCATTGAGGCCGCCCATCGTGAAGGCAAATGGTGCGGTATGTGCGGCGAGATGGCTGGGGATGTTCAGGCTATCCCTACACTGCTTGAATACGGATTGGATGAATTTTCGATGAGCGCTTCTTCTTTGCTGGCGGCCAAAAAAGTTATCATGGATAGTTAAGGACAACAGGAGTAGATTCATGGGATACCGCTTGATTTGCATTGACATGGACGGCACGCTTTTAAACAGCCGCAAACAAATTAGTGAGAAAACAAAAGGCAGTTTACTTAAAGCCTATCAACAGGGCGTTCACATTGTGCTCACCACCGGACGGACTTATGTTGATGCGGCATATTACGCCGGTCTGGTTGGTTTGCGATCACCGATTATTGCGGTCAATGGTGCCTATATTCAGGATCAAAAATCGCAACAATTGATTTATCAGACCACTCTCAATGAAAAGCTGGCCTTAAGGGTCCTCGCTATTTGCAAGGAATTCCGGATGAAACCAAATTTTCATACGCCGGATAAAGAGTATTACGGTAGTATGTCTCTGGCGATGCGATGGGCTTACCGGTTCCGGAACCGGACAAAGGTTAATCGAAGCCCTGTGAAGCGAAAATATGTTATGAGTTACAGGCAATGGCAAAAGGTTATTCTAAAAGAGCAAAACACCATTGCCAAATGCATCATCATTGATTTTAACAAAAAAAAGCTGCTGAAGATTCGCAAGGAATTGTCCCGCATTACCGAACTGGAGATTTCCAGTTCAGGCACAAATAATATTGAAATTAACCGCCAGGGAACTTCCAAAGGCAAGGCCGTAGAGATCCTGGCCCAACACTACCATATTCCAAGAGAAGAAATTATTGCCATCGGTGATGGTGAAAACGATTTACCCATGATCGAATACGCCGGTTTGGGAGTAGCCATGGGAAATGCCTTGGATATTGTGAAAGAGAAGGCTGATTATATCACGGCTACCAATGATCTTGACGGAGTGGCCCAAGTTATCGACAAATTCGTGCTGAATGTTTAATATGGATTCGAAGATAAGGGGACTGAAATAAAAGAGGCGCGCCATGGAACTTAAGATATCCCAGGAAATCGCCCAGGAACAAAAACTCATTCTCACGCCGGAAATGCGGCAATCTCTGAAGATCCTGCAAATGCCTTTGCCGGAGCTGCAACTGGATATTACGCGGGAGCTGGAAGAGAATCCTTTATTGGAAGTTTCCACGGAACGTGAGGAAGATGAGACCCTATCAACTGAGACCATGATCGAAAAAATAGATTTTTTGACCCGTGGCGCTGAAAATGGGAGGGAAACCAACTTTGCGGACTTATCGGATGGAGAGTCCAATGACCCTTTTAACTACGCTGCTGTCAAACCTTCATTGAAAGATTTTTTAAAAGAGCAACTGCTGGATTTGGATGAAAGAAAAGCTATCCTGGCTATCTGCGACTACATTATCGAAAACCTTGATGAAAAGGGTTATTTAGACTGCAAAATCGAAGACATTGCCGCTGAAGTCGAAGTGCCGCCGGAACTGGTCAAGCATGCTCTTGCACGGGTCCAGGATTTGGAGCCTGCGGGGGTGGCCGCCAGGGACTTAAAAGAGTGCCTGAAAATCCAATTGCGGAAGAAAAAAATCTCCGACCTCATCATCTATCAGATGGTGGATGGATATTTAGAATTCATCGCCGAGAACAAAATCAGACAATTGGCTAAACAATTGGATTTGGAAATTGGGCAAGTTCAGCAATATTGCCAGATCATCCGATCACTTGAACCCAAGCCCGCCCGGGGTTTTTTTAGCAACGAGTCCGGATATGTGATCCCGGAAGCCTATATTACCAGGAATCAGCAAGAGTTGTTGTTTGTCATGAATGAAAGCGCCTTACCCAAATTAACCATTAACCAACTCTACCGGAATATCATTCATCAGTCAGAAGATCCAGCGGCTTTGAATTTTGTCAAAGCCAAATTAACCAGCGCCATGGCGTTGTTAAGTAACATTGAGCACCGCAAAAAGACGATCTCCGCTATTTTAGAAACCATCCTCGAACTTCAAAAAGACTACTTTTTACAGGGTGAAGGCTACTTGCGGCCCATGACGATTGCCGGCATAGCAGGGAGGCTTCATATTCATGAATCCACAGTCAGCCGGGCTATTCGCGATAAATATATCTGTACCCCTTTTCGCACGGTGAAGCTTAAAGATTTATTTACCGGGGGCATCCCTTCCGCTGTGGTGCAGGAAAATATTTCTTCCAAGCTGGTGAAGGAAGAGATTCGGAAGCTTATTTTGAATGAGGATGCGACCCATCCCTTGTCGGATCAGGACATTTGTGATACCTTAAGAAATAGGAAATTGGATATTTCCCGGAGAACCGTTGCCAAATACCGGGAAGAAATGGCGATTTTGCCTTCGGGTAAACGGAAGGTGTATTTTTCATGAAAGAATGGCTCTTTCAGGCTTGCGACTGTTTTGCCTCATAGGCGGAACTTTCGAAGGGGAAACTCTACGTTGAGGTAATAAAAAGTTATTTAAACCGGATTACCGGGATATAAGGCCTTCAGAACTCTGGGCGCGGCAATTAAAAACCAGGCCGAATATTTTTCCGGATTTTGAAGGATATCGCTTTGTAATTCAGGGAATGGAATCCAATGGATTTCTGCTATTTCTTCCGGATTTCCATAAAATGCACCGTCAAAGTCGGCCAAGAGTACATGATCATACTCATACTCAAATAAATTATCCGAATATTTCTGGAAATAAACAAAATCAAAGACTTCATTAAGGCTGCAGGAATAGGCTGGGATATTTAATTCGTGCTGTAATTGCCTGTGAGCTGCGACAAGGGTAGCTTCTCCCTTCCTTGGATGCGAACAACAGGCATTGGTCCACAACCCCCCGGAGTGATATTTTTCATAGGCTCTTTTTTGAAGAAGCATTTTGCCATCATGATAAATGAAAACGGAAAATGCGCGGTGCAAAATTCCCTTCCTATGGATATCCGCTTTTTCAGCATAACCAATTTCTTTATCGAAGATGTCTACTAAAATAAGGGTGTTCATTTTACTGTCCCTATTTTGTGAGGTCATGATGGGGAATAATATTCCCTAAAATGCCCGCGGATAACAATTTGAAAAGTATTAATTTTGTCATTCATCTCCATATTTTTTTGCGGACCAAGGCAATCGTGCTGGGGATATTCTCTTGTAATGGAATAAATTTCGACTTTTTGCTTTTTTCTAAGTCCGGGAGGGTCTTGGGCAAAACTGTCAAACCCAGGCCGGTATTGACCATGGCTAAAAGAGCTTCATGGCGTGAACTTACGTAATTTACCCGGGGAAAAAACCCGGCATCCCCCCAGTCATGAACGGGCTTCGGGAGGCGAGCAAATTAATAAAGCTATAGCGCTCATGGGATTGAGGCTATTGATACTCAAAAGAGGAATGGACCCATCACGAAGACCAAGGTGGTTACTCCGGAGGATACCATATCTTTGTGAGGATGGCAGGGGAAACCGAAAATTATGAGATGGGGAAACCGGTTTGTCGAGATAGAATATGCCGGTTGATGAATCCAACCGGCTCAAGGAGATATACAATCATCAGGTTAACGAATGAAGGAACATCAATATAGGGTCATACTTTCTCTTCTTGATTCCGCTGGCGGGAGGGGAGCGTTTTGTAGTTCAGATTATGGATCGATTTAATGTAACGTATCGTTTTATATTTGGACCGCATCACCACGGAATGGGTTGTCGCCCGGCCACTGCCGAAGCTTACCCCTTCCAGAAACTCTCCGGTGGTAATTCCGGTAGCGGCAAAAATAATCTCATCTCCCTTGGCCAGGTCCTCGATACGGTAGACCCGGTCGCAATCGAATCCTTCAGCGCTAATTCGTTCCCGTTCCGCGTCATTATGAAAATAAAATTTGGTTTGGATGTCGCCCTCCAAACAGCTGAGGGCGGCAGCGGCTAGCACCCCTTCGGGTGCGCCGCCGATCCCCATATAAATGTCCACGTTATTTAAGGCTGTCGCGATTGCCCCGGCTACATCCCCATCGGTGATCAGTTTAATCCTCGCTCCGGTCTCCCGGACTTCTTCAATAAGTTGGCGGTGCCTTTCCCGTTCCAGAATCATGATGGTTAGATCCTTGATGTCTTTATTTAAAACAGCCGCCGCTACCTTCAGATTTTCACGGACAGTGACATTAATATCGAGCTTTCCTTTTAAAGCAGGTCCACAAGCAAGTTTTTGCATATAAAAGCTTGGGAAAGGAAGCAACGATCCGCTTTTTCCGGCAGCCACCACCGATAAAGCGTTGGGCAGCCCGCAAGCCACCAGCCGGGTCCCGTCAACCGGGTCAACGGCGATGTCGGTCTCCAGCGCATCATCCACCCAACTACCTACTTTTTCTCCGATATGTAACATTGGAGCCTTATCTTTTTCCCCTTCGCCAATAATCACCGTTCCTTTGATAGGGATCAAATCAAGCATACCCCGCATGGCATCGGATGCAGCCTTGTCGACACGATCTTTATCGCCGTTTCCCAACCAGCGGCTAGCCCGTAAAGCCGCCGCCTCGGTGACTCGAACCAATTCAAGAGAAATCCCCCGCTGTAAATCAGCCAAAAAAATCCGCCTCGCTTCCTTTTTTTCATCGCTTTTCAAATGTTTCCGGATGCTTGCCACCTGTTTTTGAAAGCAAAAACAGGTCATCTTGAAGAATCTTCGTTATCACTCAGGAAAATTCCTTTGTGATACAACGCGGCTAAACAGTGATTAACACCGCAGAAATCATCAAGGAGAGAAATGAAAAAAATGTTTGATGAAACGAAATCACCCAAGGGAGAAATGAAAAAAATGTTTGATGAAACGAAATCACCCAAGGGAGAAATGAAAAAAATGTTTGATGAAACGAAATCACCCAAGGGAGAAATGAAAAAAATGTTTGATGAAACGAAATCACACAAGTGATAAATGAAAAATATT
>JAFABB010000039.1 GCA_023426245.1 Bacillota bacterium
GGGGAAAAAGAACTTTTTTGGAGCCGGATCGACCTTTTGAACGACCGAAAGGACTTTTTATGAGAAAAATTGATCGATTCGGTTGCGGAAATGATCCTTTTTGTGACCCGATGGGTCCTCCGGACGACAAAATGGATCCTTTCCGTGACCCAAGGGATGGGTTGAATGGGAAAATGGATCTTTTCCCAAAACAAAAGATTATTTTCGTAAATAATCAATCTTTTTTGAAAACAATAGATCATTTTTCGAAGAGAAAAGCTTTGAGGATGTAATAAATATTTTGAATGCCTGACCACGCATGGTTAAACTGTACTGCGGGCCTAACGAAAGGAACTAAAACGGGATTAACATGATTTTATGGATTGACAGGATTTTTTTAAAACCCCTATGAATGATCTGTTTTTTCAGCCTAATTTACCAGGTTTTAATCCTGTAAATCCTGTCTCCGTTACCTTTTTTTTAGGCATTTTCCCATGCCGGACTGGCGCTTATGCCCTCACCCCCGGGGTCGATCAATCATGCAACGATCTTTGAATTGCATTTTTACCGGCTTTAGCCGGTATAATTTTTCCAAGCCGTGGATTTTAATCCGTGGCATCCATCGAAGGCGGCGTTCAAATTATCGATTTCAACTCATAATAGTTTAAAATCAAAAAAATATTTTTCATTTTGACGCCCCCGCCCGACATCATCTTGTGGTAACTGAAGACGTGCTTCCCGAAAGCAGCTTTGGTTTTGACTTTCAACGTTTAAAGTTATCAACCGGGCATTCATCAGGAATAATGCTTTAAGAAATCTTTTAAAACCTTTTTATATCAGCATCTAGAGTTATCGACACAAAATCGACACACTTTTTTCAGAAAAATGTGATAATATGGTAATGGGTAAATGTTGGATTCCTCAGGATTCCGAAGGAATCCTGAGGAATCCCAACGTAAGACGGAATGGCGAAACATAAACGCTGCGGTTAGAGACCGGGGCGTTTTTTGATGGCTTTTGCGGTGGGGGTCGCGTATGTATGCGCTTTACCCGCCTGGCGAACTGAAGGTGATTACCCTTCCCCTGAAAGGCTACTCATTACCCATATCCTGGCGAAAGGATAAGAGATTAATAATATTCAATAAATATAAGGTTTTTATGAATCCACAATAGATCTTTGCCTAATGGAATGAAGGTCGAATTCGCCGCCGCGGGCGCGCGTCCACTAAGGACGCGAAGAGCCAACACGGCTAAGTATTAAAAAGCATTTCAAAGCCCAGTTCTACCGGGCTCCGTGATGCTTCGAAGTCCATTCCAAAGTCAGAACAGTAAAAATTAGCCGATCCCCGGAGGGGATTTAGAATTCTTTAAATTGCCTGGCCGTGCGGGCGTGTTCGATGAACACGAATTAACCCGCGGCGGACAGAATAAGCATTATTACTTTTCTGAATAGCCTATTATTTATTGGAGATATGGGTAATGTTTAGCCTGAAAGGGAATCAACTGGTATTGTGGGCCAATGGAGATGTTGAAACATCGAAGGGCAAATTGCAACAGACTCTTGTTACCAAACGTGATTTGGCCAATATCCGCAAATCAATGAATATATTGACAATTTTTTATTGGGGGAGTATTTTGGAGTAAAAGCCGGTAGAAAATTTTATATTTAAAAAGAGGCGGGATGAATGAAAAAAGGGATTATCATCGGTTTGTTATTATGCTTAGGGTATGTTAATTTCAATTTTAATGTGATTGCCGATAAAGCAGCATTAGAACGCCACGTGGCGGGATTTGAAGAACTATTACAAAGTGCGGAAAGTGATTCATTTTACAAATATGGCATCTATTCTTCGCGGATTCTAGCGGTAAAACATCCGGAGGTTTACCTTCGGGGGGATATGATTTTTGCCGGGTATATTACCAGTCATCCCGGATATGCCAAAGCTTATCATGAAAAACCGGTTTCGGTTTTTTTAAATAATTTTCGGAAATTGAAAAAGGGTGATGATAAACCCTTTACCTTTGATTTGGTGGATTTCTCAAAATATGAAATTGTGCCGAAAGAGACAATCTACGGTCCGCAAATGCCGGTCTTCGGCTTTTTGGACGAAAGGCTCGCTCCGGTGCAAACCACTTTAAAAGTCAAACAAATAACAAGTCTGGAAGGGGCCAATCTGATTTATGTCAAACAGCGTGTTGAAGGCAATCCCGGAAATCACCTTTTTATTATCGTAACAAAGGATAAAACCGGTTTTGTCGCTGATGCCGGGAAATTCTATGACTGCCGGGGTAGTGAGGTCAAAAAGGAAAACATCAAAGATCCCATCCTCATTTTTAATGAAAAAGTAGTTTGGTACCCTCTGATGGACCGGGATGATACCGGTCAGGATGCTGATCTGAGTAAGTTGGTTCAAGAAATAGCTGCGGCTGATAATCTACCCGAACTGGATGATACGGAGAAGCAGTTGCTTGCAGGATTAAAAAGCGCGAGTAGTCTCACGGCAGAGCAAATGAATTATGCTTGGGCTGCTTCAATAAATTTCGGAGGAAACGGAGATGGGAAAGAAGATATAGGGTTACAAAGTACCGGCCGAAATAATTTGGGGAGTTTAACCTGCAAATTCATCACTTATTTGGGGATGAAAAAAGGGAATTATCTTTCGCCCTACACGGCTTACCTGGCTACGATAATTTCTTCAAATAATTTCGATAATCTAAAACGGTTTGAAGCATTTTATCTCAGGCACATCGGTACTGATAAGAATTGGCTTAAAGGGCGCCTCCGCTACTCGGCTTGGGGGCATACCTGGTCATGTGGTTTGATTGAAAATAATATTGAGGATGCATTTCGCACCCGTGGCGGACATTGTGTTTCTCAAGCAACCAATATTAGCGCCGCCCTTGAATTGGCCGGCGTGGAACATATCCATTTTACATATTTGGCGGCTAATGCTGAGAAAAGCCATACTATTCTTTTTCTCACCGGATATAAGATGACCTTTGATAATGGTCATTTATTAAGGTCGGAATTTTATAAAAAAAAATACAATCCGTTGCCGGAAATCAAGGAGATTATGGTTGACCATCACCTTGAAATGTTTACCCGTGATTTGATTTATTCCAACGTCTCCAAAGATGAAGCATACGCGCTCCACCGTAAAGCAGACCAATTGGGCAAAGAGATTTTCGGTACCGGAACGATGATTCCTTTTAAGGAAAATGCCGGTTTCATTTATAGGATGAAATATAAAGCGTTAACGTTACCTTGAATAAGGGTTTATTCAAACACAAAATTCAAAAAAAGCAGGAATCGAGGACGGTCTCAGTGCGCCTTCGTGAAGGCTAAGAATGATAGTTGGCATGAAATACCTCACGCCAGCAAATCAATCCTGGCAAAGATATAATTGAGATCATCCTCTTTCAAGACCACCCGGAAGAAATCGCTGTTTCCCATTTGCACGGGAGTGTATCCATTATAATCAAAGTATTTCTGGCTTTTGCGGCGGTCGAACCAATGGATCAATGAAATTTTGCCGCCGGCGATTTCGATGGCGGTAATGCCCGTTTTGCCGATAGCGCATCCGGAATTGAAGATACAGGGAACCATCAAATCCGAATTGTATAAGCTGCTGCGGGAACCATTGCGCTTATTCTTTTTTTGGGACAAATATTGCAGTTCGGCGTTGAATTTTTTAATTTTGGCGGCGATTTTTTCCCGGGTGGCATCATCCTTCTCCCCGTGGGAGTAATCCCGGCAGTATTGTTCAATCTTGAATTTCAAGTATTCGATTTTTGACAATGATTCGAACAACGGCCGGTGGGTGTGGCCAATCAAGGAAACGACTTTGTGTTTGCGGGCAAAATCATAGACTCGTTTTTCAGTATTAAATTTAACATTGCTGTTGTGGGAAACCGAATAATTCTTAATCCCGATGGGGCTGATGATGTACCGCAACGCAATGGTGCAAAAGAAATGAAAACGTTCCATAAATAACGAAGCCTGGTGCCCATGGAAAATTACAATCTGGTGCCGGCCATAATTAAGCTTTAGTGAATGATAAAGCGGTTTTTTGATATTGTGTTTTTTGGAAAAAAGTTCCGCGTCATGATTGCCCACCAGTTTATAAAAGGCCCCTTTTTTCTCAAATTCATTGAATAGGTGATAAAGATCCCGCCATTTTCTGGTGATCGAACGGAGCGAAAATTTTTGCAACTCTTCAATATCACCATTCAAAATCAGTTGATACTGATTTTGAAGGTAATACTGTTCCAAGAGATACTTGAAAAAATTAGAGTTCGGGAGAAAATCATCGTGAGGCCCGCCATTGCCCATGTGTAAGTCGCTGAAGACCACGATTTTGTCCTGGTCGGTAATGGTGAGATGGGGGGCCTCAACCAAAAGCCCGGATAATGTCTGATATAACTTTTCTTCTTTCTTTTTCATGATGCAATAGCCTCTTTTACAATGGAGTTACCGAGGATTTGCATGTACCGGCGCCAAAGCGTTTTGCCAATTGCTCATCGAGAAGTTCCCGGATTCCTTCGGTCATTTCCAGATAGATTTTGTTTTTGCGGATTTTCAATTTTTCATAGGTTTTGACAATATCCAGGGTCAGGATAATCCGGGTACTGCTGCAGTTTAATTCGCCGTGAAGGTGGCTGCCGATACGTTCAAATCCTAAAACCCTGGTATGGAAATGGAGAGGGGAATGGGGATCGCTTTCGAAGACATCGGTGATAAAATGGGTATAACCGCGTTCTACCACCTCTTTAATGGCAGCCCGCATTAACCGTAAGGCGACCCGGATATTTTTGCGATAGTGAGGGAGGATCATAAAGCGGCCAATGTCTACCATTTTACAATCCTGCGCCATTTTTTCCAAATCAACGCCTTGATTTAAGGTTACCTCAAGTTCCGGAGGAAAATCCAGGGAAGGGTCGTAGGTTAACCGGATAACCCCGGCGGGTTCACCATTGACGGTTGCCAGGAACCAGGAGTACTTTGAAGAAGAACCGATATCGGTTGGGATCTCATCTTCCGGCAAGCGGATCCAATTTTTTTCCTGGAGATAAACGGATGAAATAACCTGAATCGCAAGTTCCCGGGTTTTTAAGTCCATGACTTTAAAAGTTTTGATGATTGACATCTTAATTACCCCTTTCCATAATCCATTTAATAAACGCTCTCGGACGTTTTAAGGTCCGGGCTAAAAATAAACCGTTTCATGGCGGCCGGCGGGATAGGCGTATGAAACGGGTATTGCTTACCGGATAAACGGGAAACCTCCCTCATAATGCTGTAAGTCATTTTTTCACTCAAATAATCGCTGATTTTCCGCTTTATGAGCGGATGAATCAAGCGGGAATTATTGATTTGCAAATATACGGAGCGCTCTTCACAAAAATTCATTTCCGGTCCGAACCGGATAATTAAGGGCCCGAATTTGGGTATCCTATTCTTTTTGATGCGGCAGGGGAAATCGATTCCTACCGGTATAACCGATGCTTGGGACCGAAGAGCGATATATCCTATTCCTTTTTTACCTTTTAGCAAGGTTTGGGGGTTGCGATTGCGGGTGCCTTCGGGGAAAATGCCGATGCTCCCGCCTTTATTTAAGCGCTGAATACATTGGTGATAAACATGGGATGAATGAGCGGCCCCCCTTTGGTGGCCGGAACGGAAATGATTTAAAAACGAGAAATTGGATTTTTTATTAAAAACATAAATGGGATCAATTTGTTTAAAAATCCAAGATAACAAGGGGAAATGACCAAACATCCAATCAATCACGAAACTGATCTTGCCTCCGCTCCGTAAAGCAATCAGGTAAGCGGGAACTAAGATTGTTTCATAGGAGCAGTTATGATTGAGAGCAAAAATGATTGGATTTTTGGAAATTAATTCACGATCTAGGCCTTCGATTTGAACAAGCTTACCGGTGCAAAATAGTAAAGATTTGAGGAACCATCGTTGCCCCAGTGTTAAAGATGGCATAGGCTCGGAAATAAATTTCATTTGACTTGCGCGAACCGGTTGAAACATTTTTAAACCTCGTCTGAAGTTATAGTTTATACCACGAACTCGGAGACAAAATATTCTTTAATTCAGGAAATTTTAGCCCGTACACAGGTAAATTAGGATAAACATGATAACAAGATGGGCAATACCAGCTGCTTTCCGCTTGTAACAAGACAGTTTGCTGACAAAGAGGACACGTGCATTGTGAGATAGTCATTGGCTGTACACCTCCGAAAAAGAATGGATTTGCTTATGCGTTTGAGGAGAAGTTTAGAACAACGTGAATAAAAACATTGCCGATAAACTGAAACCAATCACGCTACCCGCTATTACATCGGTTGGATAATGGACTCCGACATAAATCCGGGAAAATCCGATACATGTTGCCAGACCAAACCAAAGAGCACTGCTCATTGCGAAAGTTGCGCTCAAGACCACGGCTGTTGCAAATGAGCTGGCGGTATGACCTGATGGGAAGGAATAGTCTTTTTCAGGCTTAAAAGGCTTAACACCGGTTAAAGCATTGTAAGGACGAACCCGGGCAACAACCGTTTTGATAATCTGAACGATCATTGTCGTCAGTATTTGCACTACGGCTAAGCGGGTGCCCAATTGCCTGGTAAGCGGAAACAGCAACAAAATCAAGGGCAGGAAAGATTGAAAATACAAGCCGCCCAAATGGGTAATCCATAAAATGAGTTTGTTTAATTTGGCCGACTGAGATTGATTGACAGTAAGAAATATATTACGATCAAATTCGTTGATATTTTGCAATAAAGTATTTTTCATTTTTTTAAAAGGCCCTTTCATTTGCTTTCTATTTTTATAGTAATGCAGCAACTTTATTGCATAATCAATAGAACTTTAAATGTTGATTAAAGAAGGCTTAAATCATCATAAAAAAGACTGCCTCGTCTGAGACAGTCTTTTTTATGATGATGGTTTTTAAAATTATTTTGCTTGATTGACACTGATGAATTCTTTAGAGACAATCTTTTGGCCTTCCGGGCTTAAGATCCAGCTCATGAAGTCTTTGACTGCGCCCGCCGGAGCGGTTTTGGTAAGGAGTAAGAAAGGACGTTGGATTACATACTTTTTGGCGAGTATATTGGCTTCACTACAAACCACGCCATTGACCGTAATGGCTTTAACTGCTTTGGGATCCAAGGAACCGAGGGAAATGTAACCGATAGCTTCTTTGGTAACGGCGACAGTTTGTTGAACGGCGCCGGTTGAAGACTGAACAATGCAGTTGTTGGTATTTTTCAATTTACCGAGTACCAGTTCTTCAAAAGCACCGCGGGTACCTGAACCGGCTTCCCTGTTGACGACCACGATTTTGGTGTTTAAAGCGCCGGGGCCGGAAACTTGTTTCCAGGTGGTGAAGGAAGAGGTATAAATCTTTTGTAATTGTTCTAAAGATACGTTGTTAATCTTGTTGGCTTTATTAACAATAATAGCTACACCGTCTAAGGCGATTTCGGTGGCGGTTAAGCTGCTTTCGTCGGCATTCAATTCACGGGAGCACATTCCGATATCGGCAGTTCCGTCCATTGCGGCTTTAACTCCCGCACCCGATCCGCCACCCTGAACAGCGATTTTAACATCCGGATTTTTTACCATATAAGCTTTGGCTAATTCTTCAGCCAAAGGTTGAACCGAGGTAGAACCGGCCATTGTGATGGAAGCAGGGGCGGCAAAACCGACAACCGAAAAAACAAAAACACAAACCAGAACGAGTAAACCTAATTTTCTCATAAATTTGTTCCTCCTTTGATTTTGTAATTCTAAAGTAACTTTCTTATATTAAGGATTTCTCACAAAAATAATTAACTCTAGATTAAGAATTATTAATTTGAAGATAAAGTCGCTTATAAATTTTGTTAGATGATATGTAATGATTTTTCTGGCCATGCACCTTTTAAAAAATGTTGTCCAAGCTTAATTCGGGTTTAATAAGTCCACCGCTGAACCTTAATAATCCGAAATTAAAATTTCAAACTGAGCAGTCAGTGATCCACTGCCAATATTTTAATTGAGGAGGATATGAATTTGAAAAGATTGTTGTCTCTCGTTTTATCCCTTGTTTTATTAGTCTCTGTCGTTTCAATGTCTTTTGCTGCTGTAACAGTCGGCGGCAACTTGCGGGTATGGTATCAGAGCTATAAGGACGAAACAAATACTGCCAATGAAAATATTGTTGGTTTTACCTTCGACCGTTTAGCCCTGACTTTTGCCTCCGAGTTAAGTGCAGTTGATGGTTTTAAAGGTGAGGTTCAGTTCCGGAAACCCAAAAATGATGCAGATGTGGCTTCAACTTCAACCACAGGCAAATATGGGACGGACATCCGAGTGGATAATGCATATTACTATCAAAAGGCTTTCCTTTTACCGACCGATGAATTTGATATTGGATACATCAAAGCAATACCTTTCAATAATGGCGCTTATAACGTAATTACGTTGGATACAATTGCCAATACCTTAGACAAAGACACCAACAGCGTTGGTGTCAAATACGCCGCTGCCTTTGGTCCGTTCGATTTTGCAGTAGCGTTGGTCAGTGCCAATAATCAATTTGCAACCAGTAATGATGGTGGAACGGACTATGGTGTCCGTGTAAATTATGCAGTAATCCCTGGTCTCAAAATTGGCGCCGGTTATTTGTATGATAAATCCGCGTCAGCCCAAGATACTTATAATACTTCCACCGTATTTGATGTTACCTATGCCATTGGTAGGTTAGGGACTTTTGTAGAATATGCATCCTATAAGCCTACAACCAACTCGGTTGATGGGGATGCCCTCAATGGAGTCTACGGTGAAATCAACTTTAAAGTAGCCGATCCTCTCACAGTATATGTTGCCCGGGAAATTTCCTTATCGGATGATGGTAACCTTATCACATCCAAGATCAGCTATACGGACGCATCGGGTAAGAAGAATTCAACTCTCGATAACTGGACAACCGTTGGAGCTAAGTATATGATGGCCCCCAATACTTATCTTCAAGGTGAGTTTGTATCAATCGACGGTAGTCAAACCAAACAAATTGCCGCAGTTCGTTGCCAAGTCAGCTTCTAAAGTATAATGCAAAAAGGCTGTTCCCTCAATTGGGACGGCCTTTTTTTATCAATTCAATTTTCCGGTTGGTAAATGATAATTTACCCCGACTTAATCTGAATGAAATTTCAGTTTAAACAACCCATGATAAATTGATGATGACGGTAACTCAACCACCAAGAGTTGAAAGTCGGTAGTTGAAAAGATAACCGGTGGCGACACGAAACCGAAAATCCCCTGAAGCCAAAGGGACTGATCAAGATGATGTGGATGAGAAATCCGCTGTCTTCAAGGTCTAGGTTTATCAAAAGGATCTCTTGCAATAAAAAGAAGCTGGTAATAATCAAACAAGGAGGTGAAAAAGATGGTTTGCCCCGATTGTAAGAACTCTACGGCGAGTTTTGAGGAATATTGCCGCAAGTGTGGCGCTGACCTATATCAGGCCAAAGAAAAGACCAAAAGAAACCATATGAGCGTAATATTTTGGACTTTCTAGCCAAAAAGGTTTAGAAAGTTTTTTTTATGGAATAGGTTGAATTTCGATTGTATTCAATGCCGTAGGCGTACATTGGAAGGATATGGAGGCATAATGATGAATAATGTTCACTTCACAAATTTTTGGAAACGAATCTACCAATGTTACTTAGATATCAAAATTGTTTGGAAATTAGTGCTCGGATTTGGACTGGTTCTATTGGCGGCCCTTTTTATTGTCTGGGTTAACCAATCCCATATTAATACATTGAACCGCAACTTTAGCTCGATTATCGATGATGAACTAATGCCTCTGGCTTATCTGGCCGATATTCGTTCTTATATCGGCGAACTGGAGGTAACGACGAAGGATGCTTTTTTGAATCACGACCAAACTGCTCTGGGTTATATTAAAAATCAGTACCTGCCAAACACGGTTCAACCAACGGTTGAATATGCGTTCAAGCAACTTCTCGACAATCCGTCTCAGGCCAACCGAAATAAAGAATCAAACCGTTGGCTTTTTGGGATTTCCAAATATACCAATCAATCGGATCAGCGGATGGCTGATGATACGTTCCAGGTTCTCAAAGATCTCCACCATTACTGGCTGGGTTATCTTGACAGTTTTAAAAGTTTACTGGCTAATCCGGCACTTGCGGGTGACTCGGAATTCATGAAAAAAGAAAAAAGTCTGCGTTACTATTTGGTGGGGGGAATTGACCGTCTTGTTGAAACCCAGTATCGGCAGCGGGCGCTTGTTGCCAAAACGGAAGCGGCAGAAGCTTTGAAAAATCAACAAATCTTTACCGGTATATTATTGGCATTTGCTGTTGTCATGGCAGTCATCCTATGTGCCCTAACCGCTTGGCTTATTGTCACCCCCCTTGCCAGAATGGCCGGCGCAGCCCGTAAAATAGCCAAGGGTGATTTGAATGTTACCTTGGAAAATAACCGACGGGATGAAATCGGTGATGTCGCCGAGTGTTTTAATATCATGATTCATGAACTGGTTTTGTTGGTTGAAAAAATAAAGGTTGCTGCGGATAACGTCCACGAGAATAGTCAGAAACTTTTGGACGGGACAAACAATGCCAACGCCGCTACAGAGCAGCTGGTGGAAACTTTATCCCAAGTAGCGGACGGGGCGACCACCCAACAACAAAGGGTGAGATCCATTCATGAATCGATTCAAACGGTGGCCAACTTTTCTCAAGTTGTTCATGAAGTCACCAACCGGGTGGAACAATTATCCTCCGACTCGGTGCAAAAAGCGATTCAAGGCGAGGAAGTCGCCAACCAAGCTGCGGCTAAAATCAGGAGTGCTCAACAATTTATGGCGGTATCCAATGAAATGATGGGCAATCTTCAAAACTTATCGAATGAAGTCGGCGGAATCGTTTCGGCGGTCAAAGAAATCGGCGAGCAGATTAACTTATTATCCTTGAATGCAGCCATTGAGGCGGCAAGGGCTGGGGAATTCGGGAGAGGGTTTAGTGTAGTCGCCAAATCCATCGGTCAATTGGCTGACAGAACCAAACAAGCGACTGATCAGGTGCAAAGCCTGGTTGACCGGATTCAAGAGGCATTTGTTACGTTATCGGCCATGATCGAAACGGAGAATGTAGCCATGCTCGAAGGTGAACAAGCTGTAACCGACTTGCACTTGCTGTTTGAATCGATTATTACCAGTGCCAAGCGGGTCAATCAGGAATTGGTCGAAGTCAGCAAATCTACAATGAAGCTCAGTGAAGAACAGGGAGAATTGTTAAAAGCAGCCGGACAAATCACCGACATCGCTTCACAGCATAAAACAGGAACAGAACAAGTATCCAATGCCGCGGAAGAACATTATAGTTTTACTCAAGAAATCATCAGCGCCAGCCAGATGTTGGCTCATTGGGGAGATACCCTGCTCCTGGCAGTAAACAAGTTCAAGATCCAATCGAGATAAGAATGGGATGGGATTGATGAGTAAGTTTCTTAATATACTCTTAATATGAAAGTCAAGAGGGTTTAACTTGTTTTCCGTATGATTAACATATAACTGTTCGTTTCATGGAGGAGTTGCAATGGAAAGGCATGTTTGGGTCAAGAAGAAAGAACAACTCATTGCGGGATTGTTGCTGATAACTGCCTGTATTGCTGTAGCGGGTGTATTGTTGATTATTTTGTTTGTTTTTCGGGAGGGATGGCCGGTATTATCCAAATATGGGCCATTCAATTTGGCCCTCGGTAAAGAATGGAATCCCACGAGCCGCGAATACGGTTTATTGCCGCTAATTATCGGTTCTTTTTATGTAACCTTAACTTCGTTGATTTTAGGAGTGCCTCTTGGGGTCGGATGTGCGGTATTTATGGCCGAAATCGCACCGGCTTGGGTCAACAAATTGGTTCGTCCGGCAATTAATCTACTGGCCGGGATACCCTCAGTGGTTTACGGTTTTTTCGGTCTGGTGGTTTTAGTGCCGGCACTTCGGGAAATTATTGGCGGAATCGGTTTTAGCTTATTTGCGGGCGGAGTGATTTTGGCGGTAATGATTTTGCCGACGATTATTAGTATTTCCGAAGATTCTCTCCAGGCGGTGCCCAGAGAATACAAGGAAGCTTCTCTGGCGCTTGGGGCAACCCACTGGCAGACGATCTATAAAGTTTTATTACCTGCAGCCAAATCAGGAATCACGGCTGCTATTATTTTGGGAATGGGACGTGCTTTTGGTGAAACGATGGCGGTCATTATGATTACCGGAAATACACCGATCGTGCCTCATTCGATGTTTGATCCGGGGCCCACACTAACCGGTACCATCGGGCAAGAATGGTCTTATGCTTCCGGGGAACATGCCCAGGCATTATTTGCGGTCGGCATTTTCTTATTTTTCTTTATTATCATTATTAATTCATTGGCGTTATTGTTTTCACAAAAGAGGGTGACTTCCTAATGAGAGTTTGGCCTAAAATGACACAGCGTCTGGCATTTGCGCTTTTATGGTCCACTGCGTTTATTACCATCGGCTGCCTGGTTCTGATCGTTTTTTACATTTTGAAAGAGGGACTGCCTTCCATCGATTGGGAATTTCTAACGGCCTACCCGGAGAACATGGGACGGGAAGGCGGAATTTTTCCGACTATCGTGGGTTCATTGTATTTAACATTGATGTCGATAGTGATTGCAACACCGATTGGTGTCGGAGCGGCGGTTTATTTAACCGAATATACCCGGGAAGGATGGATAGTCCGGGTGATCCGTTTTGGAACGGAAACTCTCGCCGGAGTGCCGTCGATTATTTTTGGATTATTTGGTTTTGCTTTTTTAGTCACTTTTTTACATTTTGGATTCTCGATTCTTTCCGGCTCCATTACTTTGGCGCTGATGTTATTGCCGACCATTATCCGGACTTCGGAGGAGGCCATTAAAGCCGTACCGGATTCTTACCGTGAAGGTAGTCTGGCGCTGGGAGCCACCAAGTGGACCACCATCAGAAAAGTGGTGATACCGGCCGCCTTGCCCGGGATTGTCACAGGCCTGGTTTTGGGAGTCGGCCGGGCTATCGGTGAAACGGCGGCGGTATGGCTAACAGTCGGTGGAGCCCTTCGACTGCCGATATCGATCATGGATTCGGCCAGACCGATGACCCTGCATTTATATACTTTGGCTGCCGAAGGCCTTTCTTTACCTAGAGCCTATGCTACAGCCAGCGTTTTAATTATGATGATTTGGATAATCAATACGGTCGCAAATTTCTTAATGTCCCGGTTTTCACTGCGATTAAAAGCGTAAACAAGTTTTAATTTGATGATATCAAAGTAAAATCAAGAAATTGATGCGAAGGAAAATTGAAAAGCTCGAAGGTGGGAGGAACCAATGGGTATAACCATAAAGGCGGAAAAATTTAATTTATATTATGGCGATTTTCAAGCATTAAAAGGAATTGATATGGATATTTATGCGCGGACGGTTACCGCTTTCATCGGTCCGTCCGGTTGCGGCAAGAGCACTTTTTTACGCTCCTTAAACCGGATGAATGACTTGATTGACGGAGTAAGGCTGGAAGGCCGGATTACCTTGGACGGGGTCGACATTTACGAACCGAAAACGGATGTAGTGAGGCTAAGGAAACGGGTCGGGATGGTATTTCAAAAGCCTAATCCTTTCCCGATGTCGATTTACGATAATATCGCCTATGGGCCCAGAATCCATGGCCTTAAAGATAAAAACAAACTCAACGAGATTGTGGAAAAGAGCTTAATGGGAGCGGCTCTTTGGAATGAAGTAAAAGATCGTCTGAACTCCCCGGCACTTAGATTATCGGGCGGACAACAACAAAGGCTTTGTATTGCTCGTTTGCTTGCGGTTGAGCCTGAAGTGCTCCTGATGGATGAGCCGGCATCGGCTCTCGATCCGATTTCCACCGGGAAAATTGAAGACTTAATCGCCGAATTGAAGAAAGATTACACGATTATCATTGTCACCCATAATATGCAACAGGCGGCCCGGATTTCGGATAGCTTGGGTTTCTTTTTATTAGGGCGGCTGGTTGAATACGGGGCTACAGAATCCGTCATGACCAACCCGAGGCAGAAAGAGACCGAGGATTATTTAACCGGAAGATTCGGCTGATTGGATCAACCCATGGTTTTTAGCCGGCTGCGGCTTGAGTGTTATGAAAAATATATCCTTTGAATAAATAACAGGTATGAATCATTGACAGTTGGCGGCTGATGGATGATAATATGGCTATAGTTAACAGAAATCATCTCAAGGGGAAAGTGAACCGGGTAATGGATTGGCTGTCGATTGATAATCAAAACGGGGTGATGAGATGACACGCGAAGGACTGGATAAATCTTTAAGTGATTTACAACAGGAACTATTACAAATGGGAAGTATGGTAGAAGACAGCATTCATTTGGCAGTTGATTCACTGGCAAAACAAGATTTGGCATTAGCTCAAAAAATTATCGATGGCGATGATGCCATTGATGATTTATCATTAAAGATAGAGGAAGATTGTATTCGTTTAATTGCTTTGCAACAACCGATAGCCCGGGATTTACGGGTTATTACTTCCGTTTTGAAAACAGTGACCGACCTAGAGCGGATAGCGGATCATGGCACCAATATTGCAGAAATTGTGCAACGGATTGGGACAGGGCCTTTAATTAAGCCTTTGGAGAAGATTCCTCAAATGGCTGACTTTGTGGAAAGTATGGTTCGCGATAGTTTAAAAGCCTTTGTTGATCGGGATGTGGATTTCGCCAAAAAAACTTGTTTGCGGGATGACGAGGTTGATAAGGTTTATGAAGAGTTGTTAAATGAGTTGACCGGCTTCATTTTGGCAGGAGAAGAAGCGGGACCGGTTGAGCAGGCCATGAATTTGTTATTTGCAGCCCGCTATTTGGAAAGGGTAGGCGACCATGCTACCAATATCGGGGAACGGGTTATTTATTTAGTAACCGGTAAAACCGAACGTTATTAACAGTGTGACCAAGGGATTCCTGCCTAGCAAGAGTCCCTTTTTTTAGGGTTAAACTTGTGCAGATGAGGTGAAAACTTTGGCCAAACAGATTCTGATTATTGATGATGAGCAAATGATTGTGGAATCGGTTAGTTATAATTTAAAACAGGAAGGATATGAAGTGCTCACCGCCACGGATGGAGAAACCGGTTTGGAACTGGCACAGACCAAAGAAGTTGACTTAATTTTACTGGATCTTATGCTTCCGGGAATGAACGGCATGGAAATTTGTAAAATCATCCGTCAACAGTCCAGTGTCCCCATTATTATGCTAACAGCCAAAGAAGGGGAGATCGATCGCGTTTTGGGATTGGAACTCGGAGCTGATGACTATGTGACCAAACCTTTCAGCATGCGTGAATTGTTGGCTCGAATCAAGACCGTATTGAAACGGACAGTGGCCTCAGGCGCCGGAATGCTGGATACCCCCAAAGTCATCCGGATTGGTGAATTACAAATCGACTTGCTGGGCCATGACGTAACTATTAAAGGCCAATCGGTTAATTTATCCAGCAAGGAATATGAGTTACTCAGAATTTTGGCGAGCCACCCGGGGCAGGTTTTATCCAGGGAGCAACTGCTGAACTTAGTATGGGGCAATGATTTTTACGGAGATAGCCGCACCGTTGATGTCCATATCCGGTGGTTGCGTGAAAAAATCGAGGTAGATCCGGGAGACCCCGAATATATTTTAACGGTCCGAGGAGTCGGGTACAAATTCAAGAAGTAAAGTTTAAAGCGGGGGGCTGCCATGAAATTTCGAACACGGCTCTTTCTTTATTATATCATCGGGATTGGCTTGATGACCATCCTATGGGCATCATATTTTATTTATTTTGAAGAGAATAGAGTCCGGGCATCCTGGCGGGAACACGAGCTGATTCAGGCCAAGCTGGTGGCGGCCAATTTTACGGAAGAAACTCAACTGAAAAATCCTCAAAAGGTTGCTGGCACAGTAGAGCGTATTGCCAAAGAAGCGGATGGACGGATTACTGTGGTTGATGTTGAGGGGAAAGTCCTGGGAGATTCTTCGGAGGATTATACCAAGCTTCCCAATCATGGCGATCGTCCTGAGATTAGGGCCGCCCTTTCCGGGCAAATCGGAACAGCGGCCCGGTATAGTGACACTTTAAAAGAGAGATTGATTTATGTTGCATACCCTCTGAAAATGGAAGGCAAAGTCGTAGGGGTCGTCCGTATCGCCAAGACGCAAAGCGCTTTAAATCTTTTGTTGCTTCGAATAAGGCTTGTTATTGTCAGCGGTATTATTATCACGGCGCTGCTGGCTCTTATTTTTGGCGCTCTGATTATGCACAGATTAAGTGCACCCGTCCTGGATTTAAAAAGGCTGGCGCTGCGGATTTCCAAAGGTGATTTGTCTGCCCGGGTGAGATATTTTGGAGATGATGAAGTTGCCGAGCTCGGGGTGGCATTTGACAGGATGACGGAAAAGCTGGCAGATTCTTTCAGTGTCATCAAAGATGAAAAAAGGAAATTGGAAGCCATCCTGGGAAATTTAGTCGATGGAATTTTAGTTATTGACAGGGACTTAAAGATTATTCTGGTGAACAGGGCCGCCCAGGATATACTGGGGTTGAGTTCATCCAATGTCCAAGGGCGTCCAGTCTTAGAAGTCATATTAAATCACCATTTAATGGACTTGATCCGGGAAGTCAATCTTTCAAAGCAGGCGTTTGAGAGCGAACTTTTCCTTTATTACCCCAATAACAAACAAATTCAAGTTTTCCTGGCTCCACTAAAAGATGATGACGGGAATATGGCTGGCTCGATTGTGGTTCTTAATGATTTAACAAAATTAAGGCAGCTTGAGAGAGTCAGGCAGGATTTTGTTGCCAACGTTTCCCATGAACTCAGGACCCCAATCACTTCGGTGAAGGCGATGGCTGAAACGTTACTTGGGGGAGCGTGGCAAGACCAAGCCATGTTAAAGAGGTATTTAGAGGCCATTGATCAGGAGAGCGATCGTCTTAGTAATCTGATTAATGATCTTCTTGATTTAGCCAAACTGGATTCCAATATTGAAGCATCTAAGGAACCCTTTGATTTGATTGAGCTCATCAACGAGGTCCAGGACCGGTTCGTTAATACCAATACCGAGAATGGACGATTGAATTTGGACCTTCCCGGGTCCGATTTGCCGAAAGTAGAGGCCAACCGGGACCGGATTAAACAGGTTTTAATCAATTTGCTGGACAACGCATTCAAATATACACCTGCCGGAGGCGAAATCCGCTTATCGGTATGGTTTGATCGTGAAAGCGGGCGGATTAAGGTGGCGGTGGCCGATCAGGGAATTGGCATTCCCAAAGAAGACTTAAGCCGTATATTTGAACGGTTTTACCGGGTTGATAAAGCCCGTTCCCGTGAGAAGGGCGGTACCGGATTAGGTTTATCCATTGTTAAGCATATTGTGGAGTCTTATGGCGGAAAAGTTGAGGTTGAAAGTTCCCTGTATGAAGGGTCGGTGTTTACGTTCAGTTTACCGGTTCACCGGTCATCATAGCTACAAGATGATGAGACGCAAACCTTAAAGCTTTAGCCGGATTGACCGTTTTTTAAACCGGTTTGTAACATTTCTAAGTGGATGGGTATAGGACCTTGCCTGTGGCTTCAAACCATCAGCATTTTGCTGATGGTTTCGTTTTCAATAAGGAGAGATTCCGTAAAGATACGGATCAGCAAAAGAATTTAAGGATCAGAGCGATGCTAGCGCCCAAGACTGCTGTAACAGGGATTGTCATAACCCAAGCCCATACAATGTTTTTGGCCAAAGCCCAGCGGACTGCCGATAACCGTTTGGACGCCCCGACTCCCATAATGGCGCTGGAAATAACATGAGTCGTACTGAGCGGCGCTCCGATGGCGGAGGCAGCTTCAATGACCAAGGCGGCGCCGGTCTCGGCGGCAAAGCCGTTGATGGGCTGTAAGCGGATCATATTGACTCCCATGGTTTTAATAATCTTCCAACCGCCGACGGATGTCCCCAAAGCCATAGCCAAGGCACAGATTATCATAACCCACAAGGGGACGGAGGCGTTTTTATCCAGCAAGTTGGCGCTAATCAAAGCGAGGGTGATAATACCCATCGATTTTTGAGCGTCATTTCCTCCATGGGAATAAGACATCCAGGCGGCAGAGAATATTTGCAGTTTTGAGAAGCAGCGGTTAACAAAATTGGGAGTGCTTTTTCTCAGCAGGAAAAATAAAAGCGTCATAAATAAATAACCTAAACCAAAGCCTAAAATGGGGGAAATTAAGAATAAGGTAACCACTCGTAAGGCTCCATGCCAAAATACGATATTCAGACTTCCCGAATAAGCAATCGCGGCTCCCAGTAAACCTCCGAAAAGTGCGTGGGAAGAACTGCTTGGGATTCCGAAATACCAAGTGATAATATCCCAGATAATTCCGGCAATCAAAGTAGCGATGACCACATTGGCAACAACCATGCTGTTATCCACTAAACCGCTGGAAAAAGTTTTGGCCACCTTTTCACTCATCAACGCCCCTAAAAAGTTTAAACTGGCTGCCATAATTATAGCTGCCCGGGGCGATAGAACACGGGTCGAGACTGAAGTTGCAATGGAATTGGCAGTATCGTGAAACCCGTTGATAAAGTCAAAGGTTAAGGCCAGCACAATAACGATAATCAATGTTATACTAAGCATTTTTCATGATAACCCCTTCGGCAATGTTGGCCACATCTTCGCAGGCATCAAGGGTGTTTTCAAGATACTCATAAATTTCCTTCCATTTGATGACTTCCAATGGATCGGATTCGGAAGCAAAAAGTTGAGTGATGACACTGCGAAATATATTGTCACCTTCGTTTTCGATGCGGTTTACTTCGATAATTCTCTGCTGTAAAGTGGTGCTTTTACGCATGTTTTTTAAATCCACCATGACTCCGCGCAGTTCGAAAGTACATTGAACGATAAGTTTGGCAAGGGTTTTGGATTCTTCACGGATTGTTTTTACATTGAGCATTTGAAAACGGTGGGCTGTCGATTCGATGGCATCGGTGATATTGTCCAGTTCTTTGGCAATAAGGTGGATATCTTCGCGATCAATCGGGGTAATAAAGGATTTGTTGAGTTGTTGGAAGATGTTATGCAAACATTGATCACAGTTATGTTCGATTTTTTCTATTTCTTTAATTTTCAGCGGGACATCACAATAATTGTTCATCAGATCTTCCAACTTTTGCGCAGCCGTACATGCAGCATCGACTGTTTCAACAAATAAATCGAAAAAAATCTCTTCTTTAGCAGTTACTCTAAACATTTTACCCATCCTTTCAAAAACGATTTGGATATTTTGAGTTGATAGAGATAATTATCAATTTGTTGATCTTTAGAGTCCATTTAAAAACCTTGAATGAATGATGCAGAAACCTGAATGGATATAGTATTGATAAGGAAATCCGTAATTGATTATATAACACCATTAATGTGAATACAATATAACCTTAATGTTTCTTTAAAGTTTTAATGAGTCCTTAATATAGTTAATCTTTTATTAACAAAATAGCTGTAAAAACAATATCAAGCGTAAAAAGTGTGAATCGGTTTTTTTTTTGATAATGTACCCTGTAAAATTTGGGGTTATACCGCGAGCGCTTGAAACTTCCGTGGTTAAAAATATTGTAATAATTTGGAACATCTTGGGGGATTATAAAGAAGAGGTGGAGATTCTTTGCGACAAAGAAAGCTTACGATTTTGGTGTTGTTGCTGATTTTAACAGTTCTTTTCAGTTCGGTGACGTTTGGGTTTTCGATTAATGCCAGGGCTGTAATTTTGATGGATCCTGTAACCGGACAGGTTTTATACGGCCAGAATGAACATCAAAGATTGCCTCCGGCCAGCGTGACCAAGGTCATGACGATGTTGCTTATTTTAGAAGCAGTTGATCAGGACCGGGTTAAATGGAATGACATGATACGTACATCAGCGAAAGCGTATGGGATGGGCGGCTCACAAGTTTATTTAAAAGAAGGGGAAGAATTTCCTCTTCACGAGATGTTTAAAGCAATAGCGGTGGTGTCGGCCAATGATGCCAGTGCGGCAGTGGCCGAACATTTATATGGTTCCATTACGGACTTTGTGGAGGCGATGAATGAGAGAGCCCGGGCTTTAGGCTTAAAAGATACTCATTTTGCCAATGAAACCGGACTTCCGGATCCGGCTCATTACAGCAGCGCTTATGATTTAGCAGTGATGTCGCGTGAACTTCTTAAGCACCCGGTAGTTTTAAAATATACTTCGATTTGGCTTGATACTTTCCGCGACGGAAAATTCATGCTGCGAAACACCAATGAATTGCTGAGGGAATATAGGGGTGTCGACGGTTTAAAGACCGGTCACACGGCTGAAGCTAAATTTTGTCTTTCGGCGACTGCCAAGAAGGGTGACTTCCGGTTATTGAGCGTAATTTTGGGAGCGCCGACCGATGGCGAAAGGATAGAACAAAGCAAGCGGATTTTAGATTACGGATTTCGCAATTTTCAATGGAAGTTAATTCAAAAATCGGGTGAAGCCGGAACGGTACTTGTCCCCGGAGCAAATCCGGAGCGGGTACCGGTAAAGTTAAATTCTAATTTTGGAGCCGTAATCCCCCGGGGCAAAGATCAGCTCATCACAACCCGTCTCGTGTTGAACCGGGGTTTAAAGTTACCGGTCGAGGCCGGGAAGCCGATCGCTTCCTTTAATGCATATATGAATGGGAAAGTTGTTGCCGCGGTACCCGCTTACTCAATGGTTAAAGTCAAACCGGCCAATTTCATAATTCGCTGGTGGCGGACTTTTTTACAATGGATCCAGGGGTTATTTGGGAAGAAATAAATGAAGCGTCAAAGGATAGAAGGGAAAAAGATGATCAGGATAAGGAATTTATTATGTATTGTTATTCTTAGCAATATTATTTTATTAACAGTTGCTACAATGTGCCATGGGGAAAGTTTTTTGTCCATTGGGTCGAGGGGAAAGCCCGTAATCAATGTACAATCCTATTTACAGCAATTGAATTATCTGCGGCAAAGGCCAAACGGTTATTATAGCCGGATCACGGCCGAAGCGGTTAAAGCATTCCAGTTGGAACATTCGTTGAAAGCTGATGGCATTGTCGGGCCTGAAACAATGGCGGCTTTTCGGGACGCGGTCTGTGGTAGAAACTCTGTCCCGTACCTTGCTTCCAGGGGACATATCGGCGGAATCAAGGCATTGCCTTGGTCGATAGTGAACCAGTTATGGGATGTCGGGGGACCGGCCACAATTATCGATACCGGAACCGGTAAATCATTTCGAGTGGGAAGACTTTACGGATACTATCATGCCGATGTGGAACCTTTAACCAAAGTAGATACCGAGACTATGCTGGAAATATACGGTGGTAAATGGAGCTGGGACCGCCGCGCTGTTGTTGTATGTTTAGGGAACATGCTCATAGCAGCTTCCATGAATGGAATGCCTCATGGTGGAAAATCGATTGTCGGTAACGGGTTTCCGGGCCAATTTTGTATTCATTTCCTGGGAAGCCGCATTCATCAGAGCGGGGCTGTGGATCGCGAACATTTGGCAATGATAGAACAAGCTGAGAACTATGATATGAATCTCAGTAAAATTCAAAACAGACCGCAACAGATCTTGACGCCTTCCGGGATAGGTTATAGCCGGGGAGTTATAACCCCGTGACTATCGAATGATTACGGTCATATCTTTATCACTCAATGCGATATCATGGACGGACCATTCACCCATAAGCTCAATTCTCTTGGGACCCGGTTTGTAGCGAAATGTTACATGGATGGAATGATAGAAGAGATCAAAAACATAAGCAGCCTATCCCCAGGGATTGGTTCCATCACGACATTCGTTTTCCGTTTAAAAAACTTACAACGCGAAGCAATGAGAAATGCTTCGCGTTGTGGACATTTGGAGCTTGGAATGAATGATAAAATTATAAGCGGGATATCAAGGGAAGGAATGATCCGAGTTTGGTCCGGAAGGTAGAAAACGGTTCAACCTTTGACCGCCCCCATGGTTACGCCTTCGGTGATATATTTATTCAAGATAAAATAGATCAACAGGGAAGGTAAAACTACCAAAACCATACAGGCGAACTGGATTGCATAATTGGATGAATATTCGCCGGTGAATTTATAAACCGAAATCGGCAGGGTTCTTAGATTGTCGGAACTGATGAAGGTATTGACCATAATGAAGTCGTTCCAGTTGCCGATGAAAGTCATGATGGCCACGGTGACCATGGCCGGTTTGGTGATCGGGGCGATAATCTTAAACATGGCCCCCCAGATGGAGCAACCGTCGATCAGGGCTGATTCCTCCAGGGCCCTGGGGATGGTTTTTAAAAAGCCGGAATAAACCATGGTATTGAAGGCCAGGTTAAAGGCGGTATAAGGGATAATTAAGGCCCAATAAGTATCGATGAGCCGGAGCCTGGAGAATAGCATAAAGTTCGGCAACAGGGTGGCGTGAAGGGGGATCATCATTCCCAGCATCACGAAACTATAAATGAGGGCGCGCAGTTTCCATTCCATCCGCATGCAGGCATAGGCCAGCATGAAGGAAAACAATACCGCAAAAACCACCGACAAGCCGACAACGATCAGGCTGTTCATGGAGTAAAGCAAAATACGCCCATCAACCCAGGCGTGGTAATAATTGATCCATTGAAACGGGTTGGGCCACTTTAAAAAGTCATTGCCGAAAAGTTCGCTGCTTTTGACCAGGGAATAGTTGGCTAGCCATACCAAAGGGAAAATTTGCCCGAGGGCCAAGACGATTAACAGGGCGTAAACTGATATTTTTTTAATCCCCGCATTTGAAAAAAAGTTTAATTTTTTGGGTGTTGCTGGATTGACTTTCACTGTGTTTTCCATAACCGGAGTTCCTCCCAAGTCAAAATTCGCCGACGTCTTTTTGGGTTAGCTTATTTAAAATCAACGTTCCGGCGATACAAATGATCACAAAAAGGACCGAAAGGGCGTTCCCATAGCCATACTGGCTGGATTCAAAGGCTTTTTGGTAGAGGTAGCTGGCCAGGAACTGGGTTTTGTCTCCGGGACCTCCACGGGTGGACAGGAAGACAATTTCCATTTGTTTGAAACAGGAAATGAGGTCGATGACCAGGATCGATTTGATCACCGGCATCATTAACGGCAATACCACCCGGCTGTATAAAGTAAAGCCGCTGGCGCCGTCAATCCGGGCGGCTTCTTTTAACTCGTTGGGAATCCCGACAAGGCCGGAATAGTAGAACAGTACCGCCCATCCGAACCCTTGCCAGATGATAATGAAGATCACGGACCAGATGGCTGTATGTAAATCACTTAGCCAATTTAATTTTAGGAAATTGAGGCCAAGTGCCCCAAGAGCTTTGTTCAATAAACCGTAGTTGGGATTCAGGATAAAAACCCATAGTTTGCTAATAACCACAACGGAAATCATGGCCGGGATAAAGTAAATGGTCCGAAATGCCTGGCCGCCTTTTTTGGCCGATAATAAGGCGACACAAACCAGGAATGCAAAAGGGTTTTGAACGAATATCGTTACCAGAGTCAACAGTAAAGCATTGAGCAATGAGGTCCAAAAGGTTGGATCGTGCCATAAGATCTCTTTAAAGTTATCAAAGCCGATAAAGTTCATTTTGCCAAGACCTGACCAGTCGGTCATGCCGTAATAGACACTAAGGATAATGGGCGCAATCATGGCAACCAATAAAAAAGCGATGCCCGGGAGGACCATTAGAAAAATGGCTGTTTTATTCGAAAAAGCGTTTTTCATGGTAATCACTCGCTCAAGTTTAATTTTCAATCAAAATTTGGGATATATATTACGGGCAGAAGTCGCCCGTCGGGCTGTCGCAAAAGGAAATTCGTGCGCTTTCACACGCATGATCAAGAAATGCAATATATTGAAATAATCGATTCGATGAAGCTAAATATTGTATTTCTTATCGATTTTAAACTGCTTTTTGGACAGCCTCATGGATTTACTTCTGCCCGTAATCGGACCCGGTCTTATTTCTTAGCTGCTTTTTCCATTGCAGCATCAATGGTTTCAACATATTGTTGCGGGTTTTTGATACCGGCTGTCAATTCGCTCATGGTGTTTTGTTCAATGACTTTAAATTCAGGAGTCGAGGAATCGAGTATTGCGGGACCCGCGCTCTTCTTAGCGCCATTGGCCATGGCGACGACACCTTTGGCTACTTCGTTGTCATCGGCTAAGGTTTGAACTTTTTGGGCTGGCATCGTTGCCTTGGTTTTCCAGGTTAGAGAAGGATACAAAGTAAAGTAAGTTTTTAAATAATCAAGACAGAGCGCTTTGTACTTGGTTTTGGCATTGACGATGTAATTACCGCCATACCAGCAGAAGATGTCGTCAATGCTGCCTTTGCCACCCTTAACAGCCGGGAATTTAGCAACGGCCAAATTTTTACGGAAATGTTCAGAGAAAGAAGTATCGGTGGCCATACCCAGTTCCCAGCTACCCATGATATACATGGCCGCCTTTTCTTGGCCGAATAAGTTTCTGGATGCACCGTAGTCGGTGGTTAGCAAATCATCGTTGAAGACTTTGGCATCGATTAAGCGTTTGTACTCTTTAGCGGCATTTAAAAATGCAGTATTGGTGTATTTGAGCTTGCGAGCGAAAGCTTTTTGGGTTAAACTCCAATCACCGGTCTGGCGGAAGAAAATAGCGTCTTTGGTGATGGTTAAAGGCCATTGATCTTTTCCATCGGTAATCACCGGGATAATACCGTTGCTTCTGAATACTTTGGCAACTTCGATCAAATCATCCGTAGTGGTCGGCACTTTGAGATTGAATTTTTCAAAAAGTGCTTTGTTATAATAAATGTACCACATATCGGCGGTGACAGGAAGTCCATAGAGCTTGCCGTTATAGGTGTTAGCCTCTAATGCGCCGGCTAGGAAGTTGAATTTTTTCCAAGTGCCAGCACTTAAAGGCATTACATAGCCATTGTCAATGAGCGGCGGCATCATGCTGGAAAAGGACCAGTATTTGATGATATCCGGCAATTGATTGGATGCGGCATAGATTTTGATTTTTTGTTGATAGGGCTGATCCTGAAGACTTTCAGTCACTAATTCCACATTGGGGTGTGCTTTTTTGAATTCGGCATTGATTTGTTCAATAACTGCGCCCCAGCCGTGGTTACGATCAGGAATGTTGTCGCCCAGCCGGAGGGTGATTTTTTCCGGAGCACTGAATACACTTACGGCTAAGGTTGTTGCAAATACGGCAACAATAAGGAGTAAAACCGCAAAACGTTTCATTACATAAACCCCCTTAAAATATTTTTTGATGCAGTCCAAGTATAGAATAAGTATACCGCAAGATGTTAACATACCGTAACTGCCTAATTAAATTATGATAAATTTCAGCCTTAAAAAAAAGGGGATAAAATTCGAATTCGGTTTAATTTTTTCATACGTTATTTTTTGGGAAAAGGGTAATGAAGCAAAGAGCCAGAAATAACACTCCAGGAGGGAATCGAATTGTCTCATCTCCCACTAGACACGAAATTAAACTTATTGCTTCCCAAACTAAGCCTCAAACGAAAAATCACTTTGTTTGTCGCGGTTTTGTTATTTATGGCCATTTTTACAATCGGGCTTTGTTCTTATTCCATTGCCGCAAGCCAAGTTGTTAATAAAGTAACCCAGTCCCAAATGGCTTTGGTTCGGCAAGTCGCCAACAATCTGGATCAACTACTGAGCGATGCCGAAGATATTTCATCATTGATCAATATTGATACCGGAATGCAACGGATTTTGCAAATTCCCAATGTCCAAAGTTACCGCTTAAAATATCCCACCCCGGAACCATTTGGTTATCTAAATACCATTATGGCTGCAAAAAGTTACATTACAATGATTACGGTTTATGGTTTCAACGGATTGACATACAGTGTGGGGACCGACGTCACCGATAGCAATGTTGTGCCTTTTTCCGAATTTAAGAAAAATCCCATTTTTGAGAAAGCCAAAGGATTAAATGGGGGAATCGGAATCGAGTATTTCAATAACAAGCCACGGGTCATGTCCGATTACCGGGTCCCGCGGATAGTACTTTATCGGGTCATGAAAGAGCTGGAATTAAGCAATTTTCATAATTTAGGAGTCTTGTTGATATGGCTGAATGAAAAAAATATCCGTTCCATGTACCGGATGAATGTTCCAACCGGAGGCAGTATTTTTATTATCGACCAACAGGGAAATATCATTTCGGGTTCGGATTCATCCAAGGATTACCGGCCTTTGCTTACCCACTTTTCAGACGGTACACTGAAAAATAAGGATTCTTCTTCGGAAATCATCCATTTTAAACAACGTAAAATGATGATGACCTGTAGTACCTCTACAATCAGCGGGTGGAAAGTTGTTGTGCTTACCCCAACAGCCGTACTGACCCAAAATATTAAATCAATAGCACTGGTCATGATCATGGTTTGTGTGGCTTGTTACATTTTATTATTGGTTTTTTCCGGTTACATCACCAATATCATTACCAATCCCCTTGGTCAACTACTGACATCCATCAAGAAGGTCCAAACCGGTGATTTAACTCAGCAGGTGAATTTTACCGGTGAGGATGAAATCGGTGAATTGGGACAGGGCTATAATGCCATGGTTGCTCATATGAAAGACCTTATCGAACGGGTTTATAAACTTCAGATTCGGGAGCGGGAAGCTGAACTCAACGCCCTGCAAGCCCAAATCAATCCCCATTTTCTATACAATACCCTGGACACGATTTTTTGGAAAGCCGAAAAGAATCATGTGCCGGAAATCAGTGAAATGGTTTATGCTCTTTCGCGAATTTTCCGCTTAAGCCTGAATCGGGGGAATGAATTAACAAGCGTAGCCCTGGAAAAAGAATTGATAGAGTATTATTTGGTATTGCAGCAAATCCGTTTTCAGGATAAATTAACCTACCAGCTTGAATTTGATGAGGAAATCCTTGAATTAACCATCCCGAAACTGGTTTTGCAACCTTTTGTGGAAAACGCAATCATTCATGGTATTGAAGGACTGGAGACACCGGGTCACATTCAAATCACCGGTTATTTGACAGACGAGCAAATCACATTCCGGATTATCGATAACGGCGTGGGAATGACGAAAGAAAAAATTCAGCAAATACTGGGCAAAGACCATCATCCTGAAAGCAATCCTATTACAGTTTCCGGCGGTTATGCAATCAGGAATGTGCTGGAAAGATTGGAACTATATTACCAGTCGAACTATCAGTTGGTATTTGACAGCTTGCCCGGTATAGGTACTACTGTGGTTATTATTGTGCCTAAATATTGTCGCTGGGAGAAAGATCATGACTAAACTTACGGAAAACCCTAAACTTACGCCGAACTCTGAACTAAAACAAAAATCTGAACTGAAGCCAAATTCTAAGTTACAGCTAAAATCGGATCGGAAGTTAAAATTGATCATTGTGGATGATGAAGCCGAAATCCGGGAAGGAATCAACCGGTCCATCCCTTGGACTGAATATGGTATTGAGGTAGCCGGCCTGGCAACCAATGGCCGTGAGGCATTAAGAATGATCGGAGATCTGGAGCCCGATATGATGTTACTGGATATTCGGATGCCGGTGATGAACGGTCTGGAAGTTTTGGAAAAACTGCCGGCGCAAAAAACTATCCCTAAAGTGGCCATCCTTAGTGGCTATGATGATTTCAGCTATTGTCAGCAGGCACTCAGGAGCGGAGTTTCCGATTACCTTCTCAAACCTTGCCGCCCCCAGGAGATACTGGCCGTTATTCGGAGGATCCGGGAACAAATTTTAACGGCGGAAAGCGAAGCCAGTCAGTGGGTATATTTGCAGGAACAATTCCGGGAAAACCTGGGTTTGCTGAGGGAAAAGTTACTCATTTATTTAATACAACACGAAACTATGGATATGGAAATGGGTTTGGCCCGCTGGAGTCTCTATGAGATGGAAATCAGTCCTGAAAATATCGGAGTCGCCTTGGTTAGAACCGATAATATAAAAACGCCGGAACATTCATCCGGTGAGGACTTGGAGTTCACCAAGTTGGCGGTCGCTAATGCCATAAAAGAATGTTTGCAGATAAAGCCGGTCCTTAAAAACATAATTTGCGATTATAATGATGATTTATTGGTATTATGGAACTTGGCTACGGAGGATCTGGAGACATTTATTGCTAGAATGGAAGGGCTACGGCGGAAAGTGGCAGAGACTCTGGGGGTTACGGTCACCATTGGCATCGGTGAACCGGCAACTTTGCCTTGCAATTTATATAACTCATTTAATTCTGCATTCCTTGCTGTGGAACATGGCTTTTGGGAAGGACCGGACCGGATTATCCGCTATAGTGAAATTCCTGAAGATAGTTTCATCAATAACCATGGGACAATTCACGAAGAGGATGGGATTATTCAGTGTATCCGGACCAACGACAATGAGAGAGTTGATCCGGCTTTGGACACATTTTTTGAAAATTTGGCCCGGCCGGGGTTTAACACCAAGGATGACGTTCAGCGGATGGTTACTGCCCTAATATGTTCGGTTTATCACGTTTGTGTTGAAAGGGGCTTTGATACGGATAAGATATTTGGCCCCAATCTGGCGATTTTGGGTGAATTACCCCGGACTTCCACGATTCAGGAGTTAAAACAGAAAATTAGAACTTGTCTGAAGATGATTTTGGAACTCTATCCATCCCATACAAGCCAATGGAAAGTAGTAAACAACGCTTTGAAACATATGGAGGAAAATTATGCGGAAGATTTAAGCCTGGAGAGTGTAGCCCAAAAAGTTTTTGTATCGGCCGGGTATTTAAGTACAATTTTTAAGCAGGTTTTACAGAAAAATTTTGTAGATTCCCTCCATGAAATTCGGATTCAAAAAGCCAAAGAGCGACTGCGGGATTATCATGACAAAATTTATGAAGTCGCGGTGGCGGTAGGCTACAAAGATGAAAAGTATTTTAGCCAGATATTCAAAAAGATCACCGGAATGACCCCCAATCAGTACCGGGATTCGGTAAGCTGAAAGGGGGGAAATGGATTTGATTTTTGCAATGGGTTTTACTTTGTCATAATTCAAGATGAATTGGGGGGTAGGCATGAAGGAATTGTTATTTGGAGCGGCTTATTACCATGAATATATGCCTTATGAGCGTTTGGATCAAGATATGGAAATGATGAAGGCGGCGGGGATGAATGTTGTCCGGATAGCCGAATCGACTTGGAGCACCTTGGAAATCAGAGAAGGACAATTTGATTTTTCCCATATTGATGGGGTGTTGGACGTCATGGAGAAAGCGGGAATTTCGGTTATTGTCGGTACCCCCACCTATGCGATTCCGGCCTGGTTGGCAGCCAAAGACGAAGATATATTGGCAGAGACCAAAAACGGGAAAGAGCTGTATGGCCGAAGGCAGAATATGAATATTGCCAGCCGGACATTTCGTTTTTATGCGGAACGCGTTATTCGGACACTGATGGATCATGTGGCTGCAAGACGATGTGTGATCGGATTTCAGTTGGATAATGAAACCAAGCACTATGGCACGGCAGGGGACTATGTACAGAAGCTTTTTGTCGAATATTTAAAAGAGAAATTTGGTACTACAGAGGCTTTAAATCAAGCGTTCGGCTTTGCTTATTGGAGCAATGCCGTGGGAAACTGGGAGGATTTGCCGGATGTCAGAGGAACCATCAATGCCAGTTATGCCTGTGAATTTGAAAAATTCCAGCGGCAGCTGGTGACCGATTATATTGGCTGGCAGGCTGATATTGTATGCCGGTATAAGCGGGAAGATCAATTCGTGACTCACAATATGGATTTTGAATGGAAAAAGTTCGGCGCCTCTATTGCTCAAGATGGATACAGCTATGGGGTACAGCCGGATGTAAATCATTTTCAACTGGCAAAAAAGCTAACCCTCTCGGGTACAGATATCTACCATATGACGCAGGATGATTTGACAGGCGCTGAAATCGCCTTCGGAGGGGATTTAATCCGCTCTACCAAAAGACAGAATTATCTTGTGCTGGAAACCCAGGCCCAGGCATTTAAACATTGGCTGCCTTTTGACGGACAATTGCGGCTGCAGGCTTATAGCCATATCGCCAGTGGTGCCATTGGCGTCATGTATTGGAACTGGCATTCGATTCACCATAGTTATGAGACCTATTGGAAAGGTCTTTTGAGTCATGACTTGAAGACAAACCCCACTTATGAGGAAGCAAAAGTCATCGGAAAAGAATTTCGGGAGCATGCAGATGAGTTGGTAAATTTAAAAAAAGAAAATAAGGTCGCTGTATTGATTAGCAACGAGTCACTGACTGCTTTGAAATGGTTTCCCATCGATAAGGATTTGTCTTATAACGATGTCGTCCGGTGGATGTATGATTCTTTATATGAAATGAACGTGGAATGTGATTTCCTGTTCCCGGAATCCGCTAATTTTCAGGATTATCAAGTAATTATCACTCCCGCTTTGTATTGCGCTTCAAACGATTTGCTGGACCGGTTAAAATCGTTCGTTGCAAACGGGGGGGTACTGATTTCTTCGTTCAAAACTGCTGTAAGTGATGAATATGTGACGGTGTATCATGACGATCAGCCCCATATATTGCAGGAATGTTTTGGGGTTACCTATAACCAATTTACACAGCCGGGTACGGCAAAATTAACCGGTGATATTGTAGAAGATGATCAAAATATCCTCCGTTATTGGATGGAACTTTTGAAACCCGGTAGGATGACGGAAGTATTGGCCCGGTATGAACATAAGTATTGGGGAAAATATGCCGCGGTTACCAAAAATCAATATGGAAGAGGACTAGCATATTACATAGGGTGTTTTCCATCGAAGGAAATCTTGAAAAAGATATATCAAGATGCGTTCCTTTCAATTCATATACCGTGTTCGGGGTATACTTGGCCCCTCACTATCAGAAATTGCAAAAGTCAGACCGGTAAAACCGTCCATTTTATCTTTAATTATTCCAGCGGGGACAAAAGGATTCAGTGCCCCTATCATGCGGTAACCGATATTTTAAATGGGAATTATTATGACGATGGTCAGGACATCCTGCTCAAGGATTGGGGTGTATGCATATTAAGGGAGGAATAACTACTGTGAAAAAGCTCCATAATCCGATCTTGCCCGGGTTTAATCCGGATCCCAGCATTTGCCGGAGAGGCGACGATTATTATATTGCCGTATCTTCGTTTGAGTGGTTTCCCGGCGTACCGGTTTATCATTCGAAGGATATGAAAAATTGGAATTTAATCACCCATTGTCTAAAAAGCGAGCAATTCGTGGACTTAAAAAGGCTGCCTTCAGCAAAAGGAGTATGGGCGCCTTGCTTGAGCTGGTGTGAAAAAGACGGCTTGTTTTATTTGGCTTATACCATTATGAACAGTATGAATGCCCGGTATTTCGATCTGGATAATTACCTGGTTACGGCGCCGGACATCCGTGGCCCCTGGAGCGCCCCCGTGTATTTGCATTCCGCAGGTTTTGATCCATCCATGCTTCATGATGAAGATGGGAGGAAATGGGTTGTTTCAATGGAGTGGGAGACCCGGGATGGCTATCATAAACCGGGAAGCATCTGTGTGGTGGAATATGATCCGCGGAAAAAAGAGGTCGTGGGATTTCCCAAGCGGATTTGGGAGGGCGGTACCCGGCGCGGCTGTATCGAAGGCCCCCATCTATACCAACGGAATGGCTATTACTATTTGATGTGCGCGGAAGGTGGAACGGGGTATGGACATTCCGTTACGGTAGGACGTTCGAAAGATATCTTTGGACCTTATGAGCCTGATCCCCATAATCCGATTGTTACTTCAACGGCTGATTTTGATGAAATGGATAATGATGATTATCTAAAACTTAATCGTTTTAATCCCCATAGTTATCTGCAAAAATCCGGGCATGGAAGTATTGTCGAAACCAGTCTGGGAGAATGGTATCTGGTTCATCACTGCGGCAGACCGTTTTTACCTGAACTCCGGTGTACTCTCGGCAGGGAAACCTGCATGCAGAAGATGGAGTGGACTGTAGATGGCTGGATTAGGATGTGCGGTGATACCAACCTTGCCCAAGAGTATTTTGAATCCAGTGCCCTGCCGGAAATGAAGGAAACCGTGGAAGACACCTATTGCCGGTTTAATACGCCGGTGATGCCTGTTTTTTTCTATTCCCCACGAATCGATTACCATAGTTTTTGTTCCTTGGGCGAACGTCAAGGTCACTTGCGCATGCGAGGCCAAGAATCTTTTTCCTCCCTTAACAAAGTCAGCCTCATTGCCCGCAAACTCACTTCGCTCCATGTCAGCGTGGAGACAAAAATGAATTTCGCGCCCAAGGTTTATCAGCATTATGCGGGATTGGTGATTTATTATGATAATATGGACTATATTCTCTTACGAAAAACCTATAGTGAAAAACTGAATCAAGAAGTCATCGATTTGCTGCGTGTTAAAAGCGGGGAACGGATGGAATTGTTGCCGGAGCAGGTTCCGGTTGAAAAAGGCGGCATTTATTTTAAGATAATAGTGCAAGGCCGTGAAATCGCTTTTTACTGGTCAATGTCCGGCGTAGAATATCGTAGGATCGGAGATGTTTATGATACTTCCGAATTCTCGGATGAATTCTGCAAAGCGGGTGAATTTACCGGAACATTCGTTGGAATTGGTTGTGTGGATGCCATGCTCCACAAAGAATGCGCCGATTTTGAATTTTTCAACTATCAGGAAGAGAATCGATAGACCGAATTTTTGAAGGATGAAGAGCAGGAGTTGACCGGGGATTTCGCGAAGATAGCAATAAAAATCTCTTTTTCTTCTGGCAACCGATATGCGAATGGAACTACCGAGAGTGTAATCGGCATTGCTTTTATGGCGTTTATTGTTTCCATGGGAAGATGTTTTGAGGCCGTTAAAAAAGGAGATTTTTGTTCTAATTTTGGTGAAGAAAATTACTGGAGGTTCCTGATGATGGATACGATTCTCTTTGATTTGGACGGCACGCTTTTACCCCTTGATTTGGACAAGTTTACCCAAAGATATTTTCAGGAGATGGGGAAAAAGTTTCACGATTTGATTGATCCCAAACTATTGGTGAAATATATCTGGGCAGCCACCGAAGTGATGGTCAATAATTTAGAACCCCGCCGCAATGAAGAAGTCTTCATGGAAAAATTCGGGCAGTTAATACGGGTTGAAGATTTGCCGGTTTATCAGCAACGTTTTGACGAGTTTTACGACCAAGGGTTTTTAATGGTCCGGGAGACGGTGGCGGAGAGCCCGGAAATGCAGAAAAGCGTCGCTCTTTTAAAAGATAAGGGTTACCGTCTTGTCATTGCCACCAACCCTTTATTTCCCCGGAAGGCGATATATCACCGGATCGAATGGGCCGGTTTTAAGCCCGGGGATTTTGAATATGTTTCCTGTTATGAACAAAACCAATATTGTAAGCCGCAAATTCATTACTACCGGGAAGTTTTGCAGGCGATCGGAAAAGAACCGCAAGAATGCATGATGGTCGGCAATGATGTGCAGGAGGACTTAGTGGCGGGAACTTTGGGGCTTAAGACTTTCTTAATCACCGATTATTTAATCCACCGGACCGGGGAGCCTATCCAAAGCACCTATCAAGGAAAATATCCGGAGTTTCTGAAATTTGTGGAAGAGCTGGAGGAGGTCAATTAAATTTTTTGTTTTGGTTCATGACACACTCCTAGACATTCAATGCTCTAATCAAACTTTTTTTCTTCAATTGCCTGTTGTAAGATATCGTGGATTTGATGGATTTGTTTTTCAATGTCATTTTGTGAAATGACTGCGCCGTGGCCGGGGATAATGATTTCCGGGTTAAGGTGAAGGATTCGCTCCAGGGAGTTCTTCCATTGTTGCCAGTCCCCACAGGCACCTTCTGTTAAATTAGGAAAGTAACCGTTTACTAGGCAATCTCCGCAAAATAAAACCCGGTCGGAGGGAATGTAAACCGAAATATTGGTGGGGGTATGGCCGGGAGTCAGTAGAATTTGGGCTGAGATTTCCCCTAAATCAAGTTCCATATCCCCGAAAATGAGCTGATTGGGATTTGCAAATTGGGTTCCCTGAAATAATATTTCGCCTTCGTGCCGTTCTTTACGGATACTATCAGGGATGGTTTGGTTATAATCATCTATGGTTGTAAGCAAATCCCTTTCTTGCCGGTTAATTTTGAAATGCCCGTAGATATCGATACCTTTTTCCCGAAAGAAACTGTTTCCGCCGGTATGATCAAAATGTTGTTCGGTGTTTACAACGATGAGGGTGTTTTGAGGGCGAACCGCCAAGGCGTATCCCCAAACAGTCTGGGCCGAAAGGAGGGAGGCCGAGCTATCTACGATCAGAGTGGATTTTTTCCCGGTGACGAAGCCTGAATTCACAGCCCAGGGTGGAATAAAAGCTAAGCCGGTCACCGCATAACAATGTTCGGAATACTTCATCAATCCTCCCCCTTTCCGGAAAGTAATCACAGATGAATAAGGTATTTAAATACCAGCCAAAAGTGGCAAAAGCTCCCGGCAATCACGAACAGATGAAAGATTTCATGGAAGCCGAACCATTTGGCATTTTTAAGCGGCCATTTTAAGGCATAAATCACAGCACCGACACTGTAAAACAATCCTCCGGCAATGAGCCACAGAATTCCGCCAATGGGAACGTTTTTGACCAGCGGCCAGAAAGCTACTACCACCAGCCAGCCCATGAGCACATAAATGGAAGTTGAGAGCCAGCGGGGCGCTTTATAGAAAGTATGGAAGATAACGCCCAAAAGGGCACAGCCCCAAATCACGCCGAATAAACTCCAACCCCAAGCGCCACGCAAGGGAACCAGGCAAATTGGAGTATAGGTACCGGCTATCAAAATATAAATCATCATGTGGTCGATATTTTGCAGGATTTTTTGCCATTTTTCCGGTACCGGCAACATATGATAAAAAGCACTGGCTGCATATAGCAGGATCAGACTAGCGCCGAAAATGCTGAAGGAAACGACATGCCATGCGGTGCCAACAATGGCGGCATAGTACACCATTAGCACCAGGCCGGCAATGGAAAGAAACATTCCAAAAAGATGGGTCAAGCCGCTGACCGGATCGCGCAGTTTCAGTTTCATTTTATCCTCCGTCAAAATAGTTTTTTTGGGGAAATGGATTCGATCTGCAAGTTATCTTGCTTTTTCTAAGCCCAAGATTAAACCCCGGCGTATACTTTTCAGCCTTTCTATCAAAGGCTTGAGAACTTTATTATATCATAAAGTGCTCATTCCTTTTACCCAATGGAACAACATAATACACAGTTAAAACAGAATTCATTTTTTAGGAGGCCAAGTAGGGTTTGAATCTTTATTGACGAATTATTTTAATGTAAAAGGTATGTAAAAAAACGGTAAAGATTTTGGAAGCCCTTAAACCATGAAAATACAGCTTAATCAATTGAACCCAAATTCGAAAACATCACTTGGCAAACGCATTGAGAGAGTCTTTATGAATCAGGGATTGCAATTTCGAATCGCTTTCTCTTTCACTTTAATTTCTTTGATTCCGTTATTAGCGTTGGGTTTTTTTTCATACTATAAATCCGCAGGCACCATACAAGATATTGTAAGTCAATATACGAATGATATCACCAATGAAATTAACATCAATATCTTTTTGAACTTCAAGGATATTGACGATATCAGTAAGATAGTATTAAATAGCGCTCCGCTCAAGGAAATCTTGGCGCAAGAAAGAACGGAAACAATTGAGGATAAAAATGAAAATTATTTGAAAATCATTTCAATCCTTAAGAGTATTAAATTTAGCAATGATTTCATCACCAGTATTTACATTCTATCTTCCCAAAACAATACGATTTATGCAGTAGGCGATGTTACCGGAAACTACGGCATTAGTTTTTTAACCCCGGAATACCGGGCTAATTACAAAAAATCAGCAATTTATCGGGAAACTTTGGCTGAATACAATAACTATAAATGGTGGCCTCCCCAAAATGTCTTGGGTCAAAATGTTTTTGTATTGACACGCAAACTTTATGATATGGACCGGGGGAATTTGGGCGTCATCGTAATCCATGTCAATCAAAATATCTTAAGGAATATCGCCGACAGGTTGACCCATCACAAAAATACCTTGTTGTATTTAATCGATGAAGAGGGACGCTTTATTTATCATCCTGAAATTTCATTGATTGGAAAGAAAATTAAGGATCCGGAAATTTTGAAACGGGTGAGCCAGAATGAAAGCGGGAGTTTTGTCACCCATAAAAGGCAGCCCAAACTATTTGTGGTTTATAATACTTTTTTCGTTACCGGCTGGAAACTGGTTGCCCTGATACCCTATAGGCAACTAATCGCCGAAGCCAGCACTTTGCGTAATGTCACCCTAATCATTTTTCTGGCATGTTTTGTATTGGTGCTCATTCTTTCATTTTTCATCTCTAGGGGGATCTTGAATCCGATCCGGAAATTGATTCAGCTCATGAGGCAGGGCGCCACCGGTGATATGAAAGTTAGATTCAATGCGTTATACCAGGATGAGATTGGCGATTTGGGCGTTTCATTTAATCAGATGATGGGGAATATCGAAAAATTGATGCAAATGGTGGAAGAAGAACAACAACATAAGGTGAAAGCCCAGATTAGCGCCTTAGAGGCCCATATCAACCCTCATTTTTTGTATAATACTCTGGCCTCCATGTATTGGCTGGCAATGGCGGAAGGAAACCATAAAGTCGGGCAAATGGCAGTTGCGCTTTCCAATTTCTTTAGGCTGGGATTGAATAAGGGAAAAGAATTCACTACCATTGAAAAGGAAGTAGAGCATGTGAGGAGTTATCTAAGTATTCAAAAGATGCGTTTTGGGAATAAGTTTGAATATCATATCCAGGTCGATCCGAAGATACTCCAATATCAGACTATTAAACTAATCTTGCAACCGCTGGTAGAAAATTCGCTGGTTCATGGGATTGAGGGATTGCCTGTACCGGGTTTAATTGAAGTTTCCGTATTCAAGGCCGGGGAGCGGATAACCTTCCGGGTCCTTGATAACGGTTCAGGAATTGCCAATTTGGCTGAGGATGGCTTGCCCAAAATAATGAACAGCGGTTACGGATTAAAAAATCTTCAGCAGCGGCTGAGTCTTTACTTTGAGAACGACTACTCCCTCAACTGTATGAGTGTTCCTAATCAAGAAACTGTTTTCGAGATTTCGATACCCGTCAGAAGCTACCAGGAGGGAGAGGAATATGTATAAGCTTTTGATAGTCGACGATGAGGAAATAATCCGGATGGGGATCTTCAATACCATTCCTTGGACCGATTTAGCGATTAGCCAAGTGAAAACCGCGGCTAACGGAGGGGAAGGGTTCACACTGTTTGAAGAAATTCATCCCGATATCATATTAACGGATATTCGGATGCCGGGTATGGACGGCTTGGAGCTTTTAGAGCGGGTTGTGCAGACCGGGACCGGTGTAAAAGTGATTATTTTGAGCGGTTTTGAAGATTTCGGCTATGCCCGGTCCGCATTGAAACTGGGAGCGTTTGATTACTTATTGAAAACGGCTGATATTGCGGAGTTAACCGAAGTTCTTCATAAAGCTGTCGTTGCCATTGAAAAAGATCGGGAAAAGGAACGTCAACTTGATAGAAGCCTGCTGTTATTGAGAAATAGATATCTTAATGAGTTGCTTTTAAGGAGAGAGCGATTGGCCGAGATTTATCATGAATTGAATCTGGCTGGAATAACATTGGCTGATGCTTTGATCATGGCGGTAGCTGAGATTGATGAAATTACCCTGTTTGATGAAGACTTCCCCGGTGAACAGAGCCGGCTTTTAAGGTCACGGGTGCTTGAGATCGCCGGAGTGGAACTGGACAATCATGGAATATGCTTTGAGAGTCATTCGGAAGAGTTGGTTTGGATTTATAGTTGTGACCCTGATTTAAGTGAAACTGAAAACCGGAGCCGATTCATAGCCAAATGCCAATCGGTTTCCAAACGGGTTGATTGTAGTCTTAATATTTCTCTCAGGATAGGCCTTAGCAATGTTAGCTCCGGAGAAGCCAGGGTAAGTTTATGTTATGAACAAGCCAAAACGGCGCTGGAGTATACATTGTTTACCGGAAAGAGTAGCTTCATTTTATTTGACGAGATTGCCGATAAAACGGGAGTTAACTTTCAAATCTCTGCCGATGATGAACATAGATTATTCTCGGCGCTGAGAGTAGCCGATAAACAATTGGTTTTGGATACCCTCAATACAATTTTCGAGCAGATCCGTGAATGCCAGGGCATCAGGGTTACCCATTTCCAACAGATTTGCGGCGATCTCATAAGCAGCGCCTTCCGGGTACTTCATGAGTTTAATATCAATCAGGCGGACCTGTTCGGGAAAGAGGTCCGTTCCTATGAAGAAATTAAAAAACACCGGGATTTCATCGAAGCCAGGCAATGGGTGGTTGCAATATTTGAAAAAATGGCCGTTTATATCCTAAACAACAAGATCCTTAAAAACAAGCGTGTAATTGAGCAGGCTAAACAGTTCATTGTAGAACATTATCACGAGGATTTGACTTTAAATAAAATAGCTGAAACGGTTTTTATGAGTCCGAACTATTTCAGTAACTTATTTCGTACCGAAGCCGGAGAAAGTTTTCTGGAATACTTGACTTCATTACGTCTGGATAAAGCAAAACAATTATTGGGTGAAAAGGACGCTAAAGCCTTTGAAGTCGGGGAGAAAGTCGGTTATGATAACCCGCAGTACTTCAGTAAGATTTTTAAAAAGTATACCGGAATGACGCCTTCTGAGTATAGAGAATATTTACAAAAAAATTCCCATATGAATTCATAAAAACGTGCAAGTTTTCCGTAGAAATAAACAATAAAATGTTGCTTCATTGCCGCTATAATGATGAAAGGCAATGATTTTTTTTATGTTAAGCTTTCTTTTGGACATTTAAATTTTACTCAAAAAATTTTTAAGTAGCGTTGGGAGATTGATCAAAGTTTTTGCAGAGGGGGATTAGAAAATGGTTGTTTATGATGTGGCGATTGTTGGAGGCGGAATCTCCGGAACCATGGCGGCCATAGCCGCTGCCCGTTGTGGGGCTAAAATCTTACTTGTCGAACAATACGGTTTTCTGGGTGGAATGTTGACTGCGGCCGGAGTTGGACCCATGATGACATTTCATGCCGGAGACAAACAAGTAATCCGGGGGGTCACCGGGGAACTGATTGATCGCTTGGTGGATAAAGATAAGTCGGTCGGGCATATCTTTGACACCACTGGATTTACTTATACCGTTACTCCTTTTGATCTTGAAGGAATGAAGCGGGAGTTGGAAACCATGGTGCTAGAAAGCGGCGGGGAGATTTTGTATCATACCATGCTCGCAGGGGTGAAAACGGGTGGCGGTGAAATCAAAAATATTACTTTATGCAACAAAAACGGGTTAAGTGAATTGGCAGCGAAAGTGTTTGTCGATGCCACAGGCGACGCCGATCTTTCGGCTATGGCCGGGGTTGAATGTGCCAAGGGCCGCGAAACCGACGGAGCGGCTCAGCCGATGACTATGAAACTCCGGATGACTCATGTAAACATCGAAGAAGTAAAAGCATACATCAAAGCCAATCCGGATGAATTTCCCCGTTTAAAAGGGAACACCTCCATCATCGACCAGTCGCCCCGGTTATCCATCGGCGGTTTTGTCAATTCGGTAAAAGTCGCACGGGCAACCGGAGAAATCACGTTCCCCAGGGAAGAATTGTTGTTTTTTGAGACCAGTAACCCCGGCGAAGTCATTATTAATACATCAAGGGTGATTGGATTCGACAGTACAAATGCCTGGAGCTATAGCCGGGCGGAGGTAGAAGGCAGGAGACAGACCAGGGAATTGGAGCTGTTCCTAAAGAATAGAATTCAGGGTTTTCAAAAGGCTCAAATTGTTTATTCCGGGCCGGCGATTGGGGTAAGGAGTTCAAGACAGATTAAAGGCCTGTACACGATAACAGCCCAGGATTTGCTCTCCTGTAAAAAGTTCGCCGATGGAATCGCCCATTCGGGATACCCGATCGATATTCATAACCCCGGTGGGGAGGGCACCAAATCAATCCATCTTCAGGCGGGCCAATTTTATACCATTCCTTACAGGTCGCTGGTGAATGGACAAATTAACAATCTGGTTACTGTCGGGAGACCGATTGCCGCTACATTTGAGGCCCAGTCGGCGATCAGGCTATCTCCCACCGCTGGAGCGATTGGACATGCCGGTGGTGTGGCGGCGGCTCTGGCAGTAAAGGATAAAGTATCAACGAGAGAAGTAAATATTTCTGAATTGCAGAGCGTTTTAAAAGAACAGGGAGCTTATTTGGATATAAACTTACCGGCTTGAATGTTTGCCGATTCGTAAAGAGAAAAACCATAAGAATCTTTATGAATAAAGGAGTCTATTGAATCGTAAAAATGGACAATTTTTCCGTAAGAATGTTCATTTGTTTAAAAGTTTATTGAGATTATAATAAAAATCACCATCAACCTTACCGCGGCGAAGGTCATAAAAACCAATGGATTGATTCGTAAAGTTATTGGAGGGAATTTCATGAAAAAAATCAGATTTAATTTGATGTTTTCGATTGGTGTATTGTTGGTGTTAACGGTTTCCATAATCGGGCTGGCGGCTGTCAAGCCGGTTACTTTAAAAATGGTTATTTGGGGTAATCCAAGGCATGTCGATATGTACGATAAGCTTTTGGATTCCTACAAAAAAACACATCCCAATGTTAATATGGAGGTTATCGTCGCGCCTTACGGCGAGTTTACTGAAAAAGTCACTTCCATGATTGCCAGCGGCAATCCACCGGATGTCACCTGGTGGTCTGAAGACAGCCTTCCTTACTTCGCAGACAAAGGGTATTTTATGGAGCTTGATTCTACGCTCAAAAAGTGGGGCCCAGACTGGGATGTCAATGACTTTTACCCGTCCACCTTGGAGGCAGCCCGCTGGAAAGGGAAATTATATGCGATACCCTTTTCAACTCCAGCCCCGGTTTTATATTACAATAAAAAACTCTTTGACGAAGCGGGTCTGAAATATCCGGATCAGAATTGGACCTGGGATAATTTTGATGCGGCGGTCAGGAAATTGACGAAGGGTGAAGCGGCTACTAAGGTATATGGCGTCGATAACTTGTTGGATAAAGGAAATGATTGGCAGAACCTGTTGAATTTAATCCGGTCATATGGCGGAAAATTCATGAATAAGACCAAGACCAAGTGCATTATCAATAGTCCGGAATCAGTGCTTGCCCTTAAGAAATATATGGAATGGGTTAATGGCGGGTATTCGACTAAACCCGGAGTTTCCGCGCCTTTTGAACAGAACCGGGTCGGAATGTTCGTGGGATTTATGAGCATGAAAGCGCGCTTTGATGGTGTTAAAGATTTGGATTACGATATTGCTTATCTGCCCAAGGGTCCTGCCGGCCGGATATTACGGAGCGGGTTTGCGGGACTGGTTGTCTTGAAATCAACCAAATATAAAAAAGAAAGTCTCGATTTATTGGGTTTCTTAAGCAGTAAAGAAGGAATTAAAGCACAATCGCTCTACTTCGGGCCGCCGCGGAAATCGATCGGCCTTTCCAAGGAATTCCTCGATCCGGCAACACCGCCGGCGAATAAAAAAATATTCATCGAGTCATTGCAATATAGTTCGGTAACGGAGAAATTTCCCTTGTTTGTTAAGGCCAACATCATGGCGCAGGAAGAAATCGACTTGATGGTGGCGGGAAAACAACCGGTAGAAGAGACGCTAAAAAAGATTCAGGAACGGATTAACGCACTTCTGGCAAATAAATAAATTTTGATGAGGCTGTCTTAAAGTAATTTAAAGCTCTTAAGGTATACAAAATACAATCACTGCGGCTGTATATCTTGACATTTAAATTTTCTTTGGGACAGCCCCATTTTTAATCCCGGAACTGAAATGGAAGGAGATATTATGGCGACAATTAAAATAAATTGCCCTGAAGGGACCGGGCCGGAATTATCCCAAAAGGGAGACCTGTTTCATGGCGACCGGCTTTGGGGAATTTTATTCATCATGCCTTTGATGATCGGTTTGGTCATCTTTTTGTTGATTCCGTTGTTACGGAGTGCATATTTAGGGTTCACCAATTTCAATGTATTGGAAGCACCCCATTTTATTGGAGTTCAGAATTATCTGGACTTATTCAAACAAGATCCGATGTTTCAAAAAGCTTTTTTAAATACCCTGCTCTTTACCGCCGGGCTCGTACCCTTAAATGTGGTGTTGGCAGTTGTAACTTCGGTGTTATTGAATCAGGTGCGAAAATTGGCCAGCGTTTTTCGCACGGTTTATTTCATCCCGGTTATCACATCGGAAGTGGTATTTTCCGTGGTTTGGCTTTGGATCTGGAACTATGATTATGGTTTGGTCAATTATATATTGAGAATGATTGGGGTTGGCGGGCCAAATTGGCTGGGGGATTCAAATTGGGCCATGTTCTCGGTGATTATAACCAGGGTTTTAAAAAATTTGGGGATGAATGTAGTAATTATCCTAGCTTCGTTACAATCAATACCGGAGATGTATTACGAGGCGGCGGAACTTGACGGGGCGAGTTGGTTTAAAAAAACCATCCATGTAACATTACCCGAACTGGGTCCGGTAATTTTTTTGACTTTGATGGTAACGGTAATTGGCGCTTTTAAGGTATTCGGCTCAATTTATGTTTTAACAGGCGGCGGACCTGCCGGGGCAACCAATGTACTGGTGATGTATTTATATCAGATGGGATTTAAGACCTTTGAATATGGGAAAGCTTCCGCAATCGGAATGATTATCTTTATCATCGTATGCATTTTAACGCTGGTTCAATGGACTTTGCGAAAAAAAATGGTTTATCAGGAGGAATGATTGAGATGGGACAAGAGACACCAAAAATTCTACAATATGAGGCAGTAACTGATAAACATCGCTCTCCGATCAAACTGAATCAGCTTTTCATCCACATATTTCTTTTGGCCCTGGGGTTAATCTTGATATTGCCGTTTATATGGATGGTATCAACTTCGCTTAAAAATCCGGGTACTGAGTTTTATTATCCGCCGCAATGGATCCCCAACCCGATTACATTGCATAATTATCAAACCGCCTTGTCCAGAGCGGACTTTATTCAAAGTTATTATAATAGCATTAAAGTGGCGGTGTTAACGGTAATTCCTACCATCTTTTTGGTTTCGATTGCCGCTTATGCCTTCGTTAAACTGAAATTTAAAGGCCGTAACAGCCTATTTTTTCTAGTTATTATGCTCATCATGATACCACAGGAAGTGACGCTGATACCCAACCTGTTGTTAATGAAAAGTTTTGGCTGGCTGGATACCCATGCCGCCCTGGTTATTCCCAATATTTTCGGTAGTGGAGCTGTTTTCGCCCTCTTTATTATGAGGCAAAATATTTTATCAATCCCAGACTCGTTGATTGAATCCGGAAAAATTGACGGAGCCAATCATTTTCAAATATTTGTGAAACTGATCTTTCCGCTAACCAAGTCAGCGGTTGCTACCATGAGCATTTTCACTTTGATGAATTCCTGGAATGATTTTATTTACCCGTTAGTGTATCTCAATTCGACCGCTAAATATACTTTGCCTTTATCAATCGCGATGTTTCAACAAGCTTACGGTATGACGGAATGGACGGTCTGGATGGCCGCAGCAACAGTGAGCATATTGCCACTGTTGATAGGGTTTTTGTTTGCCCAAAAACAATTTATCAGTTCAATGGCAATGACGGGAATAAAATGAAGTCGAGTTGCCATGATTCTATGAATGGTTTCAAGATGAAAGCCGTAATATCGGCCATATTCATCTTGGCCATTCATTGATGTCAGGCAACGGTTTTGGGATTTTCAAGAAAAAAACACCAGTCAACAATAATAACGGAAATATAATCGCTATCAATAATCCGAATTTTAATCCTAATTGCTCGGGGTTCAAATGATGAGCCGCACCAATGGCCAGTAATTTGGAGGACCTTTGGGATAAATCTGAAACCCATCCCGCTAGCCACGGACCCACCGAACAGCCCACATCGCCGAAAATTGCCAGAACGCCGAACATGGCGGTGCCGCCCTTGGGATAGTATTCCGCGGTCAGACTGAGTGTTCCCGGCCACATTAAGCTGATGGATAATCCGCAAACCGCACACCCTAAAAGAGAAATCAGTGGTATGTCAACAAAGACGGTAACGGCATAACAAGCGAAACATAAAAATCCACTGGCAATCAAAGCTTTTTTCAGATTGATTTTATGCCCCCAAAAGCCATAAACACTGCGCCCGATCCCCATTAAAAATGCAAACAGGCAGGGGCCAAGGATGTCGCCCATTACCTTAGGGACTTCCAGTCCTTTTTGGGCAAATAGGGAAGACCATTGGGACATCGTTAATTCGGAAGCCCCGGCGCACATCATCAGCAGAATGGCAATAATAAACGTTTTTGACCCTAGCAATTGCCTTACGGGTACTTTTTCATGTTCGGGAACCGCCGGCATCAAGGGAACTTTCATAAATAAAAAAACATTCGATAGTGGAATCAGCGACCAGAGAAGAGGGAGTAAATACCAAATGTTGTTTCCCAAAGCTTTCATGATTAGCGTCGTTATCAGAACGACGACCATTTGTCCCCAACAATAAAATGAATGCAGCAAACTCATTGCCGAAGCCTTGGCCTCGCCGGGTAAAGAGTCTACGATCGGGCTGATTAAAACCTCTATCAATCCGCCGCCCATTGCATAAATTACGACGGCAATCATTAGCCCGGTATAGGGCGAGGGCATTAGATTCGGCAATACACCGAGGGAAATTAATCCGAAAGCGCAAAAAACGTGGGCCAATATGGCAGTGTTGCGCCAGCCCAATTTGTCGGCATATTTAACCGTAAGAAAATCGGCCAGAATTTGGGTTCCAAAATTTATTAAAATCAGCCGGCCGATCATCTCAAAGGAGATTTTGAATTGATCCTGAAAAACAATGAACAGTATGGGAGCGAGGTTGTTTACAATTGCCTGGCTGATGAATCCCAAATAACAAGCGGAAAGCGTATGTTTGAACGTTAATTTCATTTTTGAGTTTCCTTGTTGGCATAGTTGACTTTAACCTCGATCCGGCAAGTAGGTGACAAATTTTCTGCGACTATGGTTTTGGGGGTTACTTGCCGGATTCCAGTTTTAACGTAAATATCATTCGATGATTACCCGATCTTCACCTGCTTTCAGCGAAAATCAGTAGGATAAAAGGTTAGGGTACCGTTGAGATTTCTAAGATTGGATTATGATATTTGGCTTAATAATGCCCGTATGTCCTTGAAAGCGAGCTAAGTTTAGCAAAATTGGATATAACGAGAAAATTGGCCCAAAATCGGGTTTGACCGATTTTGGGTTTGTGGCCGATTTTTAGTAAAATAGAGATTCCTGTGAAGAAAAACCATGAAAGTGCCATAATATACCTATTATCTATAAGGAGAACTCAATGTCTGTCCAAAAACACCCTGCCTACCATGATGAAGCCAAGCATCTCGCATATACCCTCAATTATGTAGAGAGAACCATTACCAACACGGCATCGAAAAGAAAACGGGTCGGTCAGGAAGTCGCTCAACTCGACCGCCGCTACATGGATGGAAACAGCCAGGATTTTATCGACCTGATGGTTAATAACCAGTTGCTTAGCAGTGCGGATTTGAAGCTTCGGAATTTGGAGACAGCCCGCCAAAAGCCCTACTTTGCCAGGGTTGATTTTCATGAAGAGGGAAAGGTGGAAAAAGAGGAACTCTACATCGGCAAAATGTGCCTGACCCGGGATGAGGATCAAAAACTGATTATCGTTGATTGGCGGGCTCCGGTTGCCAATATGTATTATGAAAGCCGCTTGGGTGATGCCGGCTACGAGTGCCCCGACGGGAAAATCAAGGGAAAATTATCGCTTAAAAGGCAATTTTCCATTGATCAGGGTCAACTGGAGGGGATTTTCGATATCGACATTACCACTAATGATCAATTCTTGCAATCTTATTTAGGAGCAAGCGCCGATAACCGCTTAAAAGATATCGTCTCTACCATTCAGGCGGAGCAGAACCGGGTAATCCGGGCAGATATGAATCGCCCCTTAATTGTGCAAGGGGTTGCCGGTAGCGGTAAGACGACCATCGCCTTGCATCGGATCGCTTATTTGATTTATAACTACGGTCAATCGTTTGTACCGGAAAATTTTATGATTATCGCCCCGAACCGGCTTTTTTTGAATTATATTTCGGAGGTTTTGCCGGAACTGGGCGTGGAGCGGGTCAAACAGACGACGTTTGAAGATTTTGCACGAGAGGTCATTGCAGAAAAATACCAGGTTAAAGACCCTAATGAAAAACTTTTGCGGTTTGTGGAGCAAAATCCGGATCCCAAGCAAACCGCTGAGAATGAATTGATCAAACAAGCGGCCATAATAAAGTCGGGTATGATGTTCAAAGAATTTCTGGATTACTTTCTAAAGCAGGTGGAAGAAAAACTACTGCCTACCAGTGATTTTGGATTTGAAAACAATGTACTGTACCGGAATGAAGATATTCGTCGACTTTTCTTTGTGGATTACCAAAGTTGGCCGATTTACAAACGGGTGGAACAAATCAAAAAACATTTTCAAAAGCGGCTTAAAGAGTGGCAGGGGGATGCCGCCGTCCAGCTGAATAACCAATGCCATGTCGCCATCGATAGGATGAAAATGAGAGAAGAAGATACTCCGGAGCGCCAAGCTAAGATTATTGCTTTAATTGACGGTAAAAATGAAAAGATAGCGCGTCTTAAAAGTTTTACCACCGGTGGAATTAAGGCTTACTTTAAACAGGTCCCATTCCGGAACGCTCTGGAGTGTTATGGGGACTTTTTCGCCAATCCTCTTTATTTTAAGGTGGTAGCCACAGACAAGTTAAAACCGGAACTCATTTCATGGCTCCGTGAGGGAACGCTGGCCGATCTGAAAAATGGCCAGCTGGAACTGGAAGATTTAGCACCAGTGCTTTATATTAAATATCGTCTGGAAGGTTTAAACGAAAGGATCAAGGTCAAACACGCAGTCATCGATGAAGCCCAGGACTTCAATACTTTTCAGTTTTATACGATGCGCCAGATGATCAAGGACAGCTCTTTCACGATTTTAGGAGACCTGGCTCAGGGGATTCATTCCTACCGGGGGACTACGAATTGGGAGGAAGTCCGGCGGGATGTATTTCAGAATGAAGCGGATATCCTTACTTTGGAGCAAAGTTACCGGACTTCGATCGAAATCATGGGAACCGCCAATTTGGCCATTAGCCATTGGCAAGCGCCCCATTTAAGCCAGGCAAAGCCGGTCATCCGCCATGGTGAACCCGTAAAGTTTATTGCTAAGAAAAATCTAGCGGAGATAACCGCTGAAATCGCGGGGGGAATTCTTACGTTGCAAGCGGCGGGAGTCAAATCCATCGCTATTGTTGGAAAAACAGCCAGTGAGTGCAAAACCGTCAGGGATCAACTCAAAAAGAATTCTGTGGAGGCTACTTTGATCAGCGGACGGGAGTCGGAATATCAGAGCGGATTGGTGATCGTACCGTCTTATCTGGTGAAAGGATTGGAGTTTGATGCGGTTTTCATCGTCAATGCCAACAAGATTACGTACCAGTCGGTTGAACTGGATATTAAACTGCTGTATGTCGCTTTGACAAGACCATTACACCAATTGTTTATTTATTACACCGGAGAGTTGACTCCGCTGTTACAATCATAATAAAGTGGCGCTCTTGGCAAGGAAAAAAACTTATCGAAAGTTCGTATTTTGTGATAAAAAAAACACCGGTAAAAGCTCCGGTGTTTTTTTATCTTATCGAATTGACAGGAACTTTATTTCGCTCCGGCTGCCTTCAACAACTCCACAATTTGGGTGGCATTGGTGGCAGTTGCAATGGAAAGAGCAGTTTCGCCTTTGGTGGTTTTTACATTCACATTGGCTTTTTTATCAATCAAAATTTTGGCGATCTCCACATAATTTTTCTTGGCTGCATACATCAAGGCAGTGAAGTCATTACCATCTTTGGCATTGAGATTGGCCTTATTATCGGCCAGCAATTGCACGATTTCCTTGAATCCTTTTTCGGCAGCGTTAATGAGAGCTGTATATCCATAGAAATCGTCCGGTTCATTGATTTTAATTTTTTTCTGGGCCAATAAGAGTTTAACAGTATCGGTTTGACCGTAATAAGCGGCATACATTAAAGGTGTCCAGAAACCCATGGCTTTGCCGCGAAAATTTTTGTCATTCACTTTGACGTTAATATCGATATTTTTGGAAATAAAGAGATTGATGACGTCGTTTTTGCCGTAACGTGCTGCCAGGCAAAGGGCTTCACCGCATTGTTCCGGCTTGATTCCTTTGGATAATAAAGCATCGGCGACTTCTTGATTGCCATTTACGGCCGCCATATTAAGGGCTGTAGTGAAATCTTCAGGATTAATGTTTTTCGGAAGCAGCAATTTGATGATTTCGGTATAATTTTTGTTGGCTGCAATGAGGATGGGAGGTTGCCCTAAATTTTGTTTGGCATTCACATCCGCGTCTTTGGCAAGCAACATCTTAACGATTTCCGGTTGATTTTCCTGAACTGCAAAAACCAGGGCAGTTTCCCCTTTATTGCCTTTGATGTTGACATCGGCGCCTTTTTCCAAGAGTAGCTTCACAAAGGCCTGGCTGCCCTTTTGAGCTGCCAGCATCAAAGCAGTTTGACCGTTATTCCTTTTGGCGTTAATTTCGGCTTTGGCATCGATCAACAATGGCGCTACATCTGCAGCACCGCTATCGGCAGCCAGAATTAGGGGGGGTTGGGCAAGGGTGTCTTTACTGTTGGCATCAGCCCCTTTGGCCAATAATAATTTAACGGTGTCCGACGAGTTTTTTACTGTAGCAAGAGCCAATGCGGGATTTAAATCGTTGGTGGAAGCTCCTTTATCAAGCAGGATCTCAACAATGGCGGCATTGCCGTTTTCCGCAGCGGTGAGTAAGGGGGTAGTGACATCGGTAGTGCCTTTGCGGGCTTTAATATTAATGTTGGCGTTTTTTTCAATCAATAAATTAACGATTTCAGAAGAACCGCTACTGGCAGCGAACATTATGGGCGTCCAACCGGTTTTGATTTTGGCCTCAACCAAGGCGCCTTTTTCCAAGAGCATTTTTACACTAGCGGCATCGCCTTTTTCGGCGGCATTGATTAACGGCGTCCGCCCGTCTTTATCGGTGGTATTGACGTCTGCACCTTGAGAGAGCAGTTGTTCAACTTGGGCACTGTCACCGTTTTGACAACTGGCGAGCAAAGCTGTATTTAGCTCCTCAGTATTGACAGCGGGGGTGGGTGTAGGTGTAGGTTTTGCATTATCGGCCATAACAGTTATGGATAAAATGGCGATGATACAAATGAAAATAAGCCCCAATGACCAAATCCGTTTAAGCATCTTCAATACGCTCCTTTGCATTGATGTTGAACAGGCAAGATCCTAAACTAAACTGGGAGAAAAAGATGACTTTATGATAAGATTTTAGCTGACTACAGTATAAATATTAAAGTTTTTGCCAGGTTTTTAAGCGATCATTTTTCTAGTTTAGTTAAATCTTTCCTATATGCTCTTATTATATTGCAACTCTCCCATAAATTAAATATATTATTTTTTTATATTTCGGCTTCTTTTATAAAATATGAGAAGTTTAATTTTATCTTAAACAAATTTGAATGATTGGGTTATATTTTAGGGAAAGACTTGAAAGGATTTCATAAAAAAAATGGTTTTGTTAAGAATAATCAGGGGGGATATCGATGATTTCTTATTTGGCCTTTTTAGGGATCCTGATCATTTGCATTTACACGATTTTATTTTCGATTACCGAATTTAAGAAAAAAAATTATCCCGGGTTTATTGGGATAAATTTTCTCGTGCTCGCGATTTTGGCGGTTCCTTTTTATTTTTTATTTTTAAAGGGGTAAGGGTTTAAAGATGGGTTTACTTATTTTCTGATGAATACCGACGGCAGCTAGTAAAACGTTCTCTAAATAACTACTTAACGATTGTGAACGTTTTACTTAGGTAGAGCGTATCTTTCACATTTCTGATTTACGATACGCTCTACTAGTTTTAGCGCGGCTGAGGCGGCTGAAATTGAACCCCTACCCTGCGAATTTCCACTTTCGCAACAATATCAATGGTAGCATTTTTAAATTTATCGGGCCAATTATAGCGGTCCCAATCGTCTCCGGTAAGTATGGTATTACGAACTTTAATGCCAAAACCGAATACATCGGAGTTATATTTTTGAGCCTTCCAAATTGTCTTTATCGACCTTTCTTTCAGCTCGTGGCCTATTAGCTTACTAAGGAACACCTGTTTGCCGGGTTCCGTATAATCAATCCCGCTTTGGATGCTTATTATCTCGGCTTCCATTTTCAGTTTAACCTGGAAATGATCTGCGTTATTTCTGTGCTCATATTTAATCTTTGGCTGGGAACTGGTCATTAATCGATAAGCGATTTGGCAATCTTTTTTATAGGGATCACGGATGGATAACAAAGCTTCATTAAAGCTATGAGTAAGGATTTGTAAAATTTGAGTCTCATATACATCAAAAGATCCAATCAGTTTATCCTGCTTAAAAATTGCAGTGCCCATTAACCGTATATCTTTGGCTTCAGGGGGTTTCCCGGATCCCCCTGATTGAGCGCCGCCTGATTTTTCCCCTCCCCCCGATTTTTGCTCTTGCCCTCCGGACTGATCCTGGTACTCTTCGGGATCTTGGCGGTGAAACCTGCCCAAAATCGGGGCATAGTTTTCCTGAGCCTTGGCCTCATAGCGATCCATAAAGTCATTTAACGTCGTCATGGGATACATGCCGGAAAAACGGGTTAGGCGGGAAAAGTCCCTAAAATACTCGGAAGGATTTGGTTCAAGTCTTGGTTTGACCTTCATCACATCGACCGCTTTCCCTTGGGAGATAAAAATATTCAAAGTCCGGCGCATTTCCCTGTATCGTACCAGTGTATCGATCCATTTTCGGACGCCTTTTTTTGCCAAGTCTTCTCCCAGTATCAGAACGGAGTTTTGTAACAAAGAGATTTCTCGGTTTACAGTGGTATTCATTAAATTAAAGCCTTCAAAGATTGTGGGGGCTTGCTTTGAAAGGATAAAAACCCCGGTATCTTTTCCATCCCCCCCGGACTCTCCGCCCCCGCCTTTCAATTTGGCCGGAATGGCGATCATGGTGGTAATTATTAAACCGTTACCGCCAGGACCCAGATCTAAGCCCAAAGCTTGCACTAGGGCCAAGCTCTCTAGCTCCCGCCGGTCCCAACAACCGTTCAAAGCAAACACCAGTGTGAGTAGTAAAACGACGGGCAAAAGAATTTTCTTATTCATCCGTTTGGTCACCCGTTTTTTTCTTTATAATCAATGAAACCAACCATAACAACAATGGAACACCAAAGGCCACCAGAGAATAATATTTTTCAATCTGAAAGTCATTCAGGATAACCGCTTGGGTCATTGAAGTCGGTATTAGACTAATCGTAAAAATCAAAACCCCAATCGGGATGCTCAGCGGACGGTAATCCTGAATCCGCAACGCTTGGGCAAAACTCGTCACCGTACCGTAAAACATTCCTGATAATTGAATCGCTGCAGTAAAAAACCATACGAAAACAAAGACCGCTTCAACCCGTTGAATAAATTCTTCCAAAGATATGAGTCTGGCTAATTGAAAGACCGGGAAGATAAGTTTGGCGGCTGATACATAATTGAAAACCAATACCACAATAGCAGTGATGGCCATATTGATTAATATAGCGATGCCGATGCTATAAGCTCCAACCCCGAATATCTTGGACTTATTGGCAATCAATGGAGCTATCAGACCAAACAAAAGAATTTCTGAAAAAAGGGAAACGTTATAGGCTGAGGCTTTTAACAATTTTACCGGTCCTGTCCCTAAAACTGGCGCAAGATGCTGAATATCGGCATGGGATAAGCTGAAAAATACAATAACTCCCAATCCTAACAACAAATAAGGTCCAAAAAACCATGCAACTCTGGATATGGTTTCGATACCGAGCAAACACCCGTAGATTAATATTGCCAGCAAGCAGAAAGTGATGACACTAATGGGCGTTCGAGGCAAAATGGATAAAATAAAGCTTTCAACGAACTGCCGCAAAAACAGCGAAGTAATCGTTAAGAAAAACAGAAAGAAAATAATTCCGATGACTCCGCCGATGACAGGACCGCCGATGACACGGGCGATTTCGATAATGTTTTGGCCTGGGAATTTACGGATTAAGTAATATATGAACAAAAAGCCGATGAGGCTTAAAATTCCCGATAAAAGTACAATCAGCCATCCTGCCCCTTCCCCGAAAATTGCCATGTCCCGGGGAAAGGATAGAAAAATTTTCCCGGACATGATGATGATTAAAAGGGTTAAAGCCTCACGGTGTCCGATACTTTCTTTCATCAAGATTCCGATTCATCTCCTTCATTTTCATCCTGCCCGGGCCGGTCCCATGGACGGGTTTTTTTGTCCTGACGGATCAAATCAAGCGGGTTTAGGAAAAACGGTCGAAAACGTTGTGAAAAAGACTTGGGTCTGATGATACGGTCATCTGATTTGGACCGGAAGGGCGTTATCGGCGAAAGAAAAGGTACTCCAAAACTATTTAAAGTTGAAGTATGGAGAGTCATAATAAAAACCCCGAAAGCGATTCCAAAAAAGCCCATCACACTTGCCAATATCGTAAATCCAAAGCGTAATAAGCGGACGGTAAACGATGCATTGTAATTCGGCACCACAAACGAGCCAAGGGCGGTAATTGCTACCACAATAATCAAAATAGGGCTGACGATGGAAGCTGCAACTGCGGCTTGTCCCAGAATCAATGCTCCGACAATTCCTATGGTAGGTCCAATAACGCCAGGAATACGGATTCCCGCTTCGCGGATGAGCTCAAAGGAGAATTCCATGAATAGAATCTCCACAATGGCAGGAAAGGGAACTGTTTCCCGGGCAGCGGTCATAGCGAGCAATAAATCGGTAGGTATCATTTCCTGATGGTAATTGACGACTGCAATATAAAATGCCGGTAACAGCAATGCTATAAAAATCGATGCCGCCCGGATTAAACGCAAAAAGTTGCCGAAAGGCCAACGTATATAATAGTCTTCGGCAGCATGAAGAAAAATCGCAAATGTTGTGGGTACAACCAGTGAAAATGGGCTGTTTTGCATAACAATTCCCACGTAACCTTCCCGGATATGGGCTGCAAGCCGATCGGGCCTTTCGGTAGAGAGCATTTGAGGGATGAGCGACTTGGGATGGTCTTCCAGATATTCTTCCAGAGCCCCGGTTTCCGATATATAATCCGTAGTTTCGCTGATCGTCTTAATTCTGTACTTCACTTCCTCAACCAGCTTGGGATTGGTGACATCCTTAATATACATAACCCCGACAAGAGTTCGACTGCGGCGTCCAACCCGGAGGATTTCGGTCATTAATTTAGGGTCTTTGATATAGCGCCGGACACTGGCCGTATTAGCCCTAAAGGTCTCGGAAAATGATTCCTGGGGTCCCCGGACCACATGTTCATTGGCGGGCTTTTCGATCCCCCGGTGTTCCCAGCCTTTGGTTTCGATTATCAAAGCTTCGTCAGACTTGTCAATCAATAATACGCTGGAACCATCCAAGACGGCGTCGATAATGTCGTTTAACTTGTTGTTTTTGACAATCTGGCTTTCGGGCAGCAGTTTTTGGGAAATGGTTTCGATGGGATTTTTGGTGGAAATTTCACCGGGAGCTAAAACCATTAAAGGTTGCAATACGGCGAAGTTTTGAGTATTACGATCGGCCATTCCATCTATATATATAATGAAAGCATCCGAATTTAAGCCGGGGATTTGAAATTCCCGAATCACAAAATCCATATTGGCGGGAATTTCAAAAATTTTCTCCAACATGCGGCGGTTTTCTTTTAAGTTTTTGCTGAGGATTTTTTCAGCTTCGGATTTCTCATTATTGATAGGCGGGCGTTTAAACGATCCATTGCTTGCGCCTGAAAAGGAAAATTGGTTTTGCTGAGCACCGAATTTAAAGATTTTTTTTACCAGATCCCAGATTTTCATTGGAAGCCTCCAAGATTAGCTTTTGTCATTATTAACAGTTTCATACTTTTTCATTCCCGGATTGTAATTTTGGTAAATGAAGTTTATCGGCAATTATTTTCAATGTGTGAGGTGGCGTAGGTGAAAAAGATTAAAGGCGGGGCTCTACGGTTAGGGAACAAAATCGGCGTAACCGCACCGGCCAGCCCTTTGCATTCGCTTGATGAAATTACCAGGAAAACTTCTATACTTGCCGAATGGGGGTATTCGATCGTTTTAGGTAAGACAGTCACTCCCATGGATAGTGATATGGCGGGCGCTGATATCTTTAGACGGGCCGATTTGGAAGGATTATGGCAAAATGATAAAATTAATGCCATTTGGTGCTTACGAGGGGGTTATGGGAGCATCCGTTTGTTACCCCAGTTATGGTATGACTTATTTAGGAAAAAGCCCAAAATTATGGTTGGATTTAGCGATATCACCGCACTGGAAATGGCTTTATGGTCACAGGTTGGCCTGGTCACATTTCATGGACCGGTTTTAACCAGCTTAAAAGGGGAATTTACGATGAATCAAACCTTGAAAACCCTGAGAGGGGAGAATTCGGTTGAGCTGGAATGGCCTCCTGGAAGTCGGAAAGCCTATTTCCCTATTCGCAGCGGCAAAGTCCAAGGGATTGTTTTGGGCGGGAATCTATCGATGATCGCTGCGTTGACAGGGACCCGGTTTTTACCGAATCTGGACGGCGCGATTCTATTTTTAGAAGAGGTTGGGGAACCGCCGTACCGGATTGACCGTATGTTAACTCAGCTTATCATTTCGGGTATTCTTCCATCTGTTGCGGCGGTCATTGTCGGAAGGTGTATTCCTTTGCCACATCAGGATGAAAATCAATTGATTGAAATATTTACCGAAAGATTAAGGACTCTGGAATGTCCTGCGGCTTACGGCTTCCCCATTGGCCATATTGAGGATCAATGGATCATACCCCAGGGAGTAATGGCTGAGGTTGATATCGACAGAGGAAGTCTGGTTTTATTGGAAAACCCGGTCGAATAAAAATTGGCCGATTGGATAACAATTCAATCATAGCCTTTTGATTCCTGAATTGCCTGTTATTAAGCATTTCACTAATGATTACAGCCTTTGTTTTGGCGCTTGAAAGAGGAATATTTTATAATGTAGCGAACTATGATTAATGTCTTTCTGCTTAACCTCTGGAACGAAAGTTTACGAAGAACGTTTTGTTGATAGATGGAAAAGGAAGGAGCAAATTAATTGAAGAAAATAGCCAGTATTATTGTGATCGTATTATTACTAGGTATCGCAATACCGGGCATAACCATTCCGGCCTGGGCTGAAGAAAATACCTCCAAGGGAGACTTCAATGTCCTCATCGGAAATAAAAGCTTGGTACAAGGTGACTATAAAATCACTGATAAACTTACCATGAATGGCGAGGCGGGGGAAGTTACCGATTATGTATCGGAAAAGAAATATAATGATGAGCGGGACTATTACCTGAGAACCGATCTGCGCTACCAGGCCAACAGTTGGTTTGGTATTAAGCTCGGTGCCCGTTACGACTCGCAGCCTGAAGAAACAATACCCTATGCCGGTATTGATTTTGAGACCCCGTTTGGCACCAGCAATCTGAGGTTGACGGGTTTCTATAACTACAATTATGAAGGAAAAGATTGGTCCAACTATGAAATTGCTTGGCGGATTGAGATGTACAAGCACCAGTATATTTTCGCCGGAATCGGCGGTAATGACGGTGATGGATTTAAACCGTACAGTTATAATACGGAAAACGACCCGGAATTCTTTCTCCGTGGCGATTTTACAGGAGCATGGAGCAAATTTAGCTTGAATTTTAGACCTTTGTTATACGCAAGTGGAGAAATTTTCACAGATACCAAATTCCGCTTCACTTTGAACGACCGTACCAATTTAATTATCAATTTCAATGATTATTACGATCATGACATGAAATACCGGTTGGGAATTGAGCATAAATTCTGATAGGGGGCATGATTGATGCGACGTTCTACGACCGTGTTGATCATTATATTCTTGATTGCAGTGGGGATAGGCGGGTTTCTTTGGGGCCGGGCCGGAATGTTTCCCTTTGATCGGACAAGCGTTGTAACTCCAAAAATAAAGCCGGATTTAAATGGCAAAGTGGGCCAGGCCGAAGTCGTGGTATTCTTTTTAAAACCGGCGGCTGCAAATTTTTATTTAAAACCGGTGTTATACCATGTGAAAATGGATCAAGACTTGCATATCCAAGCCTTAAATGCTCTGTTTGCAGGTCCGACCGCCGAGTCGAAGTTATTGCCGCTCTTTCCCAAGAATACTAAAATCATCAACCTTACAATCAAAAAAGGGGTCGCTTATTTAAACTTAAACTCGAAAGTTACGGAGATTAATGTGGGCTCCTCTACGGAAATGCTGGCCGTCGCTTCGATTGTGAATACACTTACCAAATTTCCCGATGTTTTCCGGGTGAAAATTTTGGTCGAGGGAAAAGAGATTGAATCATTAGCAGGTCATGTTGATGTTTCTGGGCTTTTGGGATATAACGATCAGGTGGTGGATCCGGAGTTTTTTTAGAGGTGTTGGGTTTTATCTGGTTTATTATTGTGTAATTGAAAAAAAGCTCCTTTCCCGGAGCTTTTTTATTTGTAAAGGGAAAAAAGTCCCTGCTTGCCGTAAATCGGACAGATTACACACATATGAACGTATGGACGAACTTTTAGGATTATTTTATGGAAAGGGATACTCAGAATTTTGTAGAACTGTAAAATGAATAAAGGAACATGCTTTTGGGATCTAGCAGAAGAGGTTCTTTCGGGAGTAATATTTTCAATTTGGAAAAGAGTTGAACATTGATGAAACGAAACGCTTGGATCTTAATCATTGGAGTCCTAATGATAATCATCGTCTGTGTTTTGAATATGAGGTTCATCAGTTACTACACGAAACAGATTTTCAGTCATAATATCAAAGAGTTCTCTGCAAAATGGAATGATATGAGCGATGCAAAATCGTTTGAATCCACCTACCGTGATGAAGATATGCGGCTAGCCGGGTTGGAATTGGGAATCTCACCGGGAGATGTCCGCAATCTTTATGGAATTCCTCTTCGGACAAAGGTTATCACGGTTGAATCTCCCAATAATGCCGATTATAATGTTTTTTGTACATATTGGATTTATCCTGATTTTGAATTGGGTTTTCAAAACTCAGCGAAGAAGACCAACCCCAGACCTCAAGACATCGGCCATCTTTTCATAATAACTGTTAAAACCGCTAAATTTCAGTCTTATCGCGGGATTAAGGTTGGCGATCCGGTAAATTTGGTAAAAAAGAGATATGGCTTGCCTTCAAAAAATATTTATGATGATCTGGGTTCGCTATTCTATGAGCGGCAGCTAACCTATATCAAGTTCGGGCAAGCCAAAGGAAAAGTATCTGAAATCGAACTGGCTGAAAATGGGGATTAAGCGAGAGGATTTTATAGAACCCTTATCTTGGGAAGAACGCTAGTAAAACGTTCCCTAAATAACTACGCAATGATTGTGAACGTTTTACTTAAGTAGAGCGTATCTTCCCCATTTCTGATTACCATTTATTTACGATACGCTTACTAGTATCCCGACGGATTGCCGGAGGAGTCATAAAATCATGAAAATCATCACACCCCAAATAATGGGGATTTTAAATATCACCGAGGACAGCTTTTCCGATGGCGGATGTTATCTGGAGCCGGAGAGGGCTTTTAAAAAGGCGGAACAGTTAATCGATGACGGGGCCGCTATTATTGACATCGGGGCGGCATCCAGCAATCCGGAAACAAAGCCTGTTTTGCCGGAGATGGAGATAGACCGCTTAAACCCGGTGATAGAACGATTGCTTTCCGGGAATATACCGGTTTCGATCGACACATTCAACCCCATCGTTCAACAGTATGCCATTCAAAAAAGAGTCCAGTATCTTAACGACATCCAGGGATTCCCTGATCCCGAAATCTATCCCGAATTGGCTGAGTCTAACTGTAAATTGATTGTAATGCATTCGGTACAGCGTCTAGGCCCGGCTACAGTGGTGGAAACAAAACCGGAAAAAGTATTCGCGGGAATGATCGAATTTTTTGAAAAACGTTTGAAAGCCCTTCAAAATGCAGGTATATCTCTTGAGCGGATCATACTCGATCCGGGAATGGGCTTTTTCCTGGGAGCAAACCCGGAGTCTTCAACCTTTGCGTTAAAACATATCGGAACGCTGAGAGAACATTTTCATTTGCCGGTATTGGTAGGTGTTTCCCGGAAATCGTTTTTAAGCGCTATCGTCGGCGGACGGACGCCTCTTGAAAGAGGTGCGGCGACTCTGGCATCGGAAATTTATTTGTGTGAAAGGGGAGTCGAATATATCCGGACTCATGATGTCAGGGCTTTGGGAGATGCGTTGAAGGTATTGAAAACTTTGGAGGGAGGGGCTGAGAATGATACCCTCCGCATTTAAGAATGACTCATATTTACTAAGTAATGAATAGCCAGCAAATCGCGGATTTGTTGGCTATTTTTGTTTGTAATCATAAACTTATCAGTGAATTATCCATTCAACATAAAAAAGGGCAGGAATTTTCATTTAGAAAAGCGAATTTTTACCAGTGAAATTAACGGAAGTTTTAGAAATGGGCAATATAAAATTAACACTAAAAGGGGGAATCATCATGAAGCTAGAAGGTAAAGTTGTGGTGGCCCAAGGAGGCGGACCTACGGCGGTTATCAATCAGTCTTTGGTCGGTGTGGTCCTCGAATCCCGCAAATTTGTCCAGGTTTCCAAAGTATATGGTGCAATCAACGGGGTGAAGGGGATTATCAATGAAGACTTTATGGATCTAACTCAAGAGACCACCCACAATCTGGAGCAGGTTGCTGAAACACCGTCATCGGCCCTGTTTTCCACCCGTGACAAGCCCGATGAAAAATATTGCAAAGAAATCTTCGAGGTTTTTAAGGCCCATGATGTCCGTTATTTCTTTTATATTGGCGGCAATGACTCCGCGGATACGGTCCGGATCGTCAATCATCAGGCCGAGCTGTCCGATTATGAGTTCCGGGCTATTCATATTCCAAAAACTATTGATAACGATTTGGTGATGAATGATCATACCCCCGGCTATGGTTCGGCGGCCCGTTTTGTTGCCCAGGCCACTATTGGAGCCAATTTGGATAACCGGGCATTGCCCGGCGTATATATCGGAGTTGTGATGGGAAGACATGCCGGGTTTTTGACGGCCGCCTCCTCCATTGCCAAGAAATATGAGGATGATGGGCCGCACCTGATTTATTTACCGGAGAGACCCTTTATCGTAGAAAACTTCGTCCGGGATGTTAAAAAGGTATATGATAAATTAGGGCGTTGTTTAATTATTGTTTCCGAAGGGATATCCGATGATAAAGGGAACCCGATTATAACCCAACTGCAGAAGAACATTGAAAAAGATGCCCATGGTAATGTACAGCTTTCAGGAACCGGCGCTTTGGGAGATGTACTGGCGGACTATGTTAAGGAGAAGCTAAATATCAAGCGGGTCCGTTCGGATACCTTTGGATATCTGCAAAGATCATTTTTCGGTTGCGTCTCTGACGTTGATCAACATGAGGCCCGCGAGGTTGGGGAAAAAGCCGCTCAATTCGCAATTTGGCATAATATGGACGGCTCCATTACCATTCACCGGACCGGTTCCTATTCGGTCGATTATAAACTCTCACCCTTAGCCGATGTTGCCGGTAAAACCAAACATATGCCGGATGAATTCATTAACAAAGAAGGCAATGATGTGACGGATGCCTTTCGTTATTATGTAAGGCCCCTGTTGGGTTCAGGCTTGCGTTCGGCTGAAAGGCTGCGGGCTCCAAAAGCGCAAAAAATATTGCATATATAAATTATTTGGCTTTTTGGATGAAGATTGGATGAATCGGCATTCAATGGACTGTATAATCTGTCCCTTGGGTGCTTTATTTTTAAGAATATCGGCTAATGATTGCGGATTGATTCTAAGAAATAGTTTAATTTGTAGTTGCCCCTCAATGAGCTTATGGTTATGATATAGAAGGGGAAAAGTAATATTATCATACCGATGGAGGTATTCTCATTGAGGCGACCGGAATTGTTAATTCCCGCGGGAAACTTGGAGAAATTACGTACGGCGATTCTATATGGGGCGGATGCCGTATATGTTGGTGTGAGTGGTCTTAGTCTGCGGGCAAACCAGGCTGAGTTCGGCATGGAGGATTTGGAAGCCGGGATTGGCGAAGCCCACCGAAAGAATGTCAAAGTATATGGCGCCATCAATATATTTGCTAAAAATAATGATTTACCTTTAGCTGAAAGACTTATCAAAGAGCTGGAGGAAATCGGTGTGGACGGTATGATAATCAGTGATCCCGGAATCCTGAGTCTGGCGCGAAGACTTGCCCCCGGAGTATCGGTCCACTTGAGCACCCAAGCCAATACAACCAATCAAGAAGCGGTTAAGTTCTGGCAAGCCCAGGGAGTCGCCAGAATTGTTCTGGCCCGGGAACTCAGTTTGGCTGAGATCTCTGAGATCGCAGCAAATTGTCCCGGCGTTGAGCTGGAACTCTTTATTCATGGCGCTATGTGTGTTGCCTATTCGGGACGTTGTTTTCTCTCGGCTTTGAGAACCGGCCGGAGCGGAAATCATGGGGAATGTACCCAACCTTGCCGCTGGGAATATCTTTTATGTGAATCGACCCGTCCCGGGGACCCCTTGATATTGGAAGAAGATCAACGCTACAGTTATCTGCTGAGTTCGAAAGACCTGTGCATGATTCAGTCTTTACCGGAGATTTTGGCTGCCGGAGTGTATAGTTTAAAAGTGGAAGGCCGGATGAAATCTTCATACTACGTGGCGACCGTCACCCGGGCCTACCGCCGGGCGATAGATGCTTTCGTGAATGATCCCGACCCATATCGTTTTAATTCCGAGTGGCTTGAAGAATTGACCAAAGTATCCAACCGGGGCTTTACAACCGGATTCTATTTTTCCGGGGGCCAAAAGATTCAGGAGACTGAGCCGGAGATCAAATATTCCCAAACTCATGAATTAATCGGAATGGTCCTTGAATATCAACCTTTAAAATCCCAAATACTCGTGGGAGTCAGAAATCATTTGAACACAGCCGATAGTATTGAATTGTTATTGCCTGATGAGAATCTATCTCTAGATATTCAGGAGATGACCAGCCCCGAAAGAATACCCATTCAAGAGGCTCATAATGGATACCGGATTTGGTTGCCTGTTGATAAAGAAGTTCCAGTGGGGGCGGTCATTCGCAAAAAAGTGATTTAGAATTTAAACAAAGTTAACCGTACTGTTCTAGCCAGACCATATTCTGTTGAAAACTAATCTTGGAAATTCGGTAGCGGTTCCCTTCGGGATCAATTAAAATTTCTCCGATAAAATCACTTTTAATCGGTCCACCGAGAGGAGATTCCATTTGGAATCCGGAGTCATCAAAACCAATAAGCTTGAGAAGTAATTTATGACCGTTGCGTTTAACGTGGTAAAGAACGGGTTCTTGAAAATTCAAACTCATCACTGCCTTCTAAGTTGCTGTAAAAGTAGGGCTGTTACCAAAAGAAAATATCGATAAAGATATACCCAGATTCTTCGGCTCGTTTTGCAAGCCGCCGTCGAACAGCCAGCCTGGCGGTATTTTCGCGCGCATTGATGCGCGACTTCGTTGCCATCGGCTAGCCAACTAGCCGCGCAAAGCCAGGGTGGATGACTACTCAGGCAATATATTGTATAGTTCCTTTTACGTATGTTTGCAACAGCCCTTCAAAATTTCAGTCAAAAACTAAATCATCATGGGACAATAAAGCCACCACAACAATTCCTATGAACGTATAAACCCATAATTCTGGAGAAGGGCCATAACCCGTTCGGGGTCCGGGTCCTCCGCGGCCATGTCCAGGCCCTGGCCCATGATGAGGTCCGTAGTTGAGATTCAATGAAAGGTCATTTTTATAGGCATTTGAATTGGAGTCCGGCCGATACAAGTCAATCGAACCGCTAAAACCGCTGAAGGCCGGTTCCTGTGTGATTTCCCCGGAGTTTGACGATAGGTTGATGTCGACGGTTGGGGCTGCAAAAGTTTTGGCTCCTACCAGAAGTGTCAGGCAGACTGCAAAAATTAAAACCGTTAATTTCTTCATTTTAATTTACCTCCTTTCTAGTATACATTTTCTCACTCGGATCTTAGTCTTTAAATATTCTTTGAAATATGGAATACAAACGAAAGCTTTAATGAGTTTTAACTTAGTTTTAAAAAAGAATACCCGGATTCACTGGGCAATCAGAATGAAGAAACACGGAAAATCTATTCGCAATTAATCTTATGAGCCGGATAATTTTTAAAATAATCACGATATAAACATGAGGGAATTGATATCAAGTTATCTGCAAGTATAAAAAAATAAAACCCCCAAATTGGAGGTTTAACTTTAGAAATTGGTGCCGAAGGCCGGACTCGAACCGGCACGCTTTTAAGGGCGGTGGATTTTGAGTCCACTGCGTCTGCCATTCCGCCACTTCGGCAAGTCAAACTTGGAACTTTAGCGTGTAGACTGATTTTACCACAAGAGAAAATCAAATTCAAGAGAATTTTTTAAGGAAAGTTATGGTTTTGCAACCGATAAAACTTTTATAGAGGGTGATTCCTTTAGGAAATCAAGAAAAACAGGATATTCGCTCAGCGGAATTAAAAAAGAAGTTTGAACCGATTCCCCGAATACAGTGGAGATATTTTCCGCCGCCACTTGCTTTAACTGATAGATTATTTTGGAATGCTCGTTATAAGGATAATCGAGAGACACCGAACATTTTGGTATTTTTAAGAATGTCCCTGCCTGTTCCAGCACTAAGGATGCGGTTTTACCGTAGGCCTCAATAAGGCCTCGGACTCCCAGCTTCTTCCCGCCAAAATACCGGGTTACGACTACGGTGATATTCAATAGGTTCAGCCTTAAAATGGCTCCTAAAATTGGTTTACCTGCAGTGCCATTGGGTTCCCCTTGATCATTAAAATATTCGACGGGGTATTCGCCGGCCTGAAGCCGATAAGCATAACAATTGTGAGTGGCCTGGGAATGGGTTGTTTTGATGGATTCAATAAAAAATTTTGCAGCCGCTTCGCCGGGAGTTTCCTTGCAGTGTCCTATGAAGCGGGAGCGTTCAATGGTGAGTTCACAGGAGGCTTCCTTCAAAACGGTAAGGTAGGTTTGGTCATTCATGGATTTAGCATCTCCAGGCTTAATTAGGACATTAACGATCCGTGAGAATGATGGAACAATCAATCCGATCTGCTTTTAATTCCAATAATTCCAACCCGGCCTGGAAAATTCCTGCTTTGATGGATCGAAAGGGGCTTCAAATGAAAAATACAGGAAATCTGCAAATCATGTGGAATAAAATCATTTGAACATATTTCCAATGGATATCAGGAATGATAATTTTTGAGAGGAGAGCGTTTCATTTGGCTCAATATGATGTGGTTATTGTTGGTGGAGGGCCGGCGGCAATTTTCGCCGCTTTGGAGTTGGTCAAACAATCCCGGCTGAAGATTGCGATATTGGAAAAAGGCTATAACTTGTCGGAACGGGTCTGTCCTGCCAACGAGCGTGGTATTCCCTGTGCCAACTGTTCCTCCTGTTCGATTACATGCGGTTGGGGCGGTGCGGGAGCATTTAGCGACGGTAAACTTACCCTCTCCACGGAAGTGGGTGGTTTTTTAGATAATTATATTTCCAAAAAAGAATTATCCCAGTTGATTCGGGAGATAGATGATATTTATTTGAGATTTGGTGCTCCTGCGAAGGTCTATGGCACTGATGACGAAATGATTACCCAGATTCAAAAGCGAGCTGTCTTGGCAGACCTGCGATTGATTCCGTCCCAGATCCGGCACCTCGGAACCGGGTATACCAAAATTGTACTCCAGGCCATGCAGGACTTTTTGGTTGAAAAGGGAGTCGACATTTTCACCGGTGTTAATGTGGCTGAAGTCATCGTTGACGGGGATAAATTGAAAGGTGTCCGTTCAAGCCAGGGCCAGGAATACTTAGGAGAATATGTAATTGCCGGACCGGGACGCGACGGCTCGGAATGGCTTTCCACCGAAGCAAAAAGATTGGGGTTGGAATCATCCGTGAACCCGGTGGATATCGGCGTCCGGGTGGAACTGCCGGCTGAAGTGATGGAAGAGCTGACATCGGTCATCTTTGAGAGCAAATTTATTTATTATTCAAAGACCTTTGAAGATAAGGTCCGTACATTTTGCATGTGCCCTCACGGGGAAGTCGTTATGGAAAATCAGGACGGCTTAATTACCGTCAATGGGCATAGTCATGCCGAACGGAAGACTTCGAATACCAATTTTTCGCTGCTTGTCAGCAAAACTTTCACGCAGCCGTTTCATGAGCCGATTACCTACGGCAGGTATGTTTCCGGACTTGCCAACCTCTTAGGGGGAGGGGTTATCGTACAGCGGTTGGGAGATTTGCAAAGCGGACGGCGGACCACCAAAGAAAGACTGGCCAAGGGATTGGTCCGGCCGACTTTAGAAAGCGCAACACCGGGGGATTTGAGTCTGGTTTTACCTTACCGGCACCTGCTGGCTTTATTAGAAATGTTAAAAGCCTTAGATAATATTGCGCCGGGGGTTAACTCGCGTAATACGTTACTATATGGGGTTGAGGTTAAGTTCTATTCTTCCAGGCTCAGTCTGAACAGCCATTTAGAAACGAAGATTGCCAATCTTTACGCTGTGGGCGATGGCGCAGGAGTGACCAGAGGATTGATGCAGGCCTCGATCTCGGGAGTTATAGCAGCGAGAGATATTATGAAACAGGAGGCATTATGAATCAGGTTGTTTTAAAGGCCGGCAAAGAAAAACGAATCAAAGCGGGCCATTTATGGATTTATCAAGGAGAAATCGGGATTATCGGGATCGGTGTCAAATCGGGCGATGTAGTCGAAGCGCTGGACAACCGGGGCCGTTTTTTGGGCCTTGGCTATTATAACCAGGCTTCACAGATTGCGGTCCGGTTGCTCACCACCAACCGGGAAACCATCGACGAGAATTTCTTCAGATCCCGGCTTCAAAAAGCGCTTGAATACCGCCGCCGGGTCAAACCCGGTGCTTCAAGCTACCGCCTGATATTCGGCGAAGGCGATTTGTTACCCGGACTGATTGTGGATAAGTTCGAAGATTATCTGGTGGCTCAATTTTTAACCATGGGTATGGAGGTCAACCGGGAGATGATCATCCGGCTTTTGGCGGAGCTTTGTGGGCCTAAAGGGATCATTGAACGGAGTGATCTTCATGTCCGCCACCTTGAAGATTTGCCCGAACGTGCCGGTTGTGTATATGGAGATTGTCCTCCGTCGGTTGTGATCCGGGATAACGGCTTAAAATTCAGGGTGGATTTGCTTGAAGGCCAAAAAACCGGGTATTTTCTGGACCAATCGGCGAACCGGGCCGTTTTGGAGCGCTATGTCAAAGGAAGAAAGGTTCTCGATTGTTTTTGTCATGTGGGCAGCTTTGCAATTCATGCTGCTTCCTACGGGGCCAGTTCCGTTTTAGGAGTCGATATTTCGGAAGATGCCATCAATATGGCCGTCGAAAATGCAACTTTAAACGGGTTGGATAACGTCTGTAAATTCAAAGTAGCTAATGTATTTGATTTCCTCCGGGATGAAGTGGGGAATAAGGCCGAGTATGATCTGGTTATTCTTGATCCTCCGGCATTCACCAAAAGCAAACAGGCTGTGGAAGGGGCAGTCCGCGGTTACAAGGAAATCAATCTGCGGGCATTGAAACTGCTCAAGCCCGGCGGAATCCTAATAACCTGCTCCTGTTCCCATCATCTGACACCGGACTTGTTTTGGGAAATTATGCTCGCAGCGGCGGCTGACAATAAAAAACGGCTCCGTCTCCTGGAACGCCGGACCCAGGGCCTTGATCACCCCGTTTTGGTTGGGGTAACGGAAACGGAATATTTGAAATGTTTCATCTTTGAGGTTGTATAATCATGAATTCCAAATCCATACGTTTAATCTATGCGGATGAAAAGGGTGAACTATACGCAGACCCGGATTTAATTGCGGTGGGAATCAACGGCTCCCAGGCAGAAATCGCCGACCGGAGCTGGATCGATATGCCTTCGGGCGGCGAGATATTGCTATTGCCAGGCAGGCTGCCCACAGGTTATGATGAAGCCGGGGGAACAATGGAAGTGGTCGAAGGGTATACGGCAGTTGCGGCTATTTTACCGGTTGGTTTCACCCGCTGTCTGGTGCCTGGATACGAAATCGCCGTTTCCGGAGAGCTGCCTCTTTTCGGCTATGCGGCAGTGGGAGCTGTGGGGGATCATCTTAAAGTGGCCGCCATTCAAACCGATCAGGATCTAAAGTGGAGCCCTAATTATTATAATACCCCGGACTTACCGCGGCTGATCGAAGGGAAAATCCGGAGCTATCCGGAAAACCGTATTCTGGCCCAACTGGCCAAATGCGCCGTCGGTTATCACTGTTTAACGGCTCAAAATATTTTTTATGGGCGCTGGGAGGCTGGGATTCCGGTATCACCGGTTTGTAACGCCAATTGTATCGGCTGCATATCCAAACAACCCTCCGAATGTTGTCCATCTCCTCAAGGCAGAATCGACTTTACTCCCAGCGTCCGGGAAGTTGTCGAACTCTCGGTGGACCATTTGGAGTCTGCCGCTGATGCCATTATCAGTTTCGGACAGGGCTGTGAAGGCGAACCTTCATTGCAACGCGAAGTATTGGTCCAATCGATCCAGGAGATCCGGCAAAGGACGGACAAAGGGATCATCAATATCAACAGTAACGCCGGTTATGTTGATTCTATCCGTGATTTGGTTGATCACGGGCTGGATAGCATCCGGGTCAGTCTTTTCTCGGCCCGGCCGGAAAATTATCAGTGGTATCATCATCCCCAGAATTATCAATTGCAGGATGTCATGAAATCCTTATGTTACGCATCGGACCATGGCGTCAGGGTTGCCATCAACCTTTTGCTATATCCCGGTTTTACCAATCAACCCCAGGAAACGGACGCTTTGTACGCTTTGCTTCAAGAGACCAAAGTCCAACAGGTTCAGCTTCGCAATTTGAATCTTGACCCGGAGCGGTTGCGGGAGAAGGTGAATCTGGAAGAGGATGAGCCGCTTGAGCTGAGGACAATTCCTGAATGGCTGTTACAATTAAAAAAGGAGTTCCCCAAACTTTTAATCGGAAATTATACCTTGCCAAAAAGCGAGGGATGATCTAACCTGTGGACTTAACCCCAACCCCATCCTGTCAATGGAAAGAACTCCATCTGGGATAGGGAAGGGGCTTTTTTTATACGGAGAATCAAATAAATTCCACGGAGTCATTCTGAATTGCTTTTATAAAATGAAGCAATACAAAACCCCAATTTAGTTTTGCCGTTTGGTCAGGATTTCCTTTCGCAGTTTGTCGGGATCACACTGAAAAGCAATTGAGGCGTACTGAAGCCAGGATTCGGACTCGCCTGATTCCCCCAAATATAGATGGCGATTGTGAAATTTAAAAAATTTTTTAACCCTTTGAATTATTTTTACCGGTTTCATGATCAATACCTCCGTAAAATTAGTATTGACAAGAATCCCAGGGGTAATACCAGCTAGACTTTTTTTAAAGGTTTGAATTCTTGATAATGGATATCGAGGGATTTTTGGATAACAAAACCCGCTAGCATCGTCCTGGGCCCGGATCAAATTGCGTTCTCACAAGACCCAATCTTTAGCGGGTTCGTTGGTTTCTGGGCTTAGCGGAAACCTATAATTCAATTATATGGAAAAATGTTTCACGATTGTTACATCTTAATTGGAAAATATCAACCCCGGTCTGTGCTTGTTTACAGATCCAGCCATCGTTCAACTTCATGGCGAATCTTTCCAATGGATATTATTTTGCTCTCTTATTCACTGGCTTGAAGTTAACTTCTATTTTTATAATGATTTTGTTAATATTAAAAGCAGGGGATTGCAGTTTGAAATGTGAATTGACAATACGACCAATATCCGGACCACCGTGAAATCATATGAATCATCATGAAATATTAAGTCCGCCGGATGATCCAAGGGGAGCACAAGATGCAGCTACAAGGACAATCATTATTAAAAAAAATTGAAAAAGACGTCAGGCAATATGCGCAAGTATTATCCAGTATTCTCAAAGTGGATGTGGATATTGTCGATAATCATTTATTTCGGATAGCAGGCACCGGAAGGTTTGTTGACCGGCTGGGCACTTTTATCGAGGCGGAAGGTACAGGATTTAAATGGGTACTTGAGAATAAAAAAATGCTCATCATCGAAAACCCAAGGGAAGAGGTTATTTGTAAACATTGTCCCACCTGTGAGACTTGTCAGGAACTATTTGAGATATGTTGTCCCATTAAACTGGAGGAGGAAGTAATCGGCGCTATAGCTTTGGCGTGTTTTCAAGAAGAACAGAAAAAATTAATTTTCCAAAACTTAGATGGCTATGTTGATTTCTTGGTGAAAATTGCCGAACTCATTGCCTCAAAAGTGGGGGAAGCGAAAAACTACCAATCGATTATCGCCACATCCCAAATGCTGGAAAAGGTAATGCAGTTTGTGACCCAAGGTGTGGTTATTTTTAATTCCGATAACACATTGAAATATATAAACCAATATGCGGAAAGAATTTTGGGTAATAATAAAAAACAACTGGATTATCTGTATAAGATTAATGAATTTAAAATTTTTACAGTCGGGCAAAAAAAGGGCAATAGCGAAATAGAATATGTAGCCCGGGTGGGTCAAAAGAAAATTCGCTTATTTGGCTATTCTTACCCCATCAGCATTGATGAAAGTAATTATGGAAAAGTATATATTTTTCAAGATATCGCTTCCATTCAAGAAAAAATTATTATCCAGGATAAAAGAAAATATAGTTTCCAAAGCATTATCGGCGAAGATAAAAAAATCCTTCAAGTCAAAGAAGAAGCCCGGACATTAGCGAAAACCGATAAAAATATTTTAATATATGGTGAAAGCGGCACGGGGAAAGAGATATTGGCCCGGGCGATTCATAGCGAGAGCGATTATAGGGAGCAACCGTTTATTCCTATTATTTGCACCGGAGTCATTGAATCTATTTTGGAACAAGAGATATTTGGAAATTCCGAAAATAATAATTTGAGTAAAATTGAGTTGATGAAAGAAGGAACCTTATTTTTAGACGAAGTTGCTGATTTGCCCTTGCGGATTCAGGGAGAATTATTACAATTGCTTCAGGACAAGGAAAGGTTTTCGGGCCGGATTATTGCTTCAACCAGTAAAAATATTGAGAATTTGATTTCCGAGAACCGCTTCAGAAGGGATTTGTATTATTTTTTCTATCCTTTTATCATAACGATTCCTCCTTTGCGCGAGAGACGGCAGGATATTCCCGTTTTAATCCGGTATTTCTTGGAACGGTATGCTTATTTGGAAAAAAAGCAAATTACGATTGACAAGAAAGCTTATGCCTATTTATTGCAATATGCATGGGCGGGCAATGTCCGGGAAATGGAAAATATCATCAGCTTTATTGTGTTAATGAATCAAAGCGGCAAGGTGGAACTTGATGACATTAATCAGTTGATCGATCTGGAGGATCAAAATATTGACGGTTCTTTCTGTTTAGAGACCATTGAAAAGAACACGATTAAAAAAGCGATGGACTTATATGGGAATACTACCGACGGCAAGCGAAAAGTCGCCAAAGTTTTAGGAATCAGTCCGGCGACGTTATATCGAAAGCTCCGTCAATATGGAATTCATGAAGAAAAGAGTTATACCATCGATTCATAATAAAGCTGAATATCGTACTTGCCTCCAAAAGCCCGCTTTTTAAGCGGGCTTTTTTGGTGTGCACCCGGCGCGTTATCCGGAGTGCGAAAATTGCTGATTCTCATTTTGAGAAATTTTTTTAAAAATTGAACACATTTTGGATGCCGATTGCAAAAATGAGTGGAAACCGGGAAAAAATATTGATTTCTATTTTGGTCTTGATATAATGATGTCATGGATATGTTATTGATATGTCAAATATTAAAGTGAAAATTATTTAAATACGACCATAATTTAAATTTTATAACATTTTTGAACGATTTATTGACATTGTTTTTATTAACAATAACGCAAATATAACAAGAGGCTGGAAGATGAGATCACAAGTCAAATGGGTAAAAAATGAAAGTATGAAAAGTGAAATCGCGGGAATTGGCTTAAAGTATTTCAATGTTGCGGAAATGAAAAAAGCAAGGTGCTTTCACCAAACCATTCCCCAGCACCGGGAAACGCCTTTTTATCATTTGGAAAATCTGGCCAAGCGACTTGGACTGCAGCGGGTTTTTTTGAAGGATGAATCTTTACGATTTGGCTTAAATTCTTTTAAAGTGTTGGGGGCGTCTTATGCCATTGCCAAAAAAATAGCACAGCAAATCAAAATGGATATTGGCCCGATCGATTTTTCCCAATTGAAATCAAAGGAGTTCAGGGAGAAGTTTCCGGATTTGATATTTGCGGCGGCCACTGACGGCAATCATGGCAAGGGGGTGGCTTGGCTGGCCAAGGAGTTGCAATATCCCGCGGTCATTCATATGCCCAAAGGCACCTCTCGTGAAAGATATAATAAAATCGTTGAATTGGGAGGGAAAGGGGTTATTACCGATGACAACTATGACGATACGGTGAAGCATCTTGCTAAGCTGGCTTATGACAATCATTGGTTGATGATTCAGGATACCCAATGCCTGGGTTGCATGGAGGTACCGATATGGATTATGCAGGGATACGGCACAATGGCCTTGGAAGTGATGGAGCAATTAGGCGGGGAAGTCCCCACCCATATTTTTTTACAGGCGGGGGTGGGGGCTTTTGCATCAGTAATGGCGATTGTTTTTAAAATATTATTTTCTAAAAATCCACCGGTCGTTATGATCGTGGAACCCAATAAAGCGGATTGCTTTTACCGTTCAGTGGTGCAAGGGCGAAAAACATTTATCACCGGAAATATGGATTCAATTATGGCCGGGTTGTGTTGCGGAGAGCCCAATCCCGTGGCCTGGGATATTTTAAGGGAATATGCGGATTATTTTTTTTCCGTCCCGGATTGGATTGCTGCTAACGGTATGAGGGTCCTGGGTAATCCTTTACAAGGAGATCTTTCCATAATATCCGGGGAGTCGGGCGCAGTGGCCATAGGATTGTTAGATTATCTGGCCCGCGATCCCAAATTAATGGCCATTTTGGGGTTGAATGCAAAATCCAAGATTTTAGCTTTTAGTACCGAAGGGGACACGGATCAAGAAATATACCGTTCGATTACTTGGTATGGCACGTATCCGGATGAAAGAGAGGTTTAAGTGATGGGAATTCCATGGGAAAATAAGGTCGTTCCGTTATGCCGGCGATTGATCAGTAAAAAAAGCTACTCCGGACAAGAAAAGGAAATGGTTGATTTTTTGGAGCGGACATTCGCGGAGTTGCTATTTGATGAGGTCAGGGTGGATTCTTACGGCAGCATCACGGCGACGATGAAAGGGAAAAGAAGCGGCCTGAAGATCTTATTGGACGCGCATATTGACACGGTCCCGGCCGATAATGAAGGCCAGTGGTCGGTTAATCCTTTTGAGGGAGTGTTGAAGGAGGGCAAAATTTACGGCAGGGGCGCATCGGATATGAAAGGGGCACTGAGCGCGATGATTATCGCTGTTTCCGAATTTGCCCGGGCGACCCGGAAGGATTTTGCCGGAGAGATTACCATTGCCGGAGTGGTTCATGAAGAATGTTTTGAAGGTATCGGGGCTGCGAATATTGGTAAGTTCATAGGGCCGGATGTGGTGATTATTGGCGAGGCCACCGAATTAAATTTAAATATCGGCCAACGGGGAAGAGCGGAAGTGGTGGTTGAAACTTTCGGCCAAAGCGCCCACTCTTCAAACCCGGAAAATGGCAGAAATGCTGTTTATGCAATGTGTGAACTGATTGCGGAAATTCAAAAATTACCTGTCGGTGTTCATCCGGTTTTGGGAAAGGGAATTTTGGAGTTAACCGATATTAAATCTTCTCCTTATCCCGGGGCATCGGTAGTTCCCGATTATTGCAGGGCTACTTTTGACAGACGGACCATTGCCGGGGAAAAGATAGCCGATGTGTTGGCGCCTATTGAAAAGTTGATCGCCGGCAAAAAACCAAGAATCGATGCAAAGGCGCAAATCGCCTATGGTAGGGAAACTTGTTACACCTCGGCAATCATAGAGGGAGAACGGTTTTTTCCGGCATGGATTATGGATGAGCAGGATTTTTTGGTGAAAACAGCTCATACGGCCTTAAAAAGAGCTCTGGATGATGAGGTTTTTATAAAGTCGTATTCATTTTGTACCAACGGCAGTTTTTATGCGGGTATTCAGGGTATACCGACCCTTGGATTTGGGCCGAGCCGCGAAAATATAGCGCATATTGTTGATGAATATGTGGAAATCGCGCAACTGGTAGGCGCCTGTAAAGGGTATTACGCCATATTGAAAGACTTAACAGGGGGGAAAAGGGGCTAGCGCCAAAAGAAGAATATTGAGATTAAATCCTTTTGCGGTAGCCGCTTTATCAATAAAAAACGAATAAGGAGTTGGTTGTTTTGAAGTTTAAAGGCGTTTGGCGGATCGAAGAGGGCGAAATGAGGAAACCTAATCTTTCCCATTTCGTCATGATGGCCCTCTTTACCGGGGTTGGAGTTGTAGTGGGAACTTTTGGAAGCATTGCGGTGCCTTTGGGATTTGTGTCGGCCTTCTGGCCCGGACAAGCAATTCAGGCAGTAAGCAGCATTTGGTATGGCGGTTGGGGAGGTGTCGCTTCCATTGTATTTCCGATTATTTCAAATGCCATTTCAGGATCGGCGGCGTTGCCGGTATCTCTGGCGTATATTCCCGGTAATTTGGCCCAAGGTATCGTGGGTGGATTGGCATTTAGAATGTTAGGGGCTGACCCTCGGTTACAAAGCAAGAAAGATTGGGTGATTTTTACCGTATTTGGCATTCTTGTTTCCAACATTATCGGGGCTGCTTGGGGCAGTAGCACCTTGAGAATCTTTGGCCTCATTACGCCCCAAGCGCACTTAACGGTATTCTTCGGTTGGTTTTTGGGAAATTCGGTTGCATCATGGATCTTGGGAGTCATTATGCTCAAATTTATCTCTCCGATTGTCATGAAAACCAAAACTTTTTGCAAGGGTTTGTGGGCTTAACATGGATAGGAATTCGGCAAGCGATGGCTGACGGATCCAAAATCAGCTTGCCGGATTCTAGTAGAGCGTATCGTAAATAAACGGCAATCAGAAATGCGGAAGATACGCTCTACTGAAGTAAAACGTTCACAATCATTGAGTGCGCGTGCGTGCGAGTTATTTAGAGAACGTTTTACTCGTCTTCACTGCTCTGTTTTGTAAAATGAAACGTCCTGGCTAGCGAATCTATGAGGTGCAATATGTCAAGAAATGCAAATATGCAAAAAACAATTCTCGGATTTGTTCCGACACAGTCGCCCATTTATAAGCTCCATCCTGTCGTGAGGTTGATTATTTTTCTAGCGACGGGATTTATCCCTTTGTTTATTGAGAGGCCGGAAATTAATTTGATATTTTTCGTGATCATCCTGGGGTTGTTTGTTTTAGCCAAAGTCCAGCTGAAACAATTAAAAATCTATATGCCTATGGTGATTACGGTGGGGGTATTTATCACCTTAACCTATATTCTATTTCCCAATGAACTGGGCCAAAAGATCGTTTTGCTCAAGTTGGGATGGATTAAAATTTATTACGCCTCGATGATGTGGGCTTTATGCATTTACGCAAGAATTTTGACTTTGATATTTTCCTCCATTTTCTATTTTTCGACCAATCGGGAAAAGGACATTCTGGTGGCGTTCCGGAGTTTGAACATTCCCTTCGCGGTTACCTATTTTATTGGATTGTCCTTGCGATCGGCGGGGATTTTTATGGAAGACTACCGCATCATCCGGGAGGCTGAACAAGCCCGGGGATTGGATATGACGGAATTGTCTTTAACGGCCAAAGTAAAGCATTTCTGTATGTATATGGTTCCCTTGTTTACTTTGGCAATCCGCAGATCGGAAGATATCAGCGTGGCACTGTATTCGAAAGGTACGGTATTGCAAGGAAAATATAAAGGGAAGAAAAGACCGGATTATTTAGCCCATTACATGCGGGTTGGGGCAATGGATTATTTGGTTGCCGCATTGATGATTTTGATATTCACGGGTGTGGTCTATTTCCGTTTTAGCGGGAACGTGCTTAGTTTAAGCTGTTCGCCGCTGGATGGCTATTTTTTAAAGCTGCTAAGGAAGGGTATTTAAAATGAATGCTTTGGAGATTGAGAATTTATATTGGAAATACAGCGATACCGAAGACTACGCCCTGAAGAATATCAATCTGGCGGTGCCGGAAAACATTTTTTTGGGTATTGTCGGTCCCAACGAGTCCGGTAAAACCACACTGGTTTCTTGTATCAAAGGGATCATTCCCAATAGTTACACCGGAATCTACAAAGGCAATGTCAGATTTTTCGGCAAAGATATCAAAGACAACGATTCGAGGGTGATCGCCGAAAATATCGGGATGGTATTTAGTGATCCGGATGCCCAATTTACCTCGATGAGCGTGGAAGAAGAAATCGCTTTCGGGTTGGAAAATATCGGTATCGACGAAGAGGAAATCAGCAAAAGGATTGCCTGGGTCGGTGAATTAACGGCAATCGGCGATTTGCTGGAAAAGCCGCCTTATGACTTATCGGGCGGCCAGAAACAACGGGTGGCGATTGCCAGTGTAATCGCAATGAAACCGAAAATCATTATATTGGATGAACCCACATCGATGTTGGACCCCAAATCAAAAGACGATGTTTTTGAACTTTTGGCGATTATGAAAAAAGAATTAAAAATTACCGTGATTGTGGTGGAACATAATATCGAAAAAATCGCCGAACTTTCCGACAAAGTTTTGTTGCTCAACCAGGGGGAAATTATTCAATATGAGGATACCCGGAAATTTTTTCAGGATACCACGCTGATCCAAAAGAATGGCTTAAAGGTGCCCGAGTCAATTGAGTTTTTGTACCATCTTTATCGCCAGAAGGGGATAGATAAAGAAGCGCCCGTTAAATTTGATGATATTGTCGCCGAAATAAAGCGGATACTCGGGGAGCAAGGGGTAAAAGCGAATGGATAATATGATTGACATTAAAAATTTGGTCTTTTGTTATAACGATGGGACAAAAGCGCTTGACGATATTAATCTGACGATTCAAAAAGGAGAATTCGTCGCCCTGATCGGTCAAAATGGCTGCGGTAAAACGACGATTTCCAAATGTCTCAATGGAATATTGAAGCCCAACCGGGGGAGTATCTGGGTGGACGGTATGGATACTTCCCAAAAAGGTATTCAAAAAGAGCTGGTCAAAAGGATAGGCTATGTGTTTCAAAATCCCGACCATCAGATATTTAATAATAATGTTTATGATGAGATTGCCTATGCGCCGAGAAATATCGGCTTATCCGAAGCTGAAGTCGAAGAAAGAGTGAACGAGGCGGCCCGGATTGCCGGTATTAAAGAAGAATTATTCCCAAATCATCCGTTTTTTTTAACCAAAGGTTTAAGACAGCGGGTGGCCATTGCCTCGATTTTGTCGCTGAAACCGCAAGTTATTATTGTGGATGAACCTACCACCGGACAAGATTATAAACAATCCATCGAAGTGATGGAATTTTTAAAAATGCTGAATGAAGCCCACGGACATACCATCATTATCGTTACTCATGAAATGCATATCGTTGCCCGCTATGCCGAGCACATTGTGGTGATGACTCAGGGAAAAGTCTGGATGAACGGCACGGTGCGGGAAATCTTCGCTGATCCGGAAAAGTTGAAACAGGCTTATGTTAAGCCGCCCCTGGTCACTCAATTGGCGCAAATATTGAAACCTTACGGGATCGAGCCGGATGTCATCGGCATTGAGGAATTGAAGGAACAATGGGGGCGAAGGGCTTGAAAAAAATTCTAGTCATCAATCCCAATTCATCGGAAGCCATGACCGAGAGCATTCGCAAAACCTCCCTTTCCCACCGACCCCAGGATATGGAGATCGAAGTGATCAAAACTCCGGAGGCGCCCAATGTATTGGAAAGTTGCGCCGATTATACCCGGGCCGGTCGAGAAGTATTAGAGATTTTACGGCATAAATCTCTTGAGAATTATGACGGCATCTTATTAGCCTGCTTTGGCGATCCCGCATTGGCCGCTTTGAAAGAAGAATCGCCCATACCGGTCGTGGGTATCGCCGAGGCCTCCATGGCCATGGCTTTATTATTGGGATACCGGTTCAGCGTTTTGGCGGCGGTGGATAAGGCGAAGGCCATGATGGATCAATTGGTGTCCCTGTATGGATTGAAAGAGAGATTGGCCACAGTGGAGTCTTTGAACTTGACAATTGAGGATTTTATGAAAGACGAGGCTTTGTTGGAAGAAAGGGTCTTGGAGAGCGGAAAACGGGCTATTGCCCGGGGGTGTGAAGTTTTGATTTATGGATGCGCCGGCATGACCATGATATCGGCGGAGAATGCATCCCAAAAATTGGGGATCACCGTATTGGATCCGATTGTGTGCGGATTGGCGGCGTTGGAAGGAATTGTGCATCAAGGATTGAGGGTTTCTAAAATTGGTTTATACCGATAAGGCGGGGAATGAATATGGTTGATTTGTTGTTAAGAAACGGCAATATTGTGACTCCCGGCGATACCTATACGGCCGATATCGCCATCACCGACGGAGTGATTATGGCGATTGGGAAATTGGACAGTTCTCTGGAAGCCCGACGAGAAATCGATTTGGAGGGCAAATATGTCATGCCCGGGGTCGTTGAACCTCATATGCACGTGGAAGCGCCTTTTATGGGGTGTATCGGCCAGCTGGACTTTTATACTGCAAGTAAGGTGGCGGCTTTTGGCGGAGTCACTTTTTTTATGGATTTTTCCAATACGTCCGTGGGCGATTCGGTCTTGGAAAAGGTGAAGATGCGGCGGGAGGAAATGGGTAAAAGCGCTATCGATTACGGGATTCACGCCAAATTTGTGGAGGCGGCGCCGCGGGTTGTTAAAGAAATAGAAGCCATCGTCGATTATGGGTGCCCCAGTTTTAAAATGTTTATGACCTACAAAAAAGAAGGGGTCATGATTGATGATGAAGGCATGATCCGCATCTTTGAGGCAGCCAAAAGCTATGGAGCATTGCCGGGGGTCCATGCGGAAAGCAACGCCATCGCCGAATTGAATGTGGAGCGGATGAGGGAAAAGGGCGATTTATCCTGGAGCAACTTTCCCCGCTCGAAGCCGAGTTTATGCGAAAAAGAAGCGGTGGACCGGGCAATCAATTTGGCCCGCTATGCCGGAAGCAGTTTGTATATTTTTCATTTATCCTCCCAAGATGCCCTGGAAAGTGTCAGAGAGGCCAAGAAAAAAGGGCAAGCGGTCACCGCGGAGACTTGTCCCCATTATTTACTGTTGGACCAGAGTTGTTATGAAGGGGAAGAGGGCTATTTGGCCATTATGAGTCCGCCTCTGCGAAGTCGGGAGGATAACCAAGCCTTGTGGCGGGGCCTGGCCGAGGGGACGGTTTCGGTGATCGGTTCCGACAATTGTACGTATTCGCTGGAAGAAAAAAAGCGTTTTTTAGAGACCGACCCACAAGGAAAGGTCATTCCCGATTTCACCAAAGTCGTTAATGGGGTGAATGGTTTGGAAGAAAGGTTGCCTCTCCTGTTGGAGTATGGGGTTTATCAAAAAAGGCTTACTTTAAATCAGGTTTGCGCCATTGTTTCCTATAACCCGGCCAAAACCTTTGGATTGTATCCCCAAAAGGGCGCCATCCAAGTGGAAAGCGATGGGGATCTGGTAGTGGTGGATTTGGCGGTTACCAGTGAGATGAAAGCGGATAGGTTGCATTATGAAAACTCCTATACGTTATATGGAGGGCGTATCATTCACGGATTACCGGTGATGACCATATCCAGGGGCCGGGTTTTGGTGGAGAATGGGGTTTTTTACGGCAAACCGGGTTCGGGAAGATTTGTACCCAGAAAAATCGGGCGTTAGAGAAAGAAGAAGATCAAGTTGCTGATTAAAAATGGAACGATTGTAGACGGGAATTTACGGAAAGCATACCGTGGCGATATCCGGATCCGGGACGGTATGATTGTTGCTCTCGGAGATGCCATCCATGATGATGATCCGCTCGTTATCGACGCCGCTGATCGGATCGTGGCGCCCGGTTTTATCGATACCCACAGCCATTCGGATTTGAGGCTTTTGATTGACTCCAAGATGGAGCCTAAAGTCAGGCAGGGCATTACAACGGAAATCATCGGCCAAGACGGGATTTCGATGGCCCCCTTACCCATCGGATATATTGATACTTGGCGCAAAAATATCGCGGGTTTAAATGGCGAAAGCGACCTTATCGATTGGAAATATCGAAATACCCTGGGTTATTTAAACCAACTGGCGACGAAAAAGATCCAGACCAATGTGGGTTATTTGGCGCCCCACGGCAATATCCGCATGGAAGCGATGGGATTGGCCAAACAAAAGGCTACCCAAGCCGAACTGGGACGGATGAAGGATATTGTAAGGCGGGAATTTGAAAGCGGCGCTTTGGGCCTTTCAACGGGATTGATTTATGTTCCCTGTGCTTATGGGGATAGGGAAGAGTTGACCGCTTTAAGCGAAGTGGTGGCGGAATATCGTAAAATTCTGGTGGTTCATCAACGGAGCGAAGCCGATACCATTCTGGAATCGATGGATGAAATGATCGATATTAGCAGGAAAACAGGGGTCAGACTTCATTTTTCCCATTTTAAAATATGCGGCCAAAAAAACTGGCGCCAATTGGACAAAGTCCTTGATAAACTGGATCAGGCGATTGCCGAAGGTTTGGCTATAACCTTTGATCAATATCCGTATATCGCTGGTAGCACAATGTTGGGCGTGATATTACCTCCTTGGGCCCATGACGGAGGAACGGACCGGTTACTTCAAAGATTGCGGGATTCGGTTGCCAGAAAGAAAATGGCCGAAGATATCAAAAATGGGATTGCCGGTTGGGATAATTTTATCGATTTTGCGGGATATGAAGGTATTTACATTACCAGCGTCAAACATGCCGTCAATGAAACGGTAGTTGGCAAGAACCTGTTGGAAATCGGGGAGATCCGGGGGAAAGAGCCTTTGGAAGCGGCCATGGATTTGTTGGTGGAAGAAGAAAACGCGGTGGGAATGGTCGATTTCTACGGTAAGGAACAACATCTGATTCAAATTTTACGCCGTAAAGAGGGAAACGTATGTACGGACGGCCTTTTAAGCGGCAAACCTCATCCCAGGGTTTACGGTTCTTTCCCCAGAGTGCTCGCCCGGTATGTGAAGGAACAACCGATTTTATCTTTGGAAGAAGCCGTTCATAAAATGACTTTCAAAGCAGCCCAAACTTTTTCGCTAAGCGGCAGAGGGGCGATTTTGGAAGGATACCATGGAGATCTGGTGATATTTGATTTCGACCGGGTCCGGGACTTGGGCACTTATCAGGAACCCGCCCAGTATCCATTGGGTATCGAAACGGTCATCATCAACGGCGCTATCGTCTATGACGGCCAAACCGTGATTCCGGCCGGCAAGGGACAAATTTTGAAAAATTAAATTTCAGCCAAAATCCCGGGCGGTGAAAAAGAATCGAATGCACTCCCTTTTATCGGACTTATGGGTTTGGAAGAGACACCTCTCCGCAACATCACGAAGAGGTGTCTTTGCTTGGTTTGAAGCCTCTCGATTCCTTGGTGCTCCCGTCTTAAGCTGTCGCTACCGGCTCGCTTTCTTTTTCCTCCCCAAACTGGCCTGCCCGGAAGCCAAAAGCAGGCCATTTTTCTAATTTTTTTGCCTTTTTTACGAGGGAAAAGAGGGGCATGAGGTCCAAGAGGTCCAAAAAAAATCAAAATGAAAAAGGATTGGTTTTTATAGGTAACGATAATGTTTGGAGAAATGAAATCACCTAAGGAAGAAATGAAAAAAATGTTTGATGAAATGAAATCACCCAAGGGAGAAATGAAAAAAAGGTTTGATGAAATGAAATCATCCAAGGGAGAAATGGAAAAAAGGGAAATTTAGGACGGGGATTTGGACGGGGTGTTTTGTTATTGCTTCATGACGCCTAAAATGAATGACCAGTATTGTGGTCCACGGATTTCACCGGCTGAGTGACTTGGTATGCTGTTTATATCCCCAATATTAATCACCAGCAGTAGTAGCAGGGGGTCTGGGGGATGTGAATAATTGTGGAAAAGTGGACAAAGGAAAAAACCCACCACTTAGCAAATTGTCTTAACACACGTCAATGAGCCAGACAATACTCCGGAAGGGAGGCTAAGTAATGGGCAAGACCAAACTCGGTCGAAGGAGTAGGTTATTTCGCGAGTTTCTAGGCGGCATAGAACCCAGTGAACTCTTGATAGTTGCTCTTGATATATCAAAGTTTCAACCCAAAGCTGCAATATTTGAATATTTCGGCGACGTAGTAGAAGAACCCTTCTTTTTTACCCCGGACTATCGAGGTATTAATCAACTCTGTGAAACAGCTCGTAAAGCTTTGGACAATAGCGGCAAGCAAAAAATTATTTTTGCCGTGGAAAACACCGGTCATTATCACGAAAACATCACAAAACTCCTTGAAGGAAACGGCCAAAGAGTAATATCAATTAATGCGACGACTACCCATGAAGAACGGAAAGCATTTCTGGACTATAGTAAAACAGATGATCTTGATTTACATGCCATCGCCGCAGCTGTTTCCGGCGTAAAAGTGACTTTTACCGAACTTCCCGACGGTCTTAAAGAAGAACTGCGTTATCTGACAAGAACTCGCCGCTTTTTAATTAAAGAACGCTCAAAGCTCGTCATAGTGATACGTACCATACTGGATCATTATTGGCCATACATTCAAGGTATTCCGGACATAATTGATGGCAAAACCAAAATTCGAAAAGCATTTGATGATTTCACAACATCTTTCTTTATCTCCTTCATCAAGCTAGTACCGTCCCCCAATGAAGCGCTCGCAATGGGTGAAGAAGGGTTACTGAAACTCTTTCAAGAAAAAAATCTTCGGATTGGCCGGGAACGTATCCTTCTAATTTTAGAATCCGCAAAACTTAGCCGGCCTATTAGCAATACCATGCTGCAACACTATGTTCACCATGCTAAATATCATGCTGACGGAATTCTACGGCTCAATCGGGAAATCGGCCGTTTGGAGGATCGGATTGAACAGCTGCTATGCCAAACCCGAGGCGTTTTTTTACTCTCCATGCAACAGGTTAATGTGATCTCGGCAGCCGAATTCATGGCCGAAATCGGCCTGGATCTCGAACGATATCATTCAGCATCGGCAATCATTAAACTAGCCGGGACCAATCCGGTTCCCGTTCAAAGCGCCGGGCATAACGGTCAGATGTGTATTAGCAAGCAGGGTAATCCTTGGCTACGTGAAGCGGTAACCCGGATCGGCAAGAACTTAAGTGAAGGATGTAATCCATATTTCGCCGCATTTACCCAACATTTATCCTGTCGGTATGGTAAACAGAAGCGGGTTGCTGCAGGTAATAAGTTTATCAGAGTGGCCTATGCAATGATTACTAGAGGAGAACTTTTTGAACCGAAAGTGTGGCAAGGAGAATCGCTGACCATAAACCCCCTGGGCAAACTTAAAGCGAAAAATATTGAGATGGCTCAGAAAGTATTGAACGCTAATTTGGGTATTCGTATCAAATAACCTTTTTGCAAGTTTAATAAAGGTTACTAGGACGTCGGTGAGTTCCATGAGATCAAAATCTCGTCCAAAAGAGTGACGCCCATCTTTCAAGCTCGGATAAGACATCCAAGCAAAAAGCTGTATAGGCCAGGATGAGCCTCTGAAAGGCCCTTTAGGGGAATACCGGTAACCTAAAAACGCAAAAAGGTTTGATATATGGCACATTGACGCTTGCTTCCATTTTTAGGAAAATGGTTGGTTTGTTATCCTTTTGCCTCTTGACAAACCGTATGACATCTTTTGAGGCGCCCAAAAAGTCACCTCAGCTCGGGACGAGCTGCAAAGGTGTCGGCACCTACGGATTCCGAACCTCCCTTTATTCATCCAGGGTTTCTAGAGGGTTTTCGACATCCATGTCCTTTCGACTGCCAATTATATGAGGCTCCCGATGGCGACCGCCGTTTTTCGTCCTGAAAAGAGGCGGCGCTTTTTGGCGTCCTGCCTCAAATGTCGGAGTGAGGAGTTTGGGTGTAAAAGCATGAAAAAGCATAAAAAAGGTAATGAGGGGGAGGAGGGCATTTAAAAATGAAAGGCGTATTGTATTATTTGACACACTCCGGGAATAAGCCTGAAAACTGCTAATCCCAAATGGTTTTCACGCTAACTTAAGGCTAAATGGAGTAATAATTTGTTGACCCAATGAACACTTACAGATTTACAGTTCGTTTCTCCCCTCGAGGGAGAAAGATAGAATGAGGGTTGGCATTCATGCTGATGCACTTACCTTTCATCTTTCTGCCCTAACAGATAATCAATAGATACTTCAAAGTATTTTGCAATTTTAATTAATGTTTCATAATCCGGATCTCTATCATTTTGTTCATAATTTGTTATGGTAGATTTGCTACTTAAACCCAATGCTTGGGCAAGCTCCTTTTGAGTCAATCCTTTCTCTTCTCTTAAATTTCTCAATCGATTTGCAAGTATTTCCAAGGGAAATCCTCCAGGAATGGAAAATTTTATCTTGATAAATCACAAATTGTGATTTATAATATGCTTAGAAGATCACAATTTGTGATTCTATATTTCCTATCTATTAATAAGTATAATGAAATTTAATTCTTTTTAAAAGGAGAAATTTTCTATGCCCTTCACTTCGATAAATATTTACACCCTCAAACAAATCCGCATCCAGCGCCATCGCTATGATCTTGAAGATTATCCAAAACCATCCCAGTGGTGACGCTGCACCCAACCGGGACGACATTGATCTCACCTATAAACTCCAGGAAGCCGGGAAGTTCATGGGCATCAAACTGTTGGATCATGTGATTACAGGAGAGCGGAGTTATATGAGTTTGAAGGGGCAGAAAGAAGGCATGTCCCATGAAATCCATTCTGGAAGAGTTATTTTACGGCCATATCTTCCCCTTCGAACGGATCGTTCCTCAAGATCCCGAGTATCGTCCCATAAACCAAAAAAAATCCGATATCAAGCAAACGTTGCAAAAGAGGCTCCCGGCGGAAGATTACAAGGCGCTGGAAGGGTTTTTGGATTTGGATTGCGACTCAAGTGTGATGGAAGCTTACGCCTCCTTTGAATATGGTTTTAAGCTCGGCGCTCTGGTCATGCTGGAGGTGCTCAGCAATAACGGAGAGCTCAAGTAAGGCTCCTATCTGGCTTACTCAAAAAGCCGCTCTTCCCCCGCTACCAAATAGAAAGGCCCAAAACAACGCAACATCGGCAATCATCATCCCTCGCCCGTGAAACGCTTGTCATTACCTACAACGTTTCCAGGAAATTCAAGTCAATCTCCGCCGCGGGTTAATTCGTGTTCATCGAGCACGCCCACACGGCTAGGCAATTAAAAGCTTTCTAAATCCCCTCCGGGGATCGGCTAATCTTTGCCACTCATATTGCTTCGAAGTATCACGGAGCCCGGTAAATCCGGGCTTTAAAACGCTTTTTGTTACTTAGCCGTGGGGTTTACCCCGCGGTGGACGAAATCGCCTACAAACGTATTCAGTTTCGCGATATTCATTAATAGAATGTATTTATTTTTTAACGATGTGGGTAATGAATAGCGTGAAACGGCAGAGGACCACTGCTTTGAATGGACAGATGGGGTGAGGGCCTAGGCCGCCAAAACGGCTTTTAAATTCCCAACCCTCAAACTCCTCATTCTCAAACTTTTTCCGGAAAATTCACAATCCGACTTCCTTCAAACGTTTTATCATAATTTGCAACATTATCGAATGGTCGAAATTTGACCCTTCATATTTGATGTTGATTTTGTTATATAACGGTAATATAATATGAAAATGATGGCATTATCAAGTGTCATTACAATTGGTCGAAAATTGACCAATACTTTATTAAGTAATTATAATTGTTTCTGTGATCATTATTTTAAGAATAGAAAAGGAGTCATTTTATGAAGAAATTATGGATTCTAATCAGCGTTTTAGGAATGCTTTTTTCATTCGCAATGGTGGTTTCGGCGGCAACTGAAAACCAGGGTGTTTGGACCGTTTACGGCGATTTGGGAGTTTATGGGGCCAGCAATAATACTGTGAATTCTTCAACATCTGTACCTGATGCGGATGAAGATTATGATGGAACTTCGGGGTATTTACTCGGAGTTGAATATGATTGGGGACCATTCTTGGCAGTCGCAGAGTATACCGGCAATACTTTTGAAAAGAAAAGTTCAAACCCAGCTGCATCGGACTACCGGTCCAACACAATGCTTATCCGTGGCGGGTACTATTTTATTAATAATGAAAAAATTAAAGTGAACGGTGTTTTAGGATATATGCAACTGGATGTAACAAACAAGGATTCCGTTGCCAAATCCATGGATTTAACCAATGGAGGAACATTGATCGGTATCGATGGCACCTATAAGTTTTCCGATAAGTTTTCCCTCAATGCTTCTTACGGCCTGACTGTGGGAGCTGATTGTTCGGTCGAGCTTTTGGATGATGTTCTTCCTGCTGGAATTAAACAAGCAACAACTCAGAGCCCTTTCGTTTCCGAATCCAGTAGCCTTAATACATATCGGGTAAAAGGGATTTATCAATGGACAGATCATATCAGCACCTATTTATCATACTCTTTCCTTGAGTCTAAACTTAAATATTCCTATAAAGTGCCAGGTGTGTATTCGGGTAAAGTCGACGTCGACTCCACCTGGTACGGCTGGGCGGTCGGGATGATTTATAAATTCTAAAAATATCCAAAAGAAGATCAAGAGTGAAAAAGGCCGACTATTTAAGTCGGCTTTTTGCTTAGGACGGCAAAAATTGGATGAAAACGGTTTTTAACTCTTTTTGGCGGGATAAGATTTGATTGACATGAAAAAACTCTATGATATAATATAAGAGTTATTATGCAGAAGGTATGTGAGGTGACAGTTTTGAAAGAAGGAATTCATCCCCAGTATCATAAGGCGAAAGTGACATGCGCTTGTGGTGAAACATTTGAGACCGGTTCAACCCAAAAGGAACTCCGGGTGGAAATTTGTTCCAAATGTCATCCCTTGTTTACCGGTAAACAGCGCGTAGTTGATAGCGGCGGACAAGTCGAGAAGTTCAAGAAACGTCTGGAGAAAAAATAAGTTGGACAAACAGAGCTTCGAGCTCTGTTTTCTCTATATGGGATAAAAATCGTAATCTGGTATTCCCTGGGCCATAGCGCCGGGGCATGGATCCAATCTGCGGCTTTAAGCCGGTAGGTAAGGAAATGGTATTGATTTTTGCCATGGGTTTGGATAAAAAATAGGAAGGTGACTGAATGAAAAAGCAGCCCGATTTCCAATATGGAGGGCAGGCCGTAATCGAAGGCGTCATGATGAGGGGACGCGATTACCTTGCTGTGGCGGTCCGTAAAAGCAATGGCGAAATCGTGATTAAAAAGGATCCGGTGGGAACAATCACCAAAAAATATCCCTGGTTGAAATGGCCCTTTATCCGCGGAGTCGTTTCTTTATGCGAGTCTTTTGGAGTCGGAATGAGGGCTTTGCTGTTTTCCGCCGACCAATTCATGGAGGGCGAAGGGGAGGAAGAAACCAAATTGTCTTCCTGGGAAACCACTTTAATGGTGGCGGTCGCCATCGCCATGTCGGTTTTACTGTTTGTGGTGCTCCCGTTGTTAGGCAGAATGCTGGTCAACCAGTTTATACCGGCCCAGGGTCATCTCTGGGGAAATCTGGTGGAGAGTGTTTTAAGAATGTTCATTTTGGTTGCCTATATCGCCGGGGTGTCCGTGATGAAAGACATCCGGCGGGTTTTTGCATATCATGGAGCGGAACATAAAGTGATAAACACTTTTGAAGCCAAAGAAGATTTGACGGTGGAGAATGCCAGGAAACATACGACATTTCATCCCCGTTGCGGGACCAGCTTTCTATTGTTTGTGGTGATTGTCAGCGCGGTCTTTTTCTCCTTTTTGAAATATGATACGATCTGGATGCGTTTTGCAACCCGGATTTTGTTATTGCCGGTAGTGGCGGGAGTTTCCTATGAGATCATCAAATTTACCGGTAGACACCAAAATTTCTTTTTATGGCGCTGGTTGAGCCAGCCCGGTTTTTGGCTGCAAAAATTAACCACCCGGGAGCCGGATGATCAGCAATTGGAAGTGGCTATTAATTCGTTGGTTGCCGTATTACATGAAGAGGCGCCGGTTATTGTCGGCGGCAAAGTGTATGCCGCTGAGAAAGTTGAAATCGAAGCAGCTACCACTTAATGGCTGGTAGCGATGATATTATGGAGATACTATGTTAGATAAGTTGGCGTCCATTGAAGAAAAATATCGAGAATTAACAGAACAATTAAGCGATCCGGAAGTCATTTCCGATCCTCCTTTGTTTCAGAAGTTGGCCAAAGCCAGTGCCGCCATAAGCGAATTGGCATCCACCTATCAGGAATATAAAAGAGTGCATGAGGATATCCTCACCGCCTCTGAAATGATGAAAGAGGAAACCGGCGCTGCGGCTGATCTTTTGTTTCAGGAAATGAAACAATTGGAAGCTGAAGAAGCCAAACTTCTGGAACGAATTAAAATATTGCTGCTCCCTAAAGATCCCAACGATGATAAAAACGTCATCGTGGAAATCCGGGCCGGTACCGGTGGCGAGGAAGCGGCTTTATTTGCCGCCGACTTGTTCCGGATGTATACCCGTTATGGCGAATCCAAGGGCTGGCGTATTGAGATTCTGAGTTCCAGTGAAGCCGATAGGGGCGGTTTTAAAGAAATTATTTTTACGGTTGAAGGCAACCGGGTGTACAGCCGGTTGAAGTATGAGAGCGGCGTTCACCGGGTGCAAAGAGTTCCCGAGACGGAAGCAAACGGCAGGATTCATACTTCCGCCGCAACGGTAGCCGTATTGATTCAGGCCGAAGAGGTCGATGTGGATATTAACCCGAATGACCTGCGAATTGATGTTTTCCGGGCCGGCGGCCATGGCGGTCAGTGCGTCAATACGACGGACTCGGCCGTTCGGATTACCCACTTACCCACCGGACTGGTCGTGATTTGCCAGGATGAAAAATCCCAATTGAAAAATAAAGAGAAAGCGATGAAAGTATTACGGGCCAGGCTCTATGAAAAATTCAGCAGCGAGCAGCATGAAGAAATGGCGCAGGCACGTAGGGATATGGTTGGTTCGGGGGACCGCAGTGAGCGGATACGCACCTATAATTTTCCCCAGAACCGTTTGACGGATCATCGTATCAACTTGACAGTATACCATTTGGATTCAAATATTGAAGGAAATCTGGATGAGGTAATCGAGCCGCTGATTACTGCGGCCCAAGCCGAACTTTTAAAAAATGTCGATCAACAATAACCTGACGATAGGGGAAATCATTTCCAAAACAACCCCTTTTTTTGCTGAAAAAGGAATACCCGGTCCCCGCTTGGAGGCCGATTTGTTGCTGGCTCATATATTGAATTTGCCACGGGTTCAGCTTTATTCCCAGTGGGATCGCCCGCTCAATCCAGGGGAAATCCAAAAGTACCGGGAAATTATCGTTAAAAGAGTTGGAGGCCAACCACTGGCCTATCTGACCGGTAAAAAATCTTTTTTAAGCTGGGATCTTACGGTTACTCCGGATGTGTTGATCCCCCGCCCTGAGACGGAGATTTTGGTCGAAGCTGCCTGCGATATGTTCAAAGAACGCCAAGTTCAGATCCACGGCATTGATGTAGGCACCGGAAGCGGAGCCATTGTGATTGCCCTCGCCAAACTGTTGAATCAAAGCCAGTGGCTGGCGGTGGATGTTTCCGAGAAAGCTCTGAAGATTGCCTCCGAGAATGCCCAAGTTCTGGGAGTCGATACCCGGATCACATTTTTAAATGGTGATTTGTTAGACCCTATATTGAATGATGTTGCATCCGGAGCCAAGTTCGACTTGGTTGTTTCCAATCCTCCCTATATTCCATCGGACGAGATCGCCAAATTACAAATCGAAGTGCGTCAGGAACCGCGACTAGCCTTAGATGGCGGTATTGATGGGTTAGATATCTACAGACGGTTATTTCCCCAGGTGAAAAAGATCCTATCGGCAGACGGGGCTTTGATTTTCGAACATGGCGATGGACAGGGGAGCGCATTAGAAACCTTGGCCTTCGAAAATGGTTTTAGCAGTGAATCTCTAAAAGATCTGGCCGGGAGGGAAAGGGTTCTTATTTGCCGGCCCGGTAAAGAAAATGCATGAATTAGCATTAACTGAGAAAATGTTTAAAATCGTGTTGGACGAGGCCCGCTCCCATCAAGCCAAGCGGGTGACGAAAGTGACCATTTCCGTTGGTGAGCTTTCAGGAATCGTCCCTGGTTCCGTAGAAACCTACTTTCAACTTCTTGCCAAAGGTACGATCGCCGAGGGAGCTAATTTAGAATTCAACAGGGTTTTGGCCCGTTTATTTTGTATCAATTGCCAGAAGGAGTTTACCAAAAAAGCTGCAGATTTTACCTGTCCGGACTGTGGCAATTTAGCCCGTTTAACAGAGATAGGGCAGGAATGTTTGGTAGAAAGCATGGAGGTGGATAATGAATGAAAATTGAAATTGAACAAGATTTATTTGAAAGAGAAGCCCAGTTGGCAGCGGCCAATGCCGAATGGATGAAGAAAAGGGGTCTGATGGCTCTTAATTTAATGGGTACCCCCGGGGCCGGTAAAACCAGTATTATCAAAAACACCGCCCGTTTACTAAAGGTCCCGATGGCTGTTATTGAAGGAGATCCAGCCTCCAGTATTGATACGGATTTGTTAAAGTCAGCCGGGATTCCCGCTTATCAAATCAATACCGAAGGGGTCTGTCACTTGGATGCGGCAATGGTGGCCGATGCTCTTAATAAATTTGAAGTAGCGCCACGAACCGTACTGTTTATTGAAAATGTGGGGAATTTAATTTGCACCGCCAGTTATCCTTTGGGTGAAGCCATTCGGGTGGTGGTGGTAGGCGCCAGTGAGGGCGACGATAAACCCTTTAAATATCCGGATATTTTCCAAACCGCCAACGTGGTCATTTTAAATAAAACGGATTTAGAGTCGGCGGTTAACTTTAATCTCAAACGTTTTTATGAAGGGATTAACAGCCTGAAACCGAAGCTTCCGGTGTTTGAAGTCTCATGCAAGACCGGAAACGGACTGGAAGCCTGGGTGAATTGGTTGGCTGTTCAAGTAGCATCCTATTGGGCCGGGTGAGCGTCATGGAGCGGCGGCATTTAAATATCAGCGGTTTGGTGCAAGGGGTTGGTTTCCGACCCTTTTTGTATAACCTGGCTGTCGAGGAAGGACTTACCGGATGGGTCCGCAATAATTTCGGCGGCGTGGAGCTTGAAATTCAGGGGGAGCGCTCTAAAGTTCTCTCGTTTTTAGACAACCTGTCTCCGAAAGCGCCTCCGGCTGCTGTCATTGACTCCCTAACGGTCACTGAAATTCCACCGATACCGGAAAGGGAATTTGTGATCGTAAGGAGTGAATTGGGTGCCCTTAGCGGTTCGCCATTGCCGGATCAAGGAATTTGTAAGGAATGTGCTGAGGAAATTACCCGCCGGGATGATCGCCGTTACGGGTATTCTTTAAACAGTTGCACAGTCTGTGGCCCCCGTTTTTCGATCATGGATGGCCTGCCCTTTGACCGTCAAAGGACCTCCATGGCGAAGTTCCCATTATGCCCAAAATGTCAAGCTGAATACGAATCCCCGGCTAGTAGACGCTTTCATGGTCAAACCATTTCTTGTCCGGAATGTGGCCCGGAGCTTTGGTTCACCAATCCTCTGGGAGAAAGAGTCCCCGGAGATCCGTTTCATACAGCCGGTGAAATCCTGATAAAAGGAGGCATCATCGGTATAAAGGGCGTCGGTGGCTTTCATTTGGCCTGTTCGGCAGGAAATGAGCAGGTTGTCCAGAGGCTCCGGAAACTCAAGGGCCGGGATAACCGGGCTTTCGCGGTGATGTTTCGCGATTTGGAAGTGGTGAGAGATGAATGCGAGTTTTGTCCGGAAGAAGCCGCGGCATTAATTTCTCCGGCCCGGCCGATTCTTTTGTTGAAACAGAAGAAAACTGGAAATATCGCCCCTTCGGTGAACCCGGGCTTGCGGGAGCTTGGCGTATTTCTTCCTTACACCGGCATACATCCGGGGATATTTAACGAGTTAGCCCTGGGCAGTGAAATGTTTGCCCTGGTTCTGACCAGCGGTAACCGCTCGGGGGAACCGTTGACCATCGATGATTGCTCGGCTTTTCAAGAATTGACTTCAATGGTTGACGGTTTTCTGGTTCATAACCGTCCAATCTTATGGCGCTGTGATGATTCGGTGCTTCGTTTTGCCCAAGGCAAGCTGTTGGGTATCCGCCGTTCAAGGGGATACGCGCCCTCACCCGTGAAGGTCAGCGCTTCGATGGTCCCGCTCCTGGCCTGTGGAGCCCAACAAAAGAATGTTTTTGCCCTTACCAAAGGGGATCGGGTTTTTTTAAGCCCTCATCAGGGTGATTTGGATCAGTTGGCAACATTTATCAGTTATCAGGAAACCATTCAGCGTTTTCAGCGTTTATTAAAATGTGAACCGGAATGGGCCATTCATGATCTCCATCCAGACTACCATTCAACGTTGTTTGCCCATAAAACATCATTAAAAACCATCGCTGTCCAACATCATTTGGCCCATCTGGCCAGCGTGATTGCGGCCTGTCAAATCAAAGGACCCATTATTGGTGTCGCTTTTGATGGATCGGGCTACGGCACAGACGGCAAGGTGTGGGGTGGCGAATTTATAAGCGGTGAGGAGACTGCCTGGAGGAGAAACGCTTATTTCAGTTACTATCCAATGCCTGGCGGCGAAGCGGCCATCCGGGAACCTTGGCGGATGGCTGCCTCTTATCTGCAATCGCACCGCCCGGATAAATTAATCCAGTGGCTCACTGAAAACAATCTGGACCATCAGTGGCTTTCATTGCAATCAGCAATTAAACTGGCTATTAACACGCCTTATACATCATCAGCCGGACGGATTTTTGATGGGGTAGCTGCGCTTATCGGAGGACCTTTGACGGTTAGCTATGAGGGGGAGGCTGCTGTTTGGCTGGAAAATATAACGGATAACATTCCTGGCGGGATATACCGGTACCGTATTGAACAGGCGGAAAAGGGGTTCCGGGTAGATCCGGGATTGATTACCGCTCAAGTTATGGATGATTTGGGGTACTGCCAGCCGGGGGAAATCAGTATGAAATTTCACCGGACAATGGCAGAACTCATTGCTGAAATGGCGGGACGGATTCATGTTCAAACCGGATACCGTCAGGTCGTATTAAGCGGAGGAGTTTTTCAAAACCGTTTATTGCTTGATCTCACTGTTCAAATATTACATCGTCATGGATTTAAAGTTTACATCCCGGAACTCGTCCCGTTGAATGACGGCGGAATCGCTTTGGGTCAGGCTTATTTGGGTAATTTAATGATTGAAAGGGGAATTACCGATGTGTTTAGCAGTTCCCGGTAAACTAATGAAAATAGAAGGTCATCAAGGTGAAGTTGATTTCTCGGGAGTTTGCCGTCAGGCTGATCTGCGACTCGTACCTCAGGCCAAGGCGGGAGATTTTGTATTGGTTCATGCCGGATGCGCCATTCAAATTGTACCGGAAGATGAAGCCCTGGAGACTTTGAAATTGTTCCATGAAGTGATGGGCGAGGAAGGCACAAATGAAAAAGAACCGTTTGGGGCCTGGGAAAAATGAAGGAAATGAATCCGACCGCACTCATCCGCCGGTTTCAAGAAAAATATCGTGACAGTCGATTTACCCTGATGGAAGTTTGCGGAACTCACACCCATGAAATCCGTAAAGCCGGCATCCATCAGTTGCTGCCCAAAGGAGTCCGTCTGCTATCGGGACCGGGTTGTCCGGTATGTGTAACCGGCAGCGGCTATATCGAACAGGCCATCAATCTCAGCCGCAGGCCCAAGATGATCATTACAACATTCGGAGATTTATTGAAAGTTCCTGGAAATACCGGAACTTTAGCGGAAGCCAGGGCGGATGGAAGTCGGATACGGGTGATTTACTCTCCTTTGGATGGGGTAGAGCTGGCAAAATCTTATCCCGAAGCTGAAGTTGTTTTCTTAGGCGTGGGTTTTGAGACCACCGCGCCGGTAATTGCCCTGGCAGTTCAAACCGCCAGGGAGCAGGGTGTCCAAAATTTCTCAATTCTTCCGGCCTTTAAAATTCTGCGGCCCGCCATGGAAACATTGTTGCAGGATCCTGAAATCAATATTGATGGCTTGATCGCTCCGGGCCATCTCGGGGTTATTATTGGCGCCAGCGCTTTTTCTTTTTTGGTATCGGAGTATCATATACCCACAGTAGTCACAGGCTTTAAATCAAATGAGTTATGGCTGGGGTTAACGGCATTGGCTAGACAAATCGTCAACGGTAAGGTTGAACTGGAAAATATGTATCCTGGGGCAGTGCAGGAAGAAGGAAATCTTTCGGCACAGCATCTGATGAGAGAGGTATTTATACCGGAGGATACGGAGTGGCGGGGCCTGGGTTTGGTCCCGGGGTCCGGATTGGGGTTCAATCAAGCTTACCTACAATATGATGCCCGGATTCGTTTTGGATTGGAACCGATCCTTTCGATGGAGCCTTCCGGTTGCCTTTGCGGAGCAATATTGCTTGGAAAGGAAGAACCGGAAAACTGTCCTCATTTTGGCAGTGCCTGTAAACCCGATCACCCGGTGGGGCCTTGTATGGTTTCTTCGGAAGGAACCTGCGCCGCCCATTTTTATTATCCGAAACCCTAGGATTTAGAAAAGCAACCTCACCCGCGCCCTTCCGTCGAAGGCGCACCCTCTCCTAACGAAGCCGGAACATTGTAGCTATTTCAAGGAGAGGGTTTACTTAAGTTTCAGGCCGATCACCCCTCTCCAAGAAACATCTACTCGAAACAACTCCGTTCGGAGAGGGGCCGGGGGTGAGGTCGCTTTTAGGTATCCATAATCTGTGGATCTTTTTTATCATAAAAAAATAGGAGTTTTTCAATGGCAGAGAAAATTCGACTGGCACATGGCGGTGGTGGAGAAGCCACTGCAGAATTGATTCAAAGGGTTTTTTGGTCAAGACTGCAATATCCGGAATTGTTAAAAGGGAATGACGCTTCTTTGCTGGAGCTTACCAATGCCGTGCCGGGCGCGGCGAATCCTTCGCAAACCACAGAATCCTTTGGCAATAGCCGGATAGCCGTCACTACCGATTCCTTTGTGGTAACGCCCTGGAAGTTTCCGGGCGGTGATATCGGCAGGTTGGCCATATGCGGGACAGTCAATGATTTAACGATGATGGGTGCTGCTATCTTAGGGTTAACAGTGGGCTTTATTATCGAGGAAGGTTTTTTCCTCTCGGATTTGGAGTTGATTGTCCAGTCATTGGCTGACACAGCCGTGGAGGCGGGGATTAAGGTCGTTGCCGGAGATACCAAAGTAGTCAATAAGGGTGCGGCCGATGGTATTTATATCAATACTACGGGTATTGGCCTTGTCGGTTCCGCGGTTCATTTAGGTGGGGAGCTGGCCCGCCCGGGTGACCGGGTCATTGTTACTGGTTCTATCGGGGATCATGGGGCGGCTATCTTGCTTGCCAGGGGAGAGTTGGGAATTCACGGGCCCCTTGAAAGTGATGTTGCACCGTTAAATCGGATGCTGTTGCCTCTCATTCAACAATTCCCCGGTCAAATAAGGGTTCTGCGGGATCCGACCCGTGGAGGGCTGGCAACGACATTCAATGAAATTGCCAAGCAATCGGCGGTTTCAATTCGTTTGGAAGAAGAGCGGATCTATGTGAAACCGCAAGTTGAAGGGATTACGAGCCTGCTTGGGCTGGACCCTTTATATTTAGCCAATGAGGGGAAGGCCATCATGATATGCGAAGATTCGATCAGCGAAAAGTTGCTTGAACTGTTGCGCCAAAATCCTTTAGGCAGGGAAGCCTCTATCATTGGACAAGTGACGGCAGCCAATCCCGGTTTGGTCAGTATTCGCACCAAAATGGGCGGGGAAAGAATATTACCGATGGGCAGCGGAGAGCAATTACCAAGAATTTGTTGAGGACTGGACCGATTGATTGACAGGAATGGGCTGTTTTTTAGCGAAATTTTTGGTATTCAATTCAATGCATGTGGGATTGAACGAATCATGCCGTATATTATTGATTGAATCCGAGTTTTTTAATTTGCAGTAGGGATTATGGAGGTGAGAGTACGTGAACTGGCGTATGCGCACGATATTGCCCGGTGTAGTCATTTTATTCGTTCTGAGCGTATCATCCTTAGCAATGGCCGATCTGTCAAATGATTATATTTTTTATTCCCAAGCAGTGGGTGACCAAAAAACGATTTTTATGGTGAATAAGGACGGCGGCGACCAGCGGGTCCTGGTGAGCGGGAAGGATATCAATGTCTTTCTGGTCAATAAACATATCCTATATTATAGGGACCATCAACTTTTTGAATACTTCCCTGCCGACAAAAAAGCCAAATTGCTTAGCCGCTTTGAAGAAGATCGAATTGCGGTTCAGAGTTTAGCCGGTAAATCGGATGGACCGGATGTTCCGGATCAGGCCTTGATTTTGGCACAAACTCCTTATGAACAGCATTTTTATATCCTTGAGTTTTCCGATAGCAGTGTCCGGCTGGTTTCAAATCCTTCTTTTGCCAATTCATTATCCACATCCGGCAGCGGGTCCATTAAGGTATACAATGCGGATAAGAGCGCTGTTGCTGTAGTGCGGCAGGCCGGGGTAAAACTGAGATTTGAATTGTTCATTCAAGAAAAAATGAATGAAAAACTGAAAACCAGTTGGACGCTACCACAAAACATGACGGTTATTCCCGAGCTTCCCATTTGGTCTCCTAATTCTCGGATGCTTGTTTTTTACGGCAGAACTTTTGGGCAGTTAACCGGTTTTTACTCGCTATATCTCTATAATCTTGAAAGCAGAAAAATGGTTTTGGTTCAGGAGCAAGTATTCTCCGTTATGTCTTTGGGCAGTTTAAGCATGGGCTCTTTCAGGCCGGAGTGGTCTAGTGACGGCGGACAGTTAATATTTCAATATCAGCCTTACGGATTGCCCACCGAAAGTACTATTTTAAAATATGATGCCGCAATGGGCAAGCTAATCGCTTTGACCAGCAGCCGGGGTCATAACCTTTATCCGACATGGTCCCCTTCGGGAAAGAACATTTTGTTCTTATCCAACCGGGATTCTTCCAAAGATGAGCTTTATATCATGGATAATCAAGGAGAACATCTCAAACGACTTTCAGCAGCGGATGGGTATACGGAATGGGCCAGTTGGTACAAAGAGGAATAGAATTCTCAATAAAAAGCGCTCCAGCGCTTTTTTACTTTATCTATATGAGTTGAAAAAATAATTTGGACAAAATCCAAAAGAAACGGAAAAATTTGGGTTACGCCTAGGCCAACAGTTGGTCGAGACCTCACTCTCGCTCTCCCCCTGAAGTGGGAGAGTAACCCCACGCACAAAGTGCGTGCTGCTTTTGGGGTCTAAAGAATTTTAGGGGACATCGGCTAGGGTTACCCTTCCACTTGAATTAACAGCTTGTTTTACTTCACAAGGGGAAGGGCAAGGGTTAGGTCAAATAGGCGTTCATTTTGGTCTTCCCCCGGTTGATTAGACACAGAATTAAGCGCATTTTCTTTGATTTTCATAAAATTCCGGGATCATATAACCGATTGCGGAATGAAGCCGTTTCCGGTTGTAGTAAATCTCAATATATTCGAAAATCGCGCGTTGGGCTTGATCTCTAGTCAGATAGATTTTTCCGGCAATACATTCAGCCTTTAAGGTACTGAAAAAGCTTTCCATAGGAGCATTATCCCAGCAGTTACCTTTACGGCTCATAGAGCATACCATTCCATGTTTCTTCAATAGTTCTTGATATTCTTTACTAGCATACTGTACCCCGCGATCGGAGTGATGTAACAGCCCTTTTAAAGGATGGCGACGATAAATAGCCATTTCCAGTGCGGTTGTAGCCAATGTAGCCGTCATCGTTTTTGACATGGCCCAACCAACTATTTTGCGAGAATATAAGTCCATGACGGCGGCTAAATACATCCAGCCTTCAAAAGTGCGAATATATGTTATATCAGTTAGCCATTTCTGATTAGGCCCGTTAGCTTGGAAATTACGGCTTAGAATATTTTGAGCTACCGGATAATTATGGTCCGATTTGGTAGTAACTTTAAATTGTCGCTTATGGATTGCCTTAATACCCATTGCTCTCATCAACCGTTCAACACGTTTGCGACTGCACCGAATTCCTAGCGACCGTAAGCCCCTATGAATACGAGGGCTGCCATATCGTTTTTGATTTTGCTCATAAATGGCTTTAATTTTTATCTTTAGTTCGAGATCTTGCTTCTTGTGACGGCTATCGCCACGATTGCACCATTGATAATAGCCGCTATGCGAGACTTTAAGTATTTGGCACATCTTCTGGATGCTATAGTCCTTATGTTCTTTAGCTGTCTCGCTGATATCCCAATATTTCATTGCTGGGGTTTTGAGAAGGCGCGTCCTTTGGACGCGAGGTCACACGCTTTTTTTAAGATGTCACGCTCCATTTTAACAGTAAGGAGTTCTTCTTTAAGCCGACGATTTTCTTCTTCAATCTCGGTCCCTGGCTGACGATGACCTTGCCTGGGAAACTACAATCTTTAAATTCTTTTAACTCATCACGCCATCGTCGAAGCATATTGGCGTTGAGCCCCAAATCTTTAGCGATTTTGCTAACAGGTTGATCGCTAGTTTTTATTAACTGTACAGCTTGTTCTTTAAATTCTTTTGTATAAATCTTCCGGTTTACCACTAGTTCACTCAGCTCCTTAATGCCTATATTTTATACTCTTAACTGAGTGTCTGGCAAAGCGGGGGAAAATCATTTTCTAACAGGGATTTTTGACAACAACAAAATTTAATTCAACATATCTATTATAGAAGCCTAAAAGAAAATTCTCCCGCCAAGGCGCGTCAGCACCTTTTGGTGCTGCAGGCGCAGAGAATAAAAGTGGACGCGCATCCAGGCAGACGGCGAAATAAGCAAAGCCGGTTGACAATTTTTACCTGCCGGATAGAAGCTTGAAACCCGGAGACACTACATCTGAAAAAATAAATTGGAGGAATCATCAATGGAAGATGTAGTTGTATACACGACTCCCAGTTGCCCTTGGTGTAATAAAACCAAATCATACCTTAAAGATAAAGGAATTTCTTTTGAAGAGAAGGATGTGGCGGAGGATTCCGGGGCTGCCCAGGAAATGATGGACCTTACGGGGCAGCGGAGCGTGCCTGTAATCAAGAAAGGCGGGCAATATGTAGTAGGCTTTGATCCGGAAAGACTTGAGAATATGCTGCATTAAGGGTGAAGAGCATGACATACGATCTCATCATTGTTGGGGCCGGCCCCTCCGGCATGACGGCGGGTGTTTTCGCAGCCCGCAAAGGTTTGAAAACGTTAATTATCAGCGAGGATTTGGGCGGTCAGGTTAATTGGACTTCGGATATTGAAAATTATATGGGATTCCAAGAGATTGACGGTCAGGCTTTAATGGAAAAATTTGAAGCCCAAGTGAAAGAACTTAATCTTGAAGAGCAATTGACCACGGTTGTGGCCATTCGTAAAGAAGGAGAAGCTTTCAAGGTTGTTACCAAAAATCAGGAATATGTTTCGAAAGCGGTCATTGTATCTTCGGGGAAAAAGCCGCGTACTTTAAATGTTCCGGGTGAACAGGAATTCCGAAATAAAGGAGTCAGTTATTGTGCCACCTGTGATGGTCCCTTATTTAGAAATCTCCCGGTTGCCGTAGTTGGAGGAGGTAATTCCGCCGTTAAATCAGCTTTGGATTTGGCGAATTATGCTTCGGAAATCCAGTTGATTGCCAATAGCGGTTTAACGGCAGACCATATCTTGGTGGAGCGCTTAAATAAACTTGAACACCTTAAAAAATATTTATCCCATACAGTTGTGGAAATAAAGGGCGGTAAATCGGTGGAAAAGGCTATTTTGGAGGACATCCAAAACAAGCAAAGATTTGAAATTAATGTTCAAGGTGTCTTCGTTGAAATTGGACTTGATCCCAACCAAAGTTTTTTGGGAGACTGGGTAGAGAAAAACGAGATCGGTGAAATAAAAGTCGACTGCCTGTGTCGAACCAATATTCCCGGCTTGTATGCAGCCGGTGATGTCACTTCGGTGCCGGAAAAACAAATCATTGTGGCAGCCGGGGAAGGAGCTAAAGCAGCTCTCAAAGCTTGGGAATTTTTATTAAAAAACCCTGAATCACAGCAACATTTAAATTAAGTATACACGGGACTTTTGCAACTTTATTGGATAAACAGGTCTTTTTAGGCAATACGAGGCATACCCAATCAGTAATACTAGTCAATAAATGAACAGCACGCTAAATAAAAATTAATTCTATCCCCTCAAACACACCCATATATTGTAAAGGTGTGTTTGTTTTTATCGGTGAATCATTCATAACAAACTAAAACAAGCAAGCTGCTTGTTATGGGCGGGGGCGCCTGGGGAGGGGAAGATAGTGCGGGTTATGTATTTGCACAAGATTAAGATATTACTTGGAGCACTCTTGGTTTGCCTATTGACATTTTCTTTAGTGATTTACCCAAAAGAGGGAGTCGAAGCCGCAATAGAGGGACTAAAAGTTTTTTGGGATATTGTGCTGCCTTCATTGTTACCATTCTTTGTATTATCTGAGGTGATGCTGGGTATGGGAGTGGTCCATTTTCTTGGTGTGATATTGGAACCCTTAATGAGGCCTTTATTTAATGTGCCCGGAGTAGGCGCGTTTGCATTATCCATGGGTTTGGCGGCAGGATATCCTATGGATGCCGTGATTACGGGGAAATTTCGCCGTAATGGTCTTTGTTCCCGGGTGGAGGGTGAACGATTGCTTTCGTTTACCAATACGGCCGATCCGTTATTCATTTTTGGGGCAGTGGCGGTCGGAATGTTTGGGTATCCGGATTTGGGGGTTATCTTGGCTATAGCACATTATATCGCTAGTTTCACGGTAGGAGTGGTTTTTAAATTTTATAAAAAAGGGGAATCTTCGAAAGAGAGAAAAACCGATGAAAGTATATCCGGTTCCTGTAAAATCGGTATTCTAAAGCGTGCAGTGGGGGAACTGTTCAAAGCCCGCCGTGAAGACGGCCGTCCTTTCGGCAGACTCCTTGGAGATGCTGTAAAGGAATCAATGGCTACGTTGTTAATGATTGGCGGTTTTATTATGCTTTTTTCAGTGCTTGTGAAAATGTTGACGGTTTTTGGGTTCTTTGGGATTTTGGCGCCGGTTTTAGGAGGAATTTTGAGGATTTTTAATATTGATCCCCATTTGGTCCATGCAATGTTTTATGGGATCCTGGAAATTGATTTGGGAAGTATGGCCGCGAGCAGGGCCGCCGCTCCGCTTGTCGATAAGGCCATGATTGCCAGCTGGATTATTGCTTGGAGCGGATTGTGTGTGCATGGCCAGGTTGCCAGTGTGATTCACGATACTGATATCCGAATGGCTCCTTACATGGCTGCCCGTTTTTTGCACGGATTATTTGCAGCCATTTTTACTTGGATGCTGATGGGACCGCTAATGCCTGTATTTGCTCCACTCAGAAATCATTTGGCAGTGAGTGCACCTGTGGGCAAGGGATTTAATCCGCTGGAACGGATTGTTTTTTCCGGTGAGCAAATACTGGTGATTTTGGGTCTATTCATTCTTCTCTCGTCGTTCATATATTTCCATCAGCGGTACCGGATTATTTTTAAAGATAAAAATAAGAAATAAAATATCCTCCCCTGAGCATAAACCATAGGGGGGGATTTTTTTGGGGCAACGGAAACGGATTCCAATCACACATAAATTGGCTGATTTCCTTGATATTCCGCTTGATACGGTGATCGATTGGCCAAAAATGACGATCAGCGGTAACAAAAATTTATCCATTATCAATCATCGGGGGGTCATCGAATACGACCAGACTCTGGTGAGAATCAATACTCGTTTTGGCGAGTTAAAAATTTCCGGGACGGGGCTGATGATTGTATCGGCTGTGAAAGAAGAAGTTATCGTGGAGGGAAAAATCACTCAACTCGAATGGATTGATTGGAGGTAATGAGTTGAATTTGGAGCGAGTAGTATCTTTTTTTACAGGATATATTCAGCTGATAGTCCGGGGTGTCCACTTGGAAAAATTTTTAAATTTGCTAACCAGTTCAGGATTGTATTTATGGGATGTAAAACGTTTGGGAACTGAGGTTGCGGAAGTAAAAATCCGGGCTCACGGCTTTTTCAGAATTCGGGGGATTGTCCGCAAAACTCACACCACAGTGAAAATTTATCAAAAAAAGGGATTGCCTTTTATTAAACGTAAATTGGCGCGGCGTAAAATTTTTTGGATGGGGGCTATGATACTGATAAGTTTCTTGGTATACTTAAGTTCATTCGTTTTTATTATTAAGATTGACGGTTTTGAGGATGCCGAACGGCAACAATTGTTAGCCAATCTTTCGCGTTTAGGATTGAAGGCAGGGTCCTCCCGCAAGGAAATTATACAGAAAAAGAATTTAATCGAAAGGGAAGTTATGATCCACACGCCAGGCGCCGTTTGGCTGGCAATCACGGTACATGGTGTGGTAGCTGAAGTGAAGGTTGTAAAACGTAAAAATGCGCCTGCGCCGGTGGAGTCTTGTGATATTGTGGCTGCCAAAGATGGAGTTGTTACCAAGATGGTTGTGGTAAGAGGGGTACCGGCTGTCAAAGAAGGAGATACGGTGGCAAAGGGCGATTTATTAATCGGTGGTGTACAATGGCTCACGAATTCGGAAACAAGAGAACTTGAGAAACATGAAATAGCTGCTAGCGGGATTGTGGTAGCCAAAGTATGGTATGATTTGGAAATCGTGGAGCCGAAAATTGTTTGGCGTCCTGAAATAAACCAAGATTTTTTTCAGAAGTATCAATTAAGATGGGGACGAAAACTATTTTCGCTAATCAGTTTTGGCAAGCGACCGAAATACAACTATTATTGGTCGCGTTGGCGTCGGCCTCTTTATCAAGGAAGGAATCCGTTCGATAATGTAGAAATAATAAAAGATACCTGGCAAAAGGTAATCTGGCATCGTAAGGTTCAAAGCCGCCGTGAAATTGAAAAAACCGTTTTGGATGAAATGAATGAAAAAGTTAAAAAGATGGATCTAAAGGCTGCCCCTTTCGCTCAAACCTGGACTTCGGAAGGGAATTTCATCAAGTATACCACAACGTATGAAAAACTAGAAGACATAGCGAAAATCTCGTTTATTAAAAATAAAAGTTCCATTGGGAAATGATTGATTTGGAAACTCCATAGGAAGGCATCGATTCATTTCATGACAGTATACCATAATAAAAGGGACACAGACTATGGAATATCCTATGATTAAAAAACTATTGTAGAAAAACCGTCCTTTTGGATTAGAGGAAAGGGGCAACATTTATTATTGAGTAATGTTGAATATAAATTAGAACTTGAACCCAGGATGGCGCCACAATTAATTGGAAAGCTTGAGGAGAACATCCGGCTTATTGAGGAAGGTTTAGCAATAACGATTTTTTCACGGGGAAATGAACTCATCTTGACCGGTGAACAAAACCGGATTGATCAGGGAATGGCTGTGATTGAACTTTTAAATCAACAGCTAAAAAAAGGGCATGTCGCTTCCTTGGATGAAATTCGTTATTTGGTGCATCTGGCTCAGGAAGACCAATTGAACAAGGCAGCAGCGCTTACGGAAGAAGTAGTGGCCGTTACTGCACGCGGCAAAAAAATATTCCCCCGTACCATAGGTCAGAAACAATATGTAGAATCCATTCTTCATCATGGCCTTACTTTTGGAATCGGGCCTGCAGGGACGGGCAAAACTTATATTGCCGTAGCGTTGGCGGTAGCCGCATTACAAGCAAAAACCGTAAACCGTCTGATTTTAACTCGTCCGGCAGTAGAAGCCGGAGAAAAACTGGGGTTTTTGCCAGGAGACTTACAGGAAAAAGTGGATCCATATTTACGTCCTCTTTATGATGCTCTCTATGATGTCATGGGAGTCGATCTGTTCCAAAAGTATTTGGAACGGGGCATTATTGAAATTGCGCCTTTAGCATATATGCGCGGACGTACGCTGGATGATTCTTTTATCATTTTAGATGAAGCTCAAAATACGACACCCGAGCAAATGAAAATGTTTTTGACCCGGATGGGATTCGGTTCGAAAGCTGTCGTCACCGGTGACATTACTCAGGTGGATTTACCGAAAGGTACCATTTCGGGGTTAACCCAAGTGGGTGAGATTTTTGCCGATGTCCCCGGTATCGCTGTGGTCATGTTGACCGATCGGGATGTGGTAAGACATGAACTTGTTCAGAAAATTATCCGGGCCTATGAACGATATCAAGAAACGGTAAACTCTAAAGGAGCTGGCAATCTTGGAGCTCAATGAAAATCAAAATGCAAATTCCAAAAAGTCTAAAAGCAGTGACATGCCGTTTGAAATGATGAGTAAAATTAGCGGTATTTTAAGGTTACCTTCCTTTCGAGAGGGATTTTTAATCATTTTCTGTTTTTCCTTGCTGATTACGTTATTGCAGTTTAATTTGTCGCCTCATACTTATGATTTGAAAGTTGGACAAGCCAGCAAGGTTGAGATTATCGCGCCCAAAGATGTCTCCGATCGAGAGGCTACCAGGCTTGCTCAGAAGGATGCAGTGGATCGGGCTTTAGAAATTGCAATGCAGGATCCGGATAATTATCAAATCGACGAACAAGTTAGTCAGATGATTTCTTTTAAGCTCAATCGCTTTTTTGAGGCGATTGATTTATCACGCAAAAAATATTTGGCCGATCCAACCAAAACCCTAAACTCGAATTCAATTCGAATTGAAAACTATAAAAAATTCTTTTACCAGACTCCTAGTTTCAGTATGCTAAAGCGGATAGTCCTATTGCCCGATGACTTTTATCAGGAACTCAAAATCAAAAGCCATCAGCTTATTACCGACATTGAGCAGCATCAGCGGATCGACCCGAAGAGTGTTGCCAATATCCGGCTTTTATTACCGCAAATGGTTGCGGAACAAAAGGTATCCCCGGAAATTGCTCCAACAGTGGTCAGTTTATTGGAGGCTGTCGTTCAACCCAATTTGATCATCAATGCCACCAAAATTAAAAAAATTGAAAACCGGGTCCGCGGAGAAGTGCCGGAAGTGGTTCATCATGCCGGCGAGGTATTGATCGCTAAGGACCAGGTTGTTACCGAGAATGATTTGAAGATGTTGCAGGATTTGCACTTAATTGTCACAAAATCCAACCGCATTCAAGTTTTCTTGAGTTTGTCCTGTTTTATTCTTCTTCTCATCGGCCTGGGAACCCTTTATATTTGGCAATTTCATAATGAATTATTTAAGCAGGAGCGTTTGTTATACCTGCTCTTGTTGTTACTTGTTATTGTAGTCGGGCTCATTAAGGTATTATCCTTAACAGAGAATAACACCCTGCCTTATTTGGCTCCAATTAGTTTTGGCTCGATGCTGATGACGATCTTGATTGAACCTCAGTTAGCATTGGCTATGACCGTGATCCTCAGTTTGCTGGGAGGTATCATTGTTGATTATAGTCTGGCACTGACTATTTTTTATTTTGTGAGCGGCGCGATTCCTGTCCTGGTACTTCTGAAATTTGGGCGTCAGAGAGATTTGGTGCGATGCGGCTTTATTTTAATGTTTGTCAATGCAGTTACCGTCACTTTAATCAATCTACTTTTCCATACCACTTTTGATTATCAGGCGGTGATGCTTTCGATTGCCAATGGTTTTTTATCGGCCGTACTGGCCATTGGCTCTTTACCGTTTTTGGAACATCTTTTCCGGCTTACTTCAGCCATCCGTTTGCTGGAACTTTCCAATCCAGGCCACCCACTGCTGCGAAGACTCCAAATCGAAGCTCCGGGTACTTACCATCATAGTATCATGGTCGGCAATTTGGCTGAAGCCGCAGCTGAGGGCATCGGTGCGGATGCTCTATGGGTTCGGGTAGGTTCTTATTATCATGATATCGGGAAAATCAAACGACCTTATTTCTTTGTAGAAAACCTGTTTACTCAGGATAATCCCCATGAAAAGCTCAATCCTACACTCAGCACTTTAATCATTACCTATCATGTGAAAGAAGGGGCTGAAATTGCCCGAGAACACGGGTTACCAGAGAAATTGGTAGAAATCATTGAACAACATCATGGTACGGATTTGGTGCGCTACTTTTATAGACGTGCTTCAGAAAATGCGCAAGTTGAAAAAGAAAATTTAATCGAAGAGGATTTCCGGTATGAGGGACCTAAACCCCAAACCAAGGAAGCCGCTTTGGTGATGTTGGCTGATTCGGTGGAGGCAGCTGTGAAGTCTTTACCGAAGCCCACGCCCGCCAAAGTTGAAACCCTGGTACAAAGGATTATTCGCGAACGCCTGGATGACGGTCAATTTGATGAGTGCAACTTAACACTCAAAGATCTGAATAATGTCAAAAATAGTTTTATCAAAGTACTGGGCGGAATGTTTCACAACCGGATTGAATATCCGGATAATGTCCTCCAAGAAATTGAAAGGAAGAAGACCAATGGCGATACTGGTAAATAATATTCAGAAAATCATTCCGGTTGAGGAACAAGGGCTCCATTTATTGGAAGAAGTTTTACAAAACGCCTTGAATGCGCACCAAAAACCTCAATCCGAAGTCAGTGTTGTCTTAGTGGACAACCAATATATCCAGGAATTAAATTCGCAATATCGCGGTTTGGATCAACCGACCGACGTTTTGTCTTTTGCCATGGAGGAAGATGTGACCGAAGGTCAAGATGTTTTGCCGGAGGATGCCCCAGAACTGTTGGGCGATATTTTCATATCGATGGAACGTGCAGTTGATCAGTCCAAAGAGTATGAGCATTCCTTAATTCGCGAACTTAATTATCTGGCTATCCACGGTTTATTGCATTTGTTGGGTTATGATCACCAAACCCCGGAGGATACAGTCACGATGCGTACTGAAGAAGAAAAGATATTGGCTGCATTTCAGATAGGGAGGAAATAGATTTGAGGTCGAGAAGCCTCCTGGACTCTTTTAATAATGCTTTCGAAGGGATAATTTACGCATTTAAGACCCAGCGCAATATTCGCTTGCACTTTCTGGCCACCGGTGGAGTGTTAATCTTGTCGCTGCTTCTTCAATTGACGAAATTGGAGATTTTAATCCTCTTTATGACCATTGCTTTCGTGATTGTAACGGAGATGATGAATACTGCTTTAGAGGTAACGGTTGATTTAATAACCCCAGACTATCATCCTCTGGCGGCAATTATCAAAAATGTGTCTGCCGGTGCCGTTCTGGTTGCTGCAGTGTTGGCAATTATCGTTGGGTATCTTATTTTTGCTCCCAAGTTTGACCCGCTGATTCCCAGAGTGATTGAATCCTTACAGAAAGCCCCTGCCTATCTGAGTCTGGTAGCTATTTTATTGACAATTGTCGTGGTCATCGTTAGCAAGTCAATTACCAAAAAGGCGCGACTTATTCAGGGGGGTATGCCCAGTGGTCATACGGCACTTGGAGCTTCAGCTGCTACGGCTATTTTTTTTATCTGTCACAATAGCTTAGTCTTCTTTTTGGCAGGATTTTTAGTGTTGCTCATTGCAGAAAGCCGGGTTGAAAACCAGGTTCATACCTGGCCCGAGGTTATTGCCGGAGGTACGCTTGGATGTCTAATTTCTCTGGTTGTATTTCAAATTCTGAAATAAAGGGGAAATTTTAAGTATGAATGAAACTCAAAAACAGGAATTGATTCAAACCGCTATGAATGCCCGTCAAAGGGCTTATGCCCCTTATTCTCGCTTCCAAGTAGGTGCTGCTTTACTTGGAAAATCAGGCCGTATTTATAGCGGCTGCAATGTAGAAAATGCTTCTTTCGGCGCCACAATATGCGCTGAACGTACTGCAGCGGTAAAGGCTGTGTCTGAAGGAGAGACCAGTTTTGAAGCTTTGGTTGTGGCCACGGATGGAACAGATCCTGCTGCGCCTTGTGGAATTTGCCGTCAATTTTTGGTCGAGTTTGGATTGGATTTAGTCCTCATTTTGGTGAACCAGGAAGGGAAAAAGATTGAAACCACGCTAGCCCAATATTTACCGGGAGCTTTCACTCCCAAAAATCTGAATGATTCTCTGGAAACCACTTCGTGAATCCATTGATTATTGCATAGCGGTGAAAAATGTTTATTTTACCAAGGGATTTGCACTGCGTTTTCGGGTGATTTGATTGAAACATGGAGGGCTAAAATTGGAAGATTCGGTTATAAGTATAGAAATCGTGACATCAGTGGATGATTATTTGCGGGAGATTTTGCTTAGTATTGATGAGGAGGTCTTTGGTCCTGCCAGTTTAAATGAATGGTCTTTACCGCCGTTCCTGCACTATGGAAGAGTCTACTTGGCCAGATTAAATGGTAAGCCGGTCGGGATTGCACAGTTAATGAGAGATTGGCGCGATTCGGAACTTGTTTACTTGTATGGTTATGCAGTGGCCCTTGATTATCAAGGAAATGGAGTGGGGACTGCTCTTTTGAGGCATATTTTTGAGGCCATGCCCAGAGCCGGATTTACCAGACTCCAATTAACCGTTCATCCGGAAAACAAGGTAGCGCTTCACATTTATGAAGACAAGTTTCAAATGAAACGAATTGGATTTTTAAAAGACTATTATGGCCCCGGAGAAGACCGGTGGTTACTGGAGTGGAATTGGGAAAAATAATGGATAATAATTCATTTATGAATCATAAATTTAAATCAGGTTTTGTAGCCTTAATTGGCCGGCCGAATGTCGGAAAATCAAGCCTTTTCAATAACTTCATTGGACAGAAAATAACAATTACTTCCGAGAAACCTCAAACGACCCGAAATTCCTTGCGCGGGATTTTAACAACGGAAGATTATCAGATAGTCTGGGTTGATACCCCCGGCTTACATCGACCCCTTCACCGTTTAGGCGATCAAATGAACCGGGCTGCCCAATTGGTTTTACCCGATGTGGATTTGATCCTTTGGGTTTTGGACAGCAGCGCCGGCTTTACACCAGCTGATCAAAAAGTGGCCGATATTTTGAAAGGAACCACGACTCCGGTATTTGTGTTGTGGAATAAAGATGATTTGGTGGCTGATAATAACGCTCCTCCTCAAATAGAAGCTTTCGAGCGGAAATTCCGGGTTTCGGCTCAAACCGGCCGAGGCATTCCGCAGTTGTTGGCGGCAATTGCAGATCAACTCCCTGTTGGACCGGCTTTTTATCCGCCGGATCAAATCACTGATCATCCCGAACGATTTATTGCAGCCGAGTTCTTAAGGGAAAAGGTCCTTCAATTCACTCAAGATGAAGTGCCTCATGCCATAGCGGTTCAAGTGGAAGAAATGAAGGAACGCAGTAACGGCAGGATTTATATCGAAGCCACCCTTTACGTGGAGCGGGACTCTCAAAAAGGGATTATTATCGGGGCCGGGGGAGAGCGCTTAAAAAATATTGGAAAAGCCGCTCGGGAAGATCTGGAACTTTTGCTGGATGCGCCCGTTTTTTTAAATCTATGGGTGAAAGTACGGAAAAATTGGCGCAACCATGAGGCCTCCTTGAAGGAATTCGGTTATTGGGATGATACCCGTGATCGGGATAGTTGACCATGCGGGAGTTGGATATGGGAAAGTTCATGAAGATTTTTATATGGATTGGGTTTTTGATGATAGGATATCACCCTAATTCGGTGATGGCTGCCGATTTACGGCCCGTAAAAGTTGGTTTGGCAGTTGATCAGGATGCCATAACACTTTGTATAGCCGATAGTGAAGCTATTTTGGATTTGACCGCTGCAGAGCCGGTTAATCTTCCCATTCCGGGCGAACAAGTTGTTTTTACGGTTTGTAACGATACTTTAGAGCTTGATAGTGTTCCCATTGGCGCAGGCCCATTTTTAGTGATTCCGGGTCAAAGTCCATTGATTTGGAATAATCACCGTTATCGGGGTGGTTTTTTAATATTTGCGAAAAACAACCGGATCAGTTTGATTGATTACATTTCCCTCGACGATTATTTACGGGGCGTGGTACCCAGGGAAGTAATGGCATCATGGCCTTCAGCCGTGCTCAGAGCCCAGGCAATAGCGGCCAGAACTTATGCTATTGCCTCTTTGGGACGACATGCCAATAATGGTTTTGATCTTTGCCAAACCGATCATTGCCAAGTATATGGGGGAATGGATTCGGAAAAAACCAGCACCAATATAGCAGTGGACAGTACGTCGGGTAAAATTATCACCTATCGTGGCAGAGTGATTTCAGCCGTATATCATTCTTCATCAGGAGGTTCCACAGCCGAAGCTGCCTCAGTATGGAATGAGAGTGTACCTTATTTAAAATCGACGATTGATTGGGATCAAAATTCACCGTATAATCAATGGACACGCTCTATGAACTGGGATGACCTTCAAGGTTTGGTCAACCATTTTTATCCATCCGTTGGACAGCTGCAACAAATTTCAGGGGTCAATTACACTCCGGACGGTAAGTTATTGAAAATTACTCTTCTGGGTAATTTAGATTCCAAGATTCTCAGTGGCGAACAATTCCGGTCTTTGACAGGCCTCCCAAGCGTTAAAGCTCAAATCGGAGTAATTTACGGTCCCCTGCCATTTATAAATTTATGGTGGCTGCCCGGTAGTCCTTATCCCCAGGCTTTAATGGCTGATACCGACATCCCAGGGCTTTTTGCAGATGCCTTGATGCCACCGTGGGATCTTCCGGATCCATGGTCCTGGTTGCAGGATAAGATACCGTTTCGGATTGTACTCCGCGGATCAGGTTGGGGACATGGAGTGGGTATGAGTCAATGGGGAGCCAAGGGCATGGCAGAAGCCGGGTATAACGAAAGGCAAATTTTGGAACATTATTACCCTGGGACCATGATAACGGATGTCAGTAATCTGCACATGGATGGGAGTAAAAGAAATGCAGGTCAGTGATTTTGATTATTTGTTACCGGCGGAGTTAATAGCTCAGGTCCCTGAAGAACCGCGGGATCATTCGCGTTTGCTGGTAGTCGATCGCAATCGTAAAATCATGGAGGATCATCATTTTTATGATATTGTCCAGTTCTTGGAACCCGGTGATTTAATTATTTTCAATGATACCAGGGTTATACCGGCCCGCTTATTTGCCACCCGTGAAAGTACCGGGGCGAGGGTTGAAGTTTTCTTGATCCGGGAACTCGGTCAGAATGAATGGGAGTGTCTGGTGCGCCCCGGAAAGCGGAGCAAACCCGGAGTAGAGCTGATATTTCCGGAAAATATTGTTGGAAAGGTTTCCGGAGCGGTGGAAGGCGGTGGCAGAATTGTTCAGTTTCCCCCGGAACTTCATTTTAGAGAGTGGCTCCAAAGGAGCGGAGAAACTCCTTTGCCGCCTTATATTCACAATAAACAAGTGGATCCCGAACGATATCAAACCATTTATTCAAAGTATGAGGGTTCGGTGGCTGCTCCCACGGCAGGTCTACATTTCACGGATAGGGTATTGGAGAAACTGAAAGCAAATGGAGTTCAGTTGGGTTTTTTAACGCTCCATGTGGGCTTGGGGACTTTTCGTCCGGTAAAAACCGAAGTGGTGGAAGAACACCACATGCATTCCGAAATTTTTTCTTTGCAAAGTGATTTGGTACGGAAAATTCAAGAAACCAAAAAAGCGGGTAAACGTGTTATTGCAGTTGGGACTACGGTAGTCAGGGTATTGGAATCGCAGGCGCGCGAAGATGGCACATTGGTTCCCGGTTCCGGTGAGACTGCTATTTTTATATATCCCGGATATCAATTTAAAATCATTGACGGATTAATAACCAATTTTCATCTGCCAAAATCTACTTTGCTGATGTTAGTATCAGCCTTTGCCGGTCGGCAATTTATCGCGGAATGTTATCACCATGCAGTGGAGGAACAGTACCGTTTCTTCAGCTTTGGAGATGCCATGTTTATAAAGTAAAGGTTTTATCAATAAAGGTTTTATAAATAAAAGTTTTATCAATAAAATAAGAGGTTTCCGATGTCATTTTCTTTTCATATTCAGAAAGAATCCAATGAAAATAAGGGCCGGTTGGGTTTATTGACTACAGCTCACAACCAAATCGAAACGCCGGTTTTTATGCCTGTAGGCACCCAAGGCGCGGTTAAGGCTATGACGGTCGATGATTTGAATAAAATTGGATTTAAAATCATTCTTGGGAATACATATCATCTTTATCTCCGGCCAGGCTCGGATATTGTAAGGGAGGCCGGAGGCTTACACTCATTCATTCACTGGAACGGTTCCATGTTAACGGATAGCGGAGGTTTTCAAGTATTCAGCTTGGCCAAGTTAACGAAAGTCACCGAAGAAGGTGTTACATTTAAATCCCATATTGATGGTTCGGCTCATTTATTTTCCCCGGAGCGGGTGATGGAGATTGAGTCCGATTTGGGCGCCGATATTGCCATGCCCTTTGATGTATGCTTGCCGTACCCTTCAGAATACAAATCCGCTAAAGAAGCAATGGAACGGACAACCCGCTGGGCGGAAAGGTGTTTAAAAGCTCACCGCCGGCAGAATCAGGTTCTCTTTGGGATCGTTCAGGGTGTAACTTACCGGGATTTACGTCTGGAAAGCGCTAAGGCTTTATCCAGCTTGGGATTTCCAGGCTATGCCATTGGAGGTCTGAGCGTAGGTGAACCTAAACCATTGATGTATGAGGCATTGGATTATACAGTACCCGCTCTTCCGGAAAATAAACCCCGCTATTTAATGGGAGTTGGCTCTCCGGACGCTTTGTGGGAAGGGGTTGAACGGGGAGTTGACATGTTTGATTGTGTTTTTCCAACCCGTATTGCCCGGCATGGAACAGCATTGACCTCCGGAGGAAGGGTTCTGATCCGCGATGCTCAGTATGCCAGGGATTACGGACCTCTTGATCCCAAATGCGGATGTTATACTTGTAAAACTGGCTATTCCAGGGCGTATATCCGTCATTTATTTAAGGCGGGAGAGTTTTTGGGGGGGTATTTAATTACTTACCACAATTTATATTTTTTAAGGCAGATCATGGAAGAAATTAAAGAGGGACTGAGAACTGACACCTTTAAGGAACGAAAACAGGAATTTTTCAGGCAATATCAGGGTGAATAAAAGGAAAACCATGTTTTTTGTCGAATAAATAATTTGTTTAAAAGGAGGTGATAGTATGAATTTATTATTAGCCGCAGCTCAGCCGGCAGCAGCTGGGAATGCAGGATTGATTCAAATCCTGATTTTGGTGGGGTTTTTCGCGATTTTTTATTTTTTGATGATAGCGCCCCAACGTAAGCAACAAAAACAAAGACAAGCAATGTTAAATAGCCTGAAAAAAGGCGATAAAGTTATCACTGTGGGTGGCTTACACGGTGAAATCGTTGACTTAGATGATGATGATGTTAGATTAAAAGTTGCTGATAAAGTGGAATTAAAGTTTTCCCGCAGTTCAGTGCAAAAAGTCAAAAATTAAGAGAGTCTTGACTCTCTTTTTTTTTAGGACAAAATAATAGGAGGGTAGAAAATGGCACTTACACTGAATGAAATAAAAAAAGATCCGGCTATCACCGCATTTATTCAAAAAGCCGATGAACATCTCGGCGTAATGGGGTATACTGAACATGGTTTTCGCCATGCCAGTTTGGTCTCAAATATTTCTCAAAATATTTTGCTTCGCCTGGGCTATCCGGAGCGTCAAGCCGAGCTGGCTTCGATTGCAGGTTATCTACATGATATCGGTAATATTGTAAACCGCCGGGATCATGGACGGACAGGGGCTGTTATTGCTTTGAATTATTTACTGGCTCAAGGTTTTGATCCTGGGGAGGCCGCAACGATGGTGGGCGCCATCGGCAATCATGAAGAGGAATGCGGTGAAGCGGTCAATAATGTAGCTGCAGCTCTGATTTTGGCCGATAAGTCCGATGTTCACCGTAGCCGGGTCAGAAATACCGATTTAGCCACTTTTGACATCCATGACCGGGTTAATTATGCCGCCGTACATTCTTTTTTAAATGTAAACGAAGAAAAGCGCAGCATTACTCTGGAGATTAAAATTGAAAATTCCCTCTGTCCCGTGATGGAGTATTTTGAGATTTTCCTGGTGCGGATGATGATGTGCCGCAGAGCCGCTATCTTTTTGGGCTGTCAGTTTAAGATCGAGATCAATGGAAATGTGCTTCTGTAAATAAAGAGTACACGCCTTTTGACTTAATTGCACCTTATAAACCTTTTCGGAATCCAACGCCAAATCAGGTTTGGATCTTCCTGATTATTCATTTTAAGTAGCAGGTATGAGAATCCATAGGCTAAGCATGTTGCAAAGGCGAGAACTCCGGCATCATTGACCAAATAGGAACAAACACCGGCAACAAGAATTGCTTGCCATACTAATTTATCTTCCGGTAAGAGCATTTTCCGTCCTGTAAGCCAGCGTTGAACGGCCTTCAAAATGAAGGCTAATAGGATAATGCGGATCCAGGGACTTGATAGGGTTAATTTTAGGTTCATGGCAATCTTCCGGAAGATAATCTGACTGACTTGCTCAAAATCTTTGTTCAAAATTAGATGGAGAAAACGGCCGATATGAGTCTGAACATCCGGCGGGCGGAGACTATCCCACCAGCTAATTGTGAATAAGACCAAACTGCAGCCAATGAAAACAAACCAAAATTTACGATTTTGCCATTTCCACTGATAGATTTTTATCAAATAATAGGCAAATCCAATCGTTCCCGCTAAAATCCCTCCGAATTTTGCTCCAAACTGTGGCCAGCTTAAGATGAATATTGTTATGCCTAGAACAACCGGTGTGGACCAGCGGGATTTAAATTTCCGGTTGAATAAATCCGTGAGTAATAAGGCGCTTGCCAAAAAGATTCCCAGAAATTCGTTGCCTAAGCCATAATATCTGGATCCGGCCATTGCGCTGTAACCTAAAGCGGAGAAACGGATTAACCGCCACCCGGTGATTTGATCCAAAATAAGGATCAACCAGATCAGGGCCGATAAACTAAGGATCCGGGTATTCATCTCTTGAATCCGGGTAAAGATTGCTACCAAAAGGACATTGAATAACAAAAATCCACTAACTTGCCATGCAAAACTCGGGAAGAGAGGCAGGATGATTACAGTTAAGGGAATCACAATCACCAGACTGACTAGCCAATCCCGAATCCATCGTTTTTTTAGAAAAATACCGCTTAGAAGACCCATAATCCAGCAAAAAGATATGATTCCCTGGTACCAGTTAATGATAGGGCGCTGATTGGCACTGAGGTCTATTAAACGTCTATTTAAGTTGAGGACTTGTTCTATACCATTGATTGTTGGTTGACAAACCATGACTTTTCCGGTAAAAGCGGAAGTTTTCGTGAACTGAGCGATGCTGGCCAAGGTGGGTAGTAGATCCACATTTGCCACCAATCCGGGCCAGCGTGTTGTCCCCGATACCAATATGCCGGGGAAGGCATCCTCACGATAGATGACGATAGGAGCCAGTAAATTCTTTGCAACTGTACCCTCTTTGGAGATGGAAGGGGAAAAAAGGATTAGTGTAAAATTTTCAGGAGCACCCAAACCTAAAACCCCTTCAACCAAAGAGTTAAGCCTTTTCCAGGTTTGAAGTTTCGCGCGTTCGTAAAGGTCTGGACTTATCTGATCCTTATAATCATCCAAACGGGCAAAATCACCAAAATCGATAGCGATGATTTTTTGTTCACCCAGATGCAGTTTGAGTTCTGAGATCATTCCGGTTACATTGGCCCGGTATAAATAGGGGAAACGGGTGTCCGTTTCATTCATGGAAGAGTTAACAGTTCCCTCATTGATCATTCCGGTTTTGTCCATCAAAAAAAGGGCACCGGGCCGGTTTTCCTGGTCGGCGCTATCGATATTGCCGATTAAACAAGTGCGCCAGCCTTCACGATGGAACAGGCTGCCAAGCCTGCCCGGAGAAACCTGATGATCTTCCTGGTTTGCTATATTGGTCAGCCAGCCGGTTTCAGGCACAAACAGACGCTGCTCATAATCGTTTTTTAAAGGAATTCCTCTTCTCCAATTAAAAAAGCTAGCCGATGGATTATTGGTTACAAATTGTTCAGGATTCAATGAATCGCTTGGCTGGCCCACTGCGTTTGCCCTACTGCCGGCGCCTAATGATAAATAACCGCTTCCGGAATCGGCATACCCTTTGCTGCTACGGATGTTCATCAGTCCGCAGTTTCCCGATTCCAAGAACTTCCGGATAGCCGGGAATTCAGTGTTATATAATTCCAAACTATCTACTTTATCGGCAATGATGATCACAATTGGTTTGTTGGGATCTGGATGAGCAGGTAACGAAAGCCCAAAACTTGATGGGATAAATATGACGGCAATAGCTAAACACAAAAGGAAGTTGTACTTTTTTTTCATTGCGATTTTACACCTGAGTTTCAATTATTCAAGAACAAATTTCTATATTGTTTTACTATCATTTCATCAATGGATAAAAACCATGAGGAATTCAATAACAAACTTTAACTCCTGCACTTAGGGTCAATGAAGGATCATAATCCGATGAATCGAAATGAATGAATCCGACTTCTAAATAATTTTTGAAGTTTTCCGGGTAAGCTTTCGGCGTAAATTCAGTTCCGATACCAACCGAATACCCGCGGACCCGCTTTTTAAAATCCCAGACAGCAGTATCTTCAAATTGTCCGGCCAGAGCATAAATATAGACAGAGTTTTTGCGTGGCTGGAGGAAGTCCTGTTTCAATTTATATAACACTTTTACGGTGGAGAGCATAATCGGTTGTGGGCTCATGGTGATTAAACCTTGAATTGCCAGAGTTTGATCAATGTCATAGGTAAGCGTTAACCCATAACAGAGGGGAAAAGCAACCTCATAACCAATTGCATATTGGGTGGACTCAGCTTCTTGTTGCATACTGTCGGCTTGGGCCGTTGTTACATTCGAAAAGAATAGCAAGACAGATAGTAGTAATAACACCGACATATATTGTAAAAATTTCATTTTAACCTCCCCGCTTGAATCTCATTTCCACAAAACCGCAAAATTTCCTGCCGCACAGGAAAAGGTCTTAAAAGAATCCAATTTTAGGCTGAAATTCCGATATCAATATAAAATCAACGCAATGATCTTCAGTTTATATTCCAAAAAGGAGTAATTTAATTGAAGGAGCCATAAATTTTTTCCAAAGCCAAATATTCTCATTTGGAACGCTCCCCCTTTTAATTGACAAGCCATTCTTAAATCGATATAATTAATAAAGCTTTTGTAAACTTTCCGCTATCTCGCTCAAAAGAGTGGATTAGGCGGTATTTTTCGCTTTTTGATCATTCATATTGAAAACATGGAGGGAACCCAATGTTTCAACTTATTACAGTGATCGTTGTACTTGCGATTTTCGGCACATTCGCCTATGCAGCCTTTAAAGCCGAAAAGGTAGTTGCCGCCAAAGCAGCCGCCAATCGCGAGGCGCACGCCAAAACAACCGCCAAAACAAAGAAGAAATAATATTGGATTTGGGGACAAATTCGTGAGACAGACATCGTTACGATGGTATTATATCATGGTTACGGCCTTACTCATTGCCATGGTGGGTTGTGTTATCCAAAGTGGTGTTGGGGGCCGGTGGAACCAACTGGGTATCAGAAGCGCCACGGCGTTAGAAAAGATCGAGGGGCTTTTGGATAGTACCGAGCCGGTCGCTGATAATCCTGATTTAACGATTCGGGCCAGTATAATACCTTCATCGAGTAATGGATTTATAGACCCAAGACAAGATCCGCCGCCGGTTTGGGAACGTGTTTTGTTGACGAAACAGACCGGACTAATGGTAGGGTTTTTCTTTGCCATTATGGTGATATCGCTGTTTTTTATTTTTTACCGGAGTTCACGGAATGGTTCCGGGAACGATGATGATGGTTCCCAAGGAATACGGAGAGGTTGTAAATAGGTTTGGTTAGTGATTGAAACTTTCATTATAAATTTTAATCAAAGGGGAGATTGCGTTGAGACAGGATTTACGCTGGAGAGTCGGATTAATCCTTGTTATAACGATCCTTCTGGGTCTTATGATCAGCCCGATCGGAGCGAGCTTTTTTAAAACCGATCCGATACGGCTTGGATTGGACTTAAAGGGTGGAGTCGAGCTATTGTTGGCGCCGGATTACCGCTTGAGTACCAATAATTTAAATAAACTGAGTGATGCGCTTACTGCCAAAATTACGCAGGCCAGTATTGCAGCACCCCAAGTGGCGCCTCTGGGTGTGATGGACGGGGATCGGTATGATGGTTTGAAATTTACCTTTGCCAATAGTGCTGATGCCCAAAGAGCAATGAATATTAATGCTTTCCCGGAACGGTATCAATTTGACCAATCGGGCGAGGGCAAGAATTTTAATTTCTCTTCCGTCCAAAAAGGCAATGTGATTGAGGTTAAAATATTAGAAGATGCCCGGGATTTCCCGGAAGACGCTTTGGAACGTTCAAAGGCAATTATTGAACACCGGATAAGCGAAGCTGCTTCGGGTATGGCCGAAGCTGATGTCCGCCTTGACGGCAAAGGCCGTCTGAACGTTCAATTGCCTGGTTTAAAGACTTTACAACAGGCCAGGGATATTATTGTAGCAACCGGGCGCTTAACCTTCCGTATTAATAATCAGATCGTACTGGACGGTACGGATATGCAGGATATCAGGGTTTCCTATGAAGCGGGTAAAGGGTATGTGATCAATTTTTCATTTAAGGGACAAGGCGCCAAACAACTTGAGAAAATTACCACCGAAAACGTGGGGAAACAAATGGCGGTATACTTGGATGAATCGATGTTGATGAACCCGGTGATTCAGGATCCGATTCCCGGGGGATCGGGGGTCATCACCTTGGGCAACGCCACAAAGGAAGAAGTTGAGAAGGACGCTTTGTTGATGAAATCCGGTGCATTGCCGGTATCATTACGGGTTGTCGAATCCACTCAAGTGGCCCCGACTTTAGGTAAAGAAATCGTCAGACAAAGTGTCATGGCAGCCATCATCGGTGTTGCCGCTGTTATTGCCTTCATGTTAATCTTCTATAGTTTGCCGGGTTTGATGGCGGACTTTGCGTTAATGATTTTCGTCGTGCTGTTCTTGGGTGTGATGGCATTGTTCCGCGGTGTATTAACATTACCGGGAATCGCCGGTTTCATATTAACCGTCGGTATGGCAGTTGACGCCAATGTAATCATTTTTGAAAGAATTAAAGATGAAATCAGGAACGGTAAGCGGGTACGCCCAGCTATCCACGCTGGCTTTGACCGGGCCTTAATCGCAATTATCGACTCCAATGTGACGACCCTGATTGCCGCGGTGGTGTTGTTCTTCTTCGGCACCGGCCCGGTACAGGGATTTGCGATTACGTTATCCATTGGTGTTATTATCAGTATGATTACTGCAATCTTCGTTACCCGGACTTTCCTGGAGTGGAAGGTTGACCATGATCCCGATCGTTATGTAAAATACTTCGGGGCGAAGGAGGTAACCATCGAATGAACATTTTTAAATATCGTTATTTTTACCTGGGTATTTTTATTGTTACGATGATTTTGAGTGTCCTTTTTGTATTTGCGAATCCCTATAATGGCTGGGGGACCAAACCCGGTTCGCCGTTAAATTTGGGAATTGATTTTACCGGCGGTACCAAAATTTATTTTCCAACCCCTCGGGCAGTGAGTTCCGATGAGGTCATGGCGGTTTTACAGAATGTGGATTTGCCGAATTTTAAAGTGAACGCGCCGCAACCCAGTAAATATATAGATTCCACCGGCGTTACCCGGCATCAGGTGCTGGTGTACACTAGATTTTTGAATGATACCGAGCAAGAGACGGTTATTAGAGCTTTGGAGGCAAAATTTGGACATGTTGACACGGGGCAGGGCCTGGATATTTCCCGGGTTGACCCGGTGATTGGTAAGGAATTGGTGGAAAATGCCATGAAGGCTGTAGTGATTGCCTTAATTCTGATGCTTATTTATATCTGGTTCCGTTTCGAGTTAATCTCCGGAATTGCGGCTATTGTGGCACTGTTCCATGATTGTTTACTGATTCTCGGAGTGTTCGGATTATTCGCAGTGGAAGTCAATTCCACCATCATTGCGGCGCTGCTTACGATTCTCGGTTATTCCATCAACGATACCATCGTTGTTTTTGACCGGATTCGTGAAAATATTAAATATAAATCCAAAGACACGCCATTTGTGGAAGTTGCTAACGACAGCATTTTACAGACTTTCCGCCGTTCATTGAATACCAGCTTTACGACGGTCATAGCAATCTTGGCTTTCTATTTGGTTGTTCCGAATATCAAAGAACTGTGCTTTGCTTTGATTGTGGGAATCACCTCCGGAACCTATTCCTCCATCTTTGTAGCCAGCCCGATTTGGGCCATTTATAAAGATCATCAGGAAAAGAAAGCTGCGCTCCGCAAGGTTGCTTCAGCAAGATAAATTGGATGTCCTGTTATTGGATATTCGGTAACGGAAAGGACTGTCTCAAGGGAAAATGAGACAGTCCTTTTTTAAGGTTGACTTTCAAGTGGATTTTCGATTTAATGAAAGTAACTCCATATTTGTTCTAACATCCTATGAATCAAAAAATGATTAAAAGAGGTAAAATTATGTTTGCAGTGGCCCGTCAACAAAAAATTAAAGAACTTTTGATGAAGCATAAGCAGATGGATGTTGCTACTTTGGCAGCTACATTGGGAGTTACCGAGGTTACTGTAAGGCGGGATTTGGATGTATTGGAAAAAGACGGATTCGTGATTAAAACCCATGGGGGGGCTTTAATCAATGAATCGCTCATTGAAGCGAATCAAGAAGGAAATAATATCGAAATTTCACCGGAAATCCGGGAAATCGGTGAGGCAGCAGCCCTCCTGGTTAATGACAGGGATGCCGTGTTTATCGGCGGTGGTATGACTTGTCAACAGGTGGCGGCGAATTTGAAAAGCAAGCAACGGGTTACGGTTATGAGCAATGACTGGTTGGTTGCGGCGGAATTATCAAATACCAATGGTGTTGTGACCGTTGTCACCGGAGGCAATATTTTGCCCGGAACAAGTCTTATGACTGGAGATTTGGCTTTCCGGGCTTTAGAGGGCAAACATTTTAGCAAAGTAATCATCAGTGTTGCCGGTATCAACTTTTCTCACGGATTAACCACTAATTTTATAGAAGAAGCTCAATTTTATAAAGAACTCTTTCATATTACCCAAGAGGTCATTATCGTGGCGGACTATCATAAGTTCGGGAAAATTGGCTTTGCTGTATTGGGAGATCTCTCCGTGGTCCAAAAAGTCGTAACCAATAAAGAAGTGGATAGTCAGTATAAAGAGTATTTTTTCCAAAATAATATTAAAATTTACACCCCTTTTGAAGTCGAAGAATTAACCATGCAGGGAGGAGACTAATGAATGAATGATTATCTTTTGGAATTGGTGGAAATTCGCAAAAGTTTCAGTAATCATTCGGTATTAAAAGGGGTCAATCTAAAGGTCAAAGCGGGCGAAATCCATGGGCTGATTGGCAAGAACGGCGCCGGCAAAACGACCTTGATGAAGATATTGAACGGTGTTATATCCAAAGATTCGGGTACTATTTTTTTACGCGGGCGTGAGGTTGAAATTAACTCGGTCATGCAGGCCCGCAGTTTAGGTTTTACCATGGTTTATCAAGACTTAAGTCTTTTTCCGGATTTGACAGTTGCCGAAAACATTCTCGCCGGGCGTTTTCGCCAAAAAGGACTTACAAAATGCGGAATGATTCAAACGGATAAACTATTTTCAGAAGCCCAAACGGTTTTAGAACGGTTGCATTTTCGGATTGATCCTTATACCAAATTATCTTCCTTGGGTTTGGGCCAGCAACAAATGGTGGAAATTGCCCGAGCCATATCCGAGAAAGCGGAGTTGTTAATTTTGGATGAACCGACTGCAGCCCTCAATGAACAGGAAGTGGGACAGTTTTTTCAAGTTTTAAGAGAAGTTCAGGGCTTAGGAGTTACGATTATCTATATATCCCAAAGATTGAAAGAGATTAAGGAAATTGCCCAAAACGTCACGATTATCAGGGATGGCTTGGACGTGGCCACTTTTCCAGTCGATAGTCTGGAAGGGGAATCCATTATTAAACTGATGATCGGTGAGGAAGCTTTAGGGCGTTACCCTAAATTAGGATTGGCTGCGCGAAAGGAATTGCTGCGGATTTCCGGTTTATCCATGGGCTCCGTACTCAGTGATATCAGTTTTACGTTACATGAAGGTGAAATTTTAGGGATAGCCGGCTTGGCCGGATCGGGACGTACTGCTTTGGTTGACACGCTTTTTGGAGTCGGTTCCTTGGTAAAAGGCAAGATTTATTTGCGGGGGCGGGAAATCACTATAAAATCCCCCGAACAAGCAATTCGGTTGGGCTTTGCCTATCTGGCGGAAGATCGGGTTCGCGGCGGATTGTTTAACAATCTTTCAATTAAAAGCAATATTATGGCGTCAAATCTTAACCGGATTGTTCGCAGGGGATTGATTAATCCTCAAAAGGAACAGCAAATCGCTTTGGGACTTGTTAAAAGATTGGGCATCCAAATTCACAACCTACACCAGAAGGTTTCCACCCTAAGTGGTGGCAATCAACAAAAGACCATGCTGGCAAAATGGTTGTTTAGCGGAGGTTATGTATATTTATTGGACGAGCCAACCAATGGTTTGGATGTTGCATCCAAAGTTGATATTTATAATATCATGAATAGTATTATCTGTGGAGGTTCCGGCATTATTATGATTTCTTCCGATTTGTCGGAACTTATCGGGATGTGTCACCGGATTTTGGTCATCTTCAAAGGCCGGATTGTCGGGGAATTGAAAGGGAATGAAATTTCCGAGGAAATCATCTTAAAAATGGCATCCGGAAAAGAATAAACTTCGTGGTGTCCATTGTGAAAAGGAAATGAAGCAAAGGTAGCAGCCTGGGAGATTCCCATAAGGAGGTCAATCGAATGAAACTGGATCTCGATAAGGTGAATGATTCGGAAAACTTGGCAAAGGGAAGGGGCCGCTTCATGATAAAAAAGATATTCGGCATTCGAGAAGTATCTTTATTACTTGTTATCATGGGCTTCGCGATCATGTTGTCTTTTTTGTCGCCTTATTTTTTTTCAGTCTCAAATTTGAGTATAACCGGAATCGGTTTGGCGAGTGACGGCATTATTGCCATAGGGATGACTGTGGCTTTAGTACTCGGAGGACTTGACTTATCCGTAGGTTCTGTAATGGCACTCAGTAGTGTTGTCACGGGTTCTTTGCATTTGGTGGGTGTCAATATCTGGCTTGCAGCATTCATCGGTTTGGTCAGCGGGATACTATGCGGCATAATCAATGGTTATTTAATCGGAAAAGTTAAATTAGATTCTTTTATTACCACATTGGGGATGATGAGCATTGCCCGAGGTTGTTCCTATGTTTTGACGCAAGGCTCTCCTTTATCGCTAGCAGGAATGTCACGTAGTTTTACTTTCCTTGGCAGTGGGCAAATTTTTGGTTTGCCGATGATGGTGCTGTTTTTCTTAATATTGACTTTAATCATGGATTTCGCATTACGGCGTTCCGCGATATTCCGTCAAGTTTTTTATGTAGGGAGTAATGAAAAAGCGGCTGTTCTTTCCGGTATGAATGTTACCAAAATCAAAATGGGAGTTTTCTTACTAACAGCCTTTTTGGCATCGATTGCGGGGATTTTAACAGCCTCTCGTTTTACGGTAGCACAACCCAATGCCGGTACGGGTACGGAATTAAGAGCTATAGCCGCTTGTGTAATCGGGGGTGCGAGTTTAAACGGCGGAGAAGGAACGGTTTTAGGGGCCGTACTTGGAGTTATATTGTTGGCTTTTGTCAATAATGCTTTGATTTTACTCAATGTTTCGGTATATTGGCAGGATCTGATCACAGGGATCGTATTAATTACAGCCGTCTTAATTGATTTTATCACCCATCGTACGTCAAAATAGTTCAACGGAGGAAAGGTTAATTGCCCAATCGGTCATTGTTATTATAGAAAGATAAGAGGGGAAGAAATGAAAAAAAGTATTATTGTAGTTTCTTGTTTGTTTCTTCTTTCGGCAGTAACTGCTTTTGCCGTCACGAAAAATGTATTTATGGGAAGTCCCAAAGAAGAATATTACATGGTTACTTTTGTATCGGGCATTGAATACTGGAAAGGCTGTTTCAAAGGGATGCAAGATGCTGCCAATTTACTGGGCGTGAAGGCCATCTATACCGGTGCGCCCCAAGATGGTGTAACCCAGGAAGCAACCGTATTGGAACAGGTCATAGCGAAAAAACCGGCCGGAATTGCGATTACCTGTGCGAATGCAGATGGATTAAAGGACCCTATCAATAAGGCGATTGCTGCAGGAATTCCAGTGGTAACTTTCGACTCTGATTCTCAAGCCAGCAACCGCTATTGCTATCTTGGAACCAGTAATTCCAATGCCGGGGCAACGGCAGCCCGCTATCTGGGTAAATTACTTGGTGGTAAAGGGGAGGTAGCCATTACTACGGTTCTTGGACAGCCTAATCACGAAAAAAGGAAGGCCGGTTTTATTGAGACCTTAGCCATGGAGTACCCCGAAATGAAGGTTGTGGCTATCGGTAATGACAATAATGATCAGACGAGGGCAGCCACGATGATCGCATGGTTTTTACAGGCGCATCCCAATTTAAAAGGGGTTTTTTGCACGGACGCTTTGGGGGGAGTAGGCGCGGCCACTGCGATCCGTGAGGCTCACCAGAGTGGTAAAGTGAAAATAGTAAGTTTCGATACGGATAAAGGAACTTTGGATTTGATTAAACAAGGTGCAATCAGTGCTACAATTGCCCAAGGGACCTGGAATATGGGTTATTGGTCACAGATGTTTTTATATCAAATAGCTCATAACCTGGTAAAACCTGTTAAGGGTTGGCAGGCGAAAGATATTAACCCTTTACCGGACTCGGTAGATACGGGCATCACTGTGGTGACGAAGACCAATGTGGATGCGTTTTATTCCAGATAAGAGTCAAAATATACAAATAATAAATTTGTCTTGGGCTATATAGTTCATTTAGTAGGCTTTTAAAGCAGCAATTTGTTCTCTGGTCGGTTGTTTTTCCCACAATGAAATCTCTATCTTGGGATTTTGTTGCCATTGATTTGGATCATGATTAGCATGTTTAGAGATTTCACTTCCCAAAAGGAAGATCGTTATTTTCTCAGTAATGTCATTGGCTACCAGAAATTGGCGGATCGTTTCCGTCCGTTTTTGGGTTAGTTTGAGATTAGTGGCCTTATTGCCTCGCTGGTCCGCATAACCGCAAATTGCAATAAGGAAACCGGGATTGTTCTTTATCAGCATTAAGTTATTTTCCAAACTGGGTAATTCGGAATCACGGATGGTGAATTTGTTGGCATCAAAGAAAATGGGTCTTAACTTTGGATTGATTTCCGAAAGGGACTTGAGTGAACTTTTGGGGTTTGAAGCGATATTTGTAACTCCGGCAGTAGGCACTTCATTCGGAGTCGTTGCTGGTGGTGCTGGTTTGGAAGGCTGATTAACTGTCGGTCCCGGAGTAGGGGCGATTGGTGAAGGTGTCTCAGGCTCTGCGGGTTTAATCTCAGGAAGGGTTGTCTTTTTTTGAGCTGGTTTTAATTTTCTGATCATTAGCTGCTCGGGCTCGGTCTTTTTAATACTAAAGCAATCCTTAAGAGAAGCCGTTTTTCCATCGACGTTTGTGACGATTAATGTGAATGCTCCAATAGGTTGACCCTTCAAATCAAATTCACAGTTGATTTGAGTATCCGCAAGAAGTTTAAGTTTAATCCCCTCAATACTTATCCCATTAGGCCCAATCAGTTTTACCTTAATACCGTCTCTAAAATAGGCGCCACGAATTTTGGTTTGAATCAAGGAAGCATTTTTAAAATCAATGACTTGAGGAAAAACTGAATTGATTTCAGGAGCTGCAAAATCAACAACAACAGCATCATATAATGTTGTTGAATGCTCCTTTTCACTATAAATCGAGTGATTTGTGACAACAAGATTCCAATTGCCAATCGGCTGGTCAAGTAAGTCAAAGGTACAAGAAATTTTGTTTTTAGCGATTACAAGATCGGTAGCATTAATTTCAGGTACCCCTTCCTTGGTTAGTTTGACAGTCGCCCCATAATTAAAACGTTTACCGGTAATTTTTAGATGAACCGGGCCGCTGTTAAAGACCTTTTTTACCGAAAGAGAACCAATCACAGGCATGTTCCAATCAAGGATAATAGCACTCGCTGTGAAGAGCGGGTTACATAGGAACGATAAAAATATGGCCAGCAAAAATAAATACTTCTTCAAATGAAACTCCTTTAAATTCGATCTAAAGGTTTGAGTAAAAGTTAAATGTACAGTAAATTCTATAAAGTAACATATCCATTATATAACATTTTTTAAGTAAAAAAAAAGTATTTCTCAAATAAACAATTATCTTTTCCAAGTGTCGTTACGGTATCCAATTCTTAACGCTTCCAAAGCCATCGCCTCATTGGGTGGTATATTTCCTAGATTGACATTGGGTCCAAAATCATTAATCAGTCTGGCTTGTTGACCTTTTAGAGGCGCCTCCCAGATTATTTTTTCCATAGGAAGCTCCGCGCTTAGTTTGGCCAATTTTTCATTGATAATAATCCCCTTGCTATCATAGATGCCGATTCCTTGACCGGATTCCCGGGCCTCGATAATTACCCATGAGGCGCCTGCGTTTAAATCTTGAAGAGCGGTTTGAATTAATATATTTTCATCCGGCTGTTTTGAGAGTTCTTTTTTACCAACTTCGGTAATGACGTGAAGCCCGCAAGATAGAGCATTATCAATGGCTGCAGTCCTTTGACTGGATGGAATTTCAATTGTGCCGTCGGAAATTTCAACCCACTTAAAACCCAGTTCGACGAGTTTATGAAAATAGGGTTCCGATGTCTTTTGCCATAAAGCAATTTCAAAAAAAGTTCCTCCAGGATATACAGGGACTTTGTATTTCATGGCGATTGAGATTTTTTTCTTAAGTGTTTCCGGTTTATAGAGGGCTGTGGTGCCAAAGGTTAATTTGATGAAATCAATGAAATCGGCATTCATTTCTAAGAAATCCTGAGTGCTACCGACTGACAAACCTTTGTCAATGATCATGGTAATTCCCTGTATACGAGGTTTCCTAAGCCTTCCTTGGACAGGCGCTTCTAGAATGTCTTGCCATAAATCTTTCATATCATCACTCCCGTAATATCATATGACTTTAACCCACATTTTGTTGCAGTTCAGACATGTTTGACGAAAAATTGGAATAAAAATGAATTGGGAGTGAAGCCGATGTTCCAAGATAATCTATTGTTAATCATCATTTTGGCCCTTGGTTTGGTTTTTAATAACAATTTAGTGGCGGCGAGTGCAGGTAGTTTGCTTGTCTTGAAGTTTATCAAGTTAAGAACGATACTCTTTTTATTGGAACGTCGGGCTGTCGATATTGGATTGTTATTTTTATTAGTGGCAGTCTTGACTCCATTTGCTCTTGACAAGGTAAAGGTGGTGGATATCTGGAAGACCTTTCAGAGTATACAAGGAATTTCCGCCGTTATTGGAGGAATAGCAGCTGCATATCTATGCGGACAGGGAATGGTATTATTGCAAATACGACCGGAAATTGTCGTTGGTTTAGTCGTAGGAACCATCATTGGAGTTTCGTTATTAAAAGGTATTCCAGTTGGGCCATTAGCTGCTGCAGGAGTGACAGCAATTATTTTAAATTTATTAGGATTGGGAAAGAAATAAGTTTTCGTGTGTACATATGCAGATGTACTTAGTTTATCCAGGGATGGAAGGTGTAAAATCCGATAAGAGTGAAAGGAGTTGGCTCATGGATCAAGTGACACTAAACAGTATGGCGGCTGTTCGAGTAATTTCCGGTCTATTAGAGATTATTGTGGCCTTTTTATTTTTAAAAGGAGGGCGGGTTGAAGGTGCCCTCCGGATGAATGCGTTTTTGGGACTTATTGGTCCTTTGGTTTTTCTTTTGGTTAGTATACTCGGTGTTGTAGCAATTGCCGTAAAAGTTTCATGGCCTAAAATGGTCATTATTTGTCTGGGAATTATCCTGGTTTTAATCGGCACCAAAAATTAGCCGGGATAAACCAAACTCCGGTTCAATCATGCTTTGATTTTAGTTGTGCGGCCTTCAGATATTCATTTTAAAATTGAAGAATCCAATTGACAAAAAGTTGACGATAAACATCATTTGGATAGGATTTTAGATCCAATCCGGTTTCCAACCGGTTAACGGGGGAAAAATTCTTAACCAGGGAGCTTTTCCAACGGTAATTAAAGTCCGACTGCTGATAATTGGTAACGGGTGTTAGCATAATCATCCGGTTTTCCAGGGAGTATCCCTTTTTCATTCCATGAATCCAATAGAATTCAATCCCTTGAGAATTGGGAATAAACCATTCTCTTTTTTCCCCGGAGGAATGAGCCAAAGAGGAATAAAGAGGCATAAATTTAGATCCGAGATAGCCGGCTTTTATTTGGAAAAAGTTTTTTGAATTCAATTGTTGAGCATAACTAACGAGTATCCCGGGAGTATTACTAATTTTATAATCCGGAAATTTTTCCGAGCTAAAGGAATATAAGCCAAATTCCGTAGCAAATTTACTATCAGACTGCATTTTTGCGAAATCGATACTAAAATCGGTTTCGCCGGATAAACCGGGTACAAGGTTGATTCCGGTAACTGTATTTTGCCCCGACCATCCGATTCTGCCTGCGATATAATCTTGAGTATTGGTTACTTGATTGGTCCCTGCTTTATATTCGGTATTTACACGGGTATAAACCCCAATAACATGAAACCGTTTAAAATCTTTCTGTAATGCAATCCCCTCGACCGGATTGGCATAAAAATCGGACATCATGCCGATGGGTCCCAATGAAAACTGAAAGCGCCCCAAATAGTCAATACTGCTTGGATTGGATAATTTCAAAAATGCTTGATCTACTTGAAAGGGAAGAGTCATCGGAGAAGTGTCTGAATTTGCATCTCCATATTTTAGACCCCATCCCCCTAACTGTGAAACTTTCAGCGATAACTGCAAAGTCGGATCAATATAGGCATCAAGAGCAATATTTAATTGTTGGTTGAAGTCAGGAGCCGTTAAGGCTGTATTTGATTCATTTATTTTTGAAGTTGTATCCAGTTCAAACCCGCCACCAATTTGAAAACGGCCCCAGGTTGAATCCAACGATGCCACTCGGTTGGAAAGTTCGTTAATTTTGCGGTCTGTGGTTGATAAGCCGGGTTGACCCATTACAGGATAAGTAATCACCAAGATTATTAAACCGAGGCTCAAAATCAGGGTCGGAAATTTCTTCATAGTAACCTCCAAAGAGTGGTAGTAAGAAAGTATTCGCTACAAGTGGCAAATGAAGAATCATAAATAATCCGAAAAATAGTGGGAGTCCGGCGTTGACGGAAAATATTGAAAGGGATTAACAGTTATTGAATCCCAGTTCTTGCCCCTAATTTCTTTTTTATTTTGAGGAACACCTGCAAAAAAGTGGTTTAAATCAATCCCATCTTTGTCAAAAAAAAGAAATGAACGAAGTGTACAAACACGGCGAATTAAAACCTCGATCCGGTAAGTCGTAATTACGAGATTCTGAAAGTTACTTGCTGGATTTAGGTTAAAAAAATACCGGCACAAAGCCGGTATTATTTGAGTGTTCAATTGTAAGACTACTTTCCCCTTTACTTGGGTCAGTTTCGGGTTTAGCAGCGGAGTTGCCAATTACTTAGTGCTAGAATAGCACAATGAACCGGCGGATAAGACTGTAAACTTGGTCTAGAATCCAAAGATTGCCCTGCCTTTGGGTATCCTCTTCTTTGAAAACTAGCTTGATATAATGTATGCATCAACAGTTTGAAATGTGAAAAGGGGCTGTGCTAAAAAGATTAAAAGAAAATCCTTTTAGACAGCCTCTTTTGGTTAGATGTCTAACCTTGCCGGGATAACAGTTCTTCGGCTTTTTGAATCAGTCCACGTACAATTAGCCCGGCTTCGCGGGTGGTGATATTACCATAGTCGTAGTTACCGTTATCAACCTGAATGCGATCTGCAAATCCTAATTCTTGTGCAATTTCGTATTTAACCCGGTCGGAAACGATGCTGCTGCGACGACTCAAACATTCACCCCCTCTGAGTTTAACCCTTCTATATCATAGCTGGATTAACTCGTTATTAGTATGAACCGGCGGGATCAAAATAAGCATGGATTTACAGTCAATTCATGGAGATGATAAAGGGCTTGAATTTTTTAATCATTTCCATTTTTAGAAGTAGAAAAAGAATGAATGGCATCAATTGTTATTAGGAAAGATTAACAAATGGTGAGAATGATTGAATCAGGATATGTAAATATTCATATTATAGGTTATTTATCGATGAAATTTTTTATAAATGTGTTATAATTGATGGGTACTAAATTTTGAGGGGAGCGCAATTTACCTATGAAGCATCTCCATTTTGTGGGGATTGGCGGTGCCAGACTGAGCGGTTTGGCAAAATTGTATTTTGATCGGGGTTGTAAAATTTCCGGCTCGGACTCCCAGGAGTCAAGAGTAACCAGAAACATGGCACAGAAAGGAATAAAAATTTCTTACGGCCATAATGCCGAGAACATACATGGCGCGGATTTGGTGGTTTATACCAATGCTGTCGGTCAAGACAATCCTGAAGTGTTAGAAGCCAAGCGTTTAGGCATTCCGTTAATCGAGGGTGCAGAGCTGCTTGGAAAATTAATGACTGAGGTTGGAAAAGGAATTGCCATCGCAGGGACGCATGGTAAGACCACTACCTCGGCGATGACGGCTTTAATCCTGGTAGAAGGCGGATTGGATCCTACAGTATTAATTGGCGGCGAGTTGAGTCAGTTTCAAGGAAATCATCGCACCGGGAAGACTCCGTATATGGTTGTTGAAGCCTGTGAGTTTAAACGTTCATTTTTGAATTTAAAACCGACAATTGAGTTAATTACCAACATTGATTGGGATCACCCGGATTGTTTTCCTACACTGAATGATGTTGTAAGAACCTTTGAGGATTTTGTCAATTTGTTACCTCCGGACGGTGTTTTGGTGAGCTGGGGCGATGATTCGAATGCCTTTCGTCTTGGGAAGTCGTTTTCCGGGAAATATATTTCCTTTGGTTATCAAGATCATTTTGATTGGCAAATAAAAAATATACATTCGGTCCATCCGATCGGAGTTGCGGCTGAGCTTTATTATCACGGGAAGAGTCAAGGTGAACTTTGTTTAAAGGTGCCCGGCCGTCATAATCTGCAAAATGCTACCGGGGCCCTTGCATTAGCTGTGGAATTGGGAGTTGAGGTTGACTCGGCTCTGAAGACTTTATCTGAATTCACAGGGGTTCAGCGCCGTTTTGAAATGAAAGGGGAATATCACGGAACGCTAATTGTAGATGATTATGCCCATCACCCCAGTGCGGTACGGACTACATTAGCTGCAGCCCGGCAATTTTTTAAGGGCCGTATTTGGTGCGTTTTTCAGCCCCACCTATTTAGCAGAACCAAGTTTTTGCTTTCGGAGTTTGCCAGTTCTTTCGGAGATGCTGATATCTGTGTTTTAGCCGATATTTACCCGGCCCGTGAGATTGATCCCGGGGATATATCCAGTAAAGATTTGACCATCGCCATACAAAAGTATCATCGTGACGTGCGCTATTTGGGAAGTTTTGAAAAGATTTTTGACCACCTTTGTCAGAATGTGGAGCCCGGCGATTTAGTGATTACAATGGGAGCCGGAGATGTTTGGAAGGTTGGGGAAAGACTCGTTAAAGAAGAAATAAAAAATTAGGGATTATCCGAAATAAATAAATTTTTCGATGAAAAGATTGGTTGCTAAATGATGAAGTAAGAAATGGACTGTATAGAGTATCCAATTTCTTACTTCTTTTTTTTATAACTGAACAATCAACATACCATTTTCTGCCCAAAAATCATAACGCCTATCCTCAATGGGAATTTGAAATCGGTTTAAGAATTTTTTAGCAACAATCATTTTAGTGGTCCGGCCTTGTATCTTAAAACAATCTGCTGTAGGTTCATTCAAGGGTAAAATACCGACTTTTTTAGTCTCAGGATCAAAATATAATTCCACATAATTAATATTTTGCAAGTGTTTTTCTACCACTGGTTTGTAAAATGCAAAACGTCCTTTACGGTTAATTCCAATGGTCTTGGAAGAAATACCTTTTTTTGACCTTTCCTTTTGATATTTAATAAAACTCACGAAAAACCCCTCCTTTTATTTCCTAAGAATATTGATTCTCTAAATATCCACCAATTCCTTCAGAAATATTAAAACAAGTTTTATTTTCTAAAAAATACACAAAATCGACAAAAATGCCTGATAAAAACATATATTATGTCGAAAAAGAAAGTTTTTTAACTTTAATACAACGATCAACTTAACGATTATTACCTATTAAGCTCGATTTTTGCATAAAGAACTATGTTTTTGTTTTTTTGGCAATTCTTTTCCCAGCTTCAATGCGTTTTTTAATGAGAAAGCTTTCTTCAAGATGATTCGCCAAGATAGACTCCGAGTTGGTATTAAATCCTATGTTGAGGAGTAAATTTTTATTCCAGCCTTTTTATGGCGAAAAGGGATGGAATCGTGTCTTTTAAAAATTTTTGTTCATGGAGTTCATTTAAGAAGATTGGGGGCGTCGGTTTTCTGAATAATACCTGAATTTGGCTGGTAAACCGCCAAAATATAGGCTCATCCAAGCGTTGAACATATCAAAATGAAATGGGATATGAAAGGGTCATACAATGAAAAAAATAGGGATTACAATTATAAAATTGAATTCCTATTTCCCAAAATTTGATATGGAATTAAGTCCAAATCGATAAACCGGAATTAAACAAAATGAAGGTACTTTGATGCAGGGGAAAAAAAGAACTTGCTTTTGGCTATTATAAACTATTCAATTTTTTAACCAAACGATGAAACTTGCGTTTGTTTTTTTCATCCAGAGCTTTATCAATCTGATTGAGTAATTCGGCACGTTCCATTTCTCTTTGGAAGGTAGCGCTCCATAATGAAAGTTCAAAATCGATAAGGATTTGTTGGGCTCTTGTTGAGTCCAGAGAAATTGGATCTTCCTCGACGACGGCCTGATGGGATTGGCACGAGGCCCGATCGGGGAAATAAAGCGTTAAATAAATAGGAGATTCCGCTAGTAATGACAAGCGTGAAAGAATCACGGAGCAATCAGTTACTGTACTGTCGAAAGTTTTTAGCAAAACCGGAGGCATTCCGGTTGAATCGGTGGATACAACAAGAAGCGGCCGCAAATAAGAACCGTCCAGTACAATATGGACTTGAGAAAGTAAGGACTCGTTTTCTGCGAGCCCTAAAAGAATCTGCTCCGGATAAGTAGATTGCAACTGATAATTCTCGATAAACCAAAAAATAAAATTCTTTTTAGCCCAATTGCTGATTATTTTGCGATTCATGGCAACCTCGCAATTTCGCGCTTGTGGCGTCTTAGTTTGAAGTTAATAACCATAATACATATTATTCAAGGTGATTTATTCCCATGCTAAGGATCGCTAAAGAAAAATATTTCATTTTATTTTACGATGAACCACAATTTTGTGTTCTATAATAAATCACTTTCTAACTTTATCCCCCGTTTTCCTTCTATTTCGAAAAAGGAATAAATGGAATCTCAGGTGAAAAGAAGACCAGACTTGAAAGAGAGTGGAGAAAAATGAGAATCCTTGTCTGTCTCCATGAAACGGGTTATCAATATATCGAGAAAGCATTGGAAAAGGGTATACCTATGCTAGGATTTTGTCTAGGGGCCCAAATGTTAGCCAGGACACTGGGATATAGTCATTGGATTCATTAGAATACTCAATCTTGACTTACTGAAAAAAAGGAATAAAAAATCTTTCATAAAAACGAATTTAATGGTATATTTATTACATAGATTACCTAATTCAGCATAAATGAATGCATAATTATTCATGAAAGTGGGCTATGGGATGATTACATTTCGAAAAGCAAAAATGTCCGATGTTGAGAATCTTCATCAATTAATCAATGACTTTGCGGCTAAGGGTTATATGTTGCCCCGTTCACGGAATACTTTATATGAGGCCTTAAGGGAATTTATCGTGATTGAGGATGAAGGAAATCTAGTAGGAATTGGGGCTTTGCATGTTATTTGGGAAGATTTGGCGGAGATTAGGGCTTTGGCGGTTAAAGAAAAATATCAACGACGGGGTGTTGGCGCCCAATTGATTGACAGGCTGTTGAAGGAAGCTGTTGAACTCGATATTCATCAAGTGTTCGCCCTTACATACCAGGTCGAGTTTTTTCGAAAATGCGGTTTTGCGGAAATGAACAAAGATGAAATGCCTCATAAGATTTGGAAGGAATGCATTGACTGCCCAAAGTTTCCCAAGTGTGATGAAGTTGCCATGGCAATTACTTTACCGGGGGTCGGATGAATCTCGTTTCTTTGGAGTAAACGCTAGACAAGACTTGCCATCCGATTGCCTAACCAATATGGACGGCAGCTGCCGGCATTTGAAGCCGAATGCTTTGCAGCCGTTAGGAAAATTTTTATCCCAAGTAATATAAAAATTTTGACATTGAAAACAGTTGATTTTTTCTTGTCCCATCGTTATTTTTGTACCATATTTTTAAAGAAAGTTCAATAAGTTCCTTGAGTATTTTCGAGAAGCGCCGTCGATATTTCCACGGGCGCTTTAATTTTTTGGCTATTTTTTTCATAAATGGTTGCATCAATATGTTCAGGTTCTTGGCATTTTATTTTATCAAACAGCCCCTATAATCAACCATTCCGAATAACATGGTCCTTTATTTATTTAACTTTGTTCAGCATAAGGAACCCGAGGAGTAGATGTGGGATTCTTGGTGCTTTTTCAACCCAACGCATCATATCCATCATGATGCTCCATAGTCAATAAATAGCTCACTTTAAAAATTCTGACCTTATCTGACCAAATACCCCGAAAGCGTGAGTGGGAAGCAAAAAGAAAGAAAAATCCTGTGACTTACGAAAATATTTTGGGACAGTAAGGAAAATCAGAAATACTTCTTGCTTAAAAGCCGAAATTGAAAGTTGGCTTATGATACTAAATCGAATATGATAATAACAGAAAGGTCAATAAAGAACAAACAAATGTAGGAGGTGTTCATAATGTTCAGCTTAATACCTTTTAGAATGAACGCATTGGATAGAACTTTTTGGGATGACTTTTTCGGAGAGGATTTAATTCCGGCGAAATTTGGCTCATTTAAAACCGATATCACCGAAAATGACAAGGAATATATCATTGAGGCCGATTTGCCGGGATTTAACAAGGAAGCGATCGGACTGGAAATGGTGGATAACCGCTTGACCATTAGCGCCAAGAAGGATGATGTCGTCGAGGAAAACAACGATAATTACATCCGCAAAGAGCGCTATATGGGAGAAGCTTCCCGAAGCTTCGTTATTGATAATGTCAAAGAAGAAGAAATCAAAGCCGAGTTTAAAGACGGAGTTTTAAAAGTGGTTCTACCGAAAAAGGAACCTGTCCAAAACCGCGTTCGCAAAATTGAATTGAATTAACGATAAGAGGGGGCTCTCCGGAAGACGCCCCCTCTTAAAATTTATGCGCTGTTATTAACAATAGCTCAACCACTTTTAAGAGCATCGCTGAAATTTAAAATTCGGCCTTTGGCAACTGGACGGAAAACGTGCTTCCTTGACCTATAGTGCTTGAGACGGCTACTTTCCCGCCTAAAGCTTCAACCAGTTCCTTGACAATCGTTAGCCCCAATCCAAAACCTCCGCTTTCTCGGTTTCGGGACTGATCCGTCCGGTAAAAGCGTTCGAAGATAAAAGGCAAATCTTTTTCAGAGATCCCGATACCCTGGTCAATAATATGGATGGTAATGCTTTTCGGGTCTTCCTTCAGTTCAATCCGGACTTTTTTGGTCGCGGGTGTATATTTTAAAGCATTGGATAATAAATTATCCATGATTTTAGCAAGAGCGTCGCGATCGGAAAGGATTTCAACGGATGCAATATTTCCTGATTCAAGAATAACTCCTTTATGGGTAAAGAGGGGATTGATTTTTTTTACGACATCGTTGATAAGGGTATCCAAGGCGATAGGCTCTTGTTTCAATCTTTGAATCGAGCGGTCGGCAAGGGAAATCTCCTGAAGATCATTGACCAAATTGGTTAAACGATCGACTTCTTCCAACAATGACTCAAGATTCTCGGGGGAAGCGGGAATTACTTCATCAATCATCCCTTCCAAATGGCTATGGATAGTAGCAAGCGGGGTTCGTAAATCGTGGGCTACATCTGCGGTCATTTTCTTTCTTAAATCCTCCACAAGGGCTAACTTATCGGCCAACTGATTTATGCTCTGCCCCAATTGACCGATTTCATCCCCTGATAAATAACTTACCCTGGTCTCAAGATTACCGCTTGAAATATTTCGAGCCAGTTTATTCATCTCCCGAATAGGCGCAGCTAACTTCTTCGCTAAGATTTGGGCCACGATAATGGACAAGGCGGCTGTTAATAAAATCGACCAGATAATTGATTCATAGATGGTTTTCCGGTATAATCGATCCTGCCTGGATAAGAGATTTCGAAAGGCGGTTTGGCTAAAAAAAGCTGTTCCGACTTGGCGATTGCGAACCATGATGGGTAGGGAATGGAAAGCGGCTGGCTCCAGGGGACGCCTGCCGTTGTAAAATAGCAACACTACTTCGCCGTTGGTATCGGTAACGTAACGTAAATTGGCGAAAAAAATTGCCTGTCCCCAAATGAATTCAAAAGGCAGACTATCCCAATCGCCACCGCTTTCCTGGTATATTTCAGCAAGTGATCTTACAACTTGCTTCTCACGATTGTTTTGCATCTGGGTCAAATAATTAAGAAAGTTGCGGTTTTGAATCAAATTGATAATGATACCGAAAATTAAAATACCGCTGAGGCAAATCCCCAAAATGACCACAATCAGTTTTTTATGGATTGGCAGATTTGTGAACATCGGGTTCGCCTCCGAATTTATATCCTAAACCGAAAACAGTGATGATAAAATTGGGTGCTTCCGGATTGAGCTCAATTTTTTGACGCAAATTTTTGATATGACTATCAATGGTCCGGTCGAATCCATTATAATTATAGCCTTGAACTTGTTCCACCAGTTGGCTTCGGCTAAAAACCTGGCCGGGTACCTCGCATAAATGTTTAAGCAATTTGAATTCGGTAGGGGTTAAGTTTACCGATTGATTTTTCAAATATACTTGGTGTTTTGCCAAATCGATTTGTAACAAACCATGATTATATGAAAACGAAGATACTGCAGGCGCTGGAGCGGTTTTCATCCTTCTTAGGTGGGCATTGACCCGGGCCACCAATTCACGGGGGCTGAACGGTTTTATCAAGTAATCATCAGCACCGATATTGAGACCGAATATCCGTTCTTCCTCGGCTTTCTTGGCGGAAAGAATGATCACCGGAATATCCGAAGCTTGTCTCACAGTGGTCAGAATTTGTTCGCCGGGAATTAACGGTAACATTAAATCCAAAATGATCAAATCGGGATGGCCCGTCTTAAAAGATTCCAGTCCTTGAACCCCATCGGATGCGGTCAGGACTTCAAATCCTTCTTTTATTAAATAAGCGCAGATAATTTGCTGAATTTTTATTTCATCTTCAATGACCAAAATTTTTGACATTGGTAAATTCACCCCGATATTTAGCGCAAATGCACGCCATATTATTTGATATACTAAGAATAATTCAAGTATAAACGATTCCAGAATCGAAAAGTAGTTTAAAGCGAAAATCTCTACAAAATCTCCATAATTTTTTCATGACACTTCCACTCGTTTGTATTAATCTTTGGATATAATTTCACAATAACCTTTAGGAAAAAAAGGGAGGAGGAATGGAGAAGAAAATCGTATTTGAACTTTGAAAGGGTGAACCAAAAGATGAAAAGAACCATATGGATATTCATGGCGGCAACATTAGTCATCAGTATGTTTACTTGTGTTGCCTGGGCGGGGTCCGATTTTGATACCGATGATTATATCATGGATAATAACAATGGCCTTAATCTCAGCCTGGAACAACAACAGAAAATCATGGCGATTCGCCAGCAATTTGAAAACGACACTCTCTCCATTAAAAACGATTTACGGGTTAAGGAAAAAGAACTTCGCCAATTATGGGCGGCGGATCCGTTAAATCAATCCGCCATCGATAATAAAACCAAAGAAGTCAATAGCTTGCGGATCCAGCTGGTTACCAAACGAAGAGCGATGTTTGCCCAGATGAAAGCGGTCTTAACTCCCGAACAATTGGCGAAAATTAAGTTCTATGTTAAAAAACAGCGTTTTCGAAGACCGGGAATGTCAAATTCCAATGATTGAACATTTCAGACAGGCCCTTTGGTTTATAAAAAGCCCGCCAGAGTCAAAAATATCAGCAAGGCATTCATGGTCAGTATCAGACAGGTAATAATCCAGCCGGCTATCTTGGTTAGCGGCTTGTTGACGAAAGCCCCCATCAGCTCTTTACGGCTGGTTATTAAGAGTAATGGAATAATTGCCAGCGGCAGGGCAAAACTCAAAGTAACCTGACTCAAGATTAAGGCCTTCATCGGATTGATCCCGGCTGTAATAATAATCAGGGCCGGGGCCATGGTAATCAGACGCCGGAGATTCAGAGGAATTTGCAGATTGACGAAGCCTTTCATGATGGTCTGTCCGGCCATGGTCCCAACCGCGGAAGAGGATAGTCCCGAGGCTAGCAGGGCGATTCCAAAAACGCTGCTTGAGAATCCGCCCACCAATGGCTCTAATGTGCGGTGGGCCTGTTCGATGGTATCCACAATCATGCCGTGGCGGTGAAAAACCGCGGCTGAAACAATGACCATTGAAGCATTAATAACAAAAGCAATATTCATCGCCAATATAATGTCTAATTTCTCCATTCGTAGATGGCTCTGGCGTTTATCATCCGTATGATCGCCATTACGGCACTGGACTAATTGGGAATGAAGATAGATGACATGGGGCATTACAGTCGCTCCCAGCATTCCTACGGCTATCATGACCGCCTGCCCATTGGGTAAGGTTGGAATTATCGTATGCCAGGCAACTTCCGGCCAAGCCGGTTTGGCTAAAAATAATTCAATCACGTAGGCTATGGAAATAATGGCGATTAAAAAGCCAATTACCGTCTCTACAACTCGCTGGCCGTATTTTTCCAAATATACGATTAAAAAAGTGATGATTCCGGTTAATAAACCCGCATAAACCATCGGGATATGGAACAGCAGATATAATCCCAAAGTGCCCCCTAAAAATTCCGCCAAATCGGTCATAACGGCCGCCAGTTCTGCGGCAATCCAGAAAAACCAGTTCACACCGGGAGAAAAAATTTTGGCACACATCTCCGGTAAATTCTGCCCAGTGGCAATACCTAGCTTGGCTGAGAGGGTTTGGCAGAAAATAGCCATTAGGTTACTCCAGAGAATGACCCAAAGAAGCTGGTATCCAAAATTGGAACCGCCGCTGATATTGGTGGCAAAGTTACCCGGATCGACATAAGCGACGCTGACAATAAAGGCCGGGCCAAGATAGGCCGAAAACAGGCGCCATCGTGTACGGGCTGAAGCAAAGAGGGATGGGCCGGATGTTTTGGCGGCTTTGTTATTGATTGATTTATTTTTGCAATCCTGCATGATGCCTCTCTCCGATTTTTTTCCCGTCGTTAACAATAGCATGGTTCGCAATTATTTTATGACCTGGGACATTATCTTGACCCTGATAAAAGTCGGTAATGGTTGTTGGGGGCTGAAAAATATAGTAAAGACCCGGCCATTAAATCCCGATGGACGGAGGAGTTGGTGTTCGGTAAGAAATTCTTATCATGGCAAAATTTTCAGGGGAGTGGAATTTGGAGTCAAGGGGTCCAATGGGGCTTCAATGGATTAAACGTTGGGTGGGGTTGTTTTCAGCAATGCGTTCGCCAGTTGGATGAAGGAGGATAAAGCAGGAGATAACCATTTATCCTTGTGATAAATCATTTGATTGTAAATATTGAAATCCGGACCTGTCCAATGCAAATCTTTTAACTCCCCGTTTATTATTTCTTGTTCGACGCTGAAACGGGGCAGAACTGAAATACCCAGACCGCTGATGACGCATTTTTTGGTCGTTTCGACACTTCCGAATTCGAAAACGGAACCCGGCTTAACACCTGCTTCCGTTAATTGCGCCTCAAAGATTAGCCTGTAACAACAATCGGGTTCTTCAATTTGAATGAGGTCTTCATTCACGATATTTTCGGGTTCACAATGATTTTGGCCTGTTAACGGATGGTTTTTACAGGCGACTAAAGTCATTCGCTCATGGGAAAGTTTATGGATGGTCAAGTCATGGGCCGAAATCGGCGGACTGAGCAAGAAACCGATATCGACGGTATTTTTCCGTACCTAATCATATATATCGGAACATTTTCCCAGCTTTAATACTAGTTTGACTTTAGGAAACCGTTCCTTGTATGCCTGCAATAAAGCGGGCAGTTTGAAGATGCTTAGGGATTCCGGCGCCCCAATGTTGAGGACCCCTTGCGGCAAAACATCTCCTCCAATGGATATTTTCGCTTCATCCGTCAGTTTTAGAATTTGTTCCGCATAGGCCATCAAGCGTTTTCCGGTCTCGGTAAGGCTTACCTCTCTACCGATCCGTTCAAAAAGTTTGGTTTCCAATTCATTTTCCAGGGAATGAATTTGAGCACTAATGCTTGATTGGGCATAATCAAGCTCTTCCGCCGCTTTGGTAAAACTGTTGACTTTGGCGATGATGGTAAAGGTCTTTAATTGATGTAATTCCATTGAATCCACCTTCCTATCGAAAAAAACGATTGTTATTATCGAAACAATCGTCTGAATTGTTACTGATTTCATGATACAATAAAGCCAGAAAAAGGGCTAGGGAAATTTGGAGATTCTCACCCCGTGACCGGCTTTTGATTTTGAATGAGAGTTGATAGGAGATAGGCAGATGAATATGGAGGAACTGCGCCCATGATTATTTGCCGGGCCGAAACGGATGATGGTGTAAATAATCCTGGGGGGATGGGTATGTTGAATGTCGGGATTTTTTTATTTCATGATCTTGAATTGCTGGACTTTGCAGGGCCTTATGAAGTATTTTCCGTTTCTTCCGAACTCAATGACTACCGCTTATTCAAAGTATTTACGGTAACCGAAGATGGAAAAGAAATTAGAAGCGTGAACGGATTAAAAGTCGTGCCGGATTTCGGTTTTGATAATCATCCGCCCATCGATATTTTGGTGATTCCCGGGGGAGTGGGGACCAAGTCCGAGATGAACAAGTCCGCTGTTTTAGAGTGGGTCCGCAAGAATTATCAGGCGTCCCAATTCACTTTTTCGGTTTGTTCCGGTGCCCGCATTCTTGGGAGACTTGGGCTGTTGGACAACTTGGAGTCAGTCACCCATCATGAAGTGATTTGCCAGTTACGGGAAATTGCTCCACTGGCCGTCATCAAGAGCGATCAACGGTATACCGACAACGGCAAGATTTTGACTTCCGCCGGAATTTCGGCCGGTATCGATCTATCCCTCTATATGGTGGAAAAATTGTACGGCCTGGACGTCAAGAATAAAACCATTGTTTATATGGAATATGGGGATTGGGAAAAACTTCAATGACTGAACTGAAAAAGACAATTAGTATTTGGAAAGGCACTGCCCTGGCAGTTTGCACCGTGATTGGCTCGGGACTGCTGGGCTTGCCGGGCATGACTTTGGAAACCGGTAATATCCATAGCGTCGCCGGAGGATGGCTATTCATTACCATAACGGTTCTTCCATTGATATACATATTCGCCAGGCTCGGTTTAAAATTTACTTCCGCCGCCGGCTTGGCCAAATATGCGGAAGAGGCAGTCGGCCCTTGGGGCCGCTATGGGGTATCGGTCGTTTTATGCGGCACTTTTACCCTAGGTATTCCGGTGGTGGCTTTGATTGGCGGCTCCTATATGCAAAAGTTGTTTCAACTTCCGGACAGTACGGTTTGGTGGCTGGCAGTCAGCATTTTATTGGTGGCAACCTCCGTTAATTTTCTGGGTGTCCAAATGATTAACCTGTTGAATATGGCGGCTCTTATTGCCTTAATGGTGATGATGGTGGCGATTGTTTTGACCCATACCGCTTTTTTTCAACAGGGCTTGATAGTTTACCGGCAGACTTTCGGCACACCCTCCCAAGTTGATTGGAACGAGATATGGCGGGTTGCGATGTTGTTGTTTTGGGCCTTTGTTGGGTGGGAAAATCTCTCATTCAGTTTAGAAGAGTTTAAGCGGCCGGAAAAAAATATTCCCCGGGTTTACTGGTTTAGCTTTTTGGCGGTCATTGTTTTATATTTTGGACTGATGATTACCAGTTTAGGTGCTGAGGCTTCGGGAACATCCGTCAAAGGCGCGGCCGGTTTGGCCGCGTTGGTGGGGGATACGCCCTGGGGGACTCTTTTGTTGCTGGTTATGGCCCTGGTGATTCCGGCCAATGCCAATGCCTGGATTTTTGGGGCCGGCCGGTTATATTACTCGGCGGGAAGGACCGCTGTTTTACCGGGCTATTTGGGCCGGCTTTCCGGGAACGGACTGCCTTTGAACAGCATGTTCACTTCGTTGGGAGTATATATCCTGGTTACAGTGGCGACCTATTTTCTAAAGATCCCTATTGCCAAGCTAGTTCTGGTGGTGAACCAAAACTGGCTGGTATTATATGTTTTCAGTATTTTTGCCTATTGGAAAACGGGGACGGGGGTTTGGCGATGGCTCGTTACCGGCCTGGCATCAATATCCTGCCTATTTCTTTTAGCCGGTTTTAGCTGGTGGATAATGTATACCTTTGGTCTTTTGGCGATTGGATATATACGGTATCGATACGTTCAGGGCCGGTTATCGTAGATTTTCCGCGGCTTTTCTTATCCGAGAAACAATATTTTAATGCTTAACCCATCCTAGTTTAACGATGAACGCAGGCCCAACGGAAAGAACTTAAACAGGATTACCATGATTTCCTGGATTTACAGGATTTCTATTTTTCTTTTTTAGGATTGATTGGGATTGACGTCATGTCTTTTCAATAAAATACATGCTCCGGCTATGATTAAAATGAGGGCGATGGATGATCATTGATGTAAGCCGGGTATGGAATGTAAATGCCGGTAGCGAAAACAATGTTGCGTCAGCGGCGATAGCTGTTAAAATAAATACGGGAATTAAAATAGGTTATCGCGAATTTGTATTCTAAAAGGTAGAATAGGCAAACTTAAATATGGTATTATCAATAGGGAAGTTTTTCGATTGGCTTTGCTATATCATAATGGAATCAAGAGGTTTTGCGATGAGCGTTAAAGTAGCGGCTTTTAAAAAGCTTTCTCCGGCCGAGGATTATGCTTGTTCGGTTCTGGAGATTAAAGAATGGGCGAAGGACTTCGCCGATCTAAGAATCGAATTCGGGACCCAAAAGAAATTTCAAATGCCTCCCCGGTGCAATTCGCAATTAAAAATCCGGGGACAGGCGCTGGCCAGTATTGCTATCGATTGCCAGCTGAAGCCGTCTTTGTTTTTTTATCCGGTTGCGGTGTCAAAGTATTCTGAAAAGGTGCGTAAGGAATTTAAAGATAAGATTTTGGCGACGTTGAAAGAATGGCTGACCGGTAAGATAAGGGAGCGGGAAACGGAAATCATCGGCCATGAAATGATGATGATAGAACTCTCGGGTGATCAATTGACCACTCATTTTTTGCGGTATTTGTAATTTGCAGAATTGTGCGGTGCTTTGCCACCATGCGGCTATAGTTCAATCCCGATTCTCTCCTTTCACTATCATCATGGGGTCGATTATTTTACCATTACGTTTCAAAAAATTGTAAATTTCCCCGGGGACGCCGGTAGCTTTTTCAAAGGAGCGGTTGGGTTAAAACCTTTTAAGAATGGCATGAGCTGTGGATTGACAGCAGGAGAAGATCCCGCTATAATGTTTGACATACAACAGTTTTATATTCAACAAAATGCGGCTGCCGTCTGAAGATATTAAAGGAGATGGAGAATGGAAAAAATAAGGTTCGGATTGGAACTCCGGTCGCTGAATAACTTAATCCGGCGCTATTTTGAATTCGCCAGCCACCGGAAGGAAATTGAAACCGTAACGGGCAATAACGGATGGATTATCCGATATCTGGCTGAAAACAAAGATAAAGATGTTTATCAGAAAGACCTGGAAGAACAATTTACCGTGACCCGTTCCACCGCTTCCAAAGTACTCCGGTTGATGGAGCAAAAAGACTTGATCCGGCGGCAGGCGGTCAGCCGGGATGCACGCCTCAAGAAGATCGTACTCACCGAAAAAGCCTGGAAAATCAAAGAGCTGATGCGGGAGGATGCTGAAAAAATGGAACAAAGTTTGACCAAGGGATTTACAGAGGAAGAATTGCAAACTTTTTACTCATACCTTCAACGGATGAAAGCCAATCTATCGCCCTTTGAAGGGTAGTCTTTCAAAATTCAAGGAGGACGAAGCGGATTGATGTTTAAAAGACTCTTAGCCAGTGTCCGGGAATTTAAAAAGGACACCATTCTGACTACGCTTTATGTGACCGGAGAATCGTTGCTGGAGATCGCTATCCCCACATTGATGGCTTATTTAATTGATTACGGGATCACCCGTCAAAGCATGCCCGGGGTTTTAGGGGCGGGCTCGGCCCTGTTCATAGCCGCGATGCTGTCGCTATGGACGGGAGTTTTAGCCGGCCGCAGCGCGGCAATTGCTTCTTCGGGGTTTGCCAGGAATTTGCGCCGGGAAATGTTTTGTAATGTGCAAAAGTTTTCGTTTTCGAACATCGACAAGTTTTCCACCGCCAGCATTATTACCCGGCTGACCACCGATGTTACCAATGTGCAGAATGCCTATCAGATGTTGATTCGCCTGGCGGTACGTTCCCCGATTATGCTGGTCTTCGCCTTGCTTTTTTCCTTCCGGATTAACGCCCATCTGGCGTTGATTTTCGTGGCGGTTATTCCCGTGCTGGGAGTGGGGCTGTGGTTGATCATCACGCGGGTGCACCCGATTTTCGTACGGGTATTCAAGACCTATGACCGTCTCAACAATGTGGTCCAGGAAAATTTACACGGCATCCGGGTGGTCAAATCCTTTACCCGTGAAGATTATGAAGAGCGGAAGTTTGCGGATATTTCCCAGTTGATCTTCAACGATTTTACCAAAGCCGAAAAAAGGCTGGCCATGAATATGCCCCTGATGCAGTTTTGTTTATACTTCAGCATGCTATTACTGTCCTGGCTGGGGGCGAAAGAAATCATCGCCAGCCATAACAATCCTGTCGCCGGGCTTTCCACGGGAGAATTGGCCAGCTTGGTTACTTATGCGATGCAAATCCTGATGAGCTTGATGATGCTGTCGATGGTCTTTGTGATGGTGATCATTTCCCGGGCCTCGGCGGAACGGATCGTGGAGATTTTAAACGAGAAAAGCGATCTCCAAAACGGTCCTGGCCCGGTGTACACGGTCAGGGATGGTTCGATCACCTTTGAGAACGTCAGTTTTTCCTATGATCGGAAAGCGGAAGAACCGGTTCTCAGCGGGGTCAACCTAACGATCGCTTCCGGGGAAACCGTCGGCATTCTGGGTGGCACCGGTTCGTCTAAGTCCAGCCTGGTGCAGCTGATTCCGCGCCTTTATGAGGTTTCCGAGGGCAAAGTGACCGTAGGCGGGGTTGATGTCCGGGATTACGACATCGAGTCCCTGCGCAACCAGGTGGCGATGGTTTTGCAAAAAAATGTGCTGTTTTCCGGGACCATCAAAGAGAATCTGCGCTGGGGCGAGGAACAGGTCGGTGATGAAGAGATGATTCGCGCCTGTGAACTGGCTCAGGCCGATGGTTTTATCCGGGAATTTCCGGGTCAATACGATACGTATATCGAACAGGGCGGTGCCAATGTTTCCGGCGGCCAGCGGCAGCGGCTTTGCATCGCCCGGGCCTTGTTGAAAAAGCCCAAAATTTTGATTTTGGACGATTCCACCAGTGCGGTGGACTCCAAAACTGACCAGTTGATCCGGCAGGCCTTTAAAAAAGATCTGCCCCATACCACCAAGCTGATCATCGCCCAGCGGGTTTCCTCGGTGCAGGATGCCGACAAAATTATCGTGCTGGATAACGGCAAAGTCGACGCAGTCGGCACTCATGAGCAATTGTTGCGAACTTGCGCTATTTACCGGGAAGTCTATGAGTCCCAGAACCGGGGGGGTGTCCTTCATGAGTGAAAGGCAAACAGGCCGGGAGCAGTCCCGCGGTCCTCAGGTGCCGGCGCACCATTTTAAACCGGGTACCATCCGCAGACTTTTTTCCTATATGGCCGAATATAAAATTCAATTGTTTTTGGTCGTGGTTTGCATCTTAGTCAGCGCAGCCGCCGGAGCGGGGTCTTCCTTGTTTCTGCAGATCCTGATCGATAAGTATATCCTGCCGGTGCTGGGACAGCCCCATCCGGTATTGACCGGTTTGTTGAAAATGATGTTTTTAATGGGCGCCATCTACCTTTGCGGCGTGCTGGCCACCTTGTTTTACAACCGGACCATGGTCGTCATCGCTCAGGGTACCCTTAAAAAAATCCGTGATCAAATGTTTACCCATATGCAGGGTTTGCCGATCCGCTATTTTGACTCCCACAGTTTCGGCGATGTGATGAGCTATTATACCAACGACACCGATACCTTGCGTCAGGCCATTTCCATGAGTCTGCCACAGATGTTTTTCTCTTTGGTATCGATGGTATCCGCCTTTGTGGCCATGCTTTATCTCAGTATCGGCCTGACCGTCTTTGTGGGAGTATTCGTGGTGATCTTGCTGAAAGTGTTGAAAGAACTACTGGGCCGGGGTACCACTTTTTTCGTCAAACAGCAAAAATCCCTGGGTGAGGTCAACGGCTATATCGAAGAAATGATTAACGCCCAGAAAGTGGTGAAGGTCTTTTGCCATGAAGAGCGGACTGTGCGGGAGTTCGACCGGAAAAACGACGAACTTTGCTATTGCGCCACCGAGGCGAATAAGTACGGTAATATTATGATGCCGGTGGTGATGAACATGGGCTATTTGCTTTACGTATTGCTGGCCATCGTGGGCGGGGCGGCCGGCATCGCAGGCATGCATAACCTGAGCCTGAGCGGGGTCCATGCCATGACCATCGGGACGATCATTTCCTTTTTGACCCTCTCCCGGGCTTTTGTCAACCCGATTGGCCAGATTTCGATGCAGTTTAACATGGTAATTATGGCGCTGGCCGGCGCTTCGCGAATTTTTGCGTTGATGGATGAACCAAAGGAACAGGACCAGGGTTATGTGACGCTGGTCAATGCTAAAATCGAAAACGGTGAACTCCGCGAATGCCGGGAACGGACCGAGATGTGGGCCTGGAAGCATCCTCATGGGGACGGTACCGTTACCTATACGCCCTTGCAGGGGGAAATCCGCTTTTACGATGTGGACTTCGGTTATGAGGAGAACAAGACCGTACTGCATGAGATCACCCTTTATGCCAAGCCCGGGCAAAAGGTGGCTTTCGTCGGGGCCACCGGCGCCGGAAAAACCACCATCACCAACCTAATCAACCGTTTTTACGATATCGCCGACGGCAAGATCCGTTATGACGGTATCAACATCAATAAGATCCGCAAGGGGGACCTCCGCCGCTCTCTGGGGATTGTTTTGCAGAACGTCAACCTGTTTACGGGGACGGTAATGGATAATATCCGTTACGGCAAGCTGGACGCCAGCGATGAGGAATGTATCGCCGCCGCCAAGCTGGCCAACGCCGACGGGTTTATCCGAATGCTGCCCCAGGGATACCAAACCGTGCTGGAAGGCGACGGCAGCGATCTTTCCCAGGGACAGCGGCAATTGCTGTCGATCGCCCGGGCGGCGGTGGCCGACCCGCCGGTGATGATCTTAGATGAAGCCACCTCTTCGATCGACACCCGGACCGAGGCCATTGTCCAGAAGGGCATGGATGCTCTGATGAAAGGAAGAACGGTGTTCGTCATCGCTCACCGCTTGTCCACCATACAGAATGCCGACGTGATCATGGTACTGGATCACGGAGAAATCATCGAACGCGGCAGCCATGAGCAGTTGATTGCCGAAAAGGGCAAGTATTACCAGCTCTACACCGGCATGTTTGAACTGGAATGAATCGAAATGTGGAATTGTCGAAGGGATTTTACACCCCGGATAATTGCTAAAAATGATGGGTTGATGAGAAAAAACAATTGGTTGATTGGAAAAAACGATTGCTGAAATGATCCGAACGATTGGATGATGGCCAAAAACAATTGGATGATCGAAGAAAGTAATTGATAAAATGAATCGGGCGATTGGGCGAAAGGAATAAACAATTGCTGAAATCGTTTCGATCGTCGGATGATGGGAAAAAGCAATTCTAAAAATGAACCGGACAATTGGATGAATGAAAAAAATAACTGTTAAGATGGTTTTGGGCATGGATTGAAATAAAAAACGGCCAAAACGGCTGTTTGGGGAGATTTACTTCGGCACTTTTTTGGCACCCCAAGTCGCGAAAAAGGTGATAGAATATTATCGCCGGAAGAAGTCAAAGAAGACCCGCTACCTGAAGGTAGCGGGTTTTGTTATGCTTCAGCAAGTTTCAGGTGTCAAACGCCTGAAACAAAAAACCGCCTGCTATGCGGGTGGGATTAAACGCTTAAGTAAAAGAACCTCAGGAATTTGTTAAAATGATGGTGTTCAAGTCATCAACAAAACAAATGAAAGGTGAGGTTCCATGGCCCTAATCCACTCTTTACAGTGCCAAATGGATGCTCCACCAATTTCTGCCGCCTTTTATAGAGCTGCATATTTGCCTTAGTATTCTTATCTATTTCATCGGCATGACGTTGAAACGGACGGTCGGATATGCAGCGATAACGGTCAGTCGTATATCGGGATTTTACAAGGCAATTTTTGCTGACAGGTGGATTACAATAGCGTATCCCCGGCGTTTTTGAAGATGACCTGCATATTTTTCCATAAAGAGAATGGCCTTGTGGACACACATATGCATCTTGTTCGGCATCATAGTGAAATTGTGCTTTTGCATAGCCTTTGCTGGCAGCCGATTTTTCATTATCCGGTTTTGAAGCAAGCGGTACAATTCCGACTTTTTCACATTCGGCAAATTCGGAGGCGGAGTAATAACCTTTGTCAGCAACAGAGATCAGCTTATCCACTCCCATTGCTTCTTTTGCCATGCCGGATAGTATACGAGGTATGTGAAATGGTGGGACACAGTGATACCAACTGTTTTAACAAGTTATTTAAAAAGTTTACCGGATGCAGGCCCAGTAAATTCAAAAAAAGGCAGGGCAAACATAATAACTGAAGATATAAATGAGTGTTCGATCAAGGAAATTAGAAAATATTTAGGGATAATCAAAAGTACGGTGAAACAGAGTGCTCGGATGGTTTTCTGCAAGTATTTTATTTATATGGAGAAATCGTTCCCGGTAAATCAATCAATACGATAGTACCGGATTGGTATTTACTCCGGATGACCATTTTGAAGTTTTCATCATATACTAAGGCCAAACGTTTATAAGTATTGAAGAGACCGATATGTTCGGAAAAACCCGTCTTTTGAGAAAGGCGGGCCCGGATCTCCTTTAATTTTTCCGGAGTCATCCCAACCCCACTATCCATCACCGCAATTTTAATCCGGTCTTGATGTTGATATATCTTAATCTTCATGTCACAGCGGCCTGTTTTTTCTTTGATGCCATGATAAATACTGTTTTCGATTAAGGGTTGTAAAATCAATTTAGGGACCTGGGCCTCCAGGATTGATTCTTCATAATCCCAATAAACCCCAAATTTATCGGGATAGCGTTCGGACTGAATCTCGATGTAACTGATACAATTTTTAATCTCGGCTTCGAAGGTCACCATCTTCTCGGGATTACCCAGGGTATAATAGAGAATATCACTTAAATTTTCAATCATCCGGCTGACAGGGCTGGGTTTTCCGGAGGTTTGCCCCAGATTCATCCAGTAAATCGTTTTGAGAGTATTGAATAAAAAATGGGGATGGATCTGGGCTTGAAGCGCCAGTAACTCCAAATATTTTAAACGGTACATTTTTTCGGCTAACTGGGTTTTTAAATACTTTTGCTCCACAAAGGAAGTAATAATATTTTGGAGGATGAATTCATATTCATCCTTCATTTTGGGAGCCGGCTGTGGAAATTGTTGGCCCGCTTCCGCCGATTGAAAGGTTTGGATAATGACATCCAACCGCTGGTAATTAATTTTTGCCATGTAAGCAGCAATAAAAAGACCAATCAAGATGGATGAGCCAAAGATAATGATGGTTAAAAAGACCAGTTTGGATCGGCGGCTGAAAACATTGCGGGCCGGAGTCAAAATGGCGAAGCGCCAATTATAATTAGCAGCAACGGTTTTGGTAAGAATATACGATTGGGAACCCATTAGAAATAAAGTATCATCGGACTTCAAAATTTCCCCCATCATTTTTTTATCAAAATGGACCGGTTTTCCTGCGATGATAATGGGTTGACCATCATTATCATAGACGATGATGATCCGGTCTTTGACCAGAGGTATCGAGTTGATCTTGGTGAGCAGGTCGTTGCGGGAGATATTGAAAACAATGACGCCATCATTTTTGCTGCTGATGGATTTGGAGAATTTTTGGAAAATGGTAATCGTTTCTTCCTGCTGGAGGGCAGAATGAGTTGAATCTTTAATTTTACGGGTTTCAACCCATGTGTTTTGGGAACTATGGCGGTGCGCTTGATAAATAGGAAGCCACAAAGGGTCATAATAATCGTGGATCTGCGAGTACCCTTGGTCGGAACTGATAAATGCCCCGGCGGGGTTGTCAATGTATAAATAAATAGACTTTACTGCCAGATTGTAGTTGGTATAATTGTAAGCCATATTTTTTAACAGTTCAATGGATTGAAAGGCTTCAATATTATCGGTGGATTGGCGTAAAGTGTTGGCTAATAAATATTGCAAGGAATTTTCGATTTCAAAATCAAGCCGGATGCGGTTTAAAATCTGAAAGAATTCAGCGGCGCAATTCTGGGTTTCCTGTAAAATAAGGAGATTGGTTCGATGGGTATCATTGATTAGATAATTTCGGGTAGAAAAATATAGAAATGTACCTAGGATAATTAAAGGAAAGAAAACCGGGGCAAAATACCGGCCGAAGTTTTTAAGGATGATCCGCCAATTCATCAGTTTTTTCATGAATAATTAATGAGATTCCCTTCGGAATTCCCGGGGGCTTTTTCCGTAATAATTTTTAAAGGCCCGGGTGAAGTTTTTGGGGCTGGTATAACCGACCGCCACACTTATATCGTGAATATTACAGGAAATGTCTTGCAGAAATTCAATGGCTTTTTGCATTTTCACCGCCAACAAAAAATCGGAGAAATTCTCTCCGGTTTCTTGTTTAAAAAACCGGCTGAGATAAAAGGGATTCATTTTGATGAGAGCGGCGGCACTAAGCAAAGTGGCTTCTTTATAATTTTCAACGACATAGTTTTTGACCAAAGAAACGATCTTTTGATTATAATTTTGACCGCTATCGGGTAAAGCGTTTTGAGAAACAGCTAATTTTTCCGGGAAAAATTCCTGGTCCAGCTCTTTTTTGAGATCGGAAAAAACCCGGGCCAGTTCGTCGAATTTGGTTGATTTGACAATATATTTTTTAACCCCTAAATTCAGAGCTTCCTGGGCATATTCAAAGTCCTGATAACCGCTTAAGAATATCAAGCGAATTTTGCTTTCCCTCTGATGTAATTTTTTCGCCAACTCTAAACCGCCCATCATCGGCATTACAATATCGGCCAAGATAATATCGACCGGAGTTGTCTCAATAAATTCCAGGGCCTGCAGGCCGTTTTCCGCTTGTCCCATCACTTCAAACCCGATTTCATTCCAAGGGAAATAAGTTGCTAAACCATTTCGAATCTGGTATTCATCATCGACTATGAGGAGCTTATACAAAACAGGTCCCTCCCAAAATACCCCCGGGTTATCTTTTGATTATAACATAATATGAACCAATAAATGGTAAAAAATACCAATCGCCCGGTAAAAATCAAAAAGAGAAACCATAAGTAATCAAATGATACTTTTTGTAATCCAAACACAGATTGTGGTTTTCAAGCATCATTCTTATAATTTAGTTAAAGGTACCTTAAATTTTAGGGAAGGATTGGGAGATACAATGAAAAGAATGTTAAAAGTTGTTTTGCTAGTTTTGATGATTGTCCAGGCAGCCTCCTGTTTGGTTGAAGCCAAAGGGCCGGTTAAGCTAAAAGTTTGGATGAGAGCCACCGGTACCGATAATTATTTAACCTTAGCCGCAAAACGTTTCAATGCCAGTCAAAAAGATATCATGGTCGATGTGCAGTTGCAAGGGGAGAATTATGGAAACGCTTTGAAAATGGCTTTGGCTGTAAACGATGCTCCGGATTTATTTGAAGCCAATCCATCGGCCGGGACCAGCACAGTGGCCCAGTATGCCGCCAATAAGCTAATCGTTCCGGTTGATGATATTGCCAAAAAATTGAAAGCCAATCTTGATCCGGGCATTTTTAACAGCAGTGATATTTTTTATCAAAATAAAATTTATTGCATTCCGGCTGTGAAGTACTTCTTCCAACTTGTATACAACAAGGATCTTTTCCAAAAAGCCGGTCTGGATCCGAATGATCCGCCCAAGACCTTCGAAGATGTCCGGGAATATGCGAAAAAAATAACAGCGGCCGGAAACGGAGATTTTTATGGGTTTGGTATCGGACTTGGGATCGCCAATTATTGGTGGCGAACCATTGATATGATGAATGTCGCTGCTGGAAAAAGTGGCGTATATGGTTATGACTATCGTAGCGGTAAATTTGATTTTTCGGGTCAAAAAAAATATTTAGATATTTTCCTGGAAATGAAAAAGGACGGCTCGTTTTATCCCGGGGAAACAACGTTGGGAATCGAACAATTACGCTCCAAATTTTCTGAAGGAAAAATCGGTATGTATTTTGATGGGAGTTGGACGACCGCTCTGTATGGAGTTGTTTTGTTCCCCAAATTTAGTTGGGGATACGCCGATATTCCTGTTTTAAAAGGAGAGACTTTTAAAAAAGGGTATGCTTACTATCAAGAGCAAATGGTGATTAATACGGCCTCCAAAAACCGGATTGCGGCCAAAAAATTCTATCAGTTTTTAGTTGCCAATGCGGATGCCAATTACGAATACAATATCGGGCCGATTACTTACAAGAGCAACATTGAACCCAACCCGCCGCAAAATAAAGCCCTTTTTAAGTATTTACAGGCTAATGAATTCAAATATGTTCCATTACGCGTTGAACCGCATACCTGGGTTACCTTGATGGGTGATAACCGGGATCGCGTCTTCACTGAAGAGTTTATTAAAAACTATAACGACAAAGGCGATTTTGATAAAGCTATCAAGGAACTCGACAAGCGTTATAATGAGGCCTTGGAAAAAGCGTTTGCCGATGGGGTTCTTAAAAAGCAAGATATCAAAAAATAAGAGATGTTTTTAAGGCAGAGGCTGTCTTAAAAGTATTTTCAGCAATAAGAGATACAATACGAATTATCTTAAACAAACATTGATATTGTATATCTTTAGCGAGGAATTACTTTTGGGGCAGCCCTTTTTATACAAGAGGAGCGTTTCCAATGAAAGAATTGCTGAAATCCGATAGACCACGGTCTACTGAATTAAAAGTTTCCAAAATCAATCTCGGCGACTATCTGATGCTCACCCCGACCGGAATATTGTTTATTGTATTTGGTTTATTACCCATTCTCTATATTTTGGGTTATAGCTTTACGGAATATGACGGTTTCAGTGCTCCCAAATGGATTGGCCTTGTAAACTATTGGCGCTGTTTTGGGGATGTTGGCTGGTGGCAGACGGTGATCAATACGGTGGAATTCGGTTTGCTGATTCCTTTGTTGCAAATACCGCTGGCCTTAATCATCGCAGTGGTTTTAAACAGTAAAATTCGTGGTAAAAACTTTTTCCGGGTCGTTTACTTTTTACCCAATATTACAAGTTCAGCCGTGATGGGAATCATATTTTATTTTATGTTTGCCACAGATAACGGGATCGTGAATGCAATTTTGAAAACGATTCAACTGATCCCCGCTAATATTGACTGGTTTGCCAGCGAATGGATTGCCAAATGGATTATTATTTTCTTCCGTTTGTGGTTTGGGATTGGTTTTTATATGGTGCTTTTTTTAGCGGCCTTGCAGCGGATCCCGCGGGATATTTATGAAAGTGCTGAAATTGATGGTTCCAATACCTTTGTAACTTTTACCAAAATTACTTTGCCGATGTTAGGAAACTTATTCAAGGTGATCACTGCTTTTTCAATCTTAGATGCCATGAAGTTGTTTGATAGCATTAAGGCGATCACCAATGGAGCTCCTGCGGGAAAAACCGAGGTTATGACGATGTATATTTACCGCTATTTCTTTGAAGGCGGCGGAGGCGGAAGCATGGTGGCCCAACAAGGCTATGCCTCCGCAGTAAGTATTGTGGCTACAATGATTGTGGCTGCAGTAGCTCTACTTTATATGCATTTTACAAAAAATGAGGCCGACGAGAGCGGAGGATTTTAAGATGGCACGTAAGTTAGGACGATTTCTGATTTGTTTTTTCCTGATGGTGATATTGGTTTATATGCTATTTCCCATTGTGTATGCTTTTTTTGGTTCATTTAAAAGCGTGGAGGAATTCCTGCAAGGCGGGGTCCAAATGATTCCCCGGGTGTGGCGTTATCAAAACTATATCGAGGCCATAACCAAAGTGAATTTCGGGGTATACACCCTCAATAGTGTGATTTTTTCATTGGCCAGTGTCTTTGGGATTTTAGTCACCACTACCATGGCTGGTTATATTTTGGCTCGGAAAGTTTTTATCGGAAAAAAATTGATGTTGGGGTTATTTGGGGCTGCCCTCTTTTTAACCGGAGCGACCACACTTTTCCCAGTGGTGATCATCTGTAAGTATCTTGGTCTTCTGAATTCGATCTTGGGAATGATCGTTGTCCAAATAGCATGGTCGCAACCGATGTATAGCATTTTGGCCATGGGTTACTGTTCCGGTATATCCAAATCCTTGGATGAATCAGCCATGCTCGATGGTTGTAACAGTTTTCAGATTTATTGGAAAGTGATCATGCCGATCATGAAACCGATCAATGCCACAATTGCTTTATTGTCATTTCGGGAAGCCTGGAACGCTTTTATGCTTCCTTTGGCATTTACCCTCACCAAACCGGATTTAAGAACTTTAGCTGTGGGGATTGTCAATTTAAAAGACGGAGGCGGAGAAGGAGTTAGTGCTTGGAATCTGATGATTGCCGGGACTATTATCTCGATTTTACCGATGATTATTGTCTATTTGTCCATGAATAAATATTTTCTGAGCGGTTTATCCGAAGGGGCCGTCAAGGGTTGAGAGGTGCGGGACCATCGGTTGATAAAAGTGGGGATTGATGATTACAATCTACTCTAAACACCTCGAAAAGCAATTTCGGGGTGTTTGAATTGTAATTTACATTCTAATCTATTAGTCAATCAAGACTTGGTGAATTCAAGAAAATAAAAAAATCGAAAGATCTTAAAAATGATAGGGTAGAATCTAAAAATTGCCCTTTGTTTTTTCGGAGTGTTTTTTGTAATAATTATTGGGTGTTAACGATAGATTTAGATCACGGAGTGGACTTTGTAAAAATATTTTGGTTCCATGCATCTGTTTAAAACCTGAAGCGTAGTCCCTGAATGATAATCTGAAATATTATCTGAACCGAAACGATGAAGAAATTAGCACAGTTGTCAATGGAATTCAAAAAAGGAGCAAACGGTTATGAACTATATAATTAATCCGGTGCTGACCGGTTTTAACCCGGACCCATCCATACTTAGGGTTGGAGAAGATTACTACATTGCTACTTCAACCTTTGAATGGTTTCCCGGGGTTCAGATTCATCATTCCAAAGATTTAATCCACTGGAAGTTGGTGGCTCATCCGTTAAACCGTATATCGCAGCTAAATATGAAAGGCAATCCATCGTCCGGTGGAGTATGGGCTCCCTGTCTGAGCCATTGTAACGGTGTGTTTTATTTGGTCTATACGGATACCAAAACACTGGATGGAGCTTTTAAGGATACCCATAATTACCTTGTTACGGCCACTGATATCCATGGAGAATGGTCCGAGCCTATTTATTTGAATAGCAGTGGTTTTGACCCGTCATTGTTTCATGATAGGGATGGCAGAAAATGGCTTGTCAATATGTTGTGGGATTATCGACTTGGGAAAAACAAATTTGCAGGGATTGTTCTTCAGGAATATTCGATGGAAGAGCAAAAGCTCATCGGTAAGGCAAAGAATATTTTTAAAGGATCAGAACTGGGTTCTACCGAAGGACCCCATCTATACAAACATAATGGTTATTATTATCTGATGGTAGCGGAAGGCGGCACATGGCTGAATCATGCGGTAACAATGGCCCGTTCCAAGAATATCGATGGCCCCTATGAGTTGGACCCGGCCAATCCGATATTGACTTCAAGGCATGATCCATTATTAGTTCTGCAGAGGGCAGGACATGGTAGTATGGTAGAGACTCAGACCGGTGAATGGTATCTGGCTCATCTTTGCAGCAGGCCCATACCTACAAAGGGAAGAAGTATCCTGGGAAGAGAAACGGCGCTCCAAAAGATGAAATGGACGGATGATGGGTGGTTTAGGCTGGAACACGGAGGGAATAAACCTAAAGTAAACGTACAGGCGCCTGACCTTCCGGAACATCCATGGGAAGCGGAACCGGTTAGAGATGACTTTAATTCGGAGAAGTTGAACATCAATTTTGCCAGCTTAAGAATTCCTCTAGACGAGGATACAATGTCCTTAAAGGAAAGACCGGGATATTTGAGGCTAAAAGGAAAGGAATCGCTGGGGTCAAGGCATAAGCAGAGTCTGGTAGCCAGAAGGCAGCAAGCTTTTCGATACACTGCAACAACCTGCCTTGAATTTGAGCCGGAGGGCTTTCAGCAAATGGCGGGATTGATATGTATGTACGACAGACAGAATTTTTATTATCTCAGGGTAAGTCACGATGATGAACTGGGTAAGTGCATTGGAATCGTTACTGCCCAAAATAATGTAGTAAATCAGCCTGTACAAGACGTATCCATAAATGCTTGGAACAGTGTTTATCTCAGAGTCATGGTCGATTACGATGAATTAAAATTCTACTATTCAAAGGATGAAAAGAATTGGACTCCTCTTGGTCCTATCATGGACGCCAGTACCCTTTCCGATGAATTTTGCTTGGAGGGACGTTTTACCGGGGCTTTTGTTGGTTTATGCTGTCAGGACATGAGCGGCAGGGATAAGAATGCCGATTTTGACTGGTTTGAGTATCGGGAGAGAGAATAGGCTATTAGAAATTGTCCATAAGAAAATATAACGTTCATCATTGAAGGAGATCAGGGAAATGGAAAAGTCGATGAATTTAGATAAACTAACTCTCGGCGTGTGTTATTATCCGGAACACTGGCCTGAAACTTTGTGGGAGGATGATCTCACAAGGATGTTGGACCATGGGATCGAGGTTATCCGGATTGCCGAGTTTGCCTGGAGCAAGTTTGAACCCAGAGAAGGGACATATCATTTCGATTTCTTTGATAGGTTTTTAGAATTGGCACATCAAAGAGGTATCAAGGTTATCTTCTGTACACCGACGGCGACCCCCCCGGTATGGCTTACCAACCAATACCCGGAAGTGCTGAATGCGAAGCTGGATGGGACACTGCTGCGGCACGGCATGCGCCGGCATTATAACTACAATTCCCCAGTATACAGGGAATTCACTCGAAAAATTGTGGACCAATTGGCAGCCCATTATGGTAAGCATCCCGCTATCATCGGCTGGCAAATCGACAATGAACTAAACTGCGAAATGAATGTATTCTATTCGGAATCCGATCATGCAGCATTCCGTTCGTACTTGAAACAAAAGTTTGTCACACTGGACGCGCTGAATGAAGCGATGGGAACTGTTTTTTGGAATCAGACCTATTCCTCCTGGGATGAGATTTATTTAACAAGGCCCAATGTGCATGATGCCAATAACCCCCATTTGGCTCTGGAGGAAAAACGGTTTATATCCCAAAGCGCGATTGCTTTTTGCAAGCTGCAGTCAGACATCATCCGGAAAGATATTTCCCAAAAAATATTTATTACTACCAATGGAATATTCAATCACGTGGATAGCCATGAGATGACTGATTACGCTCTGGACTTTATAACCTATGATAGTTACCCCAATTTTGTCTTTGATGCAGGGAACGATCCAAAGAAAATGGGAAAAATGAATGACCGGAAATGGTCTTGGAATCTTGCCAAAGTCAGGTCCATATCACCCAATTTTGGTATTATGGAGCAGCAGTCCGGCCCGGGAGGCTGGGATATAAGAATCAAACAGCCTGCGCCCAAACCTGGACAGATGAGGCTGTGGACATTCCAGTCAATTGCCCATGGTGCGGATTTTATAAGCTATTTTCGCTGGAGAACCTGCTGGATTGGTACAGAAATCTATTGGCACGGACTGAATGATTATTCCAATGAGCCTAACCGCCGGCTGGCAGAGTTAAAAACCATACGGGATGACATCGGAAAGATTCAAGATCTGGCAGGGGCCAGATATAAGGCTAAAATCGCCTTTGTCAAGGATTATGACAATGAGTGGGACGGGGAACAGGACAAATGGCACGGACCGCTGGACAAATTCAGTGAAGAGGGTTGGTTCACTGCTGCACAACTCACCCATACCCCAATGGATGTAGTTTTTTTGCGAAACAGTAATACTAAAAAGACGACCTTGGAAGAGTTTATCCAATATGATCTCCTGATCTATCCTCATCCGACTATATTGACACAGGAAAGGGCGGATTTGCTCAAAGCCTATGTAGAAAACGGCGGCAAGTTGATTATGGGAGCCCGAACCGGCTACAAGGATGAATACGGGCGGTGCCCGATGAGGCCTATGCCCGGACTGGCGGCGGAAATTTGCGGTCTACGGATTAGCGATTATACCCATCTGGGGCCGCTGGATGAAGCGGAATTGGCAGTCTGGGATGGGGAAACAATCGAAGCACCCATTTTTAATGATGTCCTTGAAGCAGCGAAAGGCGCCAGGGTTCTGGCTACATTCAAAGGGAACTATTATAATAGACAGCCGGCGCTGGTAGCCAATGATATCGGTAGGGGAACAGCCTACTATTTTGGCGCTGGTTTTAGTTACCAGACGGCAGAAACGTTCTTGCGGAAACTAGGGGTTGCTTCGCCTTATGGAAATCTGATTCAGCTACCTGAGGAAGTGGAGTTGGCGGTTCGCTCAAAAGACGGAGTGGATTACCTATTCCTGTTAAATTATAAACCCTATGTAGTGGAAATTTTCCTTAAAGAGTCAATGGCAGACTTGCTCACAGGTAGAAACATTTCAGGCAATTCAAGGCTTGAAGGATTCGGAGTCATGGTGCTTAGAACCTAAAGAGGGGACTTTTTACTTTGATTGTTACACCACGCTTCTATCCCAATTTTAATTACCACCTACCAATAATAGCTTATAAGTATTTTGAATTTCAAAGGGCTATTTTTAGATCTTTCCATGTCTCTTTTTAGCTCTTCGCGAATTCAGTATAGATAGATCCTTGATGGTGTTATAATTATAATAAAGGGTACTACCATGTTCATGGGAGGATTTCCGTGATTATCCCTATGAAAAGTGTTATTCAAAACATGAAGCTTCATAACAAATTAATCATCAGTTATTTACTGGCTTGTATCATCCCCTTGCTGCTTGCCAGCTTCATCATTTACAACTTTTCTGTCAAGAATCTCGAAGAAGCGTCCTTAGAGTTTGCCTCCGTTTTTAACTCCCAGATTGTTACCAATATTGATGATTTCATGGATGAATATGATAAAATCACCAAATCGGCGTTGGTGGATAACGATATCATTAACCGTCTAAATAATGAAGATAATGCTACTATGAATGAGCTGGTTAATAATCAATTGCTCATCCAAAAGCTCCTATTGCGGCTTGAAACCTTGAAACCGGATATTCAATGCATTATGTTACTGAGCGCAAAAAACAAATTATACCAATTTGGTAACACCAGTGATACGATAAATGTCACCAAACTCCAGGACCAGAGCTGGTACAGGCAGATATTGGAGTCTGAAGACAAGCTGGTGATAACTTCGATTCATAGTAAGTCGTATTATGATAATGAGAACGATGGGTTTGTTTTAACTGTGGGCCGGGTTCTTTTAAACTCAAATGGTGTATTTTCAGGAGTTTTACTCATTGATTTGGACCCTTTGAGCTTGATTAAATTGAACGAGAAATTTTTAATTGCCAGAAATGATTATAATATCAAGCTCACTGTAACAAATGCTCAGAAAAGGGTACTCTATGATTCCGATGTGGCAAGTGGGAGGGCAACCTGGCAGCAGGCGTTGAACCGTAGCCATCAGTCGTTGGAGAATAAAAGTGATAAAGATTTTATTGTGATGTCCAATCAAACCCATCGCGGCCATCTGGTGGTTAATGCGAAAATTCCCCGCAGTAAACTGCTGTTTAAGATAGCCAAAATAAATTATGTTACGCTTGCTGCAGTTTTAGTTTGTATATTGATAACTGTTGTAACATCATTTCTTTTTAGTTACACAATTACCAAACCGATCAAAAATCTTCAAAAGAATATGAGATTGGCGGAAGAAGGCCAATATTTGCCCCTGATCCGGAATGATTCCAACGATGAAATCGGCAGATTGATCAATAGCTTCAACAGTATGATCACCAAAATCAAGACACTGATTGAAGATGTATACATTGCTCAGATTAAACAAAAAAATGCCAAGTTTCTTGCCCTCCAGACCCAAATCAACCCCCATATGCTTTACAATACTTTGGAATCCATTCGTATGAAAGCCCTGGTGAAAGGGGAAGATGAGGTTGCGGTGATGATCAAGATTTTGTCACGGATGTTCAAAATGATTCTGGGAAAGGAAGCTGAACCAAACCTGATCAAGAATGAACTGGAGTACGCTGAGAACTATATAAAACTCCAAAATATTCGATTCAATGACCGGTTCACCCTGGATGTGCGACTGGATGACACTATCAGGAATTGTCGCATCATTGCAATGGTTTTCCAGCCGATCATCGAAAATAGTATTATCCATGGCTTCAAGGATTACAATACCTTTTTAAACATCGTTATCGACGGAGAAATCACCCCTGAAAAAGATGTCTTGATCCGGGTCAGGGATAATGGGAGTGGAATGTCGCCGGAACAAGCGGAAGAACTTAATAAATTGTTGATGGAGTCAGGGTCTGATAAGTTGAAATTGGATTTGACGGATGAAAACATGGAAGAAAGTATTGGGTTGAAAAATATCGCGGAACGCATCAAATTGCATTATGGAGATCATTATTACCTGCGGGTCGCTTCTGGTAACGGGTCAGGCGCGACTGTGGAAATACGGATTCCGCAACAACCATTTCTTTCGTGACATAGGAGAAGACTATGTACAGTATTTTAATTGTGGATGATGAAACTGGAATTACCGAAGGATTAAGATTTATTATTCAGCGTAATCTTCCTGATTGCAGGGTTGATGGTATTGCTTATAATGGAGTTCATGGTTTTGATCTGGCCATGCAACTGCAACCGGATATCATTTTAACGGATATCCGGATGCCTCAGGTTGACGGCCTGGAGATGATCCGCAGGTTGATAGAGGCGGGCTGCCAAGCGAAATTCATCATTCTCAGCGGCTATTCCGAATTTGGATATGCCAAGAACGCGATGGCCCTTGGAGTTAAATTTTATATCATCAAACCGGTGGAGGAAGAAGAACTATACGACGCCATTGACAAAGCCTGCGCTGAAATTGAAACTGAAAAAGTTAGTATACTTAAAATTCAGCAGCTGGAGGATATTGCTCAAAGGAATGTGAAGGAATCTGCACTACGGGAAGTACTGGACTTGGCGGCTGAGGATTCCAGTTCCTTGAAATATTTGCTGGATTCTTGCTGTTTTCCGGAATCTTGTAAACAATATGTTTGTGCTTTATTGGAATTAAACACTGAAGCTCCGGACTTAACGGATAAGCTGGCAGAGGGTGTTACGGTGCATTTAAGCAAATATTCCAACACTGTGGTATTGCATTACTCGAAAATGCAAACCGTTATTATCGTGTCCCATCATGAAACGATGGATTATGAGGAGCTGGTGGCCGCTATTGGCAATGTTCAAAGTGAAATATCAGAAAACTTTGGAATTGTTGTAACTGCGAGTGTGGGCCTTATTTATGAAGATATTGGGGGAATGAGCAAATCCTTTGAAGAAGCGCGTTACGTACTTGGTTATAAGATTATTAAAGGCGCCGGTTCGATAATCACCTATCAGGAAATCCAAAATATTACCGGGAGCCGGAGAACGGTATCCCAGGAAGATATCTGCAAATTGGAAGCGTGTATTGATGAGTTGGATATAAAGGGCTGCAGCGATGTCATTCAAGGAATATTTGCCAAAATGGCGGAGGAAAAAGATTTAAGTCTTTCGGACTTACAGCTTCAATGCTTAAGCATTATTTTATCAGGTATCAGGAAGATACCGGCTATGCAGTTTCAGCTGAATGAGAATTTGGGTAAGAATATTCTATCCCTTGAGATCATTTCCAGGTTTAAAACTTTGGAAGAGTTGAAAAACTGGCTGATTCATACTGTCAAAAGCATCGTTGAATTAAGGGTTATACGGAAAGCGCCGCCTAAAAAGGATATTATTGCAGATATCAAGGAATATGTGGCGGAAAATTTTGATAAGGATGTCAATTTGGCTGAGCTTTCGGGAAAATTTTACCTGAATCCCTATTACTTAAGCCAGCTATTTAAGGAGAAAACCGGAGATACTTATCTGAATTACTTAATGAAGCTCCGTATCAATCGAGCAAAAGAGCTTTTTGAAAAAACTGATCTGAAGGTATATGAAGTCTGTGAAATGGTAGGGTATAGTGATACCAACTACTTTAGCAAGTTGTTTGAAAAGTTTACCGGATGGAAACCCAGTGAATTTAAGAAGAAAGCAGGAAATCATGATAAGTAGTTGTCTATTAAATAAGTTTCGATATGTAAATCGTCTTCAAAAAATGTAAAGAGGGATGCGGGGAGACTCGGAATACGCAAGCTGAAAGCGGATTAATTATTTAAAAATTGACCCTCATCTTTTAAGGTGGGGGCTTTTTATAACTTATCATTAAAAACTTAAAAATGACAAGGCAGAAACTTAAAATAACCCTTTGTTTATTTGTGTATTTTCAACGATAATTATCTTGTAGATATAGACAAACACATATATAATTGGGCTTTTATAGGAACTGTGATTTACAGCAAAGAAGGGCAACTGATTTTTTGAGTTCGTGGGAGGAAAATTCGATGAACAATTCAAGTTTGACAAAGAAAAGTAACTGGATTTGGACGGAGGCGGCATATGATGAAAGCAATCCGTCTATTGTATATTTCCGTAAAGAGCTGATGTTGGAACAGGATGTGAAATCCGCAGTTATCAGGGTAAGCGCAGACTCCAGATACCGCCTTTATGTGAATGATACATCCATGGCCCAGGGTCCATGTAAGGGAGACCGTAATGTCTGGTACTATGATGAGGTAGATATTAAGAATGCTCTGCACCAAGGCGTGAACGTATTTGCGGTTGTTGTGCTTCGTTATCCCCAAAATCTTAAGAATAAAATAAATCATAGCATGATACGAACGGAAGTACCCGGATTCTATCTTGCAGGTACCATCATGTTGGTGGATGGGGAAGTAATACCTTTTACAGCAGATGAGACATGGAAAAGTTTCTATGAAGATAAGAATAAAATTGGAAGGCCGGGTGTTTACAATGATTACTTGGATATTGCTGAAACAATCGAGGGAGACCAGCGTACCTTGGGCTGGAAGCGGCCAGGATTTTCGGATATGGATTGGTCAGCTGCAAAAGTTTATTTAGAAAGGTCAGTAAATAAAGTAATTAGTCCGGGATGTATGGGCCCAAGACCCATACCGTTTTTATATGAAAAACCTTGTGCTTTTGAAAGTGTTGTTTGTGTTAGAACACCGGAAACGAAGACAGGGGACTGGGAAAGGCTGATCAGGCAACAAGGGATCATTGTCATTCCTGAGAACAAAAAGGAAGTTGTAGAGATTAGTGCAGGTGTAGAGGAAACCGGTTTTCTTGAAATGGCATTTGCCGGTGGAAAAGGAGCGAAAGTTTCTATTCTTACCTCAGAAGCTTATGTTTATGGTCTAAAAAATAAAAACGGCCACCCGGTCAAGAAGGACAGGACGGATTATGTCCACGGCCATTTGGAAGGAATTATAGATATATATACTGTGGGTGGTTATGGAACTTTAGAGCAGCCAGAGGAATATGAGCCGTTTTGGTTTCGTACTTTCCGGTTTATCCAAATAACAGTGGAAACTGGATCACAGCCTTTAGCTATTACAAAGTTTTTCTACCGTGAAACCGGATATCCCCTTGAAGTAAAAACAAAAGTGGAAACTTCGGATGAATCCCTAAGAGCCGTTTGGGAAATCAGTGAGAGGACATTGCGCCGTTGTATGCATGAGACCTATATAGATTGCCCGTTTTATGAACAACTGCAATATGCCATGGACTCTCGTTCTCAGATTCTGTTTACTTACAACATCGCTGCCGATGACAGGCTGGCAAGAAAGTGTATTGATGATTTATTCCGTTCCCAAGGGTATGACGGTTTGACATACGACTGCTATCCATCCTATTCAGCTCATGTCATTCCCGGGTTTTCTATATATTACATACTCATGATTTACGATCATATGATGTATTTTGGCGATAAGAAATTGGTAGAAAAGTATATGCCCTCAGTAATGCGAGTTCTTCAGTTTTTTGACAACCGGCTAGAGGAAAACGGATTGATATCCAGAACTTCCGAAGGGGGGCTAGGAAGCCCTTACTGGTCCTACATAGATTGGACTGTACAATGGAACGTTGGTGTGCCCAATGCTATATACAAAGGACCTGTCACCATGGAATCCCTTCTGTACCGGATGGGACTTCAGGCAGCAGCAAAGCTGGCTAGTTATATAGATTTGCCGGATATGGCTGTCAGCTTCACTAGGAAGTCGGAGGTAATCAAACAAGCAATCCTCACCCATTGTGTAGGGAGAGACGGTTTGATACAAGATGGCCCCGGATTTGAAGAGTATAGCCAGCATGCACAAGTATTTGCGATATTGACCGATGTGGTCACGGGTACAAAGGCTAAAGAGATTATGGAAGTCGCCTTAGTTGATGATAGCCTCGCCCAGTGTTCTGTGGCAATGGCATTTTATTTATATCGGGCGCTGGAAAAGGTTGGACTTTATGAGAAAACTGAAAGACTCTGGGAGTTGTGGCGGGAAATGGTGAATAATAACTTGACTACCTGCGTTGAAGACGGCGTGAACGAGAGAAGCGATTGCCACGCATGGGGTGCTTTGATCCTGTATGAGTTGCCTGCTATTGTTCTTGGTGTACAGCCTGCAGAGCCTGGTTATGAAAGCATTAAACTAAATCCCAATCCCGGATATCTTTCCTGGGCTAAAGGGGAAGTCATTACACCCAAAGGACTTGTGAAAGTATCATGGAAAAAAAAGAAGGATGGGGAAATAGCTGTAGAGGTTGAGGCACCAAAAGGAATGAAGATTGCGGGGAGGAAAACATTGTGATTGAGTTTAAAGATCTTAGAAATCCAGTTTAACTCACATACATATTGGAGAAAGTGACTCTTTATCCGATATTTAACGCTTTGTAGGTATGTGAGTCTGCTTGAATTCCATCCAGGGTATGATTAGTTTATTAGGTTACTGTTTCCCAGCTTTTTTAAGGCATTATATTATGCTACTGTGAAGGAGGAGAATTAATGGAATATAATGGTTTACAAAGCGGAAATCTTGAACGGCTGGTAGTTGTCCCATACAGTGGTAGAGGAATCAAAGGTTATGATATTGATGAAATTGACGGGATCTTTTGCATATTTGATCGTAACTTTAGCGGCTGCGCCGTCATTACATTTTCAAAGCGAATCAATAAAGATATAAGCGGAAGGATAATAGTATCCGGCAAATTGATAGAAAAATATTATATCCTTGATGACCCTCGATTCAATGAGGGAATTCAACTAATTGGCGTTCCGGTGCGGGGAATTATGACCGAATATAATAAGGGATATCCTATTCATGTTGAAGGCTTTGTAGATATAGATGGAAACATAATGGATCCGCAGGATATCGTCATTAAAACCTTGCCAAAAAAACTTCCGGTGCCAGGCTATGAGGAACATGAAAAAGTCGCGTTCGAGGCGGCAAGAGAAGGTATTGTGCTGCTCAAGAATGAAAGGAATGTACTTCCGTTAAAAAAAGATCAAGTATTGAATATATTTGGAAAAGGCTTGTGGGAATTTCGAATCAGCACCGTTGGGGCGGGAAAAATCAATCCCCGGTATAGCGTGGGATTGATTGAGGCCATCGAGAATTACAGTGATTTTACTTTGAATCCCAAATTGAAATCATTATATGCGACTTACCTGAATGTAGTACCCACAGAGGAGATTATTGAGGATGCTTTTCAACAGTCGGATATTGCCATTATTACGATTACCAGAAGTTCAGGCGAGAATTCCGATAATGGTCCCGTGAAAGGCGAATACTATCTGGCCGATGAAGAAGAATCCATAATTAGAGCGGTGGCGGGAAAGTTTGAGAAAACCGTTGCCATCATCAATTCAGGATATCCCATGGATGTAGCATGGCTGGAAAAATACCAAATTAAAGCGGCTATTTGGTGTGGATTTGCCGGGATGTTCGGTGGCCAGGCATTGATTGAAATTTTGGACGGAAGAGTCAATCCCTCTGCTAAATTACCGGACACCTGGAGTATGGATTATGCTGATATTCCAGCCAGTCAAAATTTCTATCATTCCGTAAATGGAAATCCTGTTCTTGATGGTGATGCACCTTACTTCATTGATACTTATTATGAAGAAGGTATTTATGTGGGATACCGTTATTTTGAAACTTTCGCTAAAAGAGTGGCGTATCCTTTTGGTCATGGACTCAGCTATACTACCTTTGATATCAGGGTTACCGATTTTGAGAATTCCGAAACGAAACTTGAATTGACCGTGATGGTGAAGAACACTGGAGCTGTTAAAGGTAAAGAAGTCGTCCAGGTTTATGCGGAAGAGCCGGATGGAAAGTTGGAAAAATTTTCTAGAAAACTGGTGGCATTTGCAAAGTCCAAACAATTAAATCCCGGTGAAAAGCAAATTCTTACTTTGGAAATCGAGCAAAAACGGTTTACATCATACGATGAGGATTCGGCTGCCTGGATTATGGAAAAGGGTATTTATAACATTTGGGTTGGCAACTCGGTGCAAAATTTGATGAAGGCCGGCAGTTTTGAGTCGAGCCGTGATAAAACCCTTCGGAAAGTAGCCAATCGCATGCGTCCTCCGGTTGCAGTCCATACTTTGTCCAAAAAAGATCCGCAGGGAACTTATCCAACCGGTTCGCATTCCGGGATAAAACCGGGAGTGGATTGCCTGGAGCTGAAAGCAAATCGTTCTCGAGACGTAGAGCGTAATCCGGTTCAAGCGGAAGTACCTGATCATATTATAAAATATACTGAGGTCATTAAAAATCCAGAATTGTTGGGGAGCTTCATAAAACAGTTGTCCGTCGAAGAGTTGGCCCGGTTATCCGTTTGCGCCAGCCACGGTTGGGGAATACATGGCAACGGGGAAGCCGGACGGGTCTTTCTAATAGATAAATACGATATGAAAGATTTTGTAGTTGCCGATGGTAACAGCGGTTTAAAATTGAATAAGCCCAATATCGGAATGCCTTCCAGTGCCACAGTTTGTGCCTCGTTTGATTCCGACTTGGCGTATGAAATTGGAAGGGTTATTGCCGAGGAAGCGAAGGAAAATGGGTTATTGATGATATTAGCTCCGGGAATGAATATTCACCGTAATCCCCTGAACGGCCGGCATCCTGAGTATTTTTCCGAAGATCCTTATCTAGCGGGAATTATGGCCGGCCATCAAAGCAAAGGTTTGGAGGAAAATGGCGTTTCGAGTTGTTTGAAACATACCGTGGCCAATAACTGTGAAGCGGCACGTAAACGGAATCACAGTTTGATGACTGAACGTACCCTGCGGGAAATTTATTTAAAAGCTTTTGAAGTAGCCATGGAGGTTCACCAGCCTGATGCCATCATGACGGGGTATAATGCGACCAACGGGGTATTTATGGCTGAAGATGCAGAGATGATCCAAGGCGTATTTCGCGGGGAGTTCGGCTTTGAAGGTTATGTGATGACGGATTGGAATTCCTACGAAACTGCAGATGTGGCGGCGGCGGTGCAGGCGGGCAACTGCTGGATGACCCCCGGTAGTACGGATGAAACTTACGTAACTCCAATCATCGAAGGGGTAAAGAATGGCACTATCGCTAAAGAGCGCCTGGAGAAAAATGTATTTTATCTACTGCGGATCATACTAAAACGCACGCGGTAAAGGGGCTGAATTTTGAATATTGCTGAATACAAGATATTGAACGGAGTGATTAGCTTCGGATAGATAAATAATCCGATATTGTAAAAGCCCTGACCTTTTGGATGGTGAGGGCTTTTAGTTTGCCAAGAAACTATAAAAAATGACCGGGTAAAATCTAAAGAATCCCCTTTTTTTAGCTATGGAGCGAACCCGATGGATTAGGGTTCAACGAGGTCAAACTATTGATGAAAGCAGGCAAGATAAAAAACTTAAAAATGACATAGGACTATCTTAAAAAAACCATCTTGTGATGGTAGATGATTTTAGTCATAATTAATTTACAATGATTTCATAAAAATTTTATATTTATTTTATAAGCCACTGGGTATTTACAACTAAAAGACCGGAAATTGTATCCCTCGGGCTGGTTTTCTACTTCACCACGAGATTTTTCTATACACGAAGAGTACTTTCCTCAAGTTTGATACCAACAGATACGCTTTTATTTTATGGCGTATCCAGTTTTCCCCTTTCGCTCAATAGTCATCAATTCAAACATTACTTTGCATCGCCTCTTCACAAAGAAGGGTGTACCAAGTATTTACTTCCAAGGGATATTTGTGAAGGGAGTTTTTAGAAAGGAGGTTGAGCTTTGCTCTATATCCCATAGTTACAAATCAAAATGATTACATTGGAGGGTGTATGATGAAGAAAATATTAAAATCAACACTGATTATGGTTTGCGTTTTATTGTCTTGGGTAAATGTATATGCTACAGCGGCAAATAATGCTTGTGATGGAATTGGAAAGGTGCAGGTTAGTACTATCCCGTTGCCAAGTGAAGTAATCATGCGCTCAGGTTCTTGGCATTCCGCTACTTACACCTACTCAGGGAAGGTACTGATTGCGTATAAGACAACCAGTGATATGGATACTTCCCACTATGTCAACTTGGCTATCATCAATGATGATGGTACAGGCTTTAAGAAGATATTTTCCGGAGTAATACAGCAAAATCCATTATCAAACGGCGGCTATAGGTTTATGCCATTCGAGGACAAGAAAAGAATATTACTTGGAGATTATGTGCTTGAATGCTCACCCAATATTGACGACTGTGAAAGTACCAAACTTGTCCCGGTGGTATTTCCGGAGATCATTGATGCCGATCCGATGACAATGTGCCATTGGTCCGAAGTAATCATTGCACCGGATAATAAGCATATGGCCTGGACATTACTGCGTAAGAATTTTACAGCGGCTGCACTTGTAGGTACCCTTACACGTTATACGGATCAATATGTGATCGAAAATGCCCAGATCATTAGCGTACTCCATGGCTTTGAAAATGACCCTGCCAATCCTTGCTATCTTATACCCAGTTCCTTGCGTGGAGGGGAGGTTAAACAGTTTGTAAAGGGCGGCAATGCGATATCTGTTGTAGGAGCAATGAAATACGCCACAACCGACTCCATGGTGCAGGATCTGAATTCTACAAACCTTACGCAAATCACATATACTCCCGGATATGATGAAACAACCATTTTCTCACCGGATGAATGTCTGGGGATCACCATGAGCACCAGGTTTTCATCCAATACAGATCCGCAAATTTTCGGAATCATGCCCAGACCTTATGCTGTCAATACTGGTGTATGTTCGGCTGAGTATTTGTATACCTATTCAGTAACTGGTGTACGCACTTCCCGGGTGGGTAACATCGGTCCGGCATTGATAAATATTAATTTTTCCAAGAGTCAAGCTGGATATAAAGGAATCAATCTTAATACGGATCCGAATTGGGTATTCTATTCACCCATGTCCTGGAATCCGGACGGAAAACGGGCAATGTGGCTGGAAGGTTATAGAGGCACTGGTACACCATTGCGCTTACAGAAAGTGACGTTGCTTGATTATTGTCCCAAAAGACCTGTACCGATTGTAACAACTCCCGACAATATTTCGTACAGTATAAAAGACTTATCGTTATTAAGTACTATGACTAAAAATGTACAAGGGATAGTTACAGGAAAAAGATCCGGATCTATTAACTATATTTCTAGTGAAGTAAATCCTTACGTAGGGACAACTGAAGCCCAATATGTAAACTTTAGCGATGACGGTGTAAATTTTTATAACGGATATGAGAAGATCAATTATGTCTTCTATAGTGAAACCCGTTATGAAGCGAACCTTAAATTGACCGGGATTATTCCGGGCGAAATGAATTTCAGGGCAACGTTTGGACCCATTGGTACAGCTCCGGAAGCTAAGCTGATATTTGACACCGATCCTGCAGACGGCAAGCCAAAAAGTTACGGATATGTCAAATATAACGGTGTCACACTAAATGTAAGCGATCTTATCCCGTAATAGACAAATTTATTTATTATATATGGATGGACATTAACTGCTGGAATGAGTGTAAATTTCACGAATTTCCGGCAGTTTTTTATTATTTTGGTTGCCGCAAGTGATTGGTGGGCTTTTCCAGATGCAAACGGCAGGTTTAAGAAAGAACGGACAACCGTAAAAACTTAAAAATGACATGGTAGGATCTAAAATCAGCCCTTTGTTTTTTTATCTGCCTTCAGTGATAATGATGATATTAATGAAACTGAAACAAATACTTAAAATAGTTTTTTTCAAGGAGCTACGATATGTCTAATAACACGATGTCTTTAAGGAATTATGGACCAAGGGGAGAAATCATTTCATTGCATCATGAGTCAAAATTTTCACATCATATCAAGAAATATTGGCCTTATTATGTTATGGTAATCCCGGGGGTCCTCTATTTTGTTGTGTTTCGGTACATCCCCTTAATAGGTACGGTGATTGCTTTTAAGGATTATTCCATTTTTCAAGGTTTTTTTGCCAGTCCATGGGTTGGATTGAAAAATTTTGAAACTTTATTCCACTATCCGGATTTTTGGAGAGTTTTCAGAAACACGTTGATATTAGGATTATTAAGAACTTTGTTCTTATTCCCGATCCCCATTATTCTAGCTTTAATGATGAATGAAATCAGAAGCAGATTTTTGAAAAAGTCAATCCAGACTACTGTGTATATACCGTATTTCTTGTCATGGGTAATCATTGCCGGGCTCGTCTTTGACTTACTAGGAATGGGCGGCTTATTTAACAATATCAGAGCCCTATTTGGCCTGCAGCCGATCTTGGTGATGCAGGAATCGGCTTACTTCAGAACCGTTTATGTTCTTTCATCCATTTGGAAAGAGGTAGGATGGGGTACTGTAATATACTTGGCGGCAATGAGCGGAATTGATCCGGCGCTATATGAATCGGCCATGATTGATGGCGCATCAAGGGTAAAACAAATTAAGCACATTACATTTCCATTAATGATTCCTACGATTTTGACCCTGCTGCTGCTGAATATAGGAAGTTTTCTGGATCTTGGTTTTGAACAAGTCTATAATTTGCAAACCCCTATGACCTGGAGTACCAGCGATATCTTTGACACTTTCGTTTTCCGGGTAGGCATCCAACAGGCGCAATACAGTTTTACAACCGCTGTCGGGCTATTTCAATCTGTCATTGGATTTGCACTGGTATTCTCATTTAACAAACTTGCCAATAAATTTTCGGATGGGGGTCTGTGGTAGTCATGAGAGAATCTTTCGGCGACAGAATATTTCAATGTTTTAATACATTTATCTTGTGTGTGATAGCACTTATTGCATTGATTCCGCTTATCTGTGTGGTGGCAATGTCTTTCAGTTCGAAGGCGGCGGTTGATATGAACCTGGTCTCCTTATGGCCGGTACAATTTACTTTGGCCTCATGGAAATATATTCTGAAGGATGCCGGTTTGTGGTGGTCTTATGAAATTACCCTGATTTCTACTTTAACCGGTACTTTTTTGGCTCTGCTGGTAACCGCGCTGATGGCTTATCCGCTTTCAAAAAAACAATTCAAATTCGGTAAATACATTATGCTGGGAGTCATTATTACCATGATTTTTAAGGCCCCCATTGTACCCTACTTCTTGACCATGAGAAATATCGGACTCTTCAATAACCCGCTGGTTCTGATATTGCCGCATATTTTAAGCGCTTACAATCTGGCAATCATGCGGACTTTTTTTCAACAATTTCCGGCTGAGCTTGAGGAAGCGGCAATGATTGAAGGGTGTGGACATTTCCGGTTGCTTTTTAAAATTGTGCTTCCTTCATCCAAAGCTGTATTGGCGACATTGGGTTTGTTTTATGCTGTTGGCATATGGAATCAGTTTCAGACTCCGTTGATGTTTCTTTCGGATATGAATCTTTTCCCTCTGCAAATGAAAATCCGCCAGATGGTCAATGATAGTAGCGAATTGGCAACCATTGCAACGACGGCCGGTGTTAATTACAGTGAACGGACATTGCGATCGGCTGCGGTTATCTTCGCCATTTTCTCCATCGTTGCGGTCTATCCGTACCTTCAAAAGTATTTTGTAAAAGGAGCGATGCTGGGATCGATTAAAGGGTAATCTCACTTATTCCATAAGTGGACTTATTCCAGTACTTTATCGCTAGAGATAGGAGGTGAAACGACTACAATTAAACGAATTGCTGTATATTGAGGTTAATTTTAAAAAGGGAGGAAAAAATGCTGTTAAAAAGACTTATAGTACTATCGATTGTATGTTTTGTGATGGTCTCAGCTTCGGTGGGCTACGGTAAGGAAAAAAAGATCAATGAAGCCCCGGACATTGAAGTATGGGATGTTAACGTTGGTTACAAACCAATTGAAAAAGGGAGCCCGCTTTATAATTTTTACAAGCAGAAATGGGGCGTAGGGATTGTTATGCCTTATGTTGAATGGAACGGAGGTGTTACTTATCTGCAGCAGTTAAATCTGAAAATTGCCGCCGGTGAAATGCCCGATGTATTTATTCCATTTAACGGCTGCGAAGGCGAGCTCATTAAAAATGGGGCCGTACTCGATTTAACCGATTTGTTGCCGAAGAAGGCCCCAAATGTGTGGAAGCTGGTGCCGAAAGAAGTATGGGATATAGTGAGATCCTATGATCCATCCGGAAAGGGCCGAATATATGGGTTGCCTGGTACGTGTGACTATGAAATGTACGGTGGTTTGATCCGTAAGGATTGGCTGGATAAACTGAAACTTCCCATGCCGAAGACCCAGGCTGGATTTGTAGAAGTCCTGAAGGCCTTCAGAGATCGGGATCCCAATGGAAACGGAATCAAGGATGAAATTCCCACCGGTGGACGGGCGTATATTACGTGGATGGATCACCTCTTTGCCATGTACGGTATTGCAATTCAGGAAGGACGGCCTCTCTGGGATATTTATAATGGAAAGCTGACATATTCGGCAGTGACACCCAATATGCGGGACTGCCTTGAATGGATCAGCAAACTGTATGATCAAGGCCTTATCGATAAGGAATCTCTCCTTAATGACAAATCAAAATGGGATGGCAAGGTCAATGGCAACCGGGTCGGTGTCTTCTATCGGATTTTGCAAGAAATGTATATGTACCCCGAGGATATGTACAAGAGCACTGGAGTCAAAGCAAGGTGGGAAGTACTTCCTCCTATCAGCGCCCCGGGATATAAGGGCTTTTATACCAAGCTCCAACTAAAATCGTTTGGACCTTTGGTAAAGAAACAAAATGATCAGAAAAAGATCGATCAATGCATAAAATATTTAAATGCAATAGCCAACCAGAAACTTTGGTATGATTGTTATCTTGGAGTCAAGGGTATGCACTATGTGGAAAAGGATGGCAAGAAGATAAGGTTGCCTCAAGATAAGGCCACTCAGCAAGTTCTGATTGAACCTTACAATGCGTTTCAGTCCCTTGACTTTTACAATCAACTTTTACAAAAAGTTGCCGCGGATGCTCCAGACCGTAAATGGGCTATCGACCAAGCAATCAAAACCTTGAACGATGTTCAAAAGTATGCAAAACCCATAGCCGGTGATGGCCTTCCTACAAACGTTTATTCCGGCTATCCTGATATTATGAACAGAACATTATATATTGAATATGCTTCCAAGATTATTACCGGAGAATATCCCATCAGTAAGTTTGATGAATTCGTCCAAAAATGGAATCAATCCGGTGGAGAAGAAGTGACCAAGAGAGCAAGAGAGTGGTATGTAAAAGTTAAGAAGTAATACGCGCGCTGTAATAGCCTATATATTATAACATGAGAAGCAGAAAAGACTGCTGGATTCGGCAATCTTCTCTGCTTCTTTAAGGAGCAATACTTTAGGAGTGGTTTAAGAATGCCAAAACCAAGGACCCCAAAAATTAAATGACTTGAGGAAAGATGATGGAACAACTGAAAGTGCAATTGGACAAACCGGATATCAAGTATTGGCCGGAGGTGCGTTGGTTCATGGCGGAAGGCTTACATACCGACCAAACCCTCAAAAAGAGTATCCAGATGCTATATGATGCTGGTTTTGGTGCAACCGAATTCCTTGCTTTACCCGATGAAGGTGCCAATGATGAGCGTTACGGCTGGGGTTCTGAGGAGTTTGTGCATGATTCTCATGTAATTGTGGAGGAGACGACAAAGCGCAGGATGGGGGCCAGCTTCACAAGCGGTGCTCATTGGGCTACGGCAAACCTCGTTACAATTCTCCCGGACGACAAAGCTGCCTCCAAAGAGTTGAGTTTCACCGTTGAAATGATCGCTCCGGGCCAGACACGTAGCGGTCTACTCTCTAAGCCGGGCATCTCGATGCCGGCGGTAACAGAGCTTATTCTCGTCGCAGTTGTAGCAGGCAAGCGCCTCGGCAGCACACAAATAGGCGCGGTGTTGGATAAGAACAGTCTCATTGTGTTGACAGATAAAGTGACTGGTGAACGGGACCTTACCTGGACAGCTCCAAGCGATGGAATCTACGATCTCTTGACGTTTTGGATGCATGGGACCGGTCAGACCTCCGAGCCTGCCAAGGGTAAAGCATACACTGTAAATTATGTAGATCGTTACGGTGTGGATGCATTGATCGATTACTGGGACAAGGTTGTTCTTACACCCGAATTACGCGAGAATATCAAGAAAAATGGCCGCGTCCAAATGTATATGGATTCCCTTGAGCTCCGGACATACGGCAATGGTAGCCAATTCTGGGGTTACACGATACTTGACGAATTTAAGAAACGCCGCGGCTACGATTTTACATCTTATCTACCCTATGCAATGCGCCTATCCGAATCCATTTTACCAAAGACCGGTTTACCCCGCCACCATTATGAATCGCAAGATGCGGAGTTTACAAAGAAAGTCCGCAACGATTTGTACCAAGTACAGACGGAACTCTATATCGAAAACATGCTCAAGCCTTTTAAGGAGTGGCTGAACAAAAATGGTATTGGCTTGCGTGCGGAAATTTCCTATGGTATGCCGTACGAAATTTCAATTCCCGGTAAATATGTTGACTATATTGAAACAGAAACGCTTGAATTTGCCTCCCAATTGGATGCTTACCGCAACCTTGCCGGTCCAGCGTTCCTCTTCAATAAACTTTATTCCAGTGAAACAGGCGCAGCAAAACTCAATTATATGAAGGGCTTGCCTTTTTATACGCAGCTTATTTTCACGCAGTACGCAGCAGGTGTTTCCCGTACGGTACTACATGGTTTCTCGGCGATTGAGGGCTCTGAGAGCGCAACACATTGGCCTGGTCATGAAGGTATGGACCTAGCCATCTCGGAGCGCTTTGGTGAAAGACAGCCCTCCTGGCGGCACTATAGGGATTGGACAGGGATGCAGCAACGTTTTCAATTCCTGCTGCGACAGGGAATGCCGAAGCGCGATCTGGCTATTCTTCGGCTGGATTACCATTTTAATAACTACATGGCTTATTACAACGGAATTACCCATGATGTGATCTATGAGACGATGTTTATGCGCGCAAACAAAGGCATCTATTGGCAAGATATGACCCTCCAGAACTCCGGCTATACATACGATTACTTTGCGCCACAATTACTGGAAGATGGTGATGTGTGCTTTCGGAATGGCGTCATTAACCCGGATGGCCCGGCATACCGCGCCGTAATTGTGTATCAGGAGGGTATGCCGCTCTCTTCGGCAAAAAAGCTACTTGAGTGGGCAAAGCTGGGTCTAAAGGTACTTATTGTGAATGGCGTTACTGAGATGATCCGCAATGAGCATTATGTTACACATTCAAATGCGGCGTCAAAGACCCCATATAATGATGGTGGCGATGCAGAGCTCGCCAAGGTAATGGCGGAATTAAAGGCGTTGCCTTGCGTCAAAGAACTCTCCAGCAACAAAGATACCTATGACGCCCTACAGGAGCTTGGGGTGAAGGCCCGTAGCCCATTTGCAGAACCAAACAAAAAAATTCTCACTTTTACGCGTGCCGATGACAACAAAAGGTACCTCTATCTCTACAACTACATGTATACCGAAAGTGAATCCTTTACCTTTACAGTGGGTATTGAGGGTAAAGGCCAGCCGTATCTTGTTGATTGTTGGGCAAATAAGGTCACTGAGATCGGTAAATATGAGATAACCAACGGTTACACAAACGTGGAACTTACCTTGGCTCCTGGAGAGGCTGTTTTTCTAGTGCTCGACTGTACCGCAAAAGATGCAATTCATGCCGTTTCGGGTAATGGCATTGTGATCCGGAGCGGCGACGCATTGAAAATGGTAGCCTACAAAAGCGATAACTACACTGTCAAGCTTAGTAATGGGCTTGAGATTGAGAAGAACATCCAAGTTCCCGACCCTATCTGTATTCCGGAATGGGATGTTATAGTAGAAGATTGGAACGAGGGCGAAAAGAAAATAGTTGAGGAGGATCGTGGTCTTGGCTATGTGACACGCGAGGTCTACTTTGAAACGAAGAAGACGAAAATTAATTTAGGCAAGACCACACTCAAACCATGGAAGGATTACGCAGCCGTCGGGCCGGAAGTTTCCGGACTGGGTTTTTACACAACCACTTTTAACTTGCCACAGGGATGGAACGATGCAAATGGAGCTGTGTTGAAGATTGGCAGCACAAACGGCAATTCCGTCACGGTCTATGTCAATGGCAAAAAGACCCCGCCGGTTGATACAAGCAAGCTTACTGTTGACATTACCGAGCTTTTGAGTTTAGGTGAAAACACTGTATATATCGAGATCGGCAGCACACTGAATAACCGCATGCTACAGCGTAAATTCTACGATAACATTGCACTCAGGCCAGACATTCTATTCGATGGCAAGCCAATGATGATGTCCCATAAACCCGTCGCTGTGCAAAGCTATGGATTAACCGGAGAAACCAGTGTTTGCTTCTATAAAAAGGAAGAGATCTGATAATAGTGTTCTATTGGTGGATCGGTTCTAATACAGAAGTGTACAATTTAATTATCAAGGGGGATTTAAATGAGTTACATCGACTTTTCGCATTCGAAAACACATGGTGCAGAACTCATTTCCACCAAAGGGAACGCCGCGAAATTCCTTTTAAAACGCAGTGGTGGAGGATTCTTCAATGCGCTACCTGACTGGTTATAGACTGGACAGCGGCTTTCCGGAAGAGTTTAAAGAGCGGAGAGGATATTCTACCATATCTTATCTGCCATTTATTGGGTTGACAGATATGTATCGGCCGCCCTGTGATGTTCCAGGCTATGAACTGGAAAAACCGGAACTGTCAGAAAGACAAGTTCCAGATGGAGATTCCTTATATACTAAAAGAATATGGGGTTTGGGAGACAGAAGACAAAAAGTGCCGTATTTATATGATGAATGAGGACTACAGTATATGAAAAAGATAGAAAAATTTAATATTTTTAAGGAAAGAATCGCTGGACCAAAACCTGTTGATTCCTGTGTCAAGGTGGATTTTATCGCAACATTTAGTAAAGATGATAAAAAGTTTCAGGTCAAGGGCTTCTATAATGGAAATGGTGAATACGTAGCGCGTTTTATGCCTGAGGAAATAGGTATTTGGCATTATGAATTAAGCTTAAAAACTTCTGAGCCAATAAGTGAAGCCGGATCTTTTGAGTGTGTTAGTGAAACAGGGAATAACCACGGACCTGTTATAGTCAACGGCCTGAATTTTCAATATGCCGACGGTTCAAAATATATACCGGTAGGAACCACAATATATGCCTGGATTCATCAAACAAAGCAGCTTATTGAAAAGACAACGGATACACTGTCAAAAAGTCCTTTTAATAAGGTTCGTATGTGTGTATTTCCTAAAAGTATGATCTATAACAATAACGAACCGGAGCTATTTCCTTTTGAAAGAAGTTCAGAAGGCAAATGGGATGTTCATCAGCCAAACTTTGAATTTTGGAAACACTTGGAGAAACAATTGGAAGCACTTTTAGCCCAGGGCATAGAGGCGGATTTAATTTTATTCCACCCATATGACAGATGGGGTTTCTCCGAGTTAAACAGGGAAGATAATCTGGCATACCTTGATTACTGTGTAAGAAGATTATCAGCTTTCAGGAACATTTGGTGGAGCCTGGCCAATGAGTATGATATGGTATTCAACAAGAATGAAGAAGACTGGGAGGCCTTTGGTAAGTTTATAAGTAGTGAAGATAAGTATCACCATTTGATATCCGTACATAACTGGCTTAGAGTCTATGATGCATCCAAACCATGGATTACCCACAGCTCCATTCAGACAAACAGTTTTCAAAATACTAAAATAATCAGGGATCAATATAAAAAGCCTGTTATGATTGATGAGTGCAGATATGAGGGGGATATTGAACCTTCCTGGGGTAATATATCCGCTTTTGAGATGGTTCACAGATTTTGGTCAGTTATGATGCTGGGTGGCTATTGCACGCATGGAGAAACCTTTCATAGGGAAGATGAGGTTCTTTGGTGGGCAAAAGGCGGAGAATTACACGGACAGAGTGTAAAACGTATTGCTTTTCTGAAGGATATCATGTACGGATTGGACGGGGAAATACAGCCGGACCAAGGTAGGTTCGATATAAATCCTAATGATACGGGTTCCAAGTCAAAGATTGAGGCTGCGCAGAATAACCCATTTACAGAAGCTATTTTAAGCCTTGATCCTGTAGCTTTTAATGATGTAAGGTATGGTATGATGATATCCTATTCGGGAAGACACGATGACAAATATATCATAAAGTATATGGGGCGGGCATGCCGTTGCTTCATTGATATCGAGCTGCCGGAAAATGGTGATGAATACTCAATAGAAGTGATAGATACTTGGGAAATGACCCGTGTAACTGCACTTGCAAGAGCAAAAGGAAAAACAAGAGTAAAGCTTCCGGGAAAAGAAGGTATAGCCGTAGTTGGTATCCGGATATAAGAGATGGAATGGATGAATATGGGAACAAAGAAAAACGAGAATTAGGGAGGGGGTAAAGATAATGGATCAAAATCTATTTGAAATATTAAACGGAAAAGGCGGGAACTATATTTTACCTTTTCTTTGGATGCATGGCGAGGAAGAACCAATCCTCCGAGAAGAAATGAAACGAATCTTTGAAAGCGGCATTAAGGCTGTTTGTATAGAGTCCCGTCCCCATCCGGATTTTGCAGGCCCCTCATGGTGGAGAGATCTGGACATTGTTATGGATGAAGCTAAAAAGTTAGGAATGCAGGTATGGGTGCTGGATGATTCTCATTTTCCTACCGGCTATGCCAATGGCTGGATCAAGGATAAATACCCGGAGAAAGGCAAACTCTACCTGGCTGAGAAGCATGTGGAGGCATGCGGCCCATTATCAAATGCTTCTTTCATTATTGACGGATGGCTGAATCAGAAGGATCGGATGGCCCCCCAGGCAAGACACTTCGATGATGACATACTCCTGGCTGTAATCGCTTCTCGCAGAAACGGTTCAGGAGATGATATCGATGAAACTCTAATGGATATAACAACAAACGTAAGCAACGGCACCCTTTACTGGGATGTCCCGGAAGGGCTTTGGCGGATTTTCATCCTGTATATTACCCGAAACGGAGGAGGCAATCCTGATTATATCAATCTTATTGATCCGGATTCTGTAAGGGTTTTGATTGATGCAGTGTATGAACCGCACTATTTACATTATAAAGATGATTTTGGAGATACGTTTGCCGGTTTTTTTTCCGATGAGCCTGAATTTGGGAATACTATAGGCTATAACTTTGATGAATCCATCGGCAGAAAAAAGATGCCGCTTCCATGGTGCAAAGAGCTTCCGGAGCTTCTGGAAAAAACGCTTGGGAAAGACTATAGGCGACTTTTGCTCCTCTTGTGGTATAACGCAGGGGATAGGACCGGTGCAGTCCGATATCATTATATGGATAGTATCACCCGTCTGTATGCCAGGAGTTTTTCCGGACAGCTGGGAAAATGGTGCAGAGAACATAACGTTAAGTATATTGGGCATGTCATCGAAGATCAAAATGTCCATGCCAGACTGGGATGTGGAACGGGACACTATTTCCGTTCCCTGAGCGGGCAGGATATGTCCGGTGTTGATGTGGTCAATCAGCAGATTATCCCTGGTTTTGACAGTGTTGGACATGACCGCCATAATACAACCTGCGATGGCGAGTTCTTCCATTTTGCTCTGGCCAAGATGGGAGCTTCACTAGGGCATATTGATCCGCTCAAAAGACGCCGAACCTTTTGTGAACTTTACGGCGCTTTTGGTTGGGCGGAAGGATTAAAATTGATGAAGTGGCTGACAGACCATATGCTGGTTAGAGGGATCAACTGGCTGGTACCCCATGCATTCTCACCCAAGGAATATCCGGACGCCGACTGCCCACCGCATTTTTACGCCAGGGGAAGAAATCCACAGTACAGGTACATGGGAGTTTTGATGCGGTATGCAAACCGGCTCTGCCATCTTTTAAACGATGGGATTCACGTGGCGCCGGTAGCAATTCTTTACCATGCGGAAGCGGAATGGAGCGGCGATTATATGCTTTTTCAGAAGCCTGCCCGTTTGCTGGCACAAAACCAGATTGACTATGACATTTTACCATCGGATGTATTTGATAATATGGATTTCTATCATGCATACATAGAGGGAGACAATCTTTGTGTCAACGGCGAGAAATACCATTGCCTGGTGATTCCATACAGCCAACATATTACCGCGGCAGTTGCCAGATTTATTGAAAACGCAGCCAATAATGGACTTGAGATAATATTTATTGAGGGAATGCCGGATGGAATTTGTGGTGAGGTCAATCGCCATCGTATCGCTCAACAATTAAAGAAGTTGGAACGCTGCCAAAAGCTTGCTCTGGAGAAATTGATCCCTTACTTGCAAAATAAAGGGATAGCGGAGATCAAACTATCCTCCACCCAGCCCTACTTACGGTATTATCACTACCGCCGGGGAGAAAATGACATATTGATGTTTTTCAATGAACACCCATATCATGCAATCTGCACCGAGGTGGATATTTCTTGGTGCGCGCATGCGTCTGGTAAAGTATTTATTTATAATGGGTTTGACAATACTTTAATGCCGGCTGTTATAAAAAATGACAGTGGGACTCGAATGGAACTGAACTTGTCGCCTTATGAATCCATGATTGTTATTTTTGGTGATGTGTCGGAAGAATATCTTATCCAAAAGACCCAAAGCAATAGGGCTGTGAATTCCGGTATGGTGATTAAACCCGGTGAAATTGGCCTCGATAACCCCTGGAAGGTTTCGATGGCCACAGCATCAGAGTATCCGAGATTTACTGAAAAGTTAGAATTAACCAAACTAAAGGATCTGTCTGCTCCCGGATGCTTTCCGTCATTCTCCGGTACAATTCGTTACGAGACGACTTTTGGCATGGAGGATGAGTCTGGTTCTGTTGAGCTTGATCTTGGAAGTGCCTATGAGGTTGCAGAGGTTTGGGTGAATGGAGAACATGCAGGTGTGAAAATATGCCCTCCCTATCGGTTTGATATTTCAGGGCTTCAGAAGCTGGGCTTGAATAGCTTACGGATTGATGTAACCAATACTTTGGTCCGGGAGCAAAGGGATAAATTTTCAAAATGCATCTCCCTGGAGCCTTCGGGACTTTTAGGTCCGGTACTTCTTCGGTACGGTCAATCTAAAAAATAAATGGGCATGGCACCTGTTGCCTTCGGATTAGCTATTCTTTGGTAATCGTTTCAATTACATCACAGGGGGACAATGGATGTACCATTTACTAATTGTTGATGATGAACCGGGAATTATTGAAGGATTAAAACTTGTAATCCAGCGCAATCTGGTTGACTGTATGGTTCGTTGCGTTGCCTACACTGGAGCTCAAGGTTTTAATTTGGCTATGCAGGAGAAACCGGATATTATTTTGACGGATGTCCGGATGCCTCAGGTTGATGGACTGGAAATGATCCGAAGACTGCAGGTTGCAGGATGCAAAGCGAGATTTATTATTCTCAGTGGTTTTTCCGAGTTTCAATATGCCCAAACTGCCATGGCTTTAGGAGTGAAATATTATATTACCAAACCTGTGGAAGAAGAGAAGTTATTCCACGTCATCCATAAGGCATGCCTTGATATTGAAGCTGAAAAGGCCAATACATTGAAAATTAAGAGTCTGGGGGATAATGTTCAAAGGAACATCAAAGGATTTGTCCTTCGAAATATACTCGATTCGGTGGTGGATAAATCCTCCTATGATTTGCTGGATTTTTGCGGCTTTCCAATATCCCATAAACAATATGGGTGTGCCTTATTAGAATTCAATAGTGAGTCGATTGATTTAACCGGAAACCTTTTTTATGAGTTGGCTAATGAAATTGAAACCCACTTAAATCAATACGCTAATAAGATTGTGTTGTTTTACTCCGGACTGCAAATTGCCGTTATTATTTCTGATCATGAACAAATAAACTATGCTCACCTTGTTATGTCTATCGGCAGTGTCAAAAACGAAATTGTCGAGAAATGGGGTATTTTTGTTACCATCGGTGTAGGGCAGATATATGAAGACATTGGCGGAATAAGCCAATCTTTTGAAGAAGCACGATATGCCCTGGATTATAAGGTTATTAAAGGCAGCGGTTCAATTATACCTTACAAGGAAATACAAAATATTGCGGGAAGTCGAAGGGCAGTATCCCAGGAAGATATTTGTAGATTTGAAGAGTGTATTGATAATATGGATATCCATGGCTGCAATGATATTATTCAAGAAATATTTGATAAAATGGCTAAGGATGAAGCCTTAAGCCTTTCAGACTTAAAGCTTCAGTGCCTGAGTATTATTTTGTCGGGTATCCGAAAGATGCCGGCTGTACAGTTTCAGTTTAATGAGTTTTTGGGTCAAAATATTCTATCCCTGGAGAGTGTTTCCAAGTTTGAAACATTGGATCAACTGAAAAACTGGCTCATTCTTACTGTCGGAAACATTATTGAATTAAAGTTTATGAGGAAAGTGCCGCTTAAAAAGGATATTATTGCAGATATCAAGGAATATGTGGCGGAAAATTTTGATAAGAGCATTAGTTTGGCAGAGCTTTCTGAAAAATTTTTTATCAACCCCTATTATCTCAGCAGACAATTTAAAGAGAAAACCGGAGATACCTATTTGAATTATCTATTGAAGCTCCGCATCAACCGGGCGAAAGAGCTATTGGAGAAAACCGATCTAAAGGTCTATGAAGTGTGTGAAATGGTAGGATACAGTGATACCAACTATTTCAGCAAGTTATTCGAAAAGTTTGCCGGATGCAGACCCAGTGAATTCAAGAAAAAAATGGGGAGTCAAGAATTGTGGGCAACGAACCCAATCAAGAAATTGCCATTGTGAGGATGACCCCTTATAACTCCTCTACAGGAATCCTTTAAAATATTTCTATAGAAATGAATGTTTATTAAACCAGACATATTTAAATCCTTTATCCATCAGTTCCATGATGGCATAAAGGATTTTTTTATGGCTTTACCATCCAATGATGATTTTTTGAAAGTTACCACGATACATTGTTCCACCAGTATCAAACGGGGTGTTCATAAAAAGTCAAAAATGCCATGGTAAAATGTAAAACCAGCCCTTTGTTGTTTTTTGTAATTTCAAAGATAATAGAGTTAATAAATTGTGAAATTCATGTAACATTAGGAAATCTACTATTGGCACGATACCAGATAGTTTAGGGACAAGTCCGGTGTTTTTGACATTGGATGTAACTCACTTAAATAGAATAACCAGTTTTCCGGAGAAGTTGCGGGGACAACAAGGAAACCTCGTTATGCTCATCCGGATGAGATATATCAAGAGGGGGTATGTGGAGAAGATTACGTGAGAGGGTAAGTTAGTTAAAGAACAAATAAGGGGGAAGATTTGATGAAAGAATTATTGGTTATTGCTTTAAGCGTAGCAATGGTTTTCGCTTTTGCATCTGTTTCCATGGCTGAAGTTACATTCGGTGGAGAAATCGATGCCGGTTATAAGTGTTATTCTTCAGACACCTACAATGATCAAAGTATGCCGTATCTTTTTGCTAAGATTATCACTACTGCTAAATTAGGTGACAGTGCAACAGGTCTTATAGTAATCAAAAACGCTGATGCTGATATTACTGATGGGCAAACGACACTCAATTCAGATGCGGTATCCAAGAATATTAATTCATTTGCTTTTGATGAAGCCAGCATTACGATTGCCCAGTCTTTCGGTAACATTAAAGCCGGTTATTATGGCTGGAATCCTAACTTAAAAGATGTTATCAGTACGTATCGTGGAGATATTAAGAACGATGTCGATGTTGGTGCAACCATCAATATTACGAATCATTTTTCCGTGGATTTCGCTTATGGAATTCCAACAACAGACAAAGATGGTAATACCGATGGTACGAATGCTGCTAAATATGGAGTTAGGTTAGCTTATACCACCGACCACTTTGGCGCTGACGTTAACTATAGCAGCAATACTTTTGGTGCTGCGGGTCCGATAACTACGCTAACTGATAAAAATGGCGACGCCTGCACTATCACCGGAGTTGATGTTTGGTATTTTATTAACGGCTTCAAACCCTATATTCAATATGAGGTTGTGAATGATACAACTTATAAAGATGACCCCACCAACATAATCTTGGGATTTATCTATGATTCCGTGGATGTCCCGGTCTACGGCCGTTTCGAATATGATTTATCAGACTCTAACGGCAAAGAACAGGAATTGGGTGTTCGGGTAGGTTACAAATTTGAGAGCGGTGTTAAACTTCAAGGACAATATAGAGAAAATATTAACGGCACCAAAGATTCCAAAGAATCTATCAAATTGGTTTTACCCTTTTAAATAAGGGATAACTCCTTCATTTTTCCGGGCACAACGTAGGCTCATCCTAACTTTCCTCCTCCCCTACGTTGGATGATATTTTTTAGAACAACTGCGCCGATGATGCCCTAATCGGCGCTTTTAAAGAAAAATAAGCTTATTTCTTTAAATTTGTTTTATTATCAACCCCTCGCATAAACCAAATTCTTTAGACATGTATCTAGAATCCTTCTCAGAAGCAATGAGTATATGATTTCACCTCAAAAGATCCTATATGAAATCAGCAATGGGAGAAATGAAAAAAGTGGTTGGATGATGAGAAAAAACAATTGGATGATCGAAAAAAGTAATTGATAAAATGAACCGGTCGATTGGTTGACGGAAAAAAACAATTGCTGAAATGGTTTCGATCATTGGTTGATGGGAAAAACCAATTGAAAAAATGAACCGGATGATTGGATGAATGAAAAAATAACTGTTAAGATGGTTTTGGGCATTGCTTGGAATAAAAAACGGCTGTTTGGGGAGATTTACTTCGGCACTTTTTTGGCACCAAAAGTCGCGAAAAAGGTGATAGAATATTATCGCCGGAAGAAGTCAAAGAAGACCCGCTACCTGAAGGTAGCGGGTTTCGCATTTCATGGGGTGTTGAGGATAAATAGGCTCATAATGATCAGTTGGGAAAGCGGTAGGTCTATCAACTCACCCCTTCAGATACCCTATCGGTTATCGTAACCTGGTTGCCGTTCCCCTCTCTCTGAAGATGGCATGGTATGGATGTTGGAGAGAGGGGAAGTTAATTTTATTTCGTATTTAGTGATTTTTCGAAAACAAATAGCGAAGAATTGGCTTAAAAATTTCAATTGAAGAGCTTAGAAAAGATTACATGTAATAAACTAATCGACTTTCCCCCGACGATAGCATGATAAGGATGGTAGAGAAAAGGAATGATATTTTCATGGTATGAAGATTTCGATATTGTCGAAACGGGAAAGTTACTTGAACTAAAGGATGAAGCCTTCATGTTGAAGATTGAGCAGGAGATAGTTTGCTGTTAATTGTATCATGCAGGGATTATTGGATATATGTGGAATTATAATATGGAAATTTTAATAATTCGGGGTCTTTGT
>JAFABB010000031.1 GCA_023426245.1 Bacillota bacterium
ACTTCGTCGGTTTCTACGTCCTGTTGCTGTTTGATATTGTGCTCTGCATACAGGTAGAGAACCTGACGGCCATCACCGCCAGCGAGCAGACGATGGCAGCCTATCTGCAAAACTCGTTCTTTTCGGCAGGCTATCTGATGGCTGCGAGCATCGTGGCGTTGAAGTGTCTGAACCTCGTGCCCGACCTTGCAGCATGGATGATACCAGAAGGCGACACCGCCTTCTCAACCCGAAACTTCGGCGAGGGTGTGGCGCAGCAAGCTAAGATGACGGCTACGGGAGCCATGGCGACAGTGATGAGATAACATTGAAATTCATATAGATATAAACCATCAAGAAAAATGAAAGCAAAAAATGAAATTGAGCGTTGGCTCAAAGATGAGAAATTCATGGCATTTGCCAACAAGCGTGCAAAGGAAGAGTTCTTCAATTCTGAAAACAACTACATCGACCCACAGTATGAGGAGATGGCAGAAGGCTTTGAGGATAACGACGAGTATGTAGTGCCTATGGTAGAGTACCTGAGTTATCGCTTGCATCGTGCCAAGATCTACAGAAACCGACGGAGACGAGAACGTGTCATCTGGTGGGTGTGGATCCAATTGAAATACGAAGGCATCTACGTAGAGGCTTGCATCAAGTATTACGCCAAATTGGTGGAAGAAGTTGAGAAGGACATATACACCATTCTGCACCGTGAATATGTGAGAATGAAGAGAAATCAGACCTCAAACAAGCAGTAACGTATGGTAATCAAAAACTTAGAAAACAAAATCAAACTGGTGGGCATCATCTGCTCAGCCTTTCTCGTGGGCTGCATCATCATCTCGGTGTCGAGCATCTGGACGGCACGCTGCATGGTGACTGACGCGCAGCAGAAGGTGTATGTACTGGACGGTAACGTGCCCATACTGGTGAACCGCACCACGATGGAGGAGACGCTGGATGTGGAGGCAAAGAGCCATATCGAGATGTTCCACCATTACTTCTTCACACTTGCTCCCGACGACAAGTACATCCGCTATTCGATGGAGAAGGCTATGTATCTGGTCGATGAAACCGGTTTGGCGCAGTACAACACGCTGAAGGAAAAGGGCTTCTACAACAACATCATGGGTACGAGTGCCGTGTTCAGCATCTTCTGTGACAGCATCAAGTTCAACAAGGAGAAGATGGAGTTCACCTACTACGGTCGCCAGAGGATTGAGCGAAGGAGCAACATCCTGATGCGTGAACTGGTGACGGCAGGACAGGTGAAGCGTGTGCCAAGGACGGAGAACAATCCTCACGGACTGCTCATCACGAACTGGAGGACGCTGCTCAACAAGGATATTGAGCAGAAATCGAAGTCAAACTTCTAATATCGCAGCAGTATGAGTGTAAAAGGAATCAGACGGATGCTTGTGGGCGAGGAAATGCCCGACAAGAACGACCCCAAGTACAAGGAGCGGTATGAGAAGGAGGTGGCGGCAGGGCGCAAGTTCGCCAAGACAACGAGGATAGACCGTGCGGCAGCCAGGGTACAAGGCTTTGCCAATGCCCACAAGACGTTGTTTCTCGTCATTGTCTTCGGCTTTGTCGCCACGTGTTTCGGTATCAATATCTACAGGATGGTGCGGTATTACGGTCATCGGACGGAGGCAAAGAGTGCCATCGAGCGGCAAGAGGGGCGCATGAAACAGATGATGGATGCCGCTCACTGCACGGTTCCTCCCGTGACGCATCGGACCGACAAGGAGGAGCAAGACAAGTCAGTAACATCAAAAAAAGACAGCGATGAGAATAACAGATAAGATAAACTTCCGCCAGCCGAAGTATATGCTTCCAGCCATCGTGTACATCCCGTTGCTTGCCACAGGCTATTTTGTCTTTGACATGTTCAATACGGAGGTGGCGGAAACGCATGACAAGAACCTACAGACCACCGAGTTTCTGAACCCCAACCTGCCCGGAGCGCAGATTAAGAACGGTGACGGCATCGGTGGCAAGTACGAGAACATGGCGAAGTCGTATGGTCGCATAGCCGACTATTCGGCGGTGGATAACATTGAGCGTGACAACGAAGAAGAGAAAGAAACGTATGAATCCAAGTACACAGAAGAAGACCTTGCGGAACTCGTCCGTCAGGCAGAAGAGAAGGACGATGCAGCCGAAGTGGCCGATGCCAAGGCGCGAGAAGCGGAAGCACTCGAAGCACTCAACAAGGCACTCGCTGAAGCGAGGCTGAGAGGTCAGTCGGCAGTTGCCCCCGTGGTCCAGGACACCACACAGGCTGAACCGCCCAAGGAGCAGATTGAGGTGAAAGGTCAGATTGCCGAGGATAGCAAGGCGGTGAAGGCATTGGACGAGGAGGATAAGGCACAGGAGGTGGTGAAGAAGGTGAAGGTGACTTCCGACTACTTCAACACCCTGACGCAGAACGAGCATGAGCCGAAACTCATCAAGGCCATTATCGACGAGGACGTGAAGGCTACGGACGGGTCGAGAGTGCGGCTGAGACTGTTGGACGACATAGAGATTGGCGAGACCGTGGTGAAGAAAGGGTCGTATCTCTATGCCACCATGAGCGGTTTCGGTTCGCAGCGAGTGAAGGGCAGCATCAACTCTATCTTGGTGGATGACGAGCTGATAAAGGTGTCGCTTTCGCTCTATGATACGGATGGACTGGAGGGATTGTATGTTCCCGGCAGCCAGTTCCGTGAAACCACCAAAGATGTGGCGAGCGGTGCGATGCAGAGCAACATGAACATCGACCAAACGGGAGCGAACAACAGTTTCTCGCAATGGGGAATGCAAGCCGTGACCAATGCCTACCAAAAGACGAGCAACGCCATCAGCAAAGCTATCAAGAAGAATAAGGTGAAGCTGAAGTATGGGACGTTTGTTTACCTTGTCAATGGAAAGGAGAAGAGGAAATAGACACTGCCCGACAACGAAATTGTCGGGAACGGTGGCTCATAGAGTATAAACATCAAAAAATAAAGATTATGAATATCATTCAGAAGATTAACGTCTGTGCTTTACTGTCGCTGAGCGTGCTCTCAGCCAAGGCACAGACCACCTACATGGAGATGGAGCAGCTGACGGTTAACGACCAAGTGACTACCGTCATCACCGCCTCCGAACCCATCCGCTTTGTCGATATATCCACCGACAAGGTGGTGGGCGACCAACCCATCAACAACACCATTCGCCTGAAACCCAAGGACAACGTGTATGCCGACGGCGAGGTGCTGGCGATAGTGACCATCGTGACGGAACGCTACCGCACGCAGTATGCCTTGCTCTACACCACGAGGATGCAGGAGGCAGTGACCGACAAGGAGATAGAATGCTCGGAGCGCAATGCCTACAACAATCCCGCTGTAAGCCTGTCCACTGCCGACATGACCAAGTATGCGCGTCAGATATGGTCGTCGGCTGCCAAGTACCGCAATGTGGCGACGAAAATGCACCGCATGGTGATGCGCCTGAACAACATCTACAGTGTGGGCGAATATTTCTTCATCGATTTCTCCGTGGAGAACAAAACCAACATCCGTTTCGACATTGACGAGATGCGCATCAAACTGTCGGACAAGAAGCAGAGCAAGGCTACCAATGCGCAGATAGTGGAACTGACTCCAGCCCTTGTATTGGACGATGCGAAAACCTTCAGGTACGGCTATCGCAACGTGATTGTGGTGAAGAAGATGACTTTCCCTAACGACAAGGTGCTGACCATCGAGTTGTCGGAGAAGCAGATAAGTGGACGCACCATCTCGCTCAGCATCGACTATGAGGACGTGCTGTCTGCCGATTCGTTTAACCATATACTGTTGGAGGAGGAATAATGAGAATTAGGAATGAGGAATTAGGAGTGAGGAATTGGCTTGTGCATACCTTACTCGTTGTCATCTGTTTGATGGCAAGCATGACTCCGGCAATGGCGCAGCAGAACAGCGACCGCATATCGTTGGGTTTCGGATGTCTGTATGAGCGTGGACTGGACGTGACGCTCTCATATGAGCACGAGACGAAGTACCACAATGCGTGGGAGTATTTTGCCAACGGCTACATCAAGTGGGACGAATGCGCCTCGTGCGGTCACGTATGTCCTAAGAGTTTTTGGAACAACTACCGCAGTTATGGCTTTGGCTTCGCCTATAAACCCTGTGTGGCAAGAGGACGCAACCATCATGGCAATATGCGCATCGGAGCATCGGCAGGCAGCGATACCGACAGGTTCTTGGGCGGCATCCACCTCGGTTACGAGCATAACTATACACTCAGACACGGATGGAAGCTCTTTTGGCAGGTGAAGACCGATGTGATGATTAAGGGCGAAGACCTGTTCAGAACAGGTGTCGTCCTGGGTGTGAAACTTCCTGTAAAATGACTATGCGTATGAAAAAGCTTTTTTCGATTTTGGCAGTTGCGGCAACGATGTTACTCACTGCCTGTGACGAGCATCAGGACTTTCCCGACACTGCCATGAAGGTCACCCACATCCTGACCACTGACGGCAAGGTGATGCCCTACGAAACCTATGAGCAGTCGGGCAAGCAAGCCATTGCCGTGGTGTTCAACATCAATCAGAGGGAAGAGATGGAGGGGAACG
>JAFABB010000035.1 GCA_023426245.1 Bacillota bacterium
TCAATATATTGAAATCTTCTATAACCGAATTCGTTTACATTCCAAACTTGGCTATATTTCTCCTTGTGATTTTGAAAAACTGTCTTTAGCCGCCTAATTCTCTGTCTTTCTTTTCGGGGTTACATCAGAGCATAAAAAAGTGTAAAGAAGGTAATGAGGGTCATGAGGGCATTTGAAAATGAAAGGCAATGTGGATTGATTTGTAACAAAGATTGATGCGGGTGGATACCGTAATCATTAAATCATCCGTTACGTTTTGGTATTCGTCGGGTAGGTTTCAAATTTCAGCTAAATAAAAGAGGCTGTCTCAAAAGCAACTTGAAATGGATAAGAAATATAATAGATAGCTTCATTGAATGTGCTAATTTCTATATATTGTATTTCTATATCGTTCCATTTACTTTTGGGACAGCCCCAGTCCTAAAGGTTCCCACGCTACCAATGGGTTGATTGAAAACTCAAGGGGGGGGAGATAAATCCATCAACCGCTCCACTTCCGCAATGGTTTTAATCGCCGCTTACGGCAGCAGAATACATTCATTGAAACTGACCGACACATCCTGGTCAATCGCAATTTTAGCGGCTTCATTCTGCTCGGCTTGAAACTTTAATACTGTCCCGTCCACATCAAGATAGATCAGGACAAAACCACCCATAAACATTTTCTCTAAAACTTTCCCTTCAAAAGCCACCAGTGACGAAACTGGGCTGGAACTGTTCCATTTCAAATTTTCGGGCCGTACGCACAAACGGGCCTTTGAACCAACTTGGTCAACTCCCACTAATCCCAGCAGCTCTTTGGGCAAGCGGAGCGCCTTGTTGGCAAACTCGATCACCAGTTCCTGCTCGGTATTGGCTTGAATGACCACATCAATGAAATTGTTGGAACCGATAAAATCAGCAGAAAACGTTGATTTCGGCCGGTTATAGATTTCGAAAGGGGTACCCGCCTGTTCGATGACTCCGGAATTCATTAAGAAAATTTGATCCGACATGGTCAGCGCTTCGATTTGATCATGGGTAACGAAAATAGTGGTTTTTCCGGTTTTCTTCTGAATGCCGCGCAACTCCAGACGGACATTCTCCCGCAGCTTCGCGTCAAGATTGGATAAAGGTTCGTCCAGTAATAGGACATCCGGGTCAAAAGCCAGCGCCCGGGCAATAGCCACGCGCTGTTGTTGCCCTCCGCTTAATTCGGCGGGCTTTCTTTTTTGGTACTCTTCCATATGCACCAAGCTTAAAACTTCATCGACCCTTTTCTCAATTTCTGCGGTTTTTTTCTTTTTCATCTGCAGACCAAAAGCCACATTTTGAAATACAGTCATATGCGGAAACAACGCATAATTTTGAAAGACCATTCCGATATTCCGCCGGTTGCTGGGAACCGTATCAATTCTCTGACTATCGAAATAAATCTCTCCATGGCTTGGATTCAATAATCCGGCGATCATTTTTAAAGTAGTGCTTTTGCCACAACCGCTCGGTCCTAAAAGGGTAATCAGTTCCCCATCTTTGATCTCAAACGAAAGATCCTTGATTACACTGGTTTCCCCAAAATTCTTTGATACACCTTCAAAACGGACAGTCGCCATTATTAACCCTCCTTACAGCACTCAGCTCAATTATCCTTCTTGGCAAAGACTACACCCCCGAAATAAGCCGGACCCAAAACAACACTAATTAAGATATAAAATAATATCGCCACAAAAATCAGGATGGCCGACATTGCAATCGAATGGGGTAAAGCTCCTCTTTCTACGATATCACTAAATAAACGGATCGAGATCGGGCTGGACAGAGGCCCAGCGATAAAGAAAATAATTAAGAAACTCATTAAGTTCGACATAAAAACGAATAACGTACTGACGATGATTCCCGGTCCCATCAACGGTAAAACGATGCGCGAAAAGACCGTCATTCTACCGGCCCCTAGAGTCTGGGCCGCCTCTTCATAGGAACTGTTGATCCCTTCCGCGATCGCCAAGGTATAACGAAAAGCCAGCGGCAGACCATTGGCGCCGACCAAGGCCAGCAGTAAACCAAAGAAATTATTGTTTAAATGCAACGGCAAAAAGAACCGTAATAAGGCAATCGCAATCACGATTTTCGGAATCAAAATTGGCAACAGGACAATATTGGATAACAAACTTTTGCCTGGCAAATTGCCTCGAACAAGCGCCCAGGAGGCCGGGGCGGCCACCATCACTGAAACGACCGCCGCAATTATCGACAGCCATAAGCTAAAGATGAATGAATCCCAGTACACCGGTGGAATCATCCGATAGGCATGGAAAGAAAGAGTTTTAGGAATCAAGCTGATTTCCAACGTTCCTTGAAATGAAGCATAGACAATCAAGAAAATTGGGAAAACGAACCAGATTACCATCAAACTAAGATAAGAATAGAACCCGGTTTTTGACAACATTTTTCCAAAACCATTCCTGCGCATTTCCATTGTTTATTTCCCCCTTTCCAGGGCCCACTTCGTGATGACGGTGCAGATCACCGCAAAAAAGGCCACCACAATCGCTTGCGCAAAGGCATAATTCCAATCTTCCATAAAGAGCAATTGATTGCGGATTAATAAAGAAACCATCGGCAGCCCTTTGCCGCTGAGCATTAACGGGACGGAAAATGAAGCGACCGCCTCCGAAAAAACCAGAGCCGAAACGGCGATGGTACCCGAAGTCGATAACGGGAGAATTACACGGATAAACGTAGTCAGCCGACTGGCGCCCATACTTTCGGCGGCCGCTTCCAAGTTTGGGTCGATGGCCTGTATAATCCCGGTCAGCATCGCCACTGCCATTACGGAAGTAATGTAGGTCAAAGCGATTACCAAATCGGGTCCGTTGAAAAGCAAAAACAGCGGTTGTTTCAAAATATGAAGCTGTTTGACCAGTAAGACATTAACAAGTCCGGTATAGGGGGCTAGCAGTAAGATTAACGAATAACCAATCACAAAAAACGGTAACATTTTCGGGACGCTGATAATTCCCAATAAAACATTACGAATCTTCTCATTCCTGGCCAAAATATACGAGAGGGGAAAACTGATAACAATACAAATAATCGTCACGATAAAGGCGAGCATCAATGTATAACCTAAACTTGCTAGAAAATAGGCATCGCCGAAAATCTTCAAATACTGGGTTAAAGTAAATAACCCTGCTTTCGTTTTAAAACTATCGTAGACAATCAGGCACAAGGGGACAACGGCCGTAAAAAAAGCAATTAAAATCGTCGGCGCAACCATTAGTAGAAAAAAACGTTGTTCCTTGGAGTTATCCTTGGAAACTGATTTTTGAGAAGTTCCAGCCATGATTTTACCAACTTCCTATTTTTCTTTATCAGAGTATGGCTTCCCGCAGTTGAAAAAGGGAGATATACAACACACGGGAATTATGATCTTGTATATCTCCTCATTTTTATCGCCCTTGGCGGACAGCGACCTGCAAACGAAGATCTTCCTTACTTCACCGGCAACCTATTTTACATTCCTTGGATTACGATCTGGGTGTAAAGGTTAAGGAAATCGGCTCTTACGGCGTCGCCCGATGCCCAGGTCCGGAAATCGGTGCTTTCGTAAACCTTTAAATTTTTGGGTGGCTGTAAAGTTTTTTCAATCTCCGGCAACTCCATATCGGTCCGGGGGGCCAGATTTCCGTATATCTTGGCATCATAAGCGGCTTGATAACCTTCTTTAGAGTACAGATATTTAATCCATTCGATGGCTAAATTTTTATGCGAAGCTCTGGTCGGCACCATGATACATGCGGTACCGTTGGCAGCAAGCGCGCCCTCTTTGAGAAAAACAAATTCGACATTTTGGCCGCTGGCTTTTTCCGCCAATGTTTGATAAGACCACCAGCATGAAGCGAGCGACTCACCCCTTTGCAACAACGGACGGATTGTTCCCGAACCCTCTGTCAAAGTTAAGGCATTTTGGTACCATTTCCTGACCAAACGCAGTGCGGGGGTGATTGCTTGTTTATTTAACGTGCCGTCAGCTTTGCGCCATTTGGTCCAGTCTTGTTTGAGAACCAAGCCGGCGGCTTGAACAGCAATGTACCCGCTGCCCACTTTAACGGCAGAATCAAAAGTCATCCGGTTTTTCAAGCGTGGATCTCCCAAATCGTTCCAACTGGTTAGATTAAACGGCACCAAGTCTTTACGGACAACCGGCCCCCAATACATGCTATCATAGGGAATTCCATAGCCCTGATACTTCATGACCCGTTCTTTACCCAGCCCTTTAATATCCTTACTGGAAAAGTAGGGGGAAAGTTTTTCCCAGTAGCCTTTGTTGATACCTTCAACGACCATATCGGTGTAAAATGTATAAACATCACTGGAAGGATTCGGCCATTCGGTTTTGAATTTGGCCCATAACGCCGGTATTTGAGTCCCGTTTGTGATCACTTTTACTTGTTTGCCATATTTCTCTTTAATGAATTTTTCAAAATTGGGGGCAACAGCTTCAGCCCAGCTGAGATCGGAACCGGTAGTCGCCGTCACCACCAGTGTATCTTCCAAAGCTCCGGTCTTACCGGCTGCAAACGTTCCGAAGCATAGACTAAACGCTACGACCAACAATAAACCAATCCCTAACAATGTCGCTTTTTTCATGTTAAACACTCCCTTTGTTTTCATTGTTGTCTTGCAATGTTGTTACATACCGTTTTGAGCGCTGATCACCTCCTCGTCTTACGTCTTAACCGTAAGACCAACCCATTTTTTATAAATCATCAACCGATTCGGTAGGGTTCGATCGCCTCAAAATTGATCGTTACCCCCAAACCGGGCCCTTTAAACGGTGAGACTGTCCCATTGGGATTTAGGGATAATTTCTGTTCAAACATTAAATCACTGAATGAAGCGAGATTTGAATCGTAATATTCCACGATCAATCCGTTGGGTACAGCCGAAACCAAATGAACGTGAATTTCCTGACTTCCGTGGGGGGCAATGGGAATATGATGCGCTATGGCGTAGCTAGCCACTTTGCGCCACTCGGTAATCCCTCCCAAGACTTGGGCATCGGCATTGATGATATCCACCGAGCCACTGGTGATAATATCCCGGAACCCCCAGAGGGTATATTCGTTTTCACCGGAAGCGATGGGCGTGTCCAAAGCTTTGGCAAGTTCGGCCGCACCCTCCAAATCATCCGGCGCCAGCGGTTCTTCAAACCAATAAACATTCAAATCTTCCATCATCCGGCCCATCCGCAAAGCATCCAGCCGGTTATAGGCATTATTGGCATCTACTAAAATTTCAATCGCATCGCCCACTTGTTCCCGGATGACTTCAATCCGTTTCAAATCCTCTTTCAGGGATAATTTCCCGATTTTCATTTTGATGGCCTTGATGCCCTTGGCGATATTTTGTTCCATCTCTTCACGGAGCTCGGAATGGGATTTATCGGTTTCGTAATAACCTCCGGCGATATAGACCGGTACCTCATCACGGAATCCACCGAGCAGTTGATAGAGGGGTCTGCCGCTCGTTTTTCCGATGATATCCCAAAGCGCAATATCCACCGCGCTCATTGCCCGGGTGGTCAATCCTTTGCGCCCGAATATTTTGGGAAGATACATTTTGGACCAGATTCGTTCAACATTGAACGGATCTTCGCCCACCACGAAAGCTTCCAATTGTTTGAGAGCGTCAAAGACGATGTCCGTACCATCTACCCAGCCGACTCCGGTGATACCTTCATCGGTATGTACCTGACAAATGACGGTATTTGTTGCATAGTAAGTATATTTGCCGTTACTGATGGGTTTTTCAAAAGGTTTTGAGTACCTTCGAACATCAAAGCTGGTGATCTTCATGGATATGGCCTCCAGTATATAGTTGTTTCTGATAGCAAGGTAACCGGGGACGATTACCCTTACGTCTATAAGATTTGATCAATGGTCGATTTCGCAGTACGCTCCGAATAATATTTGCCCTTTTCACCAAGCCTTGCGTAAACTCCGGTGAAAAGAAAATCAATCATGTGAAGCTGTGCAATTTTTCCTTTCAATGATGAGCTGACTCCGCGCTCACTTCCTCCATTGATAAGAATGATATCCGATACTTCCGTAATGGGAGACCCGGGAACCGATGTGATGCTGATGACAGTAGCCTTGGAATCACGGGCTAGCTCAATTGAATGAACGATATCCCGCAGTGCGCCCGTCAATGATATTCCAACAACAACATCTTCAGGCCCCAGGGTCGTCGCGGACATTGCCTGCAGATGGGCATCGGTATAAGCGATGGCGGTAATTCCGATTCTCATAAATTTCAACTGCGCCTCGAGAGCGGTAATCCCGCTTCCGCCCACCCCATAAAATTCGACCCGGCGCGCTTTTAAAATGGCTTCAATCGCCCGGTTTAGTTCATTTAAGTCTAAAAGTTGTAAAGTATCCTTGATTCCAAGAATCGTTTTTTCAGAAAGCTGGCGTACCAGATAGGATAAGTCCTGGTGGCTCGGATCTTCACTTTCGGGATACTCCTCTGCCGGCGTCGTATCCCGCGCCAAAATATACTTCATTTCCTGAAAGCCGGAAAATCCCACACTCCTGCAAAACCGAATCACGGTTGACTCTCCAACATGACACTGGTGTGCGACGTAATTGACAGACTGATATAAAAATCCGGAGGTATTGGCCAGAATATAGTCTGCAACTTTACGTTCCGACTGCGACAGGGATGTATAACTACTGCGAATCATGGCCAATCCCCGGCCTGACTCCTGTAGCAAATTTGCATTTTCCATGGCATCAGCCCCTTTTTCTGCGTTATCCATATAATTCTACAAGTTATGGAATAATCCTCCTTCGTTTTTTTATTTTTCGGAGTAGTACTCCATAGTATTTATTACCATTTTTTAAATTTAGGAGATCACGTGGGGAGGAGGGCATTTAAAAATGAAAGGCAATGGGGATTGATTGGTAATAAAGATTGATGCGAGGGGATAGCGGTTTTAACGGGGAAGGGATGGATGAAGCGGTCAGGGGTTTCTGACTCGTGGATTAAGGGCGGAGGTATAAACAGGAAGTTAAATGAATGTCGATTTTGAGGGTCCACGGATTTCACCGGCTGAGTCACTTTTTTGAGCGGTCAAAAAGATGTCATATGTTTTGTCAAGAGACAAAGGGAAATACACCAACCAATTACCATAAAATGGAAGCAACTGCCAATTAGCCATATCAAAACCTTTTTCATGCTAAAAATGATCGGGTCATTCC
>JAFABB010000001.1 GCA_023426245.1 Bacillota bacterium
TTTAAGAAACCCTGATTTTAAATTTACCGACACTGCCGGCCAATTGATCGGAAATTTTCAATAAATCGGCTGCCAGCGAAGTGACTTGTTCGGCAATGGCCGTTTGCTCCTCGGCGGATGCGGAAACCTCCTGTGAGGATGCGGCGGTCTCTTCGGAAATAGCGCCGATATTGGTAATAAAGCTTATCGTTTCTTCCTTTACCGTATTAATCGTTTTAATGTTTTCATTCACATCGGAAAGCCGATGGACAACATTATTCATTGCATCAATAATCTGATCGAAAGATTTTTGGGTTTCTTCAACTGCGGCCAGCTGTTCCATCACGATTTGATGGGCTTTGGAAACAGTTTGCGTTGAAGTAAGGCTTTTGGTTTCAATCTCCTGCAAAATGATATTAATGGTCTTGGCAGTCTCACGGGACTCTGCTGCCAATTTATTGATCTCCTCCGCAACAACCGCAAAACCCGAACCATGGACACCTGCTCTGGCTGCCTCAATGGCGGCATTTAGCGCCAGCAAATTAGTTTGTTCGGAGATGCCGGTGATTGCCTCGGTAAGACTCTTAATCTGTTCGGCGCAGGAACTTAACTCTTGAATATCCTTAACCGCCGTATTGGTGATATCATCGGTTTCATTCACCCTTAGCGCCAATTGTTGAATCATGGCCTTGGATTGTAAACCCATCCCCCGGACCGATTGGGTGATCTGTTCCATTTCGCTGGATTGAGAAACAACATTTTCGATCCGTTTGGCCAAATCATCCATTTTTTGAGTGGTTTTTTCGGCCTCTTGCGTTTGTTCCATGGTGCCGCGGCTGATTTCTTCCGTTGCCGTAGCCACTGTTTCCGCAGTATGAGACGATTGGGCCGAGCTTTCTTCCAGTACTTTACTCCGCTTAAGCACTTCGGAAACGAGATTTTGGGTATCGCTGATCAAATTTTGGATTTGAGTTATCATCCGGTTAAAACTCCGCCCCAGCTGTCCCAACTCATCTTTGCTATCCAGCTCGACATTAACCGACAAATCTCCATTTTCCGCCTGTTTCATCGCTTTCATAACCTGTTGCAAAGGCTGAGAAATTCCTAGCGCCACCATAATGGAGATAATCACCACAATGATACTGATAATGATTCCTAAGGCCAGCGCCCATAAACCAACCATTCTGGACTGGGCGTATAAATATGAGTTCGGAGCAATACTCAGCAGGTACCACTCCTTGGCCGGGATGGGATTAACCGTCATTAATACATTTTTGTCCTTAACGCGCTCCGGGAATTTGCCGGATCTTTCTCCCAAGTTGGCTAGTTTCTTCACAATATTATGATCGCGGGCCAATTCGCTGATGCTTTTGCCCCAATCTTTCTGAAATGGGGAAGCCACTACAATTCCATCATCTGTAATAATCATGGAATAAGGATGTTTTAAAATTTCTTTTTCTGATCCATTGAAAGATTCGTTATACAATGTGTAATTAATCACTTTATCCAGTCCAGCGGGATTAAAAAATACAGTCACCACTCCGATGGGTTGCAAACTATCCAAATCACCGACAAGCCGGCTAAGTCCTATACCCCCTTTGAGGTAGAACCAATGGAGTTTTCCCTTCTCAGCAAGTGTCTTTCGAAAATCGGGAGTTTTTCTAAATTCATTGGCTGAAATATAACCACTCCCCGTTTGATACTGCTGATCATTTTTAAGCGAATTGAAAAGAATCGATGTATCATTTCCCGAAGCAATCGCGGAATCATCAAAAATTTTCGTATACCGTTGGTTAAGACCCAAAAAATCCAAACTCGTATTGTTAACACATTCAGCCAATGATTGGTTTATCTCATGGCTGGATATCATTTGCGTGGAGAAATCTTCATATTTCTTTAGACTCAAGTCCAAGTTATTGGTAACCTGGGTGAGTTCCCGGAGTGAGTATTGGGAAATTTTATCGGCAATCGCTGCTTTGGAAATATGGTACGATATCACTCCCATCAAAGATAAAGGAATAATGGATACCGCCAGCAAGATTAAAATTAAACGGTCTCTGATTGACAAATGATTGAAGTGGGCATAATTTTCGGGCTTAATTAACTGGGTAATTATTTTCAGAATACTATTATTAAATTTTATCATCCGTCCTCACTTAACCTTTAGTTTTAGATAAAATGCTTTTTATATTAGAATCATCTCGCTGCGAATTAACCAGAGTTCTTAAAGCCCTAATCGTTTGAACTGTTCTTTCGGGGCGTCGTACCGGCGCATGGCGGCAATTAAGGCCTTAGATATATTCCTTTCTATTTCCCCATCAAGAATTGGTTTTTCCTGTAGATAATCGTTTGCAATATCAAACAATAAATTTTGTTCGAGGAAGGGACTCCTTTTGTTGAACGACTGGGTCTGATCCCTCATCTGGATTATCTCCCCGGGAATTTTATATACCGGATAAGGGGTCCAGGGTAAAAAAGCGCCTGTCTCAATACGGCTTAAATCCTTAAGGCAGTCACAATCAAAATACTGGTTTAAAGTCATAGGCATGGCCGTATAGATATATAACGGATCGTTGGTTTCGCTTGCCGCAGCCCTAAAATAAGTATAGTGCCCGTCGGTTATATTAATGTCTTTTCCGAAATATCCATAAATAGCATAATCCCGGATTTTTCCATCAGCTCCTTTGAGCAGCGGCAACCAAGATCCGCCATGCAGGGGGTTGCGGCAACCGTGGGAATTGATCCCGAAATAATCCATTAGGGTAGGAAAGAGATCGATGTTTTGTGTCAGCGCCTTGATACGGCTGCCACTCGATTGATCGCCGGGAAGATGTAACATGAAGGGAATATGGAAAACTTCATTATAAGCCGGCATATAATTTTTAGCCATAAAACCATGCTCACCCAGCATATATCCATGGTCGGCCGTTAAAGCCATTAAAGTGTCATCCCAGAGCCCCTGACGGTCGATGATATCCAATACTTTCCCAAACCAGTGATCGGTCATGGTTAGTAATGCCGCATACCGTTTCCGCAGATGTTCCAAAGCTTCGGACGGTAAATTAACCTTCTTATATTCCGGCCATGCACATAAAGGGCCCTTATAGTCATCGCCATATTCTTTCAAATACTCCGATGGAAAATCGAAAGGCTCATGCGGATCAAAAACTTCCACCCATAGCAAGTAATTATCGGCATTCTTATTATTTTCCAGCCACTGGGCAGCTGCTTGCAAGGTCATCGGCCCGGGATAGTTCTCCTCCCGCGTAAACTTGGTGCGATTGTGCCAATATTGGGGAGTAAACTTGCCAAGGTGAGGCGGAATCGCTTCTTGGTTGACCCGTGATATCCAAGGATCGTTTTCCTGCCCCCGGATCAGCTCCCAAGTATCAAATTGTTGGCAATAGTTTTCCCCCCCGATCCGGAAATAATGGTAATGGTCTGTAACAATATGGGAATAAACACCGTTTTCTCGGAGTACTTGCGGCAAAGTACAATCAAATGGTTCAATCGGGCCCCAGTTGCGTTCCAAAAAGTTCAACCGGCCGGTGAAAAGATCTCTGCGCGCCGGTATACAAGGAGCAGACCCTACCCAATGATTGTCAAATATCACGGAACGCTGGGCGAACCTGGAAATATTGGGCGTTTGAACCCATTCATTGCCATAAACCGATAAATGCCTGCGGTTAAGCGTATCAAACAAAAATACAATTGCTTTCATAAGGTTCTCATCCTTTCATCTTTTCCTTTACCCATGTTTTATGCATGAATGTGACGCTAACTTTCCGATTATAATTGTTGTTTATCGATTCAAGGGGCTTACCGGCAATAAAGAGCACGCTGTTTGATATGCTTTAAACGAAGATGCGTACACTTGCTCTTCCGTCATAAAAACATTCATTTCACCCACCATGGTTGTTATTCCCAATTTATCAAGAAATCTTTTCATAGCCGGTTCCACACCGCACAGGAGGACCTTTTTTCCTCTTTTCTGCAAAGCGGCGATAAAACTTTCGATGACTTCAAAAGCTGATATATCAACAACATTAACCCTTTTGAGCCGTAGAATGCAAACCAACGTATGGGGATCATCACGGATCAGACTTAATTTTTCCTCCAAATTGGTAGCCGACCCGAAATATAAATCACCTTCAATGTGGATCATCGTAATTCCAATCGGATTATCTTTTAAGATCTCATCCCGGACCGGCAATTCTTTAAATGTCAACTTATCATCCTGTTTTAGCACTTTGACCTTAATCTCCCCGGTATTCCACAGATGAACGATAACCGAAACCGCAATCCCGATTAAAATGGCCCGTTCAAGATCCGGCATCAAAACGGTGGCGATAATCGTCACAGCCATCACTGTCATATCGAACTTATTGGCTTTGATAATCTTCCGGATGGCGTGTTTATTGACCATGTTGTAGGCGACCACAATGATCACACCGGCCAAGCTGGCGTTAGGAATATATTGGGCATAATGGGCAAAAAAGATAAGTGTGATGGCCACAAAAAATCCTGATAATATTCCGGCCAGTTTGGTCTTGGCTCCGGCGCCGAAATTAATTGCCGAACGGGTAAACGAGCCTGAAGAGGGGAAACATTGGAAGAATGCCGCAACCATGTTGGCCAGCCCCTGACCAATAAATTCCCGGTTGGGTTCGATTTTTTGTTCCGTCGAAAGGGAGATGGATTTAGAGATCGAGATCGCTTCTACCAGGCCAACAATGGCGATAGCAACTGCTCCGCCCATCAAATCAAAAACCCAGTTGATTTTGAAACTATTCATTAACTGAAACGTCGGTAAATGGCTTGGAATATCGCCGATTAGCTTTATTCCACAGGCGGCTAAGCCAAATATTTTAACAAAAATGGCGCTGACTACTATTCCAATTAAGGAACCGGGAATATTTTTATTAATCTTTTTACTGATCACAATGATGGTGATGGTTAAAATCGCCAAACCCAGCGCGTAAAGATTGATCTTATCAAGGCCGCTCAAAGTCAAGAAAACCTTCTCGTATAATGGATGATAGCCTTTAGCCACTTTAATGCCAAAGAACTGGTCCAATTGTCCTAAAGCGATGATGATCCCTGCTCCGGCTGTAAACCCCACAATCACCGAGTGGGAGACAAAATCAATGATCTTGCCGACCCTCAAGAAGCCCATTAAAAACTGCAGCATACCGACTAGAAAAGTCAATAAAAAGAGCATCCCCAAAAAATTGTCGTGCGTAAAATATTGGACTTGGCTTGCAATCATTAAAGAAATCGCATTGGTAGGCCCGGTAACCAAATGGTTCGAACTTCCAAAAAGGGAACCGATAATTGCAGCCACGATGGATGTATATAAACCGTAGACTGGGTTTACTCCGGCGATTAGTGCGTAAGCCATTGATTGTGGCAAGGCGACAATGGCCACAGTCAAACCAGCCACCAAATCAAATTTAAAATATTCTTTGCGGTAGGACTTCAGATCATGAAATAAAGAAATTTTATTGAATCCTTCCATGAATCTCCCCCATTTCGGCAAAATTTAAAGTTAGTTTAAATACCGCCAACTCATCAGGTTTCATTTCATTTCCCGCTTTAAAACCGATGCCTGATACTCCGGGAAAAAAGCAGAGATCCGCTCATCAAAATCCACTACATTTTTTAATCCGGTTGCCTGAAGCATCCTTGTCTGAAATTGAAAAGCCCTCCGGCTAACTTCATCGGGATCGCAAATTTGGTAAAGCCGCTTTTGACATTCGGCAATCGCTACTTGAATTTGCGGATTATCACCGGCAGCCGGAAATAAATTATTCATTTCTTGCGGATCATTCTCAATGTTGAATAGCTGGCCTTCGGTGCCGACATAATGGACATACTTCCATTGTTGCCAGCGGATCATAAACATCCCGGTAGGCATGCCGTGGGCATGATATTCGCTGAAAGCAAAATCTCTTGGATAACTCCGGGTATCGCCCTTAATCAGCGGTAACAAGCTGGCGCCCTGCAGCCCCTGGGGTACTGGTATCCCTAAGCTGTCGCAAATAGTCGGTGAAAGATCGGTCAAGGAAACATAATCATTAATTCTTATTCCGCCAGGGATACCAGGCCCTTTCATCAGCAAAGGGATATGTACCGATTCCTCATACATGCAACATTTCCACCATAAGCCGTGATGTCCCAGTTGCTCGCCATGATCACTGGTATAAATGACGAAAGTATCTTCAGCTAAGCCCCGGCGTTCCAGCGTATCGAGAATTTGGCCTACATGCTGGTCCAGCTCGCCGATAAGAGAGTAATATCCGACATGTGCCTTGCGGATGGTTTCCGTATCAATCTGATCCCCGCTGAAATGTCTTTGCAACACCCGTAACGGCTCAATCAACTCATCAAAAGGGGGTTTGGCTACTTGCGGAATATCGCTCACCAATTTATCATAATCATCCCAGTATTTCTGTTGATAAAAAAACGGAAAATGAGGCTGGAGAAACCCTACATATAAGACCCACGGCGGGCTTTTTTTCTCTTTCCGTTCCAGCCAATCCAGAACAAAATGCAATACTTTTTCATCTTCGGATTCCGACTCCCGGGGCTTAATCTTTTCAAAGCGGCTCTTCCCAATTGGCCTTGGAATATCCCGTTGCCGGAATAAGCCGCTCAAATCCGGCTCCGTATCATATTCGCCTAATCCGTGATCGTTGAGCCCCGGATAAGTCCCCTTGGGATGAAAATGATTTTTACCAACTCCGGTAAACTCATCAAAGCCATGTTCCGTCACCAGTTCTGAAAGGCCCTTGACCCGGCCGTCGTAAGGGGTGGCATTATCCCAGGTTCCCAATTGATTGACAAAATATCCGGTAAAAGCGCTGGCGCGGGCAGGCACGCATAACGGACAAGGAGTATAACAGTTGGTGAAAGTGGCGCCCTCTGAAGCCAAACGGTCCAGCGCCGGTGTTTGAACAATGGGATGTCCGGAATTACCCATCGCTTGATAGGAATGTTCATCGGACATAATCATTACAATATTCATGGGCGGGCCTCCTGTTATTTTATTTTATGATTATAAAGATAAATCAGCAAATAATAGAGACGTTGCCGAAATGAGCGAGTGCGGCGTGATGAGCGGCCTATAGCGTCGTCAGTTGGTCGCTCCAGTCCTCAGCGTACATTAAGTACGCTTCCGGTCTTCACTTCCCGCCTTCCTAGCTCTGCTTGCTCCTGACGCCGCAAGTATACTCAACGAAGTTGGCTCTCTCATTTCGGCAAGCTTTATCCCGGCGCGCCGCTGTGAAAGCGCCGGATGACGTGCTTTTTGGCTAAAGTAGGCCACTTGGATTTACTAGAACGATTTTTGTATCTCTTTGTAAATTTGTATCGACTCTAAAATAATGCTGGTTACCCGAGTTTCGGCGCTATGCCCAGATGCGCCGAGATGGACCTTGCCGGTTTGGTTGGGTCAACTTCCTTGAATAAACTTGCGGCGTCAAAAGCAAGCAGTACTAGGAACGATTGAACGAGAACCGGAGGTGTACTGGATGTACACCGAGGATCGGAGTGATTGAGTAACGACGTAATGCGCAGCTTTTCACGTCGCACCCAACCAAACCGGCAAATTCTCTCATCCTTTCATTCTTCTTTTTTTATATCTTCTTCCTGAGTTAGCTTTATAATCAGATTTTTATTCAATAACTATTTTGTACTGGCAACGGAATTGCTGTCTTGGAGCCAGGGAGAGTATCCCCTCTTTCATCCGCAGATCGGGCGAGACTCCCTGCGTGGCAGTAATTCCATACCATGGTTCGATACAGACAAAGGGCGCTTGGTTGACAGGCGACCAGATACCCAGATAAGGAAACCCGGCAAATCCAACCGTAAGGGCTTTGAGGTTTCCACGATCCTCCAAGGTCACACTCTCCGACCGTAGGCCTTTCAAAATATACACTTTGGTCTTTCCGTCAAAATCCAACGACGGGATATCCACGACATTCCCGCCTTCTAAAAAAGGCGCTTCCCTCCCGGTCATATAGCCGGATTCATTGACCAACCGGTTGATGGTTTCAAGTTTCTCAAAAACCAACCGGCCGTTTTTCCGGCCATCCGGACTTACGCTGCAATTTAGAGCGGGATGGCCCCCAATGGAAAACCATAACGTCTGATGGTCCCTGTTTTCTACCTGAAACCGCGTAGTCAAAGTTTTTTCCTGAAGCGTGTAAGTAACCAGCAGTCGAAATTGGAATGGATATTGGCAAAGGGTGGAAGGATCATCCTCCAAACAAAAGGTAAGCGAATTTTCTTCCTCTTTGGAAAGGAAAAACTCCTTCTTCGCTGCAAAACCATGACGTTCCATGGCATATCTTTTTTCTCCATACCCATATTGGCCCTCATTCAAATTGCCGATGATCGGAAACAGCACCGGCGCCCGGTTGTCCCAAAATTGCGGATCGCCCTGCCAGAGATATTGGTATCCGTCGGATTTTCCAATCATGCTCCGCAGTTCGGCTCCATGCGAACTTATTTCAGTTTTTAGAAAGTCGTTTTCCAATAAATATTGCAAAGCGCTTGAGTCCTTTCACCTTGATATTCTGCAAATTCCTCAATTCTTATTTTAACTTGAATCCGGCAAGTAACTTCAAAAACTCAGTCCCATTTAAACTTGCCGGATCGAGGTTTAAAGCTCCGCCCATGCAAAAGGATATCGTTCTTCTTCTGCAACGCCGCTATTTTGCCCCCATTTCACCAATATTTCAACGTGGGCTAATTTCCGTTGATGCATCTTAATAATTGCCGGGATATCCCATTCCCCTTTGAGAAGTAGCCTTAACTCCGCCGCTTGATCCGAAAATTCCCCGATGACATTGGATAATTCATGGGGATCTTTTTCAATATCAAACAGTAAGTCTTCTGTTTCATAAGAAGCGTAAGAGATTAACTTCCATTTTCCCCCTCGGACCATTCTCCCCGGAATAAAGCCCCCCGAAGCATCCTTCTCAACAAACTCGGAGTACACATACCTATCTAATTTATCAGCGCCTTCAAACAATTGTCCCGTAAGGTTTTCCCCATCTTGTTCGGGGGGGGCGACAGCTCCTGCTATTTTGCATAATGTCGGCCCCAGATCCATAATGCTAACCGCACCCCGCATTCGATGGTTTACTTTGATACCGTCTCCTTCGAACATTAGCGGAATGTGCGCGGAACTCTCAAAAAATGTTTGTTTACCGTACAATTTGCGCTCAGCGAGCTGTTCCCCGTGATCCGACAGATAGACCAGAACCCCTTGACGGTTGTTGCGACTCAAAAATTCTCGCCAGGCCTCCCGTACCGTTCCGATCTGCCGGTCCAGATTGGTAATCATCCCGAAATAAGCGGCGCGCGCATTCAAAATCGTCTCTTCCGCCGCGTCCTGCTCTTTTAGGGCCAGGACCGAATGCCGGTAATTCAACTTATTTTTAACAGTCTCCGGCAGTCCGACACGTTCCCGGTAATAGTCAAATTGCTCCGGCGGCGCGACAAAGGGGCAGTGAGGCCCATAAGTTCCTATCACAATACATTGGGGTTTTTGATGATCCTGTTTTAAATACTCCGCGGCAGCGTGTATGACCGCCCGATCATATTCCAAAACCGGTGAATTCCCTCCACCGACTTCTTTGAGGCATCCCCTGGCATCAGTTGTGCCTTTAAAACGCCCCAAATCCAAACGCCGCGCGCTACCTCTTCCCCAGTACAACGGCGTAAAATCACCCATAATCCGCTTGGTGAATCCATGCCTTTGGTCGTCGCCTACAAAATGCATCCGCCCGCAAAGAACCGTTTCATAGCCTTCCGCCGCTATCGAATGAATAAAAGTTGCCTGATCGCCGGGAATTACGCCATGATTGGTAAATATACCGGTTTTTGATGGTAACTGCCCTGTCAGCATGGAAATTCTTGCAGGCACGCATAACGGACAGGAAGTATAGGCTGCTTCAAAAACGGTTCCATTGGCGGCTATCTGGTCCAAATAAGGAGTCCGGACAAGATTGTCCCCGGCAAAACCGCCGTACCTGCCGGCGTGCTGATCACTTATAAACACTAAAATGTCAGGCCTATCCATTCAATCACTCCCTATCGTGATCTTTCATAGGAAATTGATAATCAACTCAGATTACTTTCGGCATCTCACGGGCGTATTCCGGATTTTTATTCCATCGCTCGGAATCGTCCCCGCCAACTTCTTTTTCCCACCTTTTTACTAAAGCGATATTCGCCAGGTAGTTTTGATGGTTTTGCACCACGGTTTCGGGGTCCCAATCTTTTCCGGCTATCTCTTTCATTTCCTTAACGATATCCGGATGGTCCCCGGCGATATTGTACTTTTCCTCCGGATCACTGCTTAAGTCAAACAATAAATCGTATGGTTCATACCCAATATAGGTGATGTATTTGTATTTCCCCTTCCGGACCATTCTGGAGACGACTGTCTGGATACCTATCTCTTCAGGATTACCTCCTGTCCTCAGAATGTGTCTGGATAAAATCTTCTCAAATCCAGGAATTGTTGAATTATCAACACTGTGAGGCATCAAGGATTTTAATTCCTTAATCTTTTCAGCATGCTTCTCCAATAGAGTCTCCGAAAATCCCGGAATTACGGTATTGATAGCCTCACACAGCACAGCCCGGTCCTGATCGTTTTCATGGCCCGTAAGTTCCGGAACAAGGCTTCTTCCATCCTGGACAGGGGGAGGAGTGGCGCCCGCAAGCTCACATAAAGTAGGTCCCAGATCCATGATACTGACCGGAGTATTGATTTTGAGACCTTTCTTGACGCCTTTTCCCTCTACGATAAAGGGAATTCTGGCGGCTGTCTCAAAATGGGTTTCCTTCCCGAATATTTTCCGATCTCCGGCTTGATCGCCATGGTCGGAGAGATAAACAAATACACCCTCCCGCCTTTTTCTTTCAAGATAATTGTTAAAGGCATCCCGTACCAATCCCAGATTAGTATCGCAATTCTCGATCAAACCAAAATAGGCCGCTCTTGTGCGAATCATAACCTCCTCCGGTACATCCAGCACCCTTTCCATGAGCACCGGATTCAGATAGTCCGGAAGGTTCCTGAAGGAGTCCGGAACCTTCATTCTTTCTTTATGGTAGAGGTAATTTTCCACGGGAGCAATATACGGGAAATGCGGCCCATAGACACCGACAACAATACATTGGGGCTTCTCATGATCCTGGCTTAAATATTCCAGTGCTGCATTCACCACGTTTTTATCATATTCAATAACCGGCGAGTCTCCTCCTCCGGCCACGTTCAAACACCATGGATCAGCAAATCCCGATTGCGTAATCCCTCTTTCCGCCTTCAGCTTTTGCATGGGCCGGTTCCAGGTAACAGGGGACATGTCCCCCACAAACCTTTTCGTAAAACCATGACGCTGGTTAGTCCCCACAAACATCATCCTGCCGACGAGCACCGTCTCATATCCGGCGGCAACCAGCGCATGAAAAAATGTAGCTGAAGTTTCAGGAATAGCGCCGTCATTTGAGAATACCCCTGTCTTGGTAGGCAACTTGCCCATCAACATGGAGATTCGGGCAGGTACGCATAAAGGACAGGAGGTATAAGCCGCCGCAAAAGAGGCGCCATCCTCACATAATTTCTCCATATGGGGAGTTCTAGCCGGCCCTCCTTCGTATGAGGAGAACACGGGGGTATGTTCATCGCTCATAAATACTAACAAATCCGGTTTTGACATTCGCCATTCAGTCCTTTCGATTTAAATTGGAAATAAGTTCAATGTGATCAGGGTTTTCGTAATTCCAAGTAACCCTTAATCCTGGTTGTTGTCATTCTTTGTCAACGCAACCATTTTCCCGCCTGACTCCTGTTTCTGAGAGCTTTTGTCAATTCTTGCACGACTGCGGGATACCGAGGGGCAATATTGGATAATTCTTCCGGATCATGATTCAGATCATACAGCTCCGGAAGATCATTATAGTTGATGATCAGTTTGTAATCGCGAGTCCGAATCGATCGGAAGTTCATATTAAAACAGACTGCACTCTCCCGATGTTGTTCCGCTTTTCCAAATAAAAGATCGCAAAATGATAGCGCATCAATATTCTGTTGCTGCGGCAACCCTGCCAACTCACAAATGGTCGGGTTAAGATCGCTCAGCTCAATTAAGGCACCGGATTCTTTACCCAGCCCGATACCGGGACCCGTCACAATCAACGGGACTCTTAACGACGGTTCATAAGCAACTTGCTTGGAATATAAATCGTGATCTCCCATCATGTCCCCATGATCACTTGCAAAAATAATATAGGTATTTTCCAACATGCCCCGTCTTTCTAAAGTATCCAGGATCTTCCCCACCTGATCATCGATGAGATTGATTGAGGCGCAGTATTGTCTTCTGGTAACCGCAATTTCCTCATCGCCAGGATAGGATGCCCGGGCACGTTCCTTAATCCATTCGGGTTTTCCGGACATTTCATCTTTTATCGGCAAAGGCACGTTTTGATTTCGATACTTGTCTGCATAGGATTTGGGCGGGTCATAGGGATAATGGGGGCCTACAAAACTTACAAAAAGATGCCAAGGAAATTCACCGGTGATGTTTTCCAGCCAATTGACCGCCATCCTGCCGATAAAGGAATCCTCGTAATCTTCAGCATCCAAAACATAATCGGCCGTCACTAGATCATATTGGGTTTTATTTTTGATAATCTTATGGTTCTTTATTTCTTTATGTCCTTTTTTCGCATCCCATAGCTTGTCCAGCAAGCCATTTTTCTCAAGATACGCTGTATAAGGACCTATAACTTTTGGAGAAAATGCATGTTCTTTTCCCTCGCACTCAAAGGGTAAAGTAAAGCCGAATGAATAGGTGCAGGGTCTGTTGCCGTTTCTTCCGTTATAGGTGTCCGGTTTTGCCAAATCCAGCTTTCCGACGCATCCGACTTGATATTCATGATCTCTGAGCCTTTGATAATAGGTCCTTAGGTTGTTGATCGGCAGATAGACCTCATTCTCCAAGGCCCCCAACCGGTTTGGCAGCAATCCGGTTGCCAAACCAATTCTAGCCGGAGCGCAGATCGGCGCGGTCGTGCAACAATAATTGAACTTTATTCCTTTTCCTGCAAGTTTATCGATATTCGGTGTCTGTAAAAAGTCCGCGCCCATACATCCCAAATAATCAAATCGATGTTGATCGGTCATTATCAATAAAATATTCGGTCGACTTATCGGTTCCCTCATTATCAATTGATTCACCTGCCCTTTACGACAGAGCTATAATTACAAGGTTGATTGGACTACTCGTGACAAATATTGAAAAAATAATTTCCAATCACCCTTTAATTCCGGTAGTGACGATTCCTTCAATAAAATAACGCTGGGCAAATAAAAACACGATAATCAACGGTAAAGTGATCAAAGTCGTCGCAGCCATCATCTGATTCCAAATAATCACCGTATCATCTTTAAACATCGTTAAAGCCAGTTGAACAGTTTTCATATTGTCACTGGTGGTAATGATTAAAGGCCAGGTATATTCGCACCAGGTTTGCGTGGCTTTGAAACAGGCCAATACCGCAAAAATCGGCTTCCCCAACGGAACATAAATTTTTAAAAACGTTTTAAATTTACTAAGACCGTCGATTGACGCCGCATCATCCAACGCAGCCGGAAAATTCAGAAAGAACTGCCGGAATAAAAATACTCCAAATGCCCCGGCAATATAAGGCAGAATCATCCCCATATAGGAATTGACCCATCCCATCCCACCTTGCCCAAAGATATCGTTTCCCCCAACCAAAGGTATTTTCTTTAAAATGATAAACAAGGGAATCATCGTCACTTGAGGCGGGACCATCATTCCGATCAGCGCCAAAATGAAAAGGAAATTGCGGCCCTTAAACTGTAAGCGTGCAAATGCAAAACCAGCCATGGAATTGATGATTAAGCTGATAATAACCGTGATGGCCGTAACTACACAGGAATTGAAAAAATAAAGCCCCCAATTCCCTCTGGACATTGCCTCAACATAATTGGAAAACATAAATTGTTTCGGAATAAATACAAAACTTGAAGCATGGATTTCAGCCATTGTCTTTAACGATGTTACCACCATCAAAACAAACGGGAAAAGTATCAGAACCGATAACACAAACATCGCAAATGAAATTAGATATTTAATTTGTTTATTTTCCATTTTCTTTACCTCATCCAATATCAAGATCTTGGCCTTGATTGCCGTAATTAAAATTTAACAAGGTGATTGAAGATACGATGATCAGTAAAACAATCGATAAAGCCGCAGCATAGCCCATTTGAAAATCAATGAATCCCCGATTATAGATTTGATGGACAATGGTGGTGGTCGAATTCATGGGTCCACCATTGGTAAGGATATTGACTTGTTCGAAAACTTTAAAATTATTGACCACGCCGGTTACAAACAGAAAAAAAGTTACCGGCCGCAACATCGGAAGAGTAATGAAACGGAATTTGTGGAAAGCATTCGCACCATCCACCGTAGCGGCTTCATAAAGATACTGGGGGATACTTTGTAGACCTGCCAGATAGATGACCATAAAATAGCCGAGAGCTTTCCAAACGCTCATCACAACGATACAGGCCATTGCCAGATTAGCATCATACAACCATTGCTGACCCTTAAAGCCGAAAAAATCCAATATTCGATTGAAGATCCCGCTGGACGGATCATACATCCAAAGCCAAACCATGGATACTCCGACCATGGAAGTTACATACGGCAAATAAAAACTGGCTCGGTAAAATTTCAAACCCATCAGTTTTTTATTTAATACCATGGCTATCATTAACCCCAAGGCCATGGTTAAAATCAATGTGAAAACAGTATAGACAACGGTATTTTTCATAGAAACCAGGAAAACGTCATCGGTAAAAAGGCGCAGATAATTTCTGAAGCCGATAAAATTGAGAGTTCTTAAGTTATAATCCGTAAAGCTAAAGTAAATATTGATAATAATTGGCAGAACGATAAAGAAAAGCAAGAAAATATAATAGGGGGCAATCATCCAATAGCCGGTTTTATCTTTATATAAAGTTTTATCCGTGAATAAATTGGATAGTTTCATTTTAAAAATTGACATCGTTATTGCTCCTCGCTTAAATTGCATCAACCTAATTTTTAGAGAGGCTGTTGCAAAACGGTTTGAAATCGATAAGATATGCCATTATCGCAAAATAAACATGAAAAATTTCATCGATTGCATATTGTTATCAATCCATTCTATTTTGCAACAGCCTTCTTAGGTTACTACCGTGAATTCTTAAGCTCTTTTATTAAAGCAACCTGAGCATCCTTAAGGGCTTGGGCGGATGTTTTTTTGCCGCTATATGCTTCTTCATAGGCCAGGTGAATGAATTTAGTCGCCATGGTATTCCAGGGAACGCTATCATCGCCCTGACCGTTTTTGACATAATCCAAGATCGCCTTATTCATTTGGGGATCCGCTGCGGCATAGTCCTCTTCCAGCGATTTGCGGACAACGGGTATATTGACCATTTTCATCCGGAGTTGCATTTGTTCCTTGGACATTAAAAACTTGATTAATTCCCAGTCTTCCTTCTTATGTTTGGATTCGCTGCCGATCGCAAAAAGCCGGAACCCGCACCAACCAATCTTCTTCTTTTGGGTTAATACCGGGGCAACTCCGATTTTTTCTTTCAAAGACGGGTCATTCGTCAACATGGTCATGATTTGACTCGGCTGGAGGAAAGACATGGCGCTTTTCCCATAAATAAAAGGAGTGGTGTCTTTCTTCACGTAGTCATAAGGAATACTCACGTGCGCATTCTTTAAATTCATAATGTACTCATAAGTGCTGATCAAGGCCGGATCATCCAGCATTGGTTTTCCTTTTTTATTATCAATGACCAATGCGCCGTTTTGGCGGGCTAAATGCTTTACAAAGGTACTGCTATTAAGGGCCGGGATATCAAGTCCGGCGCGAACCACATTATTCTTATCATCGCACACCGTAAGCTTTTTAGCATAAGCCGCGAGCTCATCCCAGTTCGCCGGCGGCTTTTCGGGATTAAGGCCGGCCTCTTTAAAGAAATCCTTCCGGTAGGCCAATACATCAGGATTGGGGTAATAACCCAATCCAAGCAATTTGCCCTTGACTTGCCCTAAATTATAGACGCTTTCAAAAATGTCGCTTTTTTCATTCCAGCTGTTCACTAACTTGTCGAGCGGGTAAAAATCCCCTTTGGGGCCCCGGGTAGCGATTTGACTGAGCATGGCGGAAAGAACATCCGGATAAGTTCCGCTAAGCAAAGCGGCATTTAATTTCAAATCCTGGTCGGCTTGAGCCTGAGGTAGGGTCGTGATTTCCACTTTGATTTGAGGATGGGTTTTTTCAAAAGCTTTGACCGCATCCGCAAAATAAGAGTCCATTAATTTGTTCTGACTCTGAAACCAAAATGAGATCGTCGTGGTTTTGGGCGCGGCCATAACGCTCATCCCACAAATAAACACCATAACGAAAATGAGTAACAAACTTTTTTTCAACTTACGTCCCCCTTAAAAATCGAATTAACCTTCGGATAACCTGTTAACCATCTATTGAATGTCCTATCACCCCATTTCCCAACGCAGAATGATTGTGAAAAGATCGGAAAGGTGTTAACAAGCTATGGAATAATGCCGTTTAAAGCATTACTTGCCTATACTCTTAAGCTCTTTCACCAAACTGGTCTGAGCATCTTTTAAAGCTTGGGCAGGTGTTTTCTTACCGCTGTATGCCTCTTCATAAGCCAAATGGAGATATTTCACCGCCAACGTATTCCATTGGTATACATTGTCTCCCTTGCCGTATCGGACATACTCCATCAATATTTTGTTAAATGAAGGATCCGCAGCGATAAATTCCTCTTCCAGCGATTTGCGGACGACCGGTATCTTTAAATCCTTCGCGCGAACCCGCATTTGTTCTTTGGACATCATGAATTTGATGAATTCCCAGGATTCATTTCTATGTTTGGAGGTACTGGCGATAGTAAAAAGCCGGTAACCGCAATAAGCGGACTTTTTCTTGCCGGTTAACGGCGGAGCAAAGCCAAGATTATCCTTTAGCGCGGGGTCATTTTTAATCATGGTTAAGATTTGAGTGGGTTGCAAGAACGACATGGCGCCTTTCCCATTCATGAACGGGACGGTTTCTCTCTTTTGATAATCAAAGGGAATGCTGACATTCTCTTTCTTTAAGTTGATAATCCGTTCCACCACCGCGATTAGCGCCGGATCATCCAGCAGCGGTTTTTGTTTCTTCTCATCAATAATCAAGGCGCCGTTTTCCCAGGCAAATCCTTTCACGAAGACAGCACTGTTAATCGCTGGGATGTCAAAACCGGCCCGAATCACATTGTTCTTATCGTCCCGGACCGCCAATTTTTGTGCATAGGCCGCCAATTCATTCCAGTTGGCCGGAGGTTGATTTTGAGCCAACCCTGCTTCTCTAAAGAAATCTTTCCGGTAGGTCAAGACTTCGGGGTTGGGATAAAAACCCACTCCAAGTGTTTTATTCCGATATTTTCCGATATCCCAAACGCTGTCAATAATGTCCCCTTTTTCATTCCATTTATTGATATAGCTGTCAAGAGGATAAAAATCTCCTTTGGGTCCCCGGCTCCCGATTTGGCTAAGATATGCCGATAAAACATCGGGGTAGGTCCCGCCCAACAAAGCGGCATTTAGTTTGAGATCGATATCCGCTTGGGTCGCCGGCAACTGAGTGACTTCCACCTTAATCTGCGGATGAGTTTTTTCAAAATCCTTGGCGACATTTAAAAAATAGGAATTGTTGACATTGTCGGCTCCGGGAAACCAAAAGGAAATGGTGACCGGTGCTTTTGCAGTAACGATTACCCCCGTCCCGCTGACCATTGCTAAAATCAAAACAAAGAAAATTAACCGCATACTCTTTTTCAAAATAGATTTCCTCCTCAAGTTTTTGCATTCTTTCACATCTTTCCGAAGACTATCTTATTTTCTTATTTCCCTTAACTTGGCCTTTAATCTTGCAGCTTCTGCCGGTTCCCGGTTGAAAAGGTTATCCAATTCATGGGGATCGTTGCGTAAATCATAAAGTTCATCCCCATCGTTACAATTTTGAATCAATTTATATCTCCCATCAGACACCATCCGGGTATGGCGCAATTCGCTCACCACCCATTCCTTGTGATGTGTTTCCTTTCCCGTGATTAAAGGCAGCAAAGACTTGCCGTCCAACCGGTCATGATTATAACTGATTCCGGCAAAATCAAGAATAGTCGGGTAAAGATCAACCAGTTCCACCAAAGAATCGTTTTCAACTTTGGATTTTGACCCGGGATAAGATACAAGCAAAGGTACTTTAATTGCGCTTTGGTACATGATCGATTTTTCAAACAATCCGTGGTCTCCCATCATTTCTCCGTGGTCTGCGCAAAAGATAATGACAGTGTCATCCCGTAAACCTTTTTGATCAAGCGTGGCCAAAATCTTCCCCACCCATTCGTCAATCAAGCTGATCATCCCGGCATAGTTTTGTTTGACTTTTTGGGAATCGCTATCGGATATACCCTGTGATTCCTTCTTTTGCTTGGCTTTAACCCAACTCGGCTTGTCAATCATCGGATCGGCTATCACCTCGGGAAACTCCGCATTTTCATACCGTTGCAAGTAATCTGCCGGAGCATCCCAGGGATCGTGAGGTCCCACAAAACTTACAAATAAATGCCAGGGATACTCTGGGGTAACTTGTTCTAAAAACTCGCAGGCTTTCCGGCCAATATAGCTGTCATGATAGTCCTCGCTTGAAAGGGCCGAGGCTTTGGCATACCAAACCGGAGCGTGAAATCGCTGCTGATAGTCAAGGACGAATTTTTCCAAGACTCCGCGGTTTTTCAAATACTTTTGATAAGGTCCAACCAATGGCATGTTTCCAATATCGGCGACCTCATTTTCGACACCCGCTTCCGCGCTCTTAAACATGGCCGCGTTCATCTTGCCTTCCGTATCATGCGGATCCGTGAAACCCAAGTGATACATCAGAGGGCTGTCCCCGTTTACGCCATAAAAATGTTCCGGTTTATGCAAATCAGTCTTGCCGATTGCCGCCACCCTGTACCCGGATTTTCGTAACTCTTGATAAAATGTAGGCTGGTCGACCGGATAATTTTCTAGGTTGCTCAGCACCCCAAGCCTGTGTGGATAAAGTCCGCCAGTTAAGGAAGCACGGCTAGGTGCGCAAAGAGGACTATTGCAAACAGCATTGCTAAACCTGACACCCTTATCGGCAATGGAGTCAATATGCCTGGTATTGATAAATTTTGCCCCGGCGCAGCTTAACCAATCAAAGCGAAACTGGTCGGCCATAATCATCAAAATATTCGGTTTTTTCATCTTCATACCTATCCCAACTTAATTTTATAGATTTAAAACTACTTCTCATATTTTAAACATAGCGATTGGTTAATCCAGAAAGTCAATCCTCGTTGGCTTTTAAAAATAGGGCCATAGAGCTCGATTCAATGACCCTATTGAGGCTAAAATCGCAAATTATTTGTTGGCTAAATCTTTTTTGAGTCGGATTTCTGCATCTTTTAGGGCTTGAGCTGGTGTTTTCTTATTGCTATAAGCTTCCTCCCATGCTGTGTGTAAATATCGGATGGCTACGGTTAACCAAGGAACATTTTCAGCGCCTTTGCCATACTTGATGTATTCTATCTGGGCTTTATTCAATTCCGGATCTGCTGCGATGAACTCCTGTTCCAGTGATTTTCTGACCACCGGAATATTTAAAGTTTTAAAACGTTTTACCATCTGATCCTTGGACATCATAAATTGAATAAACTGCCAAGATTCATTTTTATGCTTTGAGGAATTGCTGATGGTAAAAAGCCTATACCCACAAAAGTCGACTTTTTGTTTTCTTGATAAAACAGGCACAAATCCCAAGTTTTCCTTCATCGCGGGATCCTCTTTAATCATACTGGCAATTTGGGTAGTCTGTAAAAACGACATGGCGGATATTCCCTTAACAAACGGAATCGTCTCTTTTTTCTGATAATCATATGGAATGCTGACGTTTTGATTTTTAAGTTTCATAAAAAAATCCCAGGTTTCAATGGAGTTCTGATCTGTGAAAGCCGGAATTCCTTTCTTTTCATTGATTACCAAAGAACCGTTCTGTTTCATCAAAGGCCTAAAAAACACACTGGCATTAATGGCCGGGATATCGAAACCGGCTCGAACGATATTACCTTTACTATCTTTTTTAGTTAGTTTTACGGCGTAATCGGCTAGTTCTTCCCAACTCCTCGGCGGCTTTTCGGGATCAATGCCTGCCTCTTTGAAAAAGTCCTTGCGGTAAGTCAATATTTCCGGTGCCGGAAAAAACCCCAAGCCGATGATTTTATTTTTATACTTTCCCGTATTGAGCGTACTTTCGTAGATATCATTTCGCTCCGGCCATTTATCAATATAACTGTTTAAATTGGCAAAGTCTCCCTTGGGGCCCCTAGTACCCATAAAATTCAGATATGCACAAAAAACATCCGGAAATGTGCCGCCCAGTAATGCCGCATTTAACTTGAGTTCTATATCCTGCACAGCAGAGGGTACAGTCGTTACTTCCACTTTAATCTGTGGATTTAACTTTTCAAACTCTTTAGCGGCATTGTTAAAATATTCGTCATTAAGCCTGTCGGCGCTAGGAAACCAAAAGGAAATAATTATGGGTTCCTTCGCCTTGGAAAATACCGTAAAAGAGGAAAAGGAAGTAAATATAACAAGTAAAACCAACAGACAGGTAATCGCTTTTTTCATCCCTATTTCTCCCCTCAACATCTTTAATTTCTTTAACGTTCTCTCCGTTCATTCAAGTCAATTTATTTCGAACGCCACCCCCAAACTTTTCCTAGGTCATAAAATCATGAAGGAGTCAAACAATTTAAACCTTGATTGTAATCAATTTTAATCAAAAAGATACCAAATTGTAACAGATAGAATTGAGTGAAATTCTTTTAATATTGTTTGTTAAATACCCAAGATTTGTAAAAAAAATCGGGACTTCTTAAAATATTGGACTATTTTCTAAAAAAATAGTCAATTATTCATGCTGATTCTTCTTATCATGATTAGGTTTCCTAAAGATTTCAATTAGACAGAAATATCTTTTTTTGTTACTATAGAGTTAATTCAAAGTAAAAACCTTGAACCCGGTGGAGATGGATGCTTAAATTACATGACTTGCCGAAAAGTACCTTTGGGAAACTATTAATATCTAATTTACTATTAATTTTTTCCATGTCTTTAATCGGACTTTTATCGTTTTTCACTTCCAAAAATATTATTAACACCTATATTGAAAAAGCGAATAGCAACACCTTAAACCAGGTAAAAAAGAATATCGACATGTTGGTGGATCAGGTTATCACCGTTGTCAGCCTCTTTGATCATAATAATATGCTGGCAGATTATCTAAAGAAAAATAACTATGATTCTTTCGAACGCTTGAAAAATATTGATATCGTAGATTCTCAAATCAACAAATATTCATTTGCCTATGATTGGCTAAAATATGAAACTATTTTACTTGGCGTCAATGGCACTGTTTACAGTCCGGATGGGGAGAGCAGTCTTAACACCGATACCATCCAACGTTACAGTTGGTATCATAGCGCCTTACAAAATGAAAAAAAAATATCCTGGCAGAGTACTCATGAAAGTTTTATCGATAAAACCAAAAACGTCTTTACCGCAGTAAAGACGTTACATGCCCCGTTTTCGGAACACTATTACGGGCTACTTCTTCTGAGCATCGATGAATCCTGTCTTTATAACATTTATAAGGACTCCATGGATAACGAAAGTTCCTTTATCATTTTCGACTCATCCGGAAATGTTATCTCCGATTCGGACAGGAAATGGGTGGGAAAGCGGATCGATTTGCAACCTTTTGAAAAACTTTTAAAAGGCCCCATTAACAGCCACCAAATCATCAAAATCGGGCATATCAAATATTTATGCATTTATCAAAATATTGAAAAGACCAATTGGACTATTTTAAACACGGTCCCATTAACGATCATATCCCGGGATATCAATATATTGAGCTTCAGAATTTTTATAATCTCTCTGGTGCTTATTACCTTTTCGATTATCCTGGCAGTAATAATCTCCCGAAAAATCGCCATACCGTTAATCAATCTGACCCATCGCATACAGAGTTATTCTCAAAAAAGCGCTTCTTTGCCGGATAACACCATCACGGATGAGATTGCCGTTTTAAGCAAGGAATATGATAACATTATCACTGAATTGGAAGAAACCATTCATAATTTAATCAAGGAACACGATGAAAAACGAAAGACCGAATTACATGCCCTGCAAATGCAAATTAAACCTCATTTTCTCTATAATACCCTTAACTCCATTAAATGTTTAATATGGACCGGAAGAACGGAATTCATTGAACCCACCATCAATGCTTTAATCAATTTGTTAGAGCAGACAATCTCGCAAAAGGAAGAATTCATCACCCTTGAGGCTGAATTACGGTGTATCCAAGACTACATTTATATCCAGGAGATCCGCTCCAGCCGGACTATACGGCTCAACATTCAAATATCCAAACCGTTACAGGATTGCCGTATACCTAAACTTTTACTGCAGCCATTTATCGAAAATTCCATCTTCCATGGATTTGAGCCCAAAGATCAATCCCATTCAGGTAGCGTTTGGGGAACGATTTCCATCTATTGCACCTCTATCGGGAATGATATTCAAATTGAAGTGTTGGATGACGGCATTGGAATGGATCAGAGTACCGTCGAGGATCTATTAACCGATGATTCCCAAATCATTTCACGGCGTTTCAGCGGTATTGGTGTGAAGAATGTGCTTGAACGAATTCAACTTTATTTTGGCCCTCAATACGGATTAAGAATCCACAGTGAGCCTAACGTGGGGACATCCGTAATCATAACCCTTCCTCAAATATGGGATAACGGTAAAACGGAGGTTTCATCATGATCAAGCTGTTAATCGTTGATGACGAAAGTTTATTGCGCCAAGGGTTTATCCATATGACAGATTGGCCCTCCCACGGATTTCAGATTGTAGGAGAAAGCGCCAACGGTAAAGAAGCTTTGGAGATTATCGCCAAAAAGTCTCCGGACATTGTGGTCACTGATATCAAAATGCCCGTGATGGATGGAATCGAATTGACCAAAATCATTAAGAGGGATTACCCGTTTATCCAAATTATCATACTCAGCAGTTATGATGATTTTGACTATGTCCGGGAAACCTTATGTCTCGGCGCTTTGGATTATGTTTTGAAACCGAAAATGAATTCCACGGATTTACTGAAAGTTTTACAAAAAGCAAGTTCCCTCCAGTATGGAATGAAAAACACCCCTAAGACCGACACATATAATGCAGAACTTCGCAATAACTTTTTAACCGATTTATTGGTTGATCATCATCTGTCTTTGACCGATATTCATGAAAACATTTCCAAATATAATATTCAATTAAGAGAATCCAACTTAGAAATGTTGGCTATTGTCTATCGGGCTACCGCTCCCGTTCAAAAAAACGAGGCCTGCCAATCATTAATCGCAACTATCCATGCTGCCATCGGCCTCTCCTTTCATCCAATCAGTTTTTTCTACGACTCCAATGTGAGTATCACCATTTTGAATCAGCCGATTTCTAAAGATGAGCCATCCATGGAGGAAATATGCCCCAAGATAATTTCCGCAATCCACTCAGCATACTCACTGAATTGTCAAATTCTCCTCAGTGAACGCTTTGACGGCTACCTTTTGATCCGAGAGGTCTTTCATGAATTGATTGAGAAAGTACCCCATTGTTTTTACCTTCCTCTGAATCAGTTTGCGAAGGCATCATCTTTTCAAAGTATTATCCATAATATTGAATTTGATTTCCAGACCTTACATGCCTTAGTCGAACAATTCAATTTTAACAAACTTAAAGTCGTTGTAGAAAATTGGGTAGAGGATCAGATTTCCCAGGGAAAATACATCGAACCATACTTTTTGAAAAAAATTTTTTCAGAGGTTTGCTATTTAATCATTTATAAATTTCTGGAAATGGGTTTTGATTTGGAAGAGATGAACCAAAAGAAATTCGAATACCTTAAAAACATCGAGAACTCAAAGGACTACGCGGATTTGCTGTTTACCTTCAATAAAATATTGGCCGATCTGGAACAATTTTTAGATCAACATATTCAAACCAAAAATAATTTAATCGTAACCCGGGTACTAAAATATATCCATCAAAATTTTGATCAAAACATCTCTTTGGAATCGGTTTCCAAATGTTTTTATATCGACAAAAGCTACCTTTGTAAGCTTTTCAAAAAGAATACCGCTGAAAATTTCAACGACTATCTGATGAAGCTGCGCATTAATCGAGCGAAAGAATTGTTAAAAAATCCGGAATATAACGTCTGTATTGTCTCCACTAAAGTAGGTTATACCGATTACAGTTATTTTGGACAGGTTTTCAAAAAAACGGTCGGAATGACACCTTCCGAATACCGGAAATCGTTGATAAACAATAAAAAAATTAATCTCCCGACCGCATAACTCATGAGTTCCTTTCCTCCTGGGTTACATACCCTCTTTAAGTCTAAAAAAGACCGCTTTTGAATCTACAACAGCGGCCAATTGAACCGTGACCTCAATTATTAAAGCTCATTTTCAATGTATTTTGAGGATACAGAGTTCAAGCCTTATTTTAAAATTTGGACTGATCGTTCGTTAGCGGAATCACATCCTCCGGCGACACTATCTTCGTCGTTGATTTATCGGGCAATACCGCATTTTCCGCCGGTTGCCGGAGCTCCAAATCATTTTTTCCGACTACAGCGATTGATTTCATCTTCGACTTTAAGGACGCCACTTTCCCGTTTACCAGTGTCGAAAGCTGAAGTACGATTTTGTGCATGTTTCCAGCTTGAATATTTAACGTCTGGGCTGCGTATACGCTTTGTTCAGCGCTGGCCGCATTATGTTGAGTCACCGTTTCCACTTGAACCAAGGCTTTATTAACCTGAGTAATGCCCTGCGATTGTTCCTGGCTGGCGGCTGCGATTTCTTCCATTAACTCACTCACCTTTTTGGCTTGAAAAGTTATTTCATCCAGAGACTGGCGGACTTTCTCAGCTACGGTTACACCCTTGGTTGATAATTCAATATTGGTTTCAATAATGGATGTAGTGTCCCTGGCCGCCTGAGCGCTCCTCCCGGCCAAATTTCTTACTTCTTCAGCAACCACCGCAAAACCCATTCCGGCTTCTCCGGCCCTGGCCGCCTCAATCGCGGCGTTCAAGGCCAAGATGTTGGTCTGGAACGCTATATCATCAATAACTTTGATAATCTTGGCAATCTGATCGCTGAAGTTCTTAATTTCCTGGATAGAGTCCATCATCTCCCGCATATCGGCATTGCCTTTGTCTGCCGATTCTTTGGCCTGCACGGACAATTGGGCCGCCTGTTTCGTATTGGTTGTCGTTTGAACCATCATAGAAGCGGCTTCCTGCAAGGTGGATGAAGTTTCTTCAATACTTGCCGCCTGTTCGCTACTGCCTTGGGATAGTTGATCGGCGGATGCCGATAATTGATGAGAAGCACCGGCCAATTGCCGGGCGCCTTCTTTCAAAGCGCCGGCTATTTTTCTTATCGGTAAAGTAATACTGCGAGTGATGAAAAAAGTCAAACCGATTCCGAAAGCAAATGCAATGATACCAAAGACGCTCAACAATACCACTGCGTTTTGAAATGAATTTTTGGCTGCGGTTTCTTGAGCATTATTCATTCCCATACAACTCCGGATATAGTCTTTCACCGCTTCCGAATCGTCCTGGTCGTCCAATAAACTTAACATTTCCTGATAATTACTGGACATTTTTACCAGACTTAATTGATGTTGTAATTTATCCAAAATGTTGTTGGCCAATTCCAGTTTGGCATTGTTTTCATTGATAATTTTACTCATCCGACTCCGGGTATCCACCATATTGCTTAATGCCACCGCGATAACGATCACCACCAACATTAACATGATCCCAAAGCCAATGTAGATTTTAACTCCTACCGACGTCTGCTTGACTATCACTTTGATCTTTCCTCCCTGTTTAATTTTTGTTATGACATTCCATTCAATACAACACTCTTTGGATACTCACTCAAACGGGACCGCCACCCCAACATCATCGATACGGTTCCATCCTTACTCCCCAGAAAATATCGGCTGAAACCCGTTGGCTGAGGGTGCTTTTAAAAATGCGCCAAAAATTTACGTAATACTGGTTCTTGTATCTCAAACTAAAAATTAAAGCTCCCCCTAAGGGAGCCTTAATTTAATCAATGGCGGAGGAAAGTTCTAGCCATTAAAAACAAAATTTAAAGCTTTAAAATAATTTAACTGCTTTCCAATAATCTTAATCGAAACGATAATTAAGCGTAACAGGCAAATTTGGCGGAAGTTCTTTTAATATTGTTTTCTTGAGTACCTGAAATTTCTTCAAAACGAAGGATTCATAAAATATTGGTTATTTTACTTAAAAAATAGTCTATAATGATCCCGGATTTTCTTCCCTACTGCCCGGTTTGGATCACTACAAGCATCCAACGAACCATCAATAACTGCAATTTAAAATCGATTTTTTGGGTCCCATTTGTGGTAAAATAATTAAAATAGAATTTGAAGTCACCAAATTCATTCGAAGAAATTCAAAAAATGCAGCCAAAACGACTAAATCATCGATAGTTATTTAGAGAACGTTTTGCTAAACTTAAGTAGCGAGATATGCAACAATGGAAAAAACACCGGCAAATAAACTAGGCATTCAAAATATCGGCAAATTGCTTTTTGATATGGCTTACCCTGCGATCGTGGCTCAGCTGGTTAATGTCTTATATAACATCGTGGATCGAATGTATATTGGACGTATTCCGGGCATTGGCGCCCAGGCTTTAACCGGAGTTGGAGTTACGTTGCCGTTGATTATGGCCATTACAGCCTTTACTTCTTTAATTAGCATGGGCGGCGCGCCAAGGGCAGCCATTCGGATGGGAAGAGGAGAATCGCAGGAAGCCGAAAAAATCCTTGGCAACTGCCTGGTAGCATTGGTAATATTGGCGGGGGTCTTAACTGCGACACTACTGGTCTTCGGCGAAAAACTGTTGATGTTATTTGGAGCCAGTCAATTCACCATAAGTTACGCATTAGACTTCATGAATGTATACGCCTGGGGAACTCTATTTGTGCAACTGGCATTAGGCTTGAATGCATTTATCACCGCCCAAGGCTTTGCCAAAATCAGCATGCTGACCATACTTAGCGGGGCTTTACTCAGCATTATTTTAGATCCCATTTTCATATTTACCTTTGGTTTAGGGGTCAAAGGAGCCGCTTTAGCCAATGTCATTGCCCAAGCGATTTCGGCAGCCTGGGTGTTCCATTTCCTAACCGGCAGGAAAACGATATTGAAAATCAGGAAACAATATCTAAGGAATGATTTCAAGGTATTTTTACCTTGCCTGGCGCTAGGTCTGTCCCCATTTATTATGCAATTGACAGAATGCCTGCTGGCAATCACATTTAATTCCTCGCTACAGAAATATGGCGGCGATTTGGCAGTAGGCGCGATGACAATCCTCTCCAGCATCATGCAAATTGCCATGCTCCCACTCACGGGACTAACCCAGGGCGCACAACCCATTATCAGTTTTAATTACGGAGCGGGCAATCCCGCCAGAGTGAAGAAAACTTTTTTATTGCTTTTCAAGGTGTCCCTTTGTTATTCATTCGGCTTGTGGCTGCTGACAATGGTGTTTCCCCAAGTTTTCACCCGGATATTCACCGGCGATCCGGAGTTGATTCACTTTTCGATTCGGGCCTTACGAATTTATATGGCTGCTTCTTTGCTGCTTGGAATCCAAATCAGTTGCCAACAGACGTTTATCGCACTGGGAAATGCAAAAAGCTCAATATTTCTGGCGCTCTTACGAAAAGTGTTCCTGTTGATTCCCCTCATCTATATCTTACCGTCGCTCTTGACCGATAAAATTACGGCGGTATTTTTGGCAGAACCCATTGCCGATTTGGCCGCCGTTACAGTCACCGGCATAACGTTTGCTTGGCAGTTCCGGAAGACATTAAGGAAATTAAAGCATGTTCAAGTGGCAAATAGCGGCCTGGGGGGCAAAGTGTATCATACCTACAATTGAAATCAATAGGGTAAGTTATTTTCCTGAACCGTGACATTTTTTATATTTTCTCCCGCTCCCGCAAAAACAAGGTTCGTTTCTGCCAGGCTTCCAAGGGGGAAGCTGATTCAAACCGAACCTTTCCCGGAGGATGGCTAAAGCCAATTGTTCCAATCTAGGCAGGGCATGCTCATAAAATTCCCGCCAACCCTCACATAACCAGCTCATTTGATGCGGGTCCTGCCCCCCATAAAAACGGTGCTTTAAACAATCCCCTGAGCAAAAACGTAAATATTTACAAGTCGAACAACGCGGATTCCAGTCGGCCTTCTGCATCCCAAATTGCTGATATTGGGGTGAAGCCAACAATTCTTCCCATGAAATCTCACCGACATTCCCAAGTTTATGCCCGGCGTCCACGAAAAAGTCGCAAGGATAGACATCCCCGTTATGCTCGACCACAAAGTACTGGCTGCAATGGCCGCCCATGTGACAGAGATGATAACTTCCATTCACCATCAAATTTAAGATGCCGTCAAACAATCGGATGGATACTTTCCGGTTGTCCTTGAGGTACCACTCATCAAAGATTTCACATAAGAAACGGCTCCATAGTTTTGCGCTAACGGTAAAGGGCAATGGTTGTCCGTCCGGCCCAAATTCCACACACGGGATGTATTGATGATAATAAATCCCCTGATCGCATAAGTAATGATAAATCTCCAGCGGATGGAGAACATTAAAGGAATTTACCACTGTCAAAGCATTAAACTCAACCTTATGCCGTTTTAAACAATCAATCCCCTTCAAAACAGCGGCGTGGGTCCCTTGTCCATTTACAGTTTTCCGGAAATGGTCGTGTACGGGCTCAGGACCATCGAGGCTGACTCCAACCAGAAAATTATATTGGCCTAAATGTTCGGCAAATTCATCATCAATCAGAGTGGCGTTGGTTTGCAATCCATTAGCTATTACAGCGCCCTTGTGTCCATACTTTTGTTGCAACGCAGTGACCCGGCGGAAAAAGTCCACCCCCATCAAGGACGGCTCTCCACCCTGCCATCCGAAGGCGTATTGGGGTTGCTCGGTTGCCATGAAACCGGCGATCATTTTTTCCAGCACTTCATCGGACATCTGATGCCGACGGGTCTCTGGATATAAAGAATGCCGGCTAAGGTAAAAGCAATAAGCGCAACGCAGATTGCAATCAGCCGAGGCCGGTTTGACAAGCAAGGAAAATGTTTTGATAGGCATTTGAATTAAGTCCTTCTCGAGTGATAACTCTATATTCATTATTGCAGTTGAGGATTCCTTCTCATCATATACCAATTAAAAATGAAAAAGCATCCTTAAAGACTCCCTGGGGGTCTTTAGGGATACAACCCGGAGGATTTTTGTCAGTTATTTCCGGATAATTCTTGATAAGGAATTTCCCACCAAACGTGAAACCTTTTTTACCTTTAGCTCCAAGCATCGCCTCATCATCAATCATTAGATATTCCGCCCGCATCATTACATTCGGACTAACTGGATACCCTAAACCAATAATGGTATAGTCATTATTAATGGTGTACAGATTGAAATTGTTGGTAAACACCGGTTGGGATGGTGGCCTTAAATATATTATTCTTATAATTCGTGGTATTTGTCGATAATTTATATCATACTTGATATAATGAAGCAAAACCAACCTTTCACAGGTTGCTTTTGGTGAGAAGCTCAAGTCTCTTGGTGGAGTGGCGAGCTTCTCTTCTTGTAAGACTATAATGTTTCATATACAATCATAAGTCTTTAAAAATACTGATTTTAAATTTACCAACACTGCCGGCCAATTGATCGGAGATCTTCAATAAATCAGCCGCCAGTGAACTTACTTGTTCGGCAATCGCGGTTTGTTCCTCTGCGGATGCAGAAACCTCCTGCGAGGATGCGGCGGTTTCTTCAGAAATAGCACCGATATTGGTAATAAAGCTTATCGTTTCTTCTTTTACCGCATTAATCTTTTTAATATTTTCATTCACATCGGAAAGCCGATGGACAACATTATTCATTGCATCAATAATCTGATCAAAAGACTTTTGGGCTTCCTCAACAGCACTCAGTTGTTCTGCCACGATTTGGTGGGCTTTGGAAACAGTTTGCGTGGAAGCAACACTTTTGGTTTCAATTTCCTGCAAGATATTATTAATTATCTTGGCAGTCTCATGGGACTGGGCAGCCAATTTATTGATCTCTTCCGCAACCACCGCAAAACCCGCACCATATTCACCCGCTCTGGCTGCTTCAATGGCGGCATTAAGTGCTAACAAATTGGTTTGTTCGGCTATACCGGTGATGGCCTGAGTAAGGTCCTTAATCTGTTCGGCGCTGGAACTTAACTCTTGGATATCCTTAACCGCTATACTCGTGATGTTATCGGTTTCATTCACTTTTTGGGTCAACTGCTGAATCATGGCTTTCGATTGCAAACCCATCCCGCGGACCGATTGCGTGATCTGTTCCATTTCGGTAGATTGAGAAACAACAGCATCAATCCGTTTAGCCAAATCATCCATTTTTTGAGTGGTTTTTTCAGCCTCTTGGGTTTGTTCCATGGTGCCCCGGCTGATTTCCGCCGTTGCCATAGCCACTGTTTCCGCGGTTTGCGACGATTGGGCCGAACTTTCTTTTAATATTTGACTCCGCTTAAGCACTTCGGAAACGAGATTTTGGGTATCACTGATCAATACTTGAATTTGCGTGATCATCCGGTTAAAACTCCGGCCCAACTGCCCCAATTCATCTTGGCTATCCAGCTTGACACTGACTGCTAAATCACCATTTTCCGCCTGGCACATTACTTTCATAACCTGTTGCAAAGGCTGAGAAATTCCTAACGCCACTATAATGGAGATAATCACCACGATGATACTGATAATGATTCCCAAGCCTAGCGCCCATAAACCGACCATGGTCGATTCGGCATATAAATATGAGTTCGGAGCAATACTCAACAGATACCATTCTTTAGCCGGGATTGGATTCACCGTCATCAATCCATTTTTATTTTTGACCCGCTCCGGGAATTTCCCGGATTCTTCTCCCAGGTCGGCTAATTTCTTCATAATACTATGATCCCGGACTAACTCCCGGATGTTTTTGCCCCAGTCTTCCTGAAACGGGGAAGCCACCACGATTCCATTATTGGTAATAATCATGGAATATGGGTGTTTTAAAATTTCTTTTTCCGATCTATCAAAAGACACCTTATACAATGTATAATTAATCACTTTATCCAGTCCGTAGGGATCGAAAAATACGGTCACCACTCCGATAGGCTGCAAACTATTTAAATCGCCGACAACCCGGCTGATGCCTATACTCCCTTTAAAGTAGAACCAATGGAGCTTTCCTTTCGCAGCGAGCGTTTTTCGATAATCGCGGGTTTTTCGATAATCTTCGGGAGAGATATATCCGGTCCCCGTTTTATACTGTTTATCATTTTTGAGCGAGTTGAAAAGAATCGATGAACCACTTTCCGAAGTTATAGCGGAATTATCAAAAATTTTCGCAAACCTTTGATTAAGCTCCAAAAAGTCCAGACTCGGATTATTGACACATTCAGCCAGTGATTGATTTACTTCGGGATTGGAGATCAGTAGATTCAAAAAATCTTCGTGTTTCTTCAGGGCCAAATCCAAATTATTAGTAACCTGAGCGAGTTCCCGGAGTGAATATTGGGAAATTTTATCAGCAATCGCCGCTTTGGAAATATGGTAAGAGATGAGTCCCATTAAAACAAGGGGGATTATCGATACCGCCAGCAAGACCAAAATTAATCTTTTCTGGATAGATAAGTGATTTAAGAAAGAATAGCTTCTGGAATTAATAGATTGAGCCATCACTTTTTGAACTTTGTTATAAAGTTCCATCTCATATACCTCGTTTATATTCTCTCTATTCTTTTAGTAGACCTTGCTGTAACATCCTATATATTCACGAAATTACTTTCTCCTGATCAAAAATATCGATTAATCCTAAATCTTTAACAAATTTCTTTAAATTTTTTAATTCATCTTCTGATAATGCTAAAGAAGGACTTAAAACTATGTTATGACATAGTCCCATTAAGAACAGCACTGCTTTAGCATTCAGCGCAACGGGACGGCCGTTATAGTTCATGATTTTAGCCCAATTATTCATCTTCTTTTGTAATTTTTGGGCTGTAATGAGGTCTCCTTTGCTCCAGGCGGAATAGAGTGACACTTCCAACTGAGGATCAACATTTCCTACTGGTGATATCCAACCTTGGGCTCCCATAAACATCCCCGCCAAGGTTAACGGAGCCGCTCCTTGAACAAGGTTAAAATTTTGCCCTGCTGCGGCATAAATCATATTTTGAAAAGCAATAAAATTGCCACTTGAATCTTTCAAGCCGATGATATTGGGATGACGGCTTAGTACAGCCACTGCTTCAGGAGAAATAGCCACTTTAGTGAGAGCCGGAATGTTATAAATAATCACCGGAAGCTCGCTTTGATCAGCCACACATTGATAATAATCAATAACTTCCTTCTGAGGTAGAGGGTAATAAAACGGAGGCAATAAAAGAATACCCTCCGCCCCTATGCTTTTAACGATCTTACTCTTTTTTATTGATTCAGAGGTATTAAGGCCGCTAATTCCAGAAGCAACAGGAATCCGGCCTGCTACGATAGTTACAGCTCTTTCCATCATTTCTTCCTGAATACTTATAGGAAGGATAGGCCCTTCCCCGGAAGAACCTAGTATTACAATACCATTGACACCAGAATTCACCATCCGTTGAATAAGTATTTCTAGCGCTTTGCCGTCTAAAGTTTGCTCCGGAGTCAAAGGCGAAATCAAAGCGGGAAAAACTCCTTTAAAATTATCTGTGTTTAACATCCCATATCTTCCTTTCCTATCCGGTAAAAAATTGATTCCTTTTTAAATTAACTGGTATGTTGTTCCAATCCCTTTAAATTTAATTGCAAACCACTTCCTGGCAATTCAGAAAGGCGGTATACTCCATTCGAAATGTTTTCTTCAGGGGTGACTACTGTATTTCTCCAAGGCACTTCGGAATATGGAAATTCTAACCAAACCAAATTAGGTATAATCGCACATAATTGCGCCGAAAATGCTGTAGAAACCGGCCCTGCCGGATTATGGGGCGCTATACCAATGTTCATAGCTTCAGCCATTGCCGCAATATGGAACCAGCTTGTTACTCCTAGACAATGTTTTACATCCGGCATTATCACATCAAGCAGCCGGTCCCGTAAAATCAATTGTGCCTCATAAAGCCCGCGGACTCTTTCACCCCCAGCTAGCCTTATTTCCGTCTTCCGACGGACTTCCCGAAGTTGATCCAAATCTTCCGTTGACCAAACCGGATCTTCCAGCCAGTATAAATCAAACTGTTCTAATTCTTTAATCAACCAGATGGCATCGGCTGCAGAAAACCGGCCATGACAATCAACCATTAAATCGATATTGACTCCAATGCCTTCCCGAACAGCTGCAATACGTTCAATTCCATCCCTTACTTTTTCAATCCATTGGTTTCTAACTAAGAATGGAGTCACTCCATCAAAAGGAGTACACTTTACAGCTTTAAATCCGTCTTTTACTGCCTTCATAGCTAAACTCCCAAATGATTCTGGGCTTCTATCTGCCAACGCCCGGTTTAGATTAGCGTATAAAGGTATTTCAGTCCTTAATCCGCCACCAAAATAATTATAAATTGGTAAATTTACATTTTGAGCGCGCAAATCCAATAAAGCTTGTTCGATGGAACTGATCGCAGTGTTCTCTTGGAAACCATCCACTCTTTGCCCTAACTTTCGTTTGACAATTTGCTGGATAAACAAATTACCATCCATTACCGGATCAAGACCAATTAATCGCGGCAGCAGCTTCTGTTCCAACAGCCACCGTACTTGCTGGTCATCACCAGATTGGGAGGCTTCGCCCAAACCAATGAGGCCGGAATCGCTTATTAACAGCACAAAAATCCAATTTTTTCCCAATCCCGTCTGTATTGTTAAAACTTTAAATTCCTTAATAATCATTTTTAAATCTCCAAAGCGTTTTTTTATGTGTAATAAAGGCAATGCAAATTTACCATCATTCCACTCATTTAAGTTGTTTTTAAAACTACTTTCATTGAATCTTTCGCATTTTTTACAAGTTCTACGGCTTCTTTGGCGTGATCAAGCTCGATATAATGACTGATTACCTTTTCAAAGGGAAGATCTTCTTGAGCTAAGTATTGAATCGACTTGGCAAAATCATCTTTCGTATACGTCCAGCTGGCAACTAATCGTTGTTCTTTGCGGGACATCGCAAATAAATCAAAAACAGGGGGTTCTTTGAAAGCGCCAACCACGATTACCTGCGCTTCAGCTTTCCCCATTTCAATTACTTGGTTTATTGTACTTGGATGTCCAACACATTCAAACACCAAGTCAAAACCTTTTCCCTCCGTATAACTTAAAAGCTTCTCATTTGACCCCATTTGAGAGACATCAACAGTTTCAAATCCCAGAGATTGAGCTAGTTCAATCCTGCTAGGGGAAACTTCACTGATGATTACATTTAAGCAGCCCGATAGCCGTGCGATCATAGCCACCAGTAAGCCTATCGGTCCTGCCCCAATAATCAAAGCCTCATCACCGATCTGTACATTAGCCAGTCGAACTGCGTGAATCGCCACTGCCAATGGTTCAACCAATACCCCTTTTTCAAAGGAAAGTGAATCCGGAAGGTGATAGAGATTATTTACAGGAACTTTAACATATTCTGCATAACCGCCATCCGTTTGAATGCCGATAAAATGAATGGCCTTGCAAAGATGACGTTTCCCACCCGCACACAATTCGCATTTTTCACAGGCTAACGTAGGAAGTACGGTTATTCGATCCCCAATCTTAAAATCAATTTCTCCAGCATCGTAAATTTCAGTGATCTCCCCTACCAATTCATGCCCTGGAATCACCGGCAACTTGGCCCGGTGGTTTTTACCCGTATATATTGCGATATCGGAACCACAAATCCCGACATATTTGACTTTGATTAAAGCTTCACCGGAACATAGCTTCGGGATAGGTTCCTCTTTAATAATTACATTGGATTTTCCATCAAATATTGCAGCTTTCATGTTGAACACCATCCTTTTCTAATTCTAAATGATTTTACGAAGTGATTTTTTAATATCCCCCAACCCTCTGGGGTGCAGGATCCATTGTAAAAACACTCGCATCAAAAGCTTTTTTTAAATATTGATTTTTTAATTTTTCATAATCAGGATGATCCCAAAGATTATCAAACTCACATGGATCATTCTGCAAATCGTAAAATTCACCAGAATCTAACCCATGGAAAACCGCTATCTTATATTGAAGATCTCTAATCATCGTAAGATAGGGAGTAGGATTCCTATGATTTGGCAATGCATTATAGTATTCTGTGAATACAAAATCGCGATGATAATCGGCTCCTACTTTCCCTACACAGATATTCGCGAACGATTTTCCCTGCATCCGAATAGGAACAGGAATGCCGGCTAATTCCAAAATCGTAGGTGCGACATCAGTCAATTCTACTAAGGCGTTACTCTTTAACCCTTTTTGAAAACATTTTGGCCAAGAAAGAATCAATGGTACATGAATAGCCGGTTCATACACATAAGGGCCCTTGAGAAAAATACCATGATCGCCCAACATCTCGCCATGATCACTCATAAAAATAATGACAGTATTGTCTAATTGTCCCGAGACTTCTAATTCATGCAATAAACGCCCTATGTTATAATCGATTAGTTCAATCATTGCATAATAAGCGGCGATAATTTGTCTATGTTGTAAATCGCAAGTATTTTTAAATGATACTCCCGTTCCTCCATAGGCACCCGCATGATCCCTTTTTTGAAAGCTTGGTTTATTCTCTAACTCACCTTCTTTATAAATTGGCGAAGGGAGTGTATTGGGATCATATTTATCTAAAAACTCTTGAGGCGGATCAAAGGGATGATGCGGATCAAAAGGATTAATGCTTATGAGCCACGGCCTTTGATGGGGTTGATTTATATAATCAATCGCTTTATTGAAACACCAAGTTGTTTGGTGATATTCAGTAGGCACCCCCGCCCAAACAATTGAACCATCCGGGGTAAGACCTTGTGGACCAAGCTTTGCCGATACTTCCGGAGAAAAAGGATATACATCCTTCCAAGATTTCCCTTTTTCTTTCAACCATTGAATGTATTCATTTTCAGGCCATTTAGGGAAAGGTCCATGACTCCAATGAAATTCCCCATATCCATCATCGATTCTTTCTTCCATCCGGCCATCGCAAGGAGCTATATGAAGTTTTCCGGCCAAAGCACAATCGTATCCATTATCAGCTAGAATCTTAGTTACCAATACTTCGTCATCAGGAATTTTCTGTCCATTTTGCCTGCAACGGGTGGTTCTAGGATATCGACTCGTCAGAAAACTTGCCCGGCTGGGAGTACATACCGTGGCTTGGCAGAAGGTATTGGCAAAGACTACACCACTAGAAGCCAACCGGTCTAAATTAGGAGTGTTAATGTGAGAATTTCCCAGCGAATGAATGGTATCAAATCGTTGTTGATCTGTGCATATCCAAATAATGTTTGGCTTTGTGCAAGGCATTACCAAATTACCCCTTTTCTAAGAATAATTAACCTTTAATACCCGTAGTCACAATACCTTCAACAAAATATTTTTGGGCCAGCAAAAAAGCAATCACTAATGGAATCGTTATCAAAGTCGTCGCTGCCATCAGTTGATTCCAAATAATCGATGTATCATCCTTAAACATCGTTAATGCCAATTGAACAGTTTTCATATTATCATTGTTAGTGATAATAAGCGGCCAAGTATATTCAGTCCAAGTAGAAGTAGCCTTTAAAGCAGCCAATACCGCAAAAATTGGTTTGCCTAATGGCACATAGATATAATAAAATGCTCGGATTCTATTTAAGCCATCAATTGCCGCTGCATCATCCAAAGATTTAGGATAATTTAAATAGAATTGGCGAAATAAGAACACTCCAAACGGTCCGGCAATATAGGGCAAAATCATTCCTAAATAGGAATTAAAAAATCCAATTCCTCCTTGTCCTAAAATATTATTTCCTCCAACAAGCGGGAAATTTTTTAATAATATAAATAAAGGGATCATTGTAACTTGGGTAGGAACCATCAACGCAATGAGCGAGATGATAAACAATAAATTTCGGCCGCGGAAATTGATTCTGCTAAAAGAATATCCAGCCAATGAATTGATGATTAAACTAACTAAAACAGTAATTATGGTGACAAATATTGAATTGTAAAAATAGCGTAACCAATTGCCCCTATTCATGGCATCAATATAGTTGATCAAGCTTATGTGTTTCGGAATAAAAACAAAACTGGAAGCCACCACTTCACTCATAGTCTTTACCGAAGTGAGCAGCATCAATACAAACGGAAAAATCACCAGCAAAGAAAAAATCAGCATAATTCCAGAAAGCAGATACGTCGTTTTATGAGAATTATTCATCTTTTAGCACCTCATCCTATATCCAAGTCTTGCCCTTGATTCCCATATTTAAAGTTGACTAAGGTGATCACCGCAATAATTAATAAAAGAATAATAGACATTGCTGCAGCATAACCCATCCGAAAATCGATGAAGCCGCGATTGTAAATCTGATGTACAATCGTGGTGGTTGAATTCATTGGACCACCGGCAGTAAGAATTTGTACTTGTTCAAACACTTTAAAATTATTGATAAATCCGGTAACAAACAAAAGAAAAGTAACCGGACTCAGCATTGGAAAAGTGATATTAAAAAATTTCTGAACCGAGTTAGCGCCATCAATCGTTGCCGCTTCAGAAAGATAAGCTGGTATACTTTGTAACCCCGCCAGGTAAATAATCATGTTATAACCGATTATTTTCCAGATACTCATGAAAATAATGCTGGCCAGTGAAAAATTGACATCATATAGCCACGCCTTTCCTTTGATTCCCACTAAGCCAAGAAGTTGATTGATGGTTCCATGAGATGGATCATATATCCAGAGCCAAATCATGGATACAGCTACCATCGAAGTTACATGAGGCAAAAAAACACAGGTCCGGTAAAATTTCAAACCCATTAATTTCTGATTTAATATCACGGCCGCTAATAAACCAATAGCCATTGAAAAAATCAATGTAAAAAATGAATATATGAAAGTATTCTTTAAAGAAATCTTAAATGGCTCATCCGTCAAGAGATACTTGTAATTGTTTAACCCAATAAAATTAAGTTGCTGTAAATCAAAATTGGTAAAACTCAAAACAAAATTCGCTATGATTGGAATTAAAACAAAAACGATTAAAAAGATGTAAAATGGCGCAATCAATAAATATCCAATGTTTTCTTGACCTATGGTTGCTTTTCGTTCAAAAAAAGTCTTTCCTGTCATCTTGCTCACTCCCATTTAAGTAAAAATTTGGCTGTCTCAAAAGAAAAATTTAGATATTCATACGCAATCAAAACATCTTGCTGAATCTAAATTATTTTTTAAGACAGCCTTACTTTCTTTTACCTACTTATTTTGCCGGGCATTTAAGTCTTTTTGAAGATTATTCGCAGCATCTCGTAAAGCTTGTGCAACAGTCTTCCTATTGTTATAGACTTCTTCATAAGCCGTTTGAACATATGCGAATGCCGTATTATTCCAAGAAACACTTTCAGCGCCCTTGCCGTATTTGATATATTCAACTAAAACTTTGTTTAAAGCCGGATTGGCGTCAATGAAGCTCTTTTCCAGGGAAGCACGGACCACCGGAATATTTAATTGCTTGAATCGCTGCATCATTTGTTCCTTCGACATCATAAACTTAATAAACTCCCAGGCTTCCTTTTTATGCTTTGTTTTACTGCCAATGGCGAATAAACGGTAACCGCAAAACGCCACTTTTTTCTTGTGAGTTAAAACCGGCGCAAAACCTAATTTATCTTTTATGGTTGGGTCGTTACGGATCATGTTGAAAATTTGAACCGTTTGAAGAAATGACATGGCACTATTTCCTTTAACAAAAGGAACATCGTCCCTTTTTTCGTAATCATATGGAATACTAACATTTTCGTTTTTTAATTTGAAAATAAATTCCCAGCTGTCAATGGAATTTTGATCTGTAAAAGCAGCCCGCTCTTTTTTCTCGTCGATTATGATTGATCCATTCTGGCGCATGAATGGTTTATAAAATGCCGCAGTATTTAAAGCCGGAATATCAAAACCAGCCCTAACTACGCTACCGTTTGCATCACGCTTGGTCAATTTCTTGGCGTAATCCTCCAATTCTTCCCAAGTCGTCGGCGCTTTCTCAGGATCTAAACCGGCTTCTTTAAAATAATCTTTCCGATAGGTTAAAACTTCAGGCGCCGGATAATAACCAAGTCCGAGAATTTTATTCTTATAGACTCCAGTTTGTAGAGCACTTGCATAAATATCTTTTTTATCGGACCAACTATTAACGAAGCTATTGAGAGGCATAAAATCTCCTCTCGATCCTCTAGCGGCAATTGAAGAAAGAAATACAGATAATACATCCGGATATGTTCCGCTAAGCAAAGCTGCATTCAGTTTAGTATTAATATCCGTTATATTGGATGGCAGAGTTGTAACTTCAACTCTAATATCTGGGTGTTGTTTATTAAAATCATTTACTGCATTAAAAAAATACTGGTCATTGACTTTTGTGAACCCGGGGAACCAAAATGAAATGATTGTTGGTGCTTTTGACGCGGCAATAGTGCTCATCCCAATAACCATTCCCAACATTAAAATAATTGAAACAAAAAAAACACTCTTTTTCAAATTAATTCCTCCCTTGTCGCTATATTTTTGTCGTTAACCAAGAATGTTGAATATCCCTCACTCCCTTTTATGAAAACTTTATGAATATTAGATTAGAACTCCAAAAACTTAAATTTATTTTTGTTGTTATCTGTAACCAATATATCAAGTAAAGTTACCGTATTAAAGTAATAAAATTATGCCATTCTATCATAATATTTAGAACAACATTCGATAGGCTTTTAAATATATATTAAAATTTAGTTAAAATACAAATATATTTAGATTTTCTTGATTTCGTATTTACCACCATTTACAAAGGTCGATAAGGCTCTTTTAATAGAATAATTTTGGACAAAACCAATCCTCTCTGTTAAAATAAAGTAAATTACAAAATCAAAGACAAAATAATGGTTCTTGTTCAAATTTAGAGCAAAGGCTTTATAAACAATGGAAACTTTTCCTTTCATTTTTAATACCGACATATTTCGAAAGCTTTTTATTCCCTATTTACTGCTTACTTTAATCCCAATAAGTCTAATTAGTATTTTTGCCTTTAAGGCTTCTGAACAAATCATCAATGTCCAAGTAAGTAAATCAAACCGTCATACTCTTACCCAGATTGAAAAGAACATTGACACTTTACTCGACGACCTTACTGGGGAAGTCAATATCTACAACCAAAATTCCCAATTGGAACCAGCGCTTAAACAAAGCCCTATTCTCTTATTCAACCGCTTAAAAAATATTGAATCCGTCGAATCCCAAATGTTCAAATATTCCTTAACCGCTGATAAATTACAGCAAGAGGCCATTCTGATCGGGACGAATGAAATAGTTTATACCAGTCCTTATGGTACTACATCCATAACTGCAACGAATATTCAGCACCAAGAATGGTATCGACGAATGTTGCATAATCCCGAACAGATTGTCTGGTTAAATACACATCCCAGCTTTTTTATAGATCATCAGGATGAAAAAGTTTTTACTGCAATTAAGGCCTTACAGAATAATAACTTCTCCAATAACTTTTATGGAATATTAATACTGAGTGTAAAGGAATCCAGTCTGTATGATATTTATAAAGATTCGTTGGATAGAGGAAATCAAATTTTTATTATCGATGCCGAGGGAAATCTTATTTCGCATTCGGTACGTCCGAAGCTGGAATCTAAAACGGAATTGAAACAATTGATGAATTTAATTAAAAACAAAACTCGGGATTATCAAATTTTATCTTTTAATAAAGCCCAATACCTTTGTAATTATAAAAAAATTGATGAAATAAACTGGTATATCATTAATACAATTCCCCTGTCAGTTCTTTCTCAAGATATCAAAGCATTAGGATTTAAGATTTTACTGATTTTTTTATTATTCTCCATTTTGTCGATCATTGCCACCATTATAATTTCCCGCCGTATTGCCGTTCCTCTGCTCAACCTTTGTAATCATGTAAAATCGATTCATTCCATAAAAACTGATCCGAAAGGAACTCACTTGGATGAAATCTCCCTATTAACCACTGAGTACGATCATATCATCCTAGAATTAGAACAAACCATCAGTAGCCTAGTTAAAGAGCAGGAGGAAAAGCGGAAAGCTGAATTACAAGCATTGCAAATGCAAATCAATCCTCATTTTCTTTATAATACTTTAAACTCTATTAAATGTTTGACTTGGACTGGAAAAACCGAATTAATTGAACCCACCATAAGTGCATTAGTTCGTTTACTGGAACAAACCATCAATAAAGGTTCAGAGTTAATTTCAATTAAAGAAGAAATGGATAATGTCCGCAATTACATTTATATTCAAAATATACGTACCTGCAACTTAATTGGTATTCAATACCAGATTGATAACGAACTTATTCATTACATGATTCCCAAATTATTACTGCAGCCAGTTATCGAAAATGCTATCTTTCATGGAATAGAACCAAAAAATAACCAGGGTAGCATTACTATTTATATATCCACCATTGAAGAGCAGATTCAAATCGAAATCATTGATAACGGAGTCGGAATGGATGATGCTACCATTAGTTCGCTTTTTATATCCAATCAAAAGGCCACGAATCGTTTCAGTGGAATCGGAATTCAAAATGTGGCGGAACGGTTAAAACTACACTTTGGTCAGGGATATGGGGTTAAAATTCAGAGTGAAATCGGGATAGGAACATCAGTAACTTTAAATTTGCCCAAAATACCTTAACGGAGGGTCTCATGTACAAAATATTAATTGTTGATGATGAAAAGCTTTTACGACAAGGATTTATCCATATGGCAAATTGGGCAGAACATGGATTTAGCATTGCCGGAGAAGCAGCCAATGGAGAAGAGGCATTGCAACTCATTGAAACCATTGAGCCCGAGATCGTGATTACCGATATTCGGATGCCCGTAATGGATGGTATCGTACTCACCCGTAAAATCAAGGAATTTTATCCGCAAATTCAAGTGATCGTCCTCAGTAGTTACAATGATTTTGAATATGTCCGTGAAACGTTAAAATTAGGGGCGCTCGATTATTTCTTAAAACCAAAAATGGAACCCCTAGAATTACTTGCCCTTCTTGAAAAAACCAAGCAAAAACTGGATGAGTTCCGGCTGCCCGATTGCAATTTTAAGTACAGTTGCAGTGGAAACGGCCGGGAAAAATTTTTTAAAGATCTGCTCAGTGGGAAACTTGAAGATGGGAAACTTATTAAACAGCAGTTGGATCATATTGAGGTCAATTTAAACGATACAGATATTGTTTTAGTGATCATTTTCCCTATCCAAAGCTGCGGTGCGGATCCAATTGAGGCCGAAGAAACCATTCAAAACGAATTTGCTTCATTTTTTAATGGTCATACTGTATTTTTTAATGGAGCTTATGTTACCTTAATAAATAGCGTTCCTTCCCAGCTAGCACAAATCGAGAGCATAGGCTTCCAACTTATTGACTTGATTGCCCAAAGAAAAAAAATTGTAACGCGAATCATTATCAGCGATTTCTGTAAGGAACTAACAGCTATTGGTAGAACTTACCACCAAGCGATACAAAAAAGGCCTTATCTTTTTTACAAGCAGGTTATATTGCCCGATCAAGTTTTTAACACTACTATCCTGGAATGCGGTCTCGAACCTTTACAATTATTCGTTGAAAAACAAGATTTACAGGGCTTAAATCGTTACGTCGAAGCGCAAATTACTGAACACATCCGGACTGGTCTTTATCCCGAACCGTATGACCTGAAAAAATGGTTAATTGAAATTTGTTTTTTGGTAATACAATCTTTAACCAAATTGGGTTATAATACGACCTCAATCAATAAAAACAAATTCAGTTTCTTCAAAAAAATTGAAGGTGCCAATTCACTAGCAGACGTATTAAAAACATTTGATGGAATAATGAGTGATTTTGAAACTTTGTTAGCCGCTGTTCCATATCATCTTTATAATCCGATCATAAAACAAATTATTTATTATTTGGCCAGCCACTATACGGAAAGCATTTCCTTATCCTCACTCGCCAATCTTTTTCATGTTAATAAAAGTTATCTTTGTCAGCTTTTTAAGCAGCAAACTGGCCAAAACTTTAATGATTACCTCACTAAAATTCGCATCGAAAAAGCCAAGGAACTCTTACTTCATCCCGAAAATAATATTAACACGGTAGGGAACCTAGTAGGATTCTCCAATCCAAGTTATTTCGCACAGGTATTTAAAAACTTAGTGAGGATAACTCCTTCTGAATATGTTAAGCTACGAAAACTACCCAGATAACTTAAAATGCTAGGTATTAATTTTTGTTTTGATTCTAAAAGGAGAACTCCCTGTTAATAATGGGGTCGAAAGACACGGAGTCGCAAGAAGACCTTAAGGGGGGGCACGGAAACCATTTCCGAAGCTTTAACGGTTTCTGATTTCCTCCCGCCAATTGTCTCCATCGCTCAGGAAATCACAGCTAAAATAATAATGACCCCCAAATGATTGGGTTTTCCGGAGCCTTTGCCGTTATGCTCCGTAGTCTGTCCAGCAGCCTATCGGCCCTCAATTCCAGCCAGTTCCCTTTAAGGGAAAGGGTAAATAGGCCCATACCTTTCCGTTTTAGGGAAGCAATCTGCCAGGTTTAATTCCGCTTTCTCGCTGCCGCTCAAATAAAGAAGGCCCCTCGGCAACAGAATGGACTCAATTTTTCATACGATTACTTTTTATCCTCTTCCAAATACACCTTCACAAAATTCGCCAAGGCCTTCCGGGTCTTTTCGTCACCCTGTTGCCAGATCTGAAAAATCTGTTGATACAAGTTTAGTAACTCCCTATCAAATTTGCCATCAATGAGCTTTTCAGTTTCGATAATCGATTGAAGATTCTCATATCGGGGATCTTTTAAATATTCGCAATTCCGGCTCCAATCTTTTGCTCTCCGAGCAATTCAATCCCTTTGTCGATATATGCTTTCGGTGAAATAAACATCTCGCCCTCACCCGTCAAAATCCAATCAGGGTTTGCAGCGAAATGAATTTTTAAATTATTAAGAAAAGCCCTGGAAGTCTTGGCTTCACCGGATTGAATCCGGTAAATACTCGATAGATTCATTCCAAGTTCTTGACTAAATTCTTTTTTCTTAAATCCCAAATACTCTCTAAATTGCTTCACCCGTTCTCGACTCAATTTATTTCGCATTAAACGAATTTCTCCTTGATATTTTTGTATAACGCGAATACCACAAACTTCAGGAAGCCTACAACGCCTGCGGCTGCACTGACGGAAAAGTATTGGCTGCCAGTATCCAACTGGACAGGCTGATTAACCGTTATCAAAAGAGGTGGTTGAGAGAGAGGATTCCGGGGTTTAAAGCGCGGTCGTTGGAGTTAAAAAATAATCCGTCTTTAAAAAAACTTAAATTTAATGGATAAGAAACGAAATATAATCAAACTCGATCGCTTTCCCTCTTTTCCCTCCCTTTCGTATCTTTCGTGGTTGATTGTCTTTTTCTTCCTTGTCACTTAAACCTTAAACCTTTTAAACCACGAAAAACACGAAATTACACGAAATAAAATCCGATTTTCGTGCCTTTTCGCCTTTTCGTGGTTGATTACTTTTTGCTTTCACCTTTCTTCCGAAGTTTATCCCAAGCACCAGCGAAAAATATTACCTCATGGATAGCTTGTTTTCAACCAATTGCTCTTATCCCAGGTAAGTTTCCCGGCGCCCGCACCATTGGTGAGACTCAATTTCAATCCGGTTGGCTGATCCATTGTGTAAGTATACGGCAAGGAGGTAAAACCATTCCATGAAAAGGCGATAAGGGATGCTTGAAATGGTCCCAGCGGATTGCCGGAATCGGTACTATTGCCTTGAATCTCCATCACAGTGCCGTCAGCATTATCCATGTGATAAATGGTGTTGGTCGCCTTAATTTTACCGGTGTATTCAGAGTCAGACGGGTCCGTCTGATTATTCCGCAAAGGATAAAGACAGTCCTGATAAATTGAATTTTCCACCAAAACCGCACCACCCTCGGTGGAAATCGTACCGTTAAGAAATACCCCCATATGATATGTGGGATCCGTCGTGCTATTCCCATTGATTTTAACCTGGTCCGCCGCCGACATTGCGGCTACCCTGGTATCGCGCAGCCGTTTCGCCGCCAGTCCAACAGTATCGTCGGCATAACAATTATAGACATGGACATTTCCGGCCCTTAATCGGACGGGATTACGATCCCAGACATTTTGATACCACTCATGGTTGAATGTAATCGAAAATGAGGCATTGTCGGAATCCAATGAAGTTGACCCGGCCAGATGCGTTTTATCATGTCCTTGATTGATGGTAACCAGGTCATTGATACTAAAACCGCGGGTCCTTAACCAATAATACATGGGGTACGAAGAAGAGTTTTGTTCCAAATAATTGAACTGCTGCCGGACCCAACTGTTGCTGTTCGTCCCACCGTCGTCTCCGGTAACTTTATTCCATGAAAAAGTAATATTATAGCATCCGGCTTTGAGATCGGCGATACCGTCATAAGCTTTGGTGAAAGTGCAATGGTCAATCCATATATTATAGGCAGCACCGCCGTTTCCCAGCGTTATAAAATCCCAGTCATTTTTGTCATAATCCCCCTTGGAGGCTTCATCCCACTCCCATAATTCATCAAACTTCAAATTGCGGACGATGATATTGTTGGTGCTTTTGATATTGAGAGTGCAGTGGCGAATCGTTGCGCCGTTGGCTGAAAAAATAGTAAGTCCGCCGCTCTTGGCTTTGATATCAATCTTGCTTACACCGGTTTGGAGTAAAACCGGATGCAGCTTTGGAGCGGCATGGGCAGACATCAGACTACTCCCGGAGGTTGATGAAGTAACGGAAGTACCCACCTCAGTATAGCCAAGGTTGAGATCATTCATGATCTCAATCACCTTAACCGGAGCCGTATAAGTTCCATAGGCCTTATTTTTATAGTTAGAATACAGGGCATCAAGAAATTGTTGGGCCGTAGTTACTTGGGCATAACCGGGATCGGTTACGGCCAGTACTCCCCCTCCGGTGGTGGCTTTAGCAAAACCGGTCAGATTATAAGTGCTTAACGAATCCGCAAAAACAACGGTTTGCTCCGTTGCCCATGACATTGCAAGAATCAGAGCCACAGAAAAAATTATCGCATATAAACTTTTGACCTTTTTACTCATGAAATGACACCCTCCTTTTCAATATTTCAATAAAAAACGAAAACATTGTGCTATTTTGGCCTCATCCCCTTATAAAACCGACTATAAGCTTAACCGAAAACCATGAATAAAAATAAATTTAGTACTAATTCTAATATTAATATAATTTTAATATCATTGTAATCTTTCGTCAATATAAATAATCAATTTTTCCTTAATTGTAAATAATTAGTTGCTATTGGTGCTGAACTACCTTGCCCATGCCAAAAAAATAAAAAGCCCAACCACCCAAACCAGGCAGTAGGACTTATCGGATACCCAATGATTCAACACGGATAACCCGAAAAATGATTCTCGGAATATTAGCCAAGGCAGATATTCTCCCTTCGATCCGGTTCCTAAAGAAGTACGTCGGGTTTCCCCTTTCAACTCCCGGAGATACATGCCGAACAACCTTGGCAGCCGTTCCGTGACAACGGAATCTGGGTAATGGAAAAACTATATTGGGTAATATCATACCAGGGGCTCTCCATACCGCCGAAACGGACTTGCCCCCCGTTGAACTCGATCTTTAAGGGTACGGTGTCCATCTTTTCCTCATCAAACAAACTCGGTTTTAAACCGGGCTGATAAATAAACCGGCGGTGGTTTCCGCTCACGGTGATCCGGCAGGCGGAAGTCATCAACCCGCATACTGCTCCCTCTGCCGTAAAGCTCAGCGAATTGGTGTCGCCATGAATCCCAACGGCATCTAGATTAAAGGCCTCGATTTCCCCGACCGGCGTCGGCACCGGAGTGGGTTTGGCCGGTTCCAGCGTTTTGAGCCGCCCGTCCGGATAGAGCGAAAACCCAATCCGGGTCTCGATAGGACCAACCGGTGAGTTCAGCATGACCTTGTCCTGTGTCCAAAAAGTGAGACTTTTCACGGCTCCATTCTGATAAAACTGGATTCCGATAATTTTCCGCTTAAAATCCCCGAAAGGGAAATAAAAATCGAATTCCGGAGCCAACTGGTATTCTTCCCCCTCGCTCCAAAAGCCGGAGATTTTCCCGTTCAGGGGAAAAAGCCGCTTCACTCCGCCGTTTGGATGAAAAGTCACCAGTTCGGCCGGAAAAATCCCTGCCGATGTCTCTATGGGTACTGCCTTTTGCAGAGAGATACTTTTCAAATGGCCATCCGGGTAAAATGACAAGGACTTGACATATTTACGCCGGACCCCGTCGTTTTGGTACTGGGGAATCAATGCGCCGAAAGGAGTCTTCAGAAGATTTGCTTTACTTAGGACGCATTCTTTAAGGTTTCCGGCGGGATACAGTTCAAACGAAGTTATTCCCTGCAAACTTCCATACAATGTTTCCGCACTCTCCATCACCATCACCTGCGATTATGTTATAATTCATCGAAGCGATTATTCTTCTATATTATAACACAAACATGACACAATGGTGACCGATCATGACGATTCGGCCTGATCGATTTTCAAGAAATATTTCGGCCAATTGTTAGGGCTTTAAAAAATCGGACACGAAACTGTTGGCAGGTCGGGTCCTGACTTCGTCCGGGGTGCCCGATTGAACGATCCGGCCATCCCGAAATATGATAATATCAGTTGCCATTTGAAACGCTTCGCTTAAATCATGGGTAACATGAAACTATTAAACGTCATTTTAATTTCACTCCGGTTTTCTTTTCATACAAAGCCGCCAGTTCAGATGCTGGACCTTTTAAGCCGGCTCCCACATGAGCAAATAAGGTTGTCGCTTCAAAACCCAAAGATAGTGAAGTCCCCGTCACAACAATCGTCAACACCATCCATTGACAACAATATTTTTTTGACTCCGTTCAACATGCAAACCACCTCCAGTTTATTGAGAATGAAAATATGAGACTCCCTGTTTAATTGCGGATTTTCTGATAAAAATCCACAGTCCGTCATCGCCGCAATCCATCTCGTAGGAATCGATTCCGGCTTCAATCATCTTCGAAGCCAAAGATTCAACGCTCTGCCTCCAAATATAACCGCTCAATTGACCCAATAGTTTCGGATTGTACTCTTCCAGCTTTCCCTCAACCCGGCGTTTGATGTCTTCATTCCAGAACCCCCCGCCGATACAAGCCATGCCTCCCGGAGCCAATACCCGGTATATTTCTTGAAAAGCTTTTACCCGGTTTTGCCAAAAAAAGATCGAACTCCGGCTGACTACTAAATCCATGGTGGCATCGCCCAGTGGAATTTTAACCAGACTCCCTTTGATAAGCCGAACCTGATTTTGATTCTCCAAACCACTGACTCGAAGATTGGCTGCCGCCTTGCTTAGCATATCTTTAGAACTCTCCATTAAAAATACATGCATATGGGAATTTTGAGCTATGGCGATTCCAAGCAACCCGTTACCGGCAGATATCTCCAGGCAATTTCCGCTGTGAATTCCGGTCTTATGTTGGATTTGCTTGGCTGTATCCAAAAAGGATGAATACAAGAGAGCCCGGTTCATTTTTTGCATCTCTAAACGACTGGTTGCCATATTCCCTCACACCTTTTCAATAAATTTTTGATATTTTAGCCTTTATATCGGCCGGTTTACCAAAAAATACCGCTGTTGTGGCAATCCCATTGACACCGGTTTTGGCGTAAGAGGCAATATTACCCTCATTGACACCGCCAGCCGCCAAGAGAATCAACGCAGGATTGATCTTTTTCAAAGCACGAACCCACGTCTCCAAGATAGAGGCATCCACTTTATCAAATTGAATGCCGTCCACACCGGCGCTAGCCAGTCGAATCGCTTCATCGAGGCTCTCCACTTCGACAATAATTTTCTTCTCGCAGGCTCTTGCTTTAAGTTCCGGAATTTTGGTTACCAAGGCTTCAAAACCGTCCAAAAAAACCCGGTGTTGCTCAAAGATCAAAACCGTTTCCGATAGTCCCAAACGGTGCGGCAAAGCCCCTCCGGCTAAAATCGCCTTGATCGCCAGTTCCTTCGCGCCCGGAAAGTTCTTCCGGGTAGCGACGATTTCCAGATTGGGGTTGATGCTCTTGGCGGCTTTTACCAGACGATACGTCCGGGTAGCAATTGCCGAAGCGCATTCCAAAATATTGAGGGCTACTTTCCAGCCCTGATGAAGAGCACCGGCAGTTCCTTCGGCGGCCAGCAGCAACTCACCGGGTTTGACAAAGCTTCCGGATGGTAGTACCGTTTTTATAGTGGCGCCCAACTTCGTAAAAATACGGACGGCTTCTTCCGTTCCGCAAAGCACGGTTTCTTCGCGGCTAAAATATTGGATTTTACCGGGACACTGGCCAATCTCCAACAACCAACTTGTTAAGTCTCCATAAGGGACATCTTCCTTCATCCAACACTCGATGGTTTCATCCGCAATATAAACCAACCCAATCTCTCCTTTTTAAGTTCATCGGTTCGCTGTTCCTGGAAATTGGACAATTTACAGCCGCAAAACAAATAAAACTCTTTCGCGTTGCCCAATGTTCTGCCATACCTTCCCTATAAATCTGTTTCAATGGACATACCACGTACCCCAGCATATTGAGGTGCCCTTGGGGTGGCTCTTCCGTATGTAATATCCGCTCTCGGACGTTTCGAATATCCATTGACGTATCCCCTCAATCTCGATTTAAGTTTAAATACGTCATATATATGTCATATTTTTATTAACACGGACTAACATCGGCTAACAAAAGTAAACTATAATGATATTATATTGGATATTTGCAAAAAATCAAGTATACTTTTACATACACATAACATCTGTATGACACAGAAACTGCCTAAACAGTCACCTCATTGATGAAGATATGCGCCGCGAAATCATGGGTATCCGGCATTTCCATATCTTTTCAAATTGAAAGTAATCTTTAGACAGTTTCTTTATGAAAGTCTTTCCTTATTACGATTAGTTTAGGCCTACCATACCAACCAAGGTAAAATTGGCCGAACAAAAAATGTTTTGAAATTCGATGGTTGATTTCTCAATATCTTTATAGGCCAGCGCAATGACTTGCGAATGCTCCGCCGCCATTTTCTCGTACAACCCGGTGATTCGCTTGAACCTACTTGCAGATATCCCTTCCCGCTTTCCCTTAAGCAGCATTTTATCACATTGATCCAGGATTCTTTCCGGCTCGTCCTGGAGAATTACCCGGTAATTGCCATTGAGCTTGATAACGGCCGAAGTAATCCAGGGCCTGGTTTTCAAGCGGTAGAGAGTGAATTTGGGAACGATGGTCTCAAATAACTTCTTATGAAACCCTTTCCGAGCCGCAAAATCCAATAATAAATTTCCGGCAGCCCCCTCTTCTTTTCTCTCTCTGGTGGTTCGATCATTACAAAAAACCAGTATTTGCATAAAAACAGCCATGCTTCCATCATTCTCGTGAAATAGAGGAGCTTCTATCAATTTATCGTTCATGTAAACTTGATGAATGATGCTGGGTCGAAAGTTTTCTTTCCATGGCGCAACCAAATTTTCTTCCTTATCGGATCCGTCCTTTCCCTTTGGCATTTCACGGTTGATAATCAAATTCATCCGTTGCCCTCCTTATCACCGTCAAAATCGCGGCCATGACGTTTATGAATGATTTTCCCAAGCTCAACGATGGGAATAATCGATAGGGAAGCCGCTAAAACAATTAACCATTGCCATAGATTCAAGGATTCCACTCTAAAAATACCATTGAAAAAGGGAATGAGCACGACTCCGGCTTGAAGAATGAACCCCATGGCGATTGCGGCAATCAATTTCCCGTTAGTAAACAATCCCAATTGAAACAAAGATTTGGAGCTGGAGCGGACATTCAAGGAATGCGCCAGTTGGATTAAACCAAGTGTGATGAAGGCCATGGTAATGGCAACACCCTGTGTATAGAACTTGATTCCGATATAAAAGACAGCCAAAGTGATCAGACCCTTGATAATACCCTGATAAACAATAGTTACACCCATGCCTCCGCTCAAAAATCCGCTTCCTGCCTCGCGAGGTTTATGCTTCATCACATCCCTTTCCGCTTTTTCGACTCCCAAAGCCAGCGCCGGCAGGGTATCGGTCACCAAATTAACCCAAAGAATATGAATCGGCAATAATACTGTCCAATTCAACATCGTCCCGATAAACAGCGTCACCACTTCACCGAGATTGGATGAAAGTAAAAATTGGATCGTTTTCCGGATATTATCGTATATCTTGCGTCCTTCTTCCACCGCTGATACGATAGTGGCAAAATTGTCATCAGCCAAAACCATATTTGAAGCACTTTTAGCTACATCCGTACCTGTGATACCCATACCAACTCCAATATCCGCCGCTTTTAAAGCAGGCGCATCGTTCACGCCATCCCCGGTCATCGCCACTACCCGACCTGCTTTTTTCCATGCCTTAACGATCCTTACCTTATGCTCCGGGTTTACCCGGGCATAAACCGAATAATCCCCGACCCGTTTTTCAAATTCACTTTCATCGATCCGATCCAGTTCACTACCGGTGATAATCTGGCTTTCCTCTCTGATAATATTCAATTCTCTGGCTATAGCCGCTGCCGTATCCCGATGATCCCCCGTAATCATCACGGGGCGAATTCCAGCTTCCCTGCATACCCTGATAGCTTCCCGGACTTCCGCCCGGGGAGGATCCATCATTCCAGCCAACCCGACAAAGACCAATTGTTTTTCGATTGTCGCCGAATCATACTGAGAGATATCCTCCGGTATCTCTTTCATTGCCAAGGCCAGCACCCGCAAACTCTTTTGAGCCATTGCGCGGTTTCCCTGTTGAATCTGTTGTTTCCAATCCGAAGTTAATGTTTGAATTTGGCCGTCCAACAAAATCCGGTCACAACGCTCCAAAAGCAGATCCGGAGCCCCTTTGGTCAGTCCCGTCCGTTCACCGCCATTCAATTGATGAATGGTAGTCATCAGTTTGCGGTCGGAATCAAAAGGAATTTCCTGAATACGCGGCATGCTCCGTTCCAATAGTTCTTTATCGAAACCATAATCTGCCGCCATTTTGACCAGGGCAATTTCTGTCGGATCTCCCTTGAACCCGCCGTTTTCCCCTTGATCTTTTACCGGATGAACATCGTTACAAAGTGCGGCGATTTTCATCAGAGTTTCCAAATCCCGATGACTTTCAATCCCCCCTGCCTTGACCATTTTTCCACCCAAGTAAATCTCTTGAACCGTCATTTTATTTTCAGTCAGGGTACCGGTTTTATCGGAACAGATCACTTGCGTGCTTCCCAAAGTCTCTACTGCCGAAAGTTTACGGATAATTGCATTTTTACGTGCCATTTTTTGAACACCCAGAGCCAATACAATGGTAATGACAGCCGGAAGGCCTTCCGGAATTGCCGCCACCGCCAGGCTGACCGCTGTTAAAAACATTTCCAGCCATTCCCTGCCGCGAAGCACTCCAACTGTAAAAATAATCACTGAAATCACGACGATCCCAATGGATAAAACCTTACCCATCTCCGCCAATTTCTTTTGCAAGGGTGTTTCCTGGGTTTCAGTTTCCGTGAGGTGCTTGGCGATTTTACCGACTTCCGTATTCATACCGGTGGCTATCACAATACCATAGCCCCGGCCATACGTCACGACACTCCCGGAAAAGGCCATGTTCAACCGGTCCCCCAACGGCAATTCCGCTTCTCGCATTGGAGCAATGATTTTTTCTGCCGGAACCGATTCCCCGGTTAAGGCAGCTTCTTCAATCTTTAAACTTGCCGATTCCGCCAACCGCAAATCTGCCGGCACAAAATCACCCGCTTCCAAATACACGATATCCCCAGGCACAAGGTCCGTTGTGGGTACTTGCAAAATGCTCCCTTCCCGCTTGGCCTTTCCATGGGGAGCCGACATTTTCTTCAAATCAGCCAGTGCCTTTTCGGCTTTACTTTCCTGAATGACACCAAGGATGGCATTAATGATAATGACAGCCAAAATGATAATGGCATCCGTACATTCATGCATCAAACCTGAAATCAAGGCAGCAATCAATAAGATGACAATCATGATGCTTTTAAACTGCTCCGCCAGCATACTCAGTAAAGTCTTTGGGTTCCCCTCATCCAATTGATTGGGGCCATATATTTTAAGTCTTTTAGCGGCCTCCTCATTGGATAAGCCTTTTAAATCAGTACTCAATTGGTTCAATACTTCCGGAATTTCTTGTTGATAAACCGGACGGTTCAAAGAATCGGACATGAATTACCTCCTCACAACATGGATCAAGGGTATTATTTTCGGATCAAAACATCCCCATACTCAAAGTGATGGCCTCACCTCCATAACCGATTGAATGCCCAGAAAAAATAAAAAACTCTATTTCCAGCGAAGGCTGAAAATAGAGTCTCACGACTTACATCAACAAAGCCGGGCCAAAATAGCCGTCTTGACGACTTTGTCGAGGCCGTCTGGAATTTTTCCCGACAAGCCCCCGTTACTCCCTCTATCATCTATTATCAATATATAACTTATTTACTCCAAATTAGTTCCAATCCATCGTAATTTTTTTCGGAGGATATGTTACAATATTCATAGCTTTTTTCGGAAAGGAAGATTTCAATGATCCGTTATAGTATTCTCACCATCAGCGATAAAGGTTCAGCCGGGCTTCGCGAAGATCACAGCGGAAAATCTATTCAAGAAATCATGCTCTCAACCGGTAACCAGCTGATAGATTACGCTATTGTACCCGATGAAAAAAGCCTGATCTCGGAAAAACTTATTTTAATGTGTAATCATGCCAACTTGATATTGACCACCGGCGGAACCGGCCTTTCTCCCCGGGATGTGACTCCTGAAGCAACCTTGGATATCATTGACCGGCAAATTCCGGGCATTCCCGAAGCCATGCGCGCTAAAAGTCTGGAAATTACTCCAATGGCTTCCCTCTCCCGGTCAGTCGCAGGCACCCGTGGCCAAACCCTGATTATTAACCTCCCGGGCAGTCCTAAAGCCGTTCGGGAATGCCTTGAAGTGATTTTGCCCGTTTTAGAACATGCCATCGCGACCCTGACCGGAAATAGCGGCGAATGCGCCCGCTAAAAATTTCATCTTACCAAATACCCATAATCCTTCATCATGGTCAAAATTACCTGCGTGACCTCAGAAGGAATACTCCCTGTCGGTTGGCTGTCCCCTTCGAAACAAAGCTCGAAAATTTTCAGGCCAACCCGGACTTTCATCCGCCCGGATACTCTATCAACCAAAGCAAACCCGGCATTTTCCCCCGCCAAAAATTGGGCTTCATTCTCGTAAAGAGTTAATTTATCCCGATAGGGCGCTCCGTCATAGGGACAAAAAACCGCACAATTGCCGCATTCGTTGCACATGCCGTCGACATGCAGGATTTGTTGTCTCCTTTCCCCGTGGCCGTCCGATACTTGAATCGCCACATTAGCCCGGTTAGGGCAAACCTCTACACATAGATTGCATAAAACATTACATTCAAGACAGCGTTGATGTTCAACCCCGGCTTGACAAAATTTTTGAAGAACGCCTTTCTTTTCCTCAATCTCCGTCAGTTGCTTTTCCCGATCAAAAGAAACGGCTTTCTGTAAGACCAAGTCCTGGTATTTTTCTCTTTTGATTACTTCTTTAGCGAACTTGGTGGCATCTGCGATTGCTTCCACAATCGTGGCCGGTCCTCTAAGGGCATCCCCACCGATAAAGACATCGGCGACACTGGTCTCACCCGTTTCAAAGTTGACTTCGACACGGCCGCTTTCATCGAAAGCAATCTTATTGCGCTTTAATAATTCTATTTCCACCTGTTCCCCGACAGCCCCAATCACCGTATCCGCTTCCAGCTCCACAAATTCACCCGGCAAGGCTTGCGGGCTTCGCCGGCCCAAAATATCGGGAGCCCCAAGAATCATTTGCTGGCATTTTAAAATTCCGCGCTGATAAGATGCTGGCGCTAAAAGTTCCTTGAATTCAACTCCATCCCTCAAAGCCAGGTTGAGCTCTTCAACGTCAGCCGGCATGTACCTCCGGGTCCGGCGGTAGATTAAATAGACTTTCTCCACACCATTCACTCTGATAGCAGCTCTGGCGGCATCCATTGCCGAGTTACCCCCTCCGATAACCGCCACAGTCTTGCAGAGCCGTAAGCTTCCGGGGTCTTTTTTAAAGTTCTCCAAAAACTCCAGTACATTCAGGACATCTCTATCGGACGAATCCAACTTCAATCGTCCCGGCTTCCAAGCGCCGATGGCGATGAAAATGTAATGAAACCCTTCCTGTTTCAAGGCCTCTACCGAAAAATCGCCCGAAACACCCAGCCTGAACCGGGCACCCGTTTTACGGATTAAATCCAGATCTCTTTCCATCATCTCTCTGGAAATCCGGAAATCCGGGGCGACATGCTGAATAATTCCACCGATTTTATCTTTACGGTCGAAAACCGTAACCGCAATCCCTTGCAAACTCAGGAAATAGGCGGCGGCAAGTCCGGCAGGCCCCGCCCCGATAATGGCAACTTTAACCGAGGGATTGATTTGCGGTTCCTTAATTTTTCCAATATATTCCTCATACCCCTTTTGGGCGGCAATCAGTTTGGCGCCCCGGATATCCACCGCTTGTTCATAGTCAAGCCGGGTACATTGGGTCATGCAACGGTGATTGCATAACGTTCCGGTAATCAATGGCAATGGATTTTTGCTCACTATCAGTTCCATTGCTTCGGCATATCTTCCTGTCCCAACCAGGCGAATATACTCCGGGATATCCTGGCCGATGGGACAACCCTCTTTACAGGGAGCCATCAAACAATCCAGTAAAGGTAAAGGTCTATTGACTTTACGGGAAGGCTTTGAACCGCCGGCGCCCTCCCCCTTCCGGTAATGGGAATCTTCAATCGCTTTCTCTCCAAGCTGTTTTAAAAGTTCCAGGTCAATAGGCGTCTGCGCGCCTTCCCCTTGAATATTCAGGTCAACCCGATCCAGTAATTCCGCCAGTTGACTGATTCGCGAATATCCGCCCGGTTTAAGCATGGTTGTCGCGAAGGTAATCGGCCAGATACCGGTGTGATAGATAGCTTCAATATTATAAAAATCAGCGCCGCCTGAGTAGGAAATCTTTAAATTTCCCCTGAATTCTTTAGCCAATTGGTAAGCAAGATTGATTGTTAACGGATACAAAGCCCGGCCCGACATATACATCTCTTCACCCGGCAATTCTTTATGGGCTATCTTTACCGGGAATGTATTGGAGAGCTTCACACCGAAAGTTAATTGATGCTCCTCAGCCACCTTTTGAAGCCTGGTTAGCATGGGAATGGCATCCCCAAATTGGAGATCATTTTGGAAGTGGTGGTCATCAAAAACCAAATAATCATAACCCATTCGGTCCATGGTTTGCCGTACAAATTCATATCCAAGCAGTGTGGGATTGCATTTTACATAAGTATGGAGGCCCTTCTGAGTCAATAAATATTTGGCGATCCGTTCGATCTCTTCCGGCGGACACCCATGTAACGTTGAGAGGGTAATGGAATTGCATACGCCAGGCGTTATAACAGCCAAATCCTTCTCCTTGAATCTTTCAAATAAATCCAAATGCTGCCGGAGATAACCATGACATTCCCGCCAAATCTCCGTCCCCGATGCATCTTTCAGGCCGTTGATAAAGGCGTCGATTTTCGGCGATTGAATCCCAGCCAAATCATAACCGACGCTCATATTAAAAATAAAACCCCCGGCTGATCCGAGGCCCAGTTCTTTGGCAAGCACATGCAGGGCAAACCAGGCTTTGATATATTCGCTCATGGCATCGGAAACCTTGAGTTCAGTCGACCATTCCACATTATAACCTTCGTCGCTTGCCAAAATACAAGGCTTGGAAACCGGTAAATCCTCTCCATCCAAAATCTGAACTGTCTTTAATTCAAAGAACCGTCCCCCGGTAAGGTAAGCGGCAATGATATTCTGGGCCAGTTGCGTATGGGGGCCTGCCGCAGGTCCCAACGGATTCTCCAGAGATGTACCAAAGATTTGCAGACTCGGGTCGACTGTTTTTTTATAAAACTTAACTGGGGGAATGCCAAAAATGGACTTATGATGGGTATATTCATCAAAGATCCAGGTCATCAGTTTATCAAATGGGATGGGACTCATACGGTCGCTCATATTGGCCTCCGAAGATATTTTAATTAAGAAATTGTTGAAAACGTTATTGGCTGATGGCTATCAGGTATTGGCCTTTAAGTTATTCATTGATCGTATCCGTTATTGGCTATGTGGCTCTGTCAAAGGCTTAAGATTAAATCAGTTCTTGCAGCCGAAAGCCAAAAGCCAGAGGCTGATAGCCGCTTCTTGAGCCCTAAATCCTTTCCCATACCTTGCTCGCCAGTTCCCGGCTCTTGGCGCAAATTTCCTGTTCGTCAATGGTTAGTAGTTTACGGTTTTCCATGACGATTTGACCGTTAATAATTGTTGTTTCAACCGAACGTCCGCTGACGCCGAATAAGAGATGGCCGTTAATATTCTCAGCTCCTAACGGTGTGGGCGGATCATAATCCACCACGATAATATCGGCAAAAGCTCCCGGTGTCAAAATTCCCAGCGGATTTTCAAAATATTGGGCGGCAATTTTCCGATTGTTTTCAAAGACCATTTGGGGAATCTCAGTCCAAGCGACACTGGGATGCCCATGGGCATGTTTGTGAAAACAATTGGCGACTTTGAAAGATTCAAACAAATCGCCGGTATAACCATCCGTACCAAGGCCGATGTTTACACCTTGCCCGAACATTTCGAGAACCGGAGAGACGCCTACGGCATTTCCCATGTTGGATTCCGGATTGTGAACCACATTGGTTTTAGTATCCCGTAGAATCTCAATCTCTTTGTCCGAGATGTGAACGCAATGAACGGCGATACTCTTCTCCCCTAAAACCTGCTCTTGATGGAGCCTTTCCACAACCCCCATACCGTACTTTTTCTTGGCGTCATCCAGATCCTGAATGCCTTCCGCGACATGAACATGAAAGCCGGCGCCGGTTCCACTGTTTTTGGCGATACACTTTTTCAAGGTCCGATCGGAAAGTGTCAATGAAGCATGCAATCCGAACATTCCTTTCAGCATCGGGTTATTTTCCTGACTACAATCATTGATAAAATCGATATTCTCCTGGATCCCGTTATCCGCTATCTGCTCCCCGTCCCGGTCCGATACTTCATAGCATAAACAGGAACGTACACCAGCCTTTAAAGCCGCTTCGGCAATTTTGAACAAACTACCATGAACCGCACCTGGACTGGCATGATGATCAAAAATCGTCGTAGTCCCGGTTCGAATACATTCGATAATCGGAATCATCGCGCTGTAATAAACGTCCTCCAAAGTCAGGGTTTTATCCAATCTCCACCAAAGCCGTTCCAAAATCTCTAAAAAATCTCTTGGCGGAGGGGTTTTTGAGGCCATCCCTCTGGCAAAGGTGCTATAAAAATGCATATGAGTATTGATCAGACCCGGCATGATCAGTTTTTTCCCTGCATCAATAAAACGGGCCCGGGGATATCTGGACTTAAGGGCCGTAGTGGAACCAACCTCCATGATTAGGTTATCCTGAAAAGCGACACAGCCATCCTCAATAACGGAATTCACCGTATCCCGGGTGACTAACCTTCCGTTTCCAACAAGTATCATTTTGAATTACTCCTTATTTCAACTGTGTAATAAAATATTCGATGAGCCGGAATGAAACCTCGTTCCGGTAGGCGGCAGTCGAACGCTGATCATTGATAGGCCGGATATATTCCTCATATATTTGCTTGAGTTCCGGCAATACGTTGGATAAATCACGAATTGATTTTCCTTTAAGCAACTCTTCCGCCTGTGCGCTGACGACCACTCGTGGAGCCACTGCCCCGAGGGCTATTTTTACTTCTTGAATGATTCCACCCGCGGTTCTGGCGACTCCGGCGAAGGAAAGCTTGGAAAGGGCATCAGCCTTACGGGTTCCGACTTTTTTATAATAGGAATGGTTATACTCTCTTAAAGGAAGCCGGACTGTTGAGAGTAATTCATTCTCTTTCAAATCATTTCGTCCGGGTCCTTTGATAAACTCCCCAATCGGAACCTGGCGCCGGCCTTCTTTGCTTTGTAACACTAAAGTTGCATCCAAAACCGTGAGGGGAGGCAATGTATCGGCAGCTGGTGAAGAATTGCAAATATTACCGCCCAGGGTACCCAAGTTACGAATAGCCGGAGAAGCCATCAGCTTGATGGCTTGCTTCAGGATTTCAGGTACTTCCGGATGTTCAAGAAGTTCCCCTAGGGAGGCTGCAGCCCCGATTTCCAGGATGTCGCCTTTTTTGACGACTTTCTTCAGTTCCTCAAGATTCCCGATAAAAAGCGCCGGATATTCAAAATTGGGAACAGTTCCCGACCAGCTTCTCCTGCGGACCATCAAATCAGTACCGCCGGCAAAGGGAACTACCCGTTCTGTATGGAGGATTTCAAGCGCGTGGGATAGAGTTTTCGGAGTGAATGTTACCACAACCCGGCACCCCTTTCAGCCGCCAATTGAATGGCTTCAATGATCATCTCATAGCCGGTGCAACGGCAAAGGTTGCCGGAAATAGCCTCCCGGATCTCCATTTCACTGGGTTTGGCATTTTTTCGCAGCAAGGCTTCAGCAGCCATAATCATCCCGGGAGTGCAAAACCCGCACTGAACCGCCCCGGCATCGGCAAAAGCCCGATCAAGGATTTTAAAGCGCTTGCTGTCCCGGTATCCTTCAATGGTGGTAACTTCCTGGCCTTCAACCGTTCCTACTGCAATGAGACACGAATTGGCGAGGCGGCCGTTTAATAAAACCGAACAAGCTCCGCATTCACCCTCGCCGCAGCCCTCCTTGGGCCCGGTAAGTTCGAAATCTTCCCGCAACACGTCCAATAAACGGCGCAAAGGCTCGGTTTCCAAGGCTACTTTCCGGCTATTTAATACGAATTCAATCCGCTTTGCCATTTTTAAGGACCTCCATCAAGTATTCCGGAGTTATAGGAAGCCGGTGAAGGGGGATTCCCAAAGCATTGCTTACCGCGGCAGCCAAAGCCGGGGCTCCGCCTATCAAGGTCAGTTCACCCGCGCCCTTAGCTCCGAAAGGGCCATCGGCATATGGATTATCAATTAAACGGTGTTCCATTTTAACGCCGTCCATGGCTGTGGGGATGATATAGTCCGTCACCGAACGTTGTTGTAATTTCCCCTGACGGCATTCCATTTTTTCAAGGCTTCCATAACCAAGGCCTTGCAAAATCCCACCTTCGATTTGACCCCTGATGATCCGGTCATCAATGGCTTTACCCACATCGTAGGCGGACCAGATTCCTTTAAGATTGATTTCCAGTGTTAAGGGATCCACTTCCACTTCCACTGCATTGACCCCCCAGGAGAAAGCGGGGTAGGCATCCCCCCTGAAAGTAGCATCATCCCATTGCATATCCTCCGGATGGCGGTAGTTTTCAATGATTTCAATCTCGCCCGGTTCGTTCCACCGCTGTTTCATTTTTAAAGCCGCCTGCTCCAATAATTTGCCGACGATCATGACCGTTCGGGAAGCCACTGTCGGACCGGAATTGGGGACCCGGGTGGTATCGGGGTTTTGATAGATAATGGATTCTACCGGCAGTGCCAAAGAACTGGCCACGATTTTCCGAAAAGTGGTCTTCAGCCCTTGCCCCATGTCGGTATTGGCGGCCAAAATTTCAACCTTTCCATCCTGTGACCTTCTCAATTTTACCTGAGCTTTAATAAAGTCCCGTTCTCCGCTGCCTGTAAAACCACAACCATGTAGAAATAGCGACATCCCAATACCACGCAAAACCTTTTCTTCCCCGTTTCCAAATTCCCGCCGTTTCTGGCGATAGGATGAAAGTTGGTCTACGGTCTCAATTAACTCCGGCAGCTTTATCTCCTGACGGAAAGTTCCGCTGGTGGTGGTCAATTGCCCTTTTCGGACCAAATGTTTCATTTTCAATTCCAATACTTCCATGCCCAGTTTTCCAGCGATGATTTCCATCATCATCTCAATGGCAAAAATAGCCTGCGGCGCCCCAAATCCCCGGTAGGCTCCATTGGGAACGGTATTGGTTACCACACTTCTGCCGCGAACCTTCATATTGGGTATCTGGTAAACTCCGGCGATGTTAAACATGCCCCGTTGCAAAACAACATTGGACAACCCACAATAGGCGCCGGCATTATAGCGGATATCCGCTTCCAGCGCAGTAATTCTATAATCTTTATCAACTGCGGCTTTTAAACGGATGACACAAGGATGCCGCTTGGTTGTAACTTCCAAATCTTCGCTGCGGTCAAAAATCAATTGCACGGGTTTTCCGGTTTTATAGGCTGCCACGGCCACCTGTCCGCCAATCAAGGAAGGATAGTCTTCCTTACCGCCAAAGGCACCGCCTACCGTTGTTTGCACAACCCTAACCCGTTCACTGCCCCAGCCGAAAGCCTGCATCAAGGCGTCCCTGACATAATAGGGGCATTGGATAGAGCCATAGACCGTAATTTGATTATCATAAACAGCGGTTACTCCTTGGGGCTCGATATAAAGCTGTTCCTGGTAACCGGTTTCAAATTCCTCTTCAAAAATATATTGAGCCTCTTCAAAGCCGGCTTCGGGATGACCCTTGGAGATGTGATAGTCGGCAAAATATCTTTTATCTTCGAAAATCGGTTTTAAATCTGGATTTTCAGCGTCCTCCATGGTCAAAATCGCCGAAATGTCCTGGTAATCCACTTGAATTTGGGCCAAGATTTCCAGGATAGTTTGTTTTTCGGGACCAACCACAAGTAAAATCGGTTCACCGATATAGTTAACTTTATCTTCCGCAAAAAAAGGCTGATCATTGATAACGATTTTGACCCGGTTTTGGCCGGGGATATCCGAGGAGTCGACAATAAAATACCCTTCGGGCAACTGCGGCTTATGGATTGCTTTAATCCAAGCCCGGGCTTTTTGAGATCGTAAAGTCTTGGCATACAGCATTCCCGGGAATTTGATATCCCCGATATAAGCTGCCTGGCCGGTAACCTTCTCCTGGTGATCGACTTTTTGAATGGGTACATTGATTTCACAGCTCATCAAAACGCCTCCCCGACTTCGCGCCCGCGCGCATTTCAAAATCTGTTCATAATCATCGGGCGTGTCCAAGTCCATTAAAATACCCTCATCTTCTACAACTACGGTTTGATACCCCTTCCGCTGGATAAAGTCCCGTAAGTTTGAAGAATCGGGCGCCTCCAGCAATTCTTCAACGAGCCCTGCCGAAAAAAGCACCGGATGACCTTTATGTCCCTGAAATATCGGAATCAGGATTTCACCCTTTTGGGTCAGCAACTTGCGGCAAACTTCCCCGCTAATGAGAGGGTAATCTCCGGGACTAAAAAAGAATTTCTCCCCCCGGACCTGACGCACGCCTTCTTTTACCGAAGTGAACATGCCCTCGGCAAATCTCCGATTCAAAACAATTTCAACTTGAGGATATTTTTTTAAGATCTTTTCAAGCTTTTCGATTTTGTAGCCGCCCACCACAATAATCCGGGAACAAAACGGGCTCATCGCTTCGACGCACCGTTCGATGACCGTCTTTCCATCCAGGTCCATTTCCATCTTAAAAGCTCCGGCCCGGCTGGAGAAACCGGCGGCTACAATTACAGCTTCAATTTCTCTATCCATATTTCACTTCGCCAGATTTTCGGTTACCTTCGGCATTTCAGCCGCATACTTTTGAACAAATATGCCGGGAATCGCCGCATACATCGCTGTGGCTTTCACTAATTCATCCTTCCAGGTTTTCTCATTGGGGGAATGAGCTTCTTCCTCATGCCCGGGACCAAATCCAATACATGGTATGCCGTATTTACCCATAATTGAAACCCCGTTAGTGGAAAAAGTCCATTTATCCATTAAGGGCTGACTCCTAAAAAGTCCCTGATACACTTCGGATAAAGTTTTACAAACCGGATGCTCTTCCTCAATATACCAAGTTGGGAAATACGCATCAGTCGGATAAACCAATCCGGTATAAGAAGGTCTCCCATACTCATACATGCTAACTTCCGCACCCACAGCCTTGACCGCGGGGAGCTTTCTGATTTGACCCAGAGCAAGTTCTTTATCTTCATTAACCGTGAGTCTCCGATCCACGGAAATCCAACAACTATCCGCCACTGCACACCGGGAAGGCGAAGTAAAGAAAATCTCGGAAACCGTAAGGCTTCCTTTTCCCAGGAAATGATGGGTGATGAGATTCTCATGCAAGGCCCGAAGCTCAGTCAAAATAGGGGCCATTTTGTAAATGGCATTATCGCCCCGTTCAGGCGCTGAACCGTGACAGCTGACCCCAGCAGTGCTCACTTTTATTTCCATCCGGCCCCGTTGGCCCCGATAGATGTTACAGGAAGTAGGCTCGGTAATCACAACGAATTCCGGTCTGATTTTGGACTCTTGAATGATATATTGCCAGCACAAGCCGTCGCAATCTTCTTCTTGAACCGACCCCACCACCAGTAAAGTATAATCGTCCTCCAGCTTTAAATCTTTAATAATTTTGGCCGCATAAACCATTGCCGCCATCCCGCCGGTTTGATCACTGGCGCCCCGGCCACCGATGATTTGCTCATCTTCGATGCCCTGATAGGGATCGAACTTCCAAAGTTTGGGATTGCCGATTCCCACCGTATCGATATGAGCGTCCATCGCGATTAAATGTTTGCCATGACCCACATATCCTAAAATATTCCCCATGGGGTCAATGGTAATTTTGTCAAAACCGACTTTCTCCATTTCTTCCTTGATACGCAGCACAACTTTTTCTTCCTGAGCGCTTTCGCTGGGAATGGCAATCAAATCCCTTAAAAAGGAGGATATTTGCGGCCGGTACTTTTCGGCCGCCTTGACAATTTCTGCAAAATCAATCATGGGTAAAAACCTCCATTATGCTTCAATTTTGTTACGCTTATCCCTTCATTGGAAAAAGGCCCGACACCTTTTTTCCTCTGTGTCTCTGTGGTTAATTCAATTGGCCACAGAGACTCAAAGATAATCACCTGTTTAAACTTTTACGAACTTCCTCGATATCCGGTTCAATCAACCAGGGTTTCCCTGCAGCCAGGGCCGCGCTCTTAATGTCCTTTAAACCACTGCCGCTGACGATGCCGACCACCGTTTCGTTTCCTGAAAGCATCCCTAGTTCCTTCATTTTCATCATTCCGGCAAAACCGGTTACACCGGCGGGTTCACCGAAAACTCCGGTTTTCTGAGCCAAGGTTTTCATTGCCGCCAATATCTCCTGATCCGTCACATCGACCATCCAGCCACCCGACTCGTTGACTGCATTCAGAGCTTTAATTCCGTTGCGGGGGATTCCCACCGATATGCTGTCGGCAATCGTTTGCGGTTTTCTGTATTCGAACTGGTAATTCTTTTGGGCAAAAGCCCGGCTCACCGGATTGGAATCCGCCGCCTGAACCCCCACGATCTTCGGCATTTTATCGATGAGTCCAAGAATCCGGCATTCTTTGAAACCTTTCCAGACCCCGGCGATGGTACATCCGTCCCCAACCGCCACCACCGCAATATCCGGTGCTTTCCATCCAAGTTGTTCACAGATCTCGTAAGAAACCGTTTTTTTGCCTTCCACCAGATAGGGATTAATGGCGCAACTCCGGTTATACCAGCCGAACTCGGCAGCAGCTTTAAAACAAAGTTCAACGGCTACATCATAAGTTCCCTTAACCAGGAAAACGTGGGAACCGTAAATCAGTAGCTGAGTCACTTTAGCCTCGGGAGCCGTTTCCGGTACGAAAATATAGGTTTCGATACCGGCACTGGCTGCAAAACCTGATAGAGATGAAGCGGCATTTCCTGTGGAAGCTGCGCATACCACTTTCCGGTTCAGTTCGATCGCTTTGGCAACTCCCACCGCACTGGCCCGGTCTTTTAATGAAGCCGTCGGATTGCGGGAATCATCTTTCATATAAAAACTTTTTAATCCTGTCTCCGGAAAAAATTGATTCATCTCATACAATGGCGTCCAACCGACCTGCAAAGGCTGGATTCCTTCGGTATTTTCAAGGGGGATTGCCGGCAGGTAACGCCACAGCGAGTAATTATGATTATTTCGGAAGTATTCGAAGGTGAGCTCTTTTTTTATTGTTTCATAATCCAAAACCACATCCAGGATGCCGTCAATCCCGCAGTCCTCACATGTATAAAGCGCCTCTCCCTCATTATATTCCCGGCCGCATTTCACACATTTCAGTTTTAAAACCTTGCTCATCAAAACTCACCGCCCTAATTTATTCATCGTTATTTACCATCCGGAAATCAGCGTTCCCGTTTCTCCCTTAAGGGCCGCCACCGCTTTATCCAGTGAAGTAATGATTGCCTGTTTGCCGGAGATTTTCGCAAACATCATCCCGGCCTGAATTTTCGGCAGCATACTGCCGGGTGCAAAATGGCCTTCAGCAATATATCGCTCACATTCACCCACTGTCAAACGATCCAGTTCCCGTTGCTGGGGCCGATGATAATTCAATGACACTTTCTCGACTTCGGTTAGGATGAGTAAAATATCGGCTCCGACTTCCTCGGCTAATCTTTCAGCAGCCAGGTCTTTATCAATAACGGCTGCAATTCCTTCCAAAGAGCCGTCTTCTTTCTCGACCACCGGAATTCCCCCGCCGCCCACCGTAACGACAATCGTCGAATCCCACAATTCCTTAATGGAGTGAATTTCGACGATTCTTTTCGGCATCGGCGAGGCAACTACCCTGCGCCACCCCCGTCCGGCATCTTCCCGCATCGTGAAATTCTTTTCCTGCATGAGGCGGTTCGCTTCCTCTTCCGAGTAAAAAGGTCCAATAGGCTTTGTAGGATTTAGAAATGCCGGATCACTCGGATCAACCACTACTTGCGTTATTAAAGTGACAACCGGTAATATCCGGTTCCGCTTGGCCAATGCATAAGTGAGCCCCTTTTGAATATGGTATCCGATATACCCTTGGGTCATGGCGATACAGACATTTAAAGGCATGGCCGGGGTTACACCGGAAGCGGTTTCGGTCGCCAAAAGAAGCCGTCCCACCTGCGGCCCGTTTCCATGGGCAATAGCCAGTTCATAACCAAAAATACATTTAATCTCGGCGATGATTTCGGAAGTTCTTTTGACCACTTCCAATTGAGCCTCGGCAGTCGCCGGCATTTGAGGCTCTTGAAGGGCATTTCCGCCCAAAGCGATAACAACCTTCTTATGAGATCCCGTGCGAATTACCTCCTATCCAAATAATTTGAATTGCATTTTGAAGATAACCGCTGAAATTTCTTTCTCTGTGAGCTCTGTGTCTCTGTGGCAAATTGATTCGGCCACAGAGGCACGGAGACACAAAGACCGAGATATATTCTTCTTAAAGTAAAACTTAACGTTTTGATCTGATTTTTTGATCATATTCGGCAATCTTATGGTATTCTTTCTCCCAAAATTCCATGGAACGCATACTGTCCAAATATTCCCGGGAATAACCGAAAGGCAGCCAGTCTTGTTCTTTCTGTTTAAATAACTGCTCTTTCTTGTCACTGCGGCGGAAATCGTAAATATGTTCAATCCCTGTTTCGTGGAAAATATCATCAGCCCAGCGGTCCAAAACAAAATCACTGGTTTCAAGATACCGTTTATCCAAATCCTCCAAAACCGAAAAATAACGGTCAAAACTGTCGGTGGCAATGGTTACTACATTATCATCCGGTCCAAGCCGAAGGTATTTTGCCATTTTAATCGCGCCTAAAATATTACAGATGCCGGATACTCCGAACAACTCCCGCATTCCCTCGGCAAGCTTCGGCGCAACTCCCATCCGGACCAAAACTTCCGGTGCATCATGAATAATCTTAAGTGCTTTCACACAATCATCATCATAGATTAATATTACAAAATCGGTGGTCAATACATTATGAATCAGGGTGCACATCTTATCGCCGATTCCTTCGATCCGGTGTTGCCCCCGTCCGCCGTCGGCCAAAGTTGAACACTCATAGGGTTCAAGGGCTGCAATTTTGCATTCCGGGAAAGCCTGCTTCATTGCGTCCCCGGCGGCTATAGTCCCCGCTGAACCCGGCGCCGAGCAAAAGGCGGCTATTCTGCCATTGCCGATTCCTTTGACTGCTTCAACCGCCGAATTACCGGTAACATGACGGTGGAAACGATAGTTGGGGAAAAGTTCAAACTGGGCCAAGGGTTTGTTTTTAGGATTTTTCTTTAACTCGTAGGTCCTTTGCAGTGTCAAAATGACATCGGATTCGGTTCCCGGTGTCAAATCCAATTCAGCGCCGTATTTACGGATTCTTTCATACCGTTCCTTGCTCATATTATCGGGCATAATGACCACTGCTTTGTAACCCATCAGGTTGCAAATATAAGAAACTCCGATCCCGAAATTTCCCGTGGATGGGCCTAGGATGGTGTGTTCACCGGGAATAATTTCACCATCGACACACCCTTCAATTAACGTGGCATAAGCGGGTCCTACTTTATGGGATCCGGAAGGGAAGTCCTTTCCCAGCATGACCACGATATTGGCATCGACACCGGTTAACTCTTTGGGCAATACGATTTTACGAACCTGGTTTTCTCCGTCTTTCCAGGTAATATTGAATAAATTAACCGGATCCAGTTCATTGGATTTTAATGCTTGTAATGCCTTGCTCCTGATGGCCCCATCCATCGTTTCCGGGTGAAGCATCTCTTCGTAGGTCGGCCCAAAAGGAATTTTACGATCACTCATTTTACTGCCTCCATTTTATTTTGGTTTCACTTGAGTAAACTAACAATCGAGTTTTCCGCAGCCTTAAAATATTCGTCCAAATCAAACCCCTCTTCATCGATAAGATATTGCATGGATGCTCCCATCATTAAAGAAACCATCAGGTAGGGTATCATCTTTTGATGCTCTGAGTCTTTGCTGGAATCTTCCCCATACTGGCTTACTATCTTTTGGATATCTTTGCGCCAGGTTTCAAAAGTCTGTTGAAAAGTGGCCTGTACTTCAGCATCCACAGTCCCCTGAACCCAATAATCAAACTGGACATAATCCAATTTTTTGTTATGAAGAATGACATCTTTCTTTTCACTAAAGATGGCATGCAGGTTTTCCCTGAATGATCGCTTCTGAAAATCCACAACTTTTTGCCGGTTTGCAGAAAACCAGTGTTGAATATCATTGAGTAACGCAATCAACAGATCTTTTTTGGTTGGAAAATAATAATGCAGATTGGACTGGGTCATATGAGCTTCTTTAGCGATCAAATGCATCCGTGTTCCACTGATTTTCTCTCTAGCGATTACTTCCAACGTTGCATCCAGGATTTTTTTGCTTACATCCTTCGGCATCTTCAATACCTCGAAACTCTTTTATTCTATCTTCCCGAAAAGCTGTAGAACCTTTTCACATTAGCATTGATCAAAGATTCAAGGGTATGAGCCGGATCTTTCACTTTACTGAGAAAAATCATGGCCGCGATAATATAGGGCTTGTAACCGGCTTGTTTATATAACGGAGCCCGGTAACGATCGAAAACCGAGGCCGCCACTTCACCCTGTTTGCAGCTAACGCCGCTGATATCCGCCGGTAAACAATGCAGGTATAAAGCCTTACCCTCTTTGGTTTTCTTCATCATCTCTTCTGTACATTCCCAGTCTTGATGTTTGGCATTTTCCTTGAGCAATTCGGCTTCCAAGGCCTTAATCCCGGCAAAGTCGTTTTCGCCATAAAGATTGGTTCGTCTTTCCATGGCTGAGAAAGATGCCCAACTTTTAGGATAGACAATATCCGCATTTTGGAAAGCTTCCGCCATGGAGTGGGTTTTGGTAAATTTACCGCCGCTGGTTGCGGCATTTTTCTTGGCAATCTCCTCGACATCACCCATCAAATCATACCCTTCCGGATAAGCCAAAGCCACTTCCATCCCCATCCGGGTCATTAATCCAATAACACCCTGGGGTACCGAAAGGGGCTTGCCGTAACTGGGTGAATAAGCCCAACTCATCGCGATTTTCTTTCCTTTTAACCGTTCAACGCCGCCGAAATGGTGGATTAAATGGGCCAGATCCGCCATACATTGGGTGGGATGATCAATATCGCACTGTAAATTGACTAATGTAGGTCTTTGTTCCAATACTCCTTCATCGAAACCTTCTTGAACAGCTGCGGACACACTCCGCATATAGGCATTTCCCTTACCGATATACATATCGTCACGGATACCAATGACGTCGGCCATAAACGAAATCATATTGGCAGTCTCGCGGACGGTCTCACCATGAGCAATTTGGGATTTGCCCTCATCCAGATCCTGTACTGTAAGTCCAAGCAAATTGCAGGCACTGGCAAAACTGAAACGGGTTCTGGTGGAATTGTCCCGGAACACCGAAACCGCCAGGCCGCTGTCGAAGATTCGCGCCGAAATATTGTTCTCTCTCATTTGCCGTAAAATATCGGCCACCGTAAATACTGCCTGGAGTTCGTCATCATTTTTTTCCCAGGTCAATAAAAAATCGCGATTCACCATATTGGAAAATTTGAGTTGGGATAGTTTTTGAATCAAGTTTTCAGCTGTCATTGTTTACGCTCCTTTACGTGTTAATTTTCGTAATATTAAGCAAATTAGATTGACTAGTCAATCTAATTTTATGAAGAAGAAGATCCCACCTTTGACCCATGAAACCGCCCCAGTAATCGTTGTTTGTCTGTATTGTTACATCTCAGTCCCAACAGGGACGGTCATGTTAATAAGATTATGATGATAATCCGGAATTTACCACACCCATACGATAGGTATCACTCAAAAACAATCCGTTCCGGACTGATTGACTTCAAAATCGCCAGGGAGTCGACGCGAATACCCTGTTCCCTTAATAATTGACCGCCTTGTTGAAACCCTTTTTCAATGGCAATGCCGACGCCTACCAACTCTGCATGGGCTTGTTCAATGATTTCCTTTAAACCGAAAACCGCCTTCCCATTGGCTAGAAAATCGTCAATAATCAGAACTTTATCGCTGGGTTGCAAATAACGTTTAGAAACCCGGACCCGGTAATATCGGTCCTTGGTATAGGAATAAACCTGTGTTTCATAGGTATTGTCATCAAGGTTTTTGGAATCGGTTTTCTTGGCAAAAATAACTGGCACGTGGAGATGAATTCCCGCAAAACAGGCTATGGCGATCCCGGAAGCTTCAATGGTCAATATCTTGGTAATCCCGGCACTTTGATATCTCCCGGCAAATTCTTTGCCAATCTCATCCAAAAGCGCTACATCGATTTGGTGATTCAAGAAGCTATCCACTTTTAAAATATCTTCCCGATCAACTCTACCTTCACTCAATATTTTCTCTTTTAAAAGCTTCATGATGACCTACCCTTCTGTATTGTATATCTTATTGATTTTCAGACACTAAGACGGGGGAGACCTCTTAAAATCTACATTTTTGTTTTGAAACTACGGCATTTCACAAACTTACCCCACCCAGGCTCCCCGGTAAATTGGCCTTCATTGTAAACCAGTTTTCCCCGCGAGAAGGTCATGACCGGATAACCGGAAAGTTCAGTTCCTTCCCAAATGGTGTAATCAACATTGGAATGCATATTATGCTTTGAAACTACGAATTTCCGGGCCGGATCGAAAATCACAATATCGGCGTCGCCACCGATTGCAATATTGCCTTTTTCCGGTGCACAGCCGAAGATTCTGGCTACATTGGTAGCGCAGACCTCCACGGCTTTATTAAAAGAAATTTTGCCTTTGTTGGCCGCGCTCAACATATATGGGTATAGATTTTCCGTTCCCATACAGCCGTTGGGAATCTTGGTGAAATCATCCTTGCCCCAATCTTTTTCGTGGGTTGGAAACGGGCAATGATCAGTTGCCACGGTAAGGATATCGCCGCGGCGGATTCCGTCCCATAGAGCGTTCTGGCTCTCCTGTCCCTTCATCGGAGGGGAACATACAAAATATCGTCCATCTTCCTGGCGGTAAACCTCATGGGTAAAATTCAAATAGTGGGGGCAGGTTTCTGCATAAATCGAATATCCTTCATTCCTTGCTTTGGTAACCTCATCCATTCCTTCCTTACAAGCCAGATGGACGATATATAAACGGGCATTGAATGTTTTCGCCAAATGAATGGCACGTTTCACCGCTTCGGCTTCAACAAACTCAGGCCGGCTTTCATAATGGTACCAGGCGGAAGTTTTCCCTTCCGCCAAAAGGCGCTGGGTGCGTCTTTCAATCAAAGCCGGATTTTCAGCGTGAACCGCGATTAAAGTCCCGCTCTCCCTTGACTTTTCCAATGCATCCGCCAAGGCTCCATCATCGACCATTAAATGTTTATAGGCCATATACAACTTAAAACTGGATACACCATAAGCTGCTGATTTTTCAAAATCATCAAGAACTTCGGGGGTTAAATCGGTAATTTGGGTGTGCAATCCAAAATCAATACAGGCTTGAGGTTTAAATATCTTCACCATATTGTCGGCGGCTTCCACCAGTCCCTGACCCTTGCTCTGCAATGCGAAGTCAAACACAGTGGTAACACCGCCACAAGCCGCTGCCCGGGTACCGGTCTCATAAGTATCCGCGGATACGGTATTACCGACCGGAAGTTGGAAGTGGACATGGGCATCAATGGCTCCCGGCAAAACATATTTTCCTAAAGCATCCACCGTTTGTGCATCCCCAAACTCCAAACCTTGTCCGATCATGACGATTTTTCCGCCAAGAATTGCCAAATCCGCCAAATAAGTTTCGGATGCAGTTATAATCGTGCCGTTTTTAATAACCAAATCCATTATGAAAGCCTCCACCCAATGAATTTGCTATCGTTTCAATTTCTAGAAAATACCTTTGCCTAAATTCCTTTACCCTTTCCCTTAAAGGCCTTTAAGGGAATTCGCTGAAATCTTAGGCCTATTATGGAATTGCTTCGAAGCCTAAAAGATCAATTCTCCCGTCAAGGCGTCGGCACTATAAGGGACGCAGAGGCAAAGAAAAGACGAAAAACATTGTCGATTGCCCCGGCATGCCGGGTGAGGGATTCCTTGAATTATTTTATGCCGGCCCGATCGTAAACCCGCCCGATAAGCCGGTTGGCGTTTCGAATCACTTCTTCTTCATCGATCGTAGTCAACCGGCCGTTTTCAAAAACGATTCTGCCGTCAACCATCGTTAACGTTACATCGGAACTATGAGCTTCATAAACGAGCCGGGCATATATATTGGAGCCGGTTATAGGCGTACAATGAAGCTTGTGTAAGTCAACCAAAACCAAATCAGCTTTTTTGCCGGGTTCCAGGGTCCCAATTTCTTCAGAAAGGCCCATCACAGCCGCTCCGTTTACAGTAGCCATTTCAAACACCCGCTCGGCGGGCATGGATGTCGGACCATGAAGGGGTTTCTGAATCAAGGCCGCCGTCCGCATTTCAACAAAGGGGTCCAGATTATTGTTACAAGGCGCCCCATCGGCTCCAATACCGACTCTAATCCCCCGCTTCATCATCTCAGGTATTTGGGCAATCCCCGAGGCCAGTTTCAGATTGCTCGACGGACAGTGAACCACCTTGATTTGCTTCTTTTGAATGATGTCCATTTCCGGCTCATTCAACCAAATGCAATGGGCTAAAATCAGGTTTTTGCTTGCCAATCCCAAATGGTCAAAATACAACACATTCCGAAACCTGCGTTCACTTTCAACCAAGGCGATCTCCCCTTGGTTTTCAGAAGCATGGGTATGGATCTTTACCTTATATTTTTGAGCCAGCTTCCCAACTTCTTTCAGAAGGTCTTCGCTGCAAGAAACCGCAAAGCGCGGAGTAAAGGCATACATCAACCTGCCGCCGGACGCGCCGTGCCATTTTTCAAGTAAATCAACGCTCTCCTGAAGTGAAGCTTCAGGATTTTCCAACAGTGTATCGGGAACTCCCTCGCCCCAATCCATCATGCATTTCCCGCTAATCGCCCGGATTCCGCTCTGGATAATCGCCTCAAAAGCGGATTCCGTATGATGAACCGTTTCCATATCAATAATCGAAGTGGTCCCGCCGCGGAAAAGTTCTCCAATACCGAGCAGAGCCGAATTATAAACCGACTCGGGATCATGAGCCCCTTCAAGCGGCCAAATCCTCATCCGTAGCCAGTCCAGCAATTCCAAATCATCCGCCTGACCCCGGAAAAGACTCTGACAAAGATGAATATGAGTCTGAATCAATCCCGGAATGACCACTTGTCCCTTGGCATCAATGACTTTGTCGGCCCCTTTCGCTTTCTCCACCTGATCCCCAACGGAAACGATCCGATCTTTTTCAATATAAATATGACCACTCACTACATCCCGGTTGGAATTCATGGTAACAATATTGGCATTCTGAATTAAAACGGTTGACATAGACTTCTTATCACCCCAAGCGATGAATTAAAAAACAAAAATTTCCTTGCTGAAAAAAAGCCTAATTATTGTATGGGGATCAGGGTCTGCGCATTCACATCAACCAGGCCATGGTCCGTTAACCGAACATTCGGTATAACCGGCAACGCGAAGGTAACCAGTAAAAGAAGAGCCGGAAAGTTCCCCGTCATCCCGAACTTTTTAATGGTCTGTTTCAGTTTTCCGGTTTGCACCGCTACCTCTTCAGCGGATTTATCCGAAAGCAAACCGGCTATTGGAAGTTCCAACAAAGCTTCCACATGACCATCCGCGGTACAAACATATCCGCCGCCTGTCTTACTGAGAACATCAACCGCCTTCAGCATATCCCGGATGTTCTTTCCAAGAACCATCAGATTATGACAATCATGGGCTACCGTGCTGGCTATGGCGCCAAGGGTGAGTCCAAGACCCTTCACGAAACAAACCCCATGGTTGCCATTGACACCATGGCGTTCAAAGACGGCCAGCATGGCCAAGTCATCTCTTCCGGATATATCGATAAAGCCATCCTTCACCGGTAGTTCGATATATTCTAATTCCGTAATGATCGGCATTTGCGGATTAAAGGCGATAGTGGGAACCTTCACCTTAGACCCGGAAGCGAAAATTTTAAAATCCTCCGCAGTGGGCTTTGACTTTAGGATTAAAGTATTCCTCTTTTCAAGGGGGAATTCCTGCACGGGAAAATCCCTCACTAATTTTCCGCTCCGGGCCACCAGTTCTCCTTTTATAAAAACTTCATCGATTGAAAAATCATCCATGCTCTTCAACAGGATGATGTTAGCCAGGTTCCCGGGTTTTAAAAGACCGAGTTCCGGTAAATCGATTAGCTTTGCCGCATTATAGGTGGCCATCTTAATGGCTTCCAGCGGTGGAATTCCTTCGGCGATCGCTCTTCTGACAACATGGTCCAGATGACCATCCTTCAGTAAGTCTTCAGGTTCCCGGTCATCGGTGCAAAGGGTGGCATTGGGCGGGTACTGGAATTCCTTCAAAACCGGAGCAATCGCCTTGATATTTTGGGCAATTGAACTTTCCCGGCATTCCAGTGTCATTCCGGCCCGCAGCTTGTACCGGGCCTCATCACTGAAATTGGTCTCGTGACAAGAGCCGACACCGGAAGCGAGATAAGCCGACAACTCCCTACCGGTCAAATTGGGGGCGTGCCCCTGTAAAAAGCGGGTGTATTTTTTGGCCGTTTCCAGTACTCCCATCATCCGCTCACTTTGATGAATTACTCCCGGGAAATCCATCACTTCCCCAAGACCAATGACTCTTTCCATCGCCATGATCCGGGCGATCTCTTCCCGTCCGAAAGCGGCCCCCGCCGTTTCCAGACCAATCACCGAAGGTACACAGGAAGGAGCAAGGACATAAACCATTAACGGGATGTCCCGGCTGGCATCGATAATATATTGAACACCCTCAATACCGAGGACGTTGGCAATTTCATGAGGATCACAAGCAATCGTGGTCGTACCGTGAACCAAAATGGCTTTGGCCATATTGGCCGGAGTCATCATGCTGCTTTCGATATGCACATGGGTATCGATAAGCCCCGGAGCCGCATACCGTCCCGCTCCATCATATCGTTCTTTGCCTTCAAGGGGTTTTTCTCCGGGTTGATTGATGTGACCGATCCGGCCATCGATCATTCCGATTTCGGAATCGTAAATTTCCTTGGTCAGCAAATTGATGAATTTTATATTGTAAATCACCCGATCAAAAGGTATCTCTCCGGTTGCAGCCGCAATGACTCTGTTTTTTTCCATGTCAAAGTCCTACCTTTGCTATTTTATCGTTCCTCTCGGGAGTACGGATTTCCTAAAGCATCCGGAGTCGCCACCCGCCGGTTTTTGGTTTCGCGGGTCATGATGATTAATACCAAAAACGTAAAGAGATAGGGCAACATTTTCAGGAAATAAGACGGAACAGTGACTCCGAATGACTGCATTTGGAAACCCAGGGCGTCGATGATGCCGAAAAGATAGGCGCCCAAAAGAGCCCGGAGCGGATTCCACATGGCGAAAATAACCAGGGATAAAGCAATCCATCCTTTTCCGGCCGTCATGTTCTCCAGCCACGAAGGCGCATAAGCCAAAGAAAGATATGCTCCGGCGGCTCCGGCCATCATTCCGCCCAAAATGACCGCAATATAACGCACTTTAAACACATTAATTCCAGCCGCATCGACCGCTCCGGGATTCTCTCCGACAGCCCTCAGAATCAGGCCGGTTTTCGTTTTGTACAATACAAACCAGATCACGGCTACCAATACAAAGCTCAGATAAACCAATAGATCATGAGAGAACAATATCGGCCCAACCCAGGGAATCTCGCTAAGCCCCGGTATGGGAACCGTCTTAAAGGTGGCCGGAGCCGGCAGTCCGATTAAAGGTTTCCCCAAATAGGCGCTGAGTCCGGTACCGAAAATAGTCAAAGCAAGGCCGCTTACCACCTGGTTGGCCCGTAGAGAAATGGTTAAAAAGGCATGAATAATGGCGACGATTCCGCCGGCTATCATTGCCGCCAAAATCCCGGCCCATTGGCTATGCGTATAAACATCCACGGCAAATCCGGTTACCGCGCCCATCAACATCATACCTTCCACACCAAGGTTCATCACCCCGGCTTTTTCCGATATCAATTCTCCCAAAGCCGCAAATAAAAGCGGTGTACCCGAAATAAGTCCGGTAACCAAAACTGCCATGATAATCGAGTGTTCCATGGAACAACAGTCCTTTCATCCCTTTTTCAAAGGAACTATCCGTCATAATCTTATTCTCAATTCCATCGAAAAAATCTCACCGTTTTTTCAGGCGATATTGACCCAAAATTTCCCCGCCGAGCACAAAGAAAAGAATGGCTCCTTGTAACATGGACACCGTGGCGGCCGGAAAACCCGAGGTTTGAATGCTAAAACCGCCTACCAGCAGCCCGCCGAGGAGGAAGGAAACCACGATGATCGCCCAGGGATTTAACCGTCCGAGCCAGGCCACAATAATCGCCGTATATCCGTATCCCGGTGAAATCCCTTGCTGCAGCCGCTGAGTGATTCCGGAGACTTCCGTCATACCGGCTATTCCGGCAACTCCTCCACTGATAAACATCACCAGCAAAATATTTTTCACAAAATTCATTCCCGCATAACCGGCCGCCTTGGGGCTTTCACCGCAAACCCTGATTTCATAACCCCATTTGGTATATTTTAAAACGAAATAAAAAATTACCGCAATGGCCAGACCCACGAAAAGTCCCCCATGGATCCGGGTATGCCCGAAAGCGGGCAAAGTGGCGCTGGCAGAAAAGGGCGTTGAATAGGGGAAATTGAAACCGTGGGGATCCCGCCAGGGGCCGAAAACCAGGAAATCCACCCAAAGGATGGCGACATAGTTCAAGAGCAAAGTACTGATGGTTTCATTCACCTTAAAATAGGCCCGGGGAATCGCCGGGACCAGGCCCCAGATTCCTCCCATCACAAACCCGGCAATCAACATGGCCGGTAATAAAAGATAGGCAGGCCAATTGGGAAACGTTAAAGCAATACCGCTGGCGGCGAACGCCCCCATAAAAAACTGGCCCTCAGCCCCGATATTCCAGAGTTTCATCCGGAAAGCCAGCGAGACCGCCAAACCGGTTATCATCAGGGGAATTGCCTTGACCACGGTTTCCGACAGCCCGTAGGCCGAACCAAAGGCGCCATGGAACATTAAGAGGTATATAGTAAAAGGATTTCTACCGGTCAAGGAGAAGAAAATCCCGGCAAAAATCAGACCCAAAAGCAAGGATATAATGGGAACTCCAAACAATGCGGCCTTGGAAGTCTCATTCGTCTTTTCAAAATACCAATTTTTAAGAATGTTACGCATTACACTCCATCATCCTTTTCCCAGCCATCATCAATCCTAAGGCTTCGATAGTTGTCTCGGTGGGATTGACTACCCCCATGATTTCACCGGCATGAAGCACCGCAATCCGGTCCGAAAGCTCGAAGAGCTCTTCCAGTTCCTCGGAAATAAGCAAAATCGCTTTTCCCGACTTCCGTTGCTCCAGCAACAGTTTGCGAATGCTTTCCGTCGCCCCGATATCCAGGCCCCGCATGGGGTAAACGGCTACGATTAAATTGGGATTGGATTCAATTTCCCTGGCCAGCAACAATTTCTGCAAATTACCGCCCGACATCATTTTAATGGGATAATTGGGACTGGAAACCTTGATATCAAACCGTTCAATGAGTTCATTGGTGATGCTGCGAATTTTATTCCAATTAATAAACCAGCCCTTCATCTTGCGGTAACTCTTCAGGACCATGTTTTCAAAAGCATTTAAATTGGGGACAAGTCCGGTGGTCATCCGGTCTTCCGGAATATAACTGACTCCGGCGTCGATTAATTTCTGGCAATTGGTTTGGGTGCAATCGCGCTTGCCGATAAAAATCCGGCCGCATTTGACATGCCTGAGCCCGGCAATGGCTTCCGCCAAATCCTTTTGGCCGTTGCCAGCCACTCCGGCAATACCCAAAATCTCCCCGGCTTTAATATCAAGGGAAACCTCTTTCAGGGTTAAGTGTCCCCGGTCGCCGACGGCGGATATATTTTGAATCATTAGAACTTGAGCGCCCTCTAAAGGTTTTTCCTTCTCTATTTTGCGTATAATATCACGGCCCACCATCATTTTGGCCAGTTCGGTTTCAGTGGTTAATGCGGTCTTGACGGTGCCGACGTTTTTGCCGTCCCGTAAAACCGTGATGCTATCGGTATTTTCCATGACTTCATTCATTTTATGGGATATCACAATCACTGCCTTACCGTGATTTGCCATACTGCGTAATGTCTTATAAAGTTCAGTCGATTCCTGGGGTGTAAGTACCGCGGTCGGTTCATCCAAAATAAGGATTTCCGCGCCCCGGAACAACATTTTGACGATTTCGACTCTTTGTTGCTCTCCCACCGAAAGTTGCCAGATTTTGGCATGGGGATCAATCGCTAAACCGTATTTTTGGGAACATTCCAATATTTCCGTTTCGATTTTTTTCTCATGATAAACCTGTTGCAAACCTTTTAGACCCAGCATAATATTCTCAGCCGCCGTAAAGGGCTGTACCAATTTAAAATGCTGATGGACCATGCCGATACCGTTCCGCACGGCATCCCGTGGTGATAAAAGCTCAACTTTTTTGCCGTTAATTTTAATTTCCCCGGCCTCCGGCCGGTATAACCCGGTTAAGACGCTCATCAAGGTACTTTTACCGGCGCCGTTTTCACCAAGCAAAGCATGAACTTCCCCGGCATTGACCTCAAAAGACACTTCGTCATTGGCGACAACTCCGGGAAACTTCTTGGTAATCTTAATCATTTCAACCATTGGAATGGTACTCATACGATCATCCCTTTATCAATTTTGACCCGGAGCTCCATACCGGCCCAGGATCGCTGCAGAAACAAGTGGCATTAACAAGAATTACCATATCATGTCAATAAACACTGGCGGTAGCCGTCAAATGACATCTACCGCCAGTGGCTCATTTTATTGGAGGAACTCGCCCACCGGATTTAGGCCGGTGGGCGCTAAAATTCATTGTTTCGGAATGGTTCCTTCAATTCCTTGGACGAACCAGTCGAAAGACAACATCTCGTTATCGGTCATTTTTTGACCGGCTTTGATTTTGACGGCGCCGCTCTGGTCTTTGATGGGACCGGCAAATACGGCGTAATCATCCTTCATCAGAATCTGCTTTTTCTGTTCGACTAACTTTTTAACATCTGCGGACACAAAGGTACCGTATGGGGAAAGGCCGACAATGCCATCCTTTAAACCGCCCCAATATTGACCTGATTTCCAGGTCTTGTTGATCACGGATTTGACAACTTTGACATAGTATGGGCCCCACTCGGCGACTTGTCCGGTGATAATGGATTTGGGAGCAAAAGCGCGCATGTCGCTGTCATTGCTGATGGCGAACAAACCCTTTTCTTCAGCGGCCTGCATGGCGGCGGGAGTATCTTGATTCATGGTAATTAGACCGGCGCCGGCATTGATTAAACTCATCGCGGCGGCTTTTTCGGCAGCCGGATCATACCAGGTATTGGTCCAGACAACTTTCACTTTGATTTGCGGATTGATGGATTGGGCGCCCAAAGTGAAAGCATTGATGCAACGGACAACTTCAGGAATAGGATAGGCTCCTACATAACCAACCAGGTTGTTCTTAATATATTTTGCGGCGGCAACACCACCGAGGTAACGTCCTTCATAATCCCGGTCCATATAGGTTCCCACATTTTTAGCGGTTTTATAGCCGCTGCAGTGCATGAAGACTACATTGGGATAACGGGCGGCGACTTTGATCACCGGATCCATATATCCAAAGCTGGTAGCGAAGATTACCTTATTGCCCTTTTCGGCTAAATCGGCCAAAACGCGTTCAGCATCGGCGCCTTCGGGAACGGATTCCACATAAGTGGTTTCAACATTGGGGAGTTGTTTGGCCAAATATTTGCGGCCCAGATCATGAGCATAGGTCCAACCGGCATCACCGACAGGTCCTACATACATGAATGCAACTTTAAATTTGGAATCAGCGGCATAACCAGCGCTGAATGCCATCACAACCATGGCGATACAGATAACCAACAACCCTAATTTCATTAGCTTTCTCATTGCTTTAAAAAAACCTCCTTTTAATAAATACTGCCAAAAACGAACCAAAAACTACCAACCGGCCCCCCATCAAAGTATATTTTTGATTATTCCTCTTTTAACGTGGATACACCTTTTTTTACAATTTTTTTGATCATCCGATCTAATTTCATTATATATGGAATGCCAAGTGCCTGTCAACTATGAGGCAATGAAGTAACAGAAATATTACACATTAGAGCAGGGCGTTTTTCAAAGTTTTTTCAATAATCCTTATTCATTATTGACGATATCCGATTTCACTTTCGTAACTTCAGGCCGGGGCGGGTTTTGATTCGGCAGTCAACTAATGACACAGAACTAACATACGATAACCCCAATCATCCCGTTACCTTTAATTCTGATTAACCACCCCCATCCCTCCGGGTAATCGATGGGAATATACCGGACCCTTCATCAAAGCCGGGAGTCAACCCAAAAGGAAATGAACACCAAGGCAGAAAGGAAAGATTATCTATCACGAAATACACGAAACGGCACCAAAAGAGGAAGGACGGTCAATGGTTGAATATTATTTTTCCGTACCTTTCGTGGTTAAAGAAGAAATAGCGTTCGAAGCGCGGCCCTCATTCATGAAGCATGGAAGTTCCGCTTTTTGGGGAGCAGGTGAGTTTGAAAAAGCCCAAGAGGTGGGTGATAGCCCTTAAAACGGAGCAACTGATGAGTAACGGATGCTCCAGAGCCATCGGAAATGAGAAAAAGACCCGGGCGATGGTTGCCGGGGGCTCGGCGACGACTGCTCAGTCCTGCGCGATGACCGCCGGGGGCTCGGCGATAACTGCCCAGTCCTGCGCGATGACTGCCGGGGACTCGGCGTGAGAGAAAATATTCCGGGAAACAAAATTCCTGGAATATTGATTCCTAGAATCGAAGCTCGTTCCGGGGCCCGTGCTCTCGCCTCCGATTCAAAGCAGCAACCCGGCCCTCTACCATTGGAGCGTGGAAGCAATATATTGTACTTCTTATGGAATTACCTTTTTTGACAGCAAGGAAAGATTATCAACCACGAAATACGAAACGACACGAAAAGAGGAAGGACGGTCAAGTGTCGTCTTTATCATCATTTTTCTTTTTTCCATTGACGATGGATGCTTTTGTCAGGTTGCTAAGTGGGCCCGGCGGGGATTTTTCAGTATCGGGAAGGTATGAATGGGGTATTTCCCCATTCATATGGTATTCAATATCGTTCCGTAAGGAGGATTTAAAAGAGGATGAAGTCTGACTGAATAAAAAAAACCCCATTCGGGGTCAACCTTGTTGTCTGGAATTCACTTCATGAATCAAACCTATACATTGAAAATATATCGCAGTTAAAATATAAGGCATATTGGAAAAGCAAAGTTATTGAGCGATCGAATGCCGCTTACCCCTTAACAGCCCCGCCGGTTAAGCCATAAATCAACTGTTTCTGCATAAAGAAGAAAATGATAAGGACTGGAAGAGATGCAATAACTGCTCCCGACATGATGCAAGACCAATCCGTCATAAACTCGCCCAGCAGCGAACCCAATGCAACCGGTATCGTCTTTGAAGCTTCGGAACTGGTTAATGTCAATCCAAACATATATTCATTCCAGGCATTTAAAAATGCATAAATACCGATTGCGACAAAACCGGGTTTTGACAATGGCAAAACAATCCTCCAAAATATGGCATAATAGGAACAGCCGTCAATGATTGCCGCCTCATCCAGTTCCCGGGGAATCGTATCGAAATATGCCTTTAACATCCAGGTTACAAAGGGCAAAGTGAATGTCAAATAGGCTAAGATCAATGCTACTATTGAGTTGAATAAATGAATTTTAATCATGATCTGAAAATAGGGGATAACCAACAACGGACCGGGAAAGCTCAAACATATCAAAATAAATGCATTTACAGAAGACTTTCCTTTGAACCAAAAACGCGATAATCCATAAGCAGTCCAACCACCAATTACCGAAGAAAAAGCTACCGATAAACAAGCAACGACTAAGCTGTTGGTAATATAAATATCAAAATTCCGGGGGCCGAACAATCTTTGGTAAGCACCCCAAGTCCAGTGAAATGGGAAAAGTTTAGGGGGCACACTCATCGCTTCCTCTAAAGGTTTAAACGAAGTTAAGATAATGGATATAAAAGGAAACAAAATGGCGATTAACAAAATTGCACTAATAATCGTCCGGAAAGTAATTACGATAGATTCATTTTTATGTTGCAATTTTACTGCCTCCCCTTCTTTTTGAGGTTCCCGTTTTTCTTTATTATCAATTCAGGCCGCCGTCTTTTCGCAATGAACGCCATACATAAAAGCCACCTGGAATCAGCATAATCAATAATAGGAATATTCCTAAAGCGGAAGCCAAAGAGTAATCGTTATAATTAAACGCATTTTTATAAATCAAAGTAGGTAATACTTCACTATAGTGACTAGGCCCACCCATGGTCATCGTTTGGACCATCGTAAAATTGTTAAATTGCCAGATAAGGTCGGTCAATATCATAACTACCGATACTTCTTTCAATTGGGGCAATGTTATATACCAAAAAGTTTTAAACCAATTTGCGCCATCAACTTCGGCAGATTCATACAACGATTGCGGAATTGTTTGCAACCCGGCCAAAAGTGTAGCCACATATAACGGATATCCTCTCCAAATATTGGCCACAATCACCATAATAAGAGCAGTGCTGGGACTTGCGAGCCAAGGAACATAGTCTTTTACGAAACCCAAATACTGTAAAACACTATTGATAATTCCGAATTGGCCGTGAAGCATCCAACGCCAAATTATTCCGGGTACCACCGCCGGAAACATCCATGGTATTAAAAAAGCAACTCGAAAAAAACTTTTGGCAAAAATCTTGTCATTCGTCAATAATGCAATGATTAAACCGAGGATATAATGGCCAATCACGGACAATATTGCAAAGACGCAAGTATTTACAAGTGTTTGCCATACTAAGGGGTCTTTAAAAATCTTAAAATAATTATCGAATCGGTATCCGGCAACAGTCTGAAGACTATTCTGAATCGCCAGCAAAGTAGGATATACAATTAAACCGGCCAAAATAAGCACTGCGGGAAAAATAAATACATATGGGGCTATCTCAGGCGACGACAAAGAAAAACCTGTTTTATTTTTAGTCAAGAATTGCCACCTCTTTGTTATCTGAGGCTGTCCAAAAAGTACTTTAAAATCAGTAAGAAATACAATATTCGGTTTTTTTGAATATATCGTATTTCTTATCAGGCATGAATTTCCTATGAGGACAGCCCCGAGAACCAAAATATTAATTTGTAGGATATATTAAGTTACCCTTATCTCCCAAAATCTCTTTCATTGCCTTTGCCCCTTGATTAACAGCTTCTTTTGGGGAAACAGTCCCGATCAGCATTCTTTCCCAAGCAGGACCCCATGCTTGATCCTTACATTTCAACCATTCTGGAAGCAATAATTCTTGGGCCGAAAAATAGGCATATTTTTGTTGTTCGGCGAAAACTTTCATAGCCGGATTGGATTTTACTTTCGGATTATTTTCAGCAGTTCTGGTTAATATGCCATACCCTTCTCCAGCCATTTCCGCACCGATATTAACTGTTAAATATTTTAGAAAAGTGTACGCCTGCTTTGGATATTTAGTATTTTTATTAATCACCGTAACCAGTGGCGCCGTCCTTAGTCTAGGTGGATTTCCGTTCGGTGTCGGATGCATGGCGATTCGAAACTCACAATTTGGATTGGCCGCTTTAATCGTAGCAATTCCCCACGGACCTGTGGTTAACATAGCAACCTTGCCCTGCGCAAAGAGACTAATCAAATCAGGATAAGTTAATTCGACGGTATTGGGTGGTACTACCTTATTATCCACAAGGCTCTTTAAATATTCCCATGCTTTAAGCGAATCCGGACTATTGACCAAAATATCCCAACTGTTGTTCTTTTTGCGATTGAGCCGTAGAATGTCGCCATTAGAGCCGGCGTTACTCATATAATGCATAATTCGCAAGGCATGTACCGTCTTCCCGTATATACCCATGCCATATTGCCCTTTTTCCGGCTTCGTCAATTTTTTAGCATCATTAAGTAACTGTTCCCAAGTCTTGGGTGGTTCATTGGGATTTAAGCCAGCCTCTTGAAACAGCTTTAGATTATAAAATAAGGCGTCCGTACCGCCATAAAGGGGTAGTCCATATACTTTTCCATTTAAACCGGTCGCTGCTTCCAGACTGAAAAACTCTCTATCCAACTTATCTTTTTTGACAAGCGCCGCAATATCCAACAAGTTACCATTGGAAGCAAACGGTTCAATCCCTACTCCTTGCAATCCCACGACATCCGGTAACATTCCCGCCGCAGCATAAGTAAAGATCTTTTGTTGTATTTGATCATTGGGAACCGCTTCCACTTCAACATGAATGTTCGGATACTTATGTTCAAAATCTTTAATCCCTTTTAGAATAACCGTTCGCGCAGGTTCTTCCAATACACTGTGTGTAAGATACCGGATAGTTACTTTATCAATTGCAAGAGAATTCACCGTACTCAAAAGCAATAAAGCAATCATACCACTACTGATTAAGGCAAACAGTTTCTTTAGACTCATTATAATTCCTCCCTTTTTTTTGCATTTAACCAACCCGCTTTAAGCCGTTTTCTGTTTGTCCATGAACCATCTCCTTTTATGATGCAATATTATCTTTCTCTTAACGGCTGCAATAAAGCCGGCAATAGCTGGCTGCATTCATTATCATGGAGAGTCTGACAATGAAAAAGTGATAACTTACCAATCTTGAACCGTGCCGTCCTTACGCCGGGATACCGGTAGGTAACTTCGTTTATAAGGATAACGCGCGGCTGCCGTTTCATCAATTTCACAACCAATTCCAGGCTTGTCGGGAACAGTTAAGTACCCGTCTTTGAAAATCGGCACTGCGGAAAAGACATCTTTAACTTGCGGTTCAAATTGGCATTGCTCTTGAATACCGAAGTTGGTAACCGCCAAATCCAGATGCACATTAGCCAAATGACTGATAGGCGATATATCGGACGGTCCATGCCACGCAGTTTTAATATGATAAATCTCGGCCCAATTGGCAATCTTTCTGGCTTCGGTAACTCCTCCAATATGGCTAATATCACAACGAATGTAGTCGATGAGTTGTTTTTCAAAAAGTGTTGTACAATCCCATTTTGTATTAAATAGCTCACCCATGGCAATAGGAATTGCTGCGCCTTGCCGAATGACACTAAAACTTTCTTTATGTTCAGGCCGCAAAGGATCTTCTAAAAAGAATAACTGATATGGCTCTAAATCTTTAGCCAAAATTTTGGCCTCTACCGGGGTCAAACGTTCATGAACATCATGAAGTAGTTCCAATTCAAATCCCACTTCCGCGCGTAAATACTCCAGCAATCGCGGAATTGTCTGTAGGTAAGGACGGGGTTCCCATTCCTCAACAAACGGCAGATCGCCCGGATCATTTTCAATTCCATATGTCCCTACACATCCCGGAATGCCCACTTGAACTCTGAGGGCTTTATACCCCCGTTCCATATATTGAACAACATTGGCAGCAACTTCCTTAAAATCCCGGCCGGAAACATGGGTATAACATAAAACCTTATTCCGGCTTTTCCCGCCAAGAAGAGAATATAACGGTAGATTACTCTTTTTACCCTTAATGTCCCATAGCGCCATGTCAATTCCAGCTAAAGCGGTCATTAAGACTGGGCCTCCCCGCCAATATGTTCCGCGAAAGATATATTGCCAAGTGTCCTCAATCCGATCCGGGTCGGTATCCTGCAAAAGTGGAGCAATATGTTTATCCAATATTTCGGCTACAGCCAGTTCTCTTCCATTGAGCGTCGCATCGCCGAACCCACTGATTCCTTCATCCGTTTCAATCTTGACGAGGACATAATTTCTTCCCGGACAAGTCACGATCGCTTTAACATTAGTTATTTTCAAATTCTTTTCTCCTTTTTATGCGATTTGGCATTTCATAAACTTGATTTTGCCCGTAAAGTAATGATTCACCTTCTTTCGCCAATGATAATGGAATTCGAATCCGTAAACTTGTTGGTTGTTCTACAAGTTACAATAAAAAATTACTACTCTTCCTTTTTAGAGAGATGACTGTTAAATTCTAATTTTACTTGCGCGATATCATTTTTAGAAAGCGTCCTAGCCAATTCATCATCCCTATTTTTGATTGCCTTTAATAAATTGCAATGTCCATCAATGCTCCGTGTTATATCGCCTACGCGATTCATTTCCTCCAAATGCCGGTACAAAAATTCTTTTAATCGCAACATCGCCTTATAAAAGACTCTATTTTGAGAAGCTTTAACGATGCTTAAATGAAATTGATAATCAGCAATTGAATATTTTTTATAATCGTCCAAACTAGCAACCATATTATCGAAGGCTTTTTGGATCTGATTCAAATTTTCTTCCGTAGCCAATTTCGCAGCCAAACTAGCACTTTCATTCTCAATAATACCCCGGAAATCAATGATATCAAGCATTTCTTCTTTATCTAATGAAATCAAAGGGATAAAACTATCAATATAACTATCGGTAAAGGATTTAAAAATAAAGGTACCCTTACCTTGTTGGGTAGTTACGGCCCCAATTGTCTTCAATTTTTGAATGGCACCGCGAACTGTGTTGCGGCTTACATTAAACATCTTACAAAGTTCGTTTTCGGATGGAATTTTATCCCCGGCATTCCATTCCCCGCTGATAATTTGATCTTTCATCAATTCGAAGACTTTTTCAACCCGATCAATTCTTTCAATGGAAACGCTATTCATGAATACCTCTATTGTAGAATCAAATTTCTACGGTAATTCAAATAAAATTACCGTGAAAAAATCAACTTGTAGAATGTTTAACATCTAAATGAATTTTACCACATTCTGGCCAATAAAACAAGTATCGATAGGAACTTCCTTAATTTTGAATCCACTTTTAATCGATATTAGGTGTTACCTCATCCCGACCTCAAACGGCATCCTTGATGCCGGGTATGGGCCGATAGTATCAAACCGAACAAGCTGATGAACAGCTATCGAGCTATCAACGAATGCTGTTGGATGAGACGGTTCAGGAGTTCAGGCTACGGTTGGCCTATTCACCAACCTCCGGCTGCTGCGCGCTTAAAAGCGCAACCCCCCTCAATGAAAGCCGCCATCTGGGACAGGGGAGGAGTGCCATAAACCGTTACCTTATGATAGGTTATCTCTATATCAAAACTTTTTTAATACCATCCCAAATTCAATCTTACCACTATTTCCGTTAAAAATTACCCCTTGCCCAAGATTGTAACGTCAGAATGAAACCGCGCTTAAACAAAGCTTGCAGGGAACACGGGGTTAGGGCAAGAAGCCTACTCGCCATCCTATTTTTCGAATACCCAGTCATCCTGCCAATTCAGGGGTAACTGTTCTTACATTTTGACAGTACTCCGGCGCCCTTTATAACGGTTGAGCACTTTCGTGCCTTGATAATCAATGGCATTTTGCGGGCAAAGGTTGATACACTTTTGGCAGTGAAAACATTTTCCAATATCGAATGTGGGCTGGTTCTCCATGCTGATCGCATGAACCGGGCAGGTTTCAACACAATAACCGCCCTGGATACACCTTTTTTCATCAATTACTTTCGTTAACAACGATCGGTTTAAATCCGACACCAACGGCTTTACCATTTTTCTGGACAGCCATTTTCGCAAGCTGCTGTCATGCAGTTTATAAGTTCGATTTACCCTATAATTCTCGCAAATTGTATTCAATTCTCCGGCAAACCTCTGCAATACTTTTTCATCCCGCTTATCCGGGCGGTTTTTACCGAAAGAAGAAGCAAAAAATATAGACATGAACCGATTTAAAAATAACTTTCGGACATACGGATGGCTGGCTTCCCCGTAAAATCCCAATTGGGCGATGACTTTAATATTTTTTGATTCAAGCAATTCACGAAAATTTTCCCGGCTTCCCCAATAACCAATTGAAAGCAATTTAAAGCATGGGCATAAAATTGTAAATCCCAGCCGCTGTTTTTCTGAAGCCGGAATTTTCTTGATAAAATCAATCATTATCTGCGCGGGATATCCAATGAATGCACTTAATCTTCTTGTGGAAGCCAATATTTACACCACAGTTACGCTCTGCATCACCAATGATTTGCTAAAATCCGACGATATTTTCTCTTATCTCGATTTTGTAACTAAATTAGCGGTTGATGAAATTAGAATCATTCTGCCGATTCCTCAAGGGAATCTTGAAGGCAAAAACTATAAACCATTATATATCGATGCCATGAAGACTCTCCGTAAATTCAAGACAGACACTCTTAATAATCCGGAATATCCAAGCATCCTTTTATTTTGTGATTATGAAAGTCAAGATTGTTTAGGTTGCGGGGCCGGTTGCCACCTCATTTCCATTAATAACGACGGTATTGTAACACCCTGCGTGGCAGTTCCCCTCGTATTCGGAAATATCTACGATAAAAGTTTAAAAGATATTTATCTTAGCATGGGAAATTATTTTAAAAACTCCGGCTTAACTTGTTATGGGCGGAAAGTCGGAAAAGCCATGAAACAAATTGCAGCCGATGGCGATAAAAAGCCATATTCGATTGAACTTTCAGAGCTCTTGGCATCCCAATGCGTAGTTCAGGGAAAAAGAGGAAAATTCTTCGAAGCCGCCGCCAATTTCAACAGGGAGGTATCCATTAATGAGTAAGAGCGCGCGAATCATTGGGGTCGGAGGTTACAAGCCGCCCAAATTAACCAATGAAGAGTATCTTGAGATTTTTGGCAAAAAAGCCCGCATCATCTCGGAAAAAATTCCCCATGCCAGCCGCTTCAGCTTAATTGATCTTTCTACTGGAAAAATTGAAACGACCAATACGGAAATGGCTTTTGAAGCAGCCAAGGCCGCGCTCGGCATGGCCGGAATCAACGAAAACAATATTGAGATGATCATATACTCTTCAGCTACTCCCGATTATTTATTACCGCCCTGTTTTACGATCTTACAGGAAAAGCTGGGCATTGCAGAATGTATGGGCTTCGACATTCGGTCAGGCTGTTCCGGCTTTGGCGCGGCGATGATCACTGCCCAACAGTACATTCAAACCGGAATGGTCCACCGCGTGCTGGTAATAGGTTCTGAAGTCTCATCCAGCAGGTTTTCTTTTCTCTTCGAACATGATAAAAAAGACTTTCCATTAAAAGCTTTATATAACTTGATGCTTTTTGGAGATGGTGCCGGAGCCGTGATTCTTGAAGGATGCGCTACGGAAGACGAGGGTATTTTTTATTCCCAATTGGATCCACAAGACCGTTTGTCCCTTTTGGGTCAATAATGCCCGTCGGGGGTTCGGTTGATCCCTATCCCACAAGTTCAATTGACAAAGAGCAATGGCCGCTATCCCAAGCCGGTCCCCAAACCGAAACGACCATTCCCGAAGTATTGGTTGAGGCTATCCAAAAGTTCATAAGACAGACCCATATGTCGCTGAGTCAATTCAATCATATCATCTTACCGGTAGACTCTGAAAAAATGCTGGATAAAATCGTCGATCAGTTACCCGGATTAAACCTGGAACGAATCATTAGCATCAGCCCGGAAGGCGGAAGCCTGGCCAATGCCGCCGTCCCTCTCACCTTAGTGAAAGCGAAGGAGGAACAACGCTTCAAGAAAGGAGACAAAATCTTAATTTACGCCGCAGAAAACACCCAGTGGCAACATGGAGTGATCGGGCTCAACTGGAGTTTGTAATAGACCATTTTTTCTATAAAAAAATCCAGGCTATTCGCCTGGAAAGTCCATAATATGGAATCCTTGGTTTTCGGTTATAAACTGAAAATTAGTTCCTTTCATCCAGCCGGATCACAATGCCCCCGGCCATCCGGGCAAAGCCGTTATAAAGTAAGGCAGCGATCACCGCCGTCAATCCCGATAATAAACCATAGACAATACTTCCGAATATGGCTCCCATGATAATGGCCAAAATTTGCAATAGTCCGGTGTGTTCCAAACTAGCAATCCCCAGTTGAAGTCCAATGCTGTTCAAACAGGTGCCGATGAGAATTGCAATTAAGCCCAGAACCAAGCCCAAAACCAATCCTAGTAAAAAGAACAATTTAAATGCGGATCCCGGACTGATTCTCTCAATTTCATAGTTCTTCATTCGCCCGCCCCCGTTTAACAGCCTATCAAAATATATGGGGACCGGCTCATTTTTATTCCAAAAAACCGGAATGAAGTTTGAGAAAGTTCATTATGGCATTCTTCATCCTATCGGTACCTGGGTTATAATTTAAAAGAAAAGACCGATCAACCACGAAATACACGAAAGGGCATGAAAAAGAGCTGACAGTCAAGGCCGACACATTAAATCGACTTATATTTCGTGATTTTAACATATCCCGCTCAGGCCATTACCGATTTTAAATCGAGATAGAATTTATCGAGAGTCATTCCGAGACACATTCCAATTGATATATTTGCGCAATTTTCTATTGTATCAAATATACTTCCTTCATACCCCTCATCCGTTCCACTTGTGATATAAACCTCTTCATAGATCTTATCAAGAACAACTTTATCGTTTATAGTGACAAGAAAACCTATTCTGACTTTTGCTTCACATTTCTCCCAAATAAAACCGGTAACACATGGGTAAAATACCTCCAGAGTCGGCTTGATAACTAATTTACCTAGCCCTGCCTCTGAATTATTTGTATTCATACCGAAAGATCGAAAGTCATTCTTCATCTTGGTAATTATAATATCGCTTAAAGAGGCATCCCAAAAATCATTATATTTCTCGACTTTTATTCCACCCGTAACTGTTTCCCCAATAAAATTGTCCCTTTTGTCTTCCAGATTAAGGACTTCAATTGCCCGTGTGAACTGTCCATCGATTTTGACGCGCGTTGGGCTATTATGAAATGTCGGATGTTGATGGAATAGTCGCGTAAAGAGTCTATTATTGGATATAGCATTTGCATCATCCATAAAAAGAGAAAAGGCAGAGATAAAAACAAGCAGTAACAATATTGACTTTTTCATAAATTTTCTCCCCGATTTAGACAAATTAAATACAATAAAATTTTATCATATTTTTCGAATTCGTAAATAATAAAATCGGGGACTTTTATAATAACATTTCTAAAAAAATAGGTTTGTCCTCTAACTGTTTTACGCGAAACATTGTATCCGTCATTTTGTTTACTATAACAACTTCCAATATATTATAAAATTAAAAACTCCGATGAACACTGGGTCAGCAACTCAGGCTCCCCCTCCCGGATTACCAGCGTATCTTCAATCCCCACCACTCCGGTGCCCGGAAGGGCTACTTTCGGTTCCACCGCCACCACCATTCCCGCTTCCAGCGGATATTCCATTTTAGGGGCCAGGAAAGGAGGTTCATCCAATTCCAAGCCGACACCGTGGCCTACAAACCGGACTTTTTCAGGTCCCAGTCCCATAAATTCTTTCTCATAACCAAGTTCCGCAGCGCGCCCGGAAGCCCGCTCAAAAACCTCAAGCCAAGGGATCCCCGGTTTTAAGCATTCTAAAATAACCCCTTCCACCTCCACCATGGCTTGATATGCCTTTAACACCTCGGACGGGGGATTACCCCAACTGAACATCCGGGTCTGGTCAACATGATAACCTTCAAAAACCAGGGCATAATCCAAAAGCACCGGGGCGTTTTCAGGAATTACCTTCATCGCGGCCCCATAGGGAACCGCTTTGGAAGTTCCGATCCCGGCGCAAATCCCATCAAACTTGGTTCCTGCCAGCGTGTTTTCCCCCGCCGAACAGACTCCCAGACATTCGATTCCTTCCTTGCGGCAACGCACCAAGAGCCCGTGACCGTGAAGACGTAGATAATTTTCAATCACCGCGCTTAATTCCAACTCTGTCATGCTGGGCCTGAATTCTTCCTTCACAAGCTCCGGCAAATGGGCTATTATTTTGCCTGCCGCAGCCTGGATTGAGATCTCGCTCTCGGATTTGACCAAGCGTAACCTCCGGATATCAAAGGATAAGTCGATAATCCTGGCCCCGCCGCATAATTGCTGAAAACGATCTACCGTGGTATAGGAAGTGGCATCCAGCGTGAACCCGATTTGCTTTGTGGCGTCGGTTTTATACGGCTCCAGCAGCCTCATTAAATCCTTGGAATTATAAAATGCTCCCAGCTCAATACTGCCGGCCTCTTCCCGGATCCGTTTCAGAGATTTCCGGGCCAGGATGAGGGGTTTTCCCTTATCCGGGACCAATAAGTACAATGGCTGCAGTGAACCGGTATAATAATAAATGTCGGAATTTTGCGTGAGAATTGCCAAAGCAACCTCTCTTTGGCACAATAGATTTTGGAGTCCAGCGATGCGTTCCGAAAATTCCCCAGTCCTAAAGGATGTCATGTCAAACCCTGCTTTCATTGAATTTTAACCTTATAAAAAAATTGGCGCGTACTCTTTTGCAAGATTAGTCGCCAATTTCCAGTTTCCTTCTTATAGAACCAAACCTGCGCCTTGATAGGTTGCGCAGACTTGGCTTAAAAAAATTCTTACCCGAAATATTTCTGTAAAAACTCCAAGTCCAGCTCCGGATAAACCGGGAAACGGTCCAGTAATGCCTTAACCCTGGATTTGGCTTCGGTTTTAACTTTCTCATCCATCGTGTACTTGGCTTTACTGAGTTTACCGGCATTTTCACCTGAGGTAATCTGTTCCGGTTTGGTATGAGTCAGCACTAATTTAAAAGTGGCGGCCATTTCCTTCATTTCAGCCTCACCCATGCCGAGCGTTGTCACAGCCGCGGTACCTACACGCAAACCACTGGTATACCACGGACCGTTGGTATCAAAAGGCAACGAATTGCGGTTCAAAGTAATACTGCATTCCCGGACCGCGCTTTCCGCCTGGCGACCGGTAAGTCCGAAAGGCCGGACATCGATTAAAAAGAGATGATTGTCGGTACCGCCGGTAGCTACCGCCATTCCTTCATCCAGACAATTTTTTGCAAAGACGCGGGCGTTTTCCACTATCTTGGCGGCATAAGCCTTAAATTCAGGCTGACAGGCTTCGGTTAAGGCAATCGCTTTGGCTGCCATTACATGTGGCAACGGACCGCCAATAACCAGGGGGCAACCTTTATCCACATGTTCGGCGAATTCCGCAGTACATAATACCAACCCGCCCCGGGGTCCGCGCAGCGTTTTATGAGTGGTGGTCGTCACGACATGGGCATTGGCCACCGGATTATAATCGCCCTCAAATACTCCGCCCGCCACCAGACCGGCGAAGTGAGCCATATCCACCATCAGCGTGGCCCCGGCCTTATCGGCGATTTGCCGTAAACGTTTAAAATTGATGATCCGGGGGTAAGCGCTAAATCCGGCCAACAAGAGCAGAGGTTTGATTTCCAGCGCCATTTTTTCAATCTCATCATAGTCCAGCAAGCCGGTTTCCTTGTTCACACTGTACGAATAAGCATCAAACATCTGAGCCGACACATTCTGGCGGTAGCCATGGGTCAAATGGCCCCCTGAATAATAGTCCATCCCCAGCAACCTCTGATTACCGAGCCGGGACCGTAATTGATTCCAGTCCTCCCGGGTCAAATGGGACGGTTCGGTCTCGCCCAAAGCTTCCAAACCCGGCATCTTCACTTTGGCGTTTAAAATGGCCCAATATGCCACTAAATTGGCATCCGCGCCGGAATGGGGCTGAACATAAGCATGATCGCACCCGAATAATTTACATGCTGTTTCAGCAGCATAAGCCTCAATATGATCAACGTTGTCGCAACCGGCATAGAAACGGTGAAAAGGGAACCCTTCCGCGTATTTATCGGTGAGCAAGTTACCCATCGCCATTTGAGTGGAAAGGGAACAGTAGTTTTCACTGGCGATTAATTTCAAATTACTCCGTTGATCCTTCAATTCCTGTACAATCGATTTGGCAACAGCCGGTACCACCTTGGCTACTTCGGTGAGATTTGCCAAATATCCCAAAAACCCGGAGTGGATGTTTTCGGGTTTAGTGGTTGCCAAATAGTCCTGAATGGCATTTACGTTAACAACATTCGACATTCATTCTCCTCCTATCCGATTGGAAACAAAATAAAAAAATGAGATCGGAGGGACCCCATTTTGAACAAAAGAAAATAAACCATGCGTTCACGCACGCCTCCTCTGTCCTTTTGCCTGAGAGATTGCATCTCCTCCATGAATCGGATAAATCCTCTTCATTCCGGAGCTGATTACCCCTTCGGCGCCCTTTAGGTCTCTCCAGAGATTCGTCGGGTTATACTCCTTTTACCTGAGAGATTGAATCCCCGGAATTTAAGTGTAGCCTCCCACCCGGGGTCTAGCCCAATTTCCCAGACCTTCACTGCATTTTCCGGATAGATAATCCAACTTAATTTCGGCGGTTTTGCCCCTTCGGTGTAGCGTACGGGTCCGCAGACTAGGTACGATAACTCTCATATAACCGTCAACCGATGCTTTAGATTATAAACTTCTTCAAAAATGTTGTCAACCATTGAAAGGTCGAGATGAAATCCTAATTCTTCAGCAGCTACCTGGAGAATGATAGCTAGTTATTGTGGGAAGGTTTACTTGGATCCAACCTTCATCAGCTGGGCTTCCAAAAAACCAGCCGTGAGCTGAAGCACTTCATTTTCCTGTTTCAATTGGTTAAAAGTATGATCGCCGCCATCAATGATATGAAACTCAACTCGATTTCCGTATATTTCTTGATACCGTCGCGAAGTGCCCAAGGGCACTGTTTCATCTTTATCTCCATGGAGCAGTAATACTTTTTTGTCATAAAAAACGGCGCTTTTGAAAAGATCCAATGAATTTAGATCTTTGATGAAGTCCATACCAAGGGCCAATCCCCCGATATCGATAAACCCGGTTCGGTGTGCTTCCTGCATTTCAACATCGGATTTCCCTCTGGGAGGAATATCTTTCATGTTTCCGGCCGGAGCCCACAAACATAGAGCCTGAATATCTTCTTTGCAATCAGCTGCAAGCATGCTGGCCACCACTCCGCCCATACTCAGCCCGACCAGGGCAATCCCCTCCCGGTCTACAAAATCGAGAGTTTTTACGAATTTTAAAATGCTTTTGGCATCTTCGAGTTCTTTGGAGAGGGTCATTTCCATAAAATCCCCGTCGCTTTCCCCACTACCCCCAAAATCAAAGCGTACACTGGCGATGCCATTTTTTTCAAGCAATCTCGACAGTTTAACAAAAATAAAGTGGGGTTCCATTTTATTGCCGGTAAACCCATGAAAAATTATCACCGTCGGCATTTTTCCGCTTACTCCGTCCGGGATATGAAGCATTCCCCGCAAGGTCAAAGATCTGCTTTCCATTTCCACCGCTTTTTGCATGAAGACCACCTCTCATTTCAATATTATCGGATAAATCTCAAAGGAAAATATAAGCAATCTGCCCAAAAACAATCATACACCCAACATAATGGTCAACGCGAGCCTCTTTTTATGACTCTTCTTGTATTTTACAATTCTCATCCTTCAATGGGCATTCGAATTTCAGTGAGCAATTTTTTTGGACTCCGCGGAAAAATAATTCCCGGGCCTTTTAGATAGATCTCCAGACAGGGGAGATGCATCTTCAAATGATGCAAATTGATATAATCAATCATCGCCTTATACGATTCTCCCAAAGCTTCATAAGCTCCCCGGTGAATCGCAGCAAGAACCTCTCCGCCTTTGAGAACCTTGTTTTCTATCCCCGCGACATTCAGTTGTCTCTTTACAGGCAACCCTGCTTCAATATCGGCATCCTCTTCTTTGTATCCTTCATCATAATAAAGCGCCATTGGCGGACCCGCTACATACCTTCCGTAATGTTTATATAATTTTCCAAGGTATTTTCCAATATCATTGTATTTTCCTTTGTATCTTACCGAAGCAATCAATGTGTCAGGAACTTTTTTGGTAATGAGCTGTGGAGTAGGACTCATATTATTGACCTCTCCGTTTTCTTTAAGTTGCTGAATATAAAAGGCCAATTTATCCCGAATCACCCGGCTTTTTTCAATGTTCTCACAAATCTCTCGATATCGCCCGATCAGGTGATTTAAAAGCTCCGCGTCATCCTGATATGAATCTAAGATGAATTGAATCTCCCGCAAAGGAAACCCGAGTTCTTTTAATTCTTGAATAATCTTCGCCTTCTCTAAGGCATTCTCGGAATAATACCTATAGCCGGACTCCGGATCGACAAAAGTCGGTTCTAAAAAGATCCCGCTCCGATAAGAATCCGGGGCAATAATAATTTTCCTGGAACACCCTTTTCTGTCCGGATTAAAAAACCGACTCCTATTTTTTTCTACACCATGTTTCATTAACCTTGGAAAGCTTGAAACTTTTCCATAATATCGTTTTTTCCAAAACGATTCTTGTTCCCCTGGAGAGGACCAAAAAGGCTCCCGAAAAGACCGCCATAAAATATAAAAAAAGGGACTGGTGCAAAATATATTTAAGTAAAAGAGATATACAATGATCGCACTGAAAAATATGCAACCGCCCATAGATTGTATATCTCTATTCATAAATTTTCTTTTGCAACAGCCCGTTTTTCTTAAATCTATGATGTTTAGTTATTTTCCTGCATTGGCCTTGTTATATTTCAAAGCCGCTCCGACAAAACCTTTGAACAGCGGTTGCGGCCGGTGGGGCCGGGATTTAAATTCCGGGTGGTACTGGGTAGCCACAAACCAGGGATGGCTCGGAAGCTCAACAATTTCAACCAAATGGCGATCCGGGAGGATACCGGTTATTTTGAGTCCGGCCTGTTCCATTTTAGCCAAAAATTGATTGTTCACTTCATAACGGTGGCGGTGCCGCTCATAAATAAGCTCTTGCTGGTAAGCCTGATAAGCCAAAGATTCTCCCGGGGCAATTTTTACCGGATCCAAACCGAGCCGCATGGTCCCGCCCATATCGGCGATTTCTTTTTGTTCCGGCAGTAAGTCGATAACCGGATAAGCTGAAGCCGGATCAAATTCGGAGGAATTAGCGCCCTTCATTCCACAGACATTCCGGGAGAACTCAATCACTGCACATTGCATACCCAGACAGATGCCGAGATACGGTATATTTTGTTCCCGCGCCATCTTGATGGCGGCGATTTTCCCTTCAATACCCCGGTTGCCGAAGCCGCCCGGCACTAAAATGCCGTCAACCTGGCCAATTACCTTTTCAGCGCCGTCTTTCTCAATTGTCTCCGAGTTAACCCACTTGATATTAATTTGCGTTTCATGGGCGATACCGGCATGCCGTAGTGCTTCCGCCACGCTTAAATAAGCATCCGGCAGTGAAACATACTTGCCGACGATCGCAATGGTCACTTTATATTTAGGAGATTTAATCTTAGCGACGATTTCCCGCCAGACTTTTAAATCCCGTTCATTGCATTGCAAATGCAACCGCTTGATGACAATATCATCGAGTCCCGCCTGTTCTAGTAAGAGCGGAACTTCATAAATGGTTTTGGCATCCAGATTGGGGATAACCGCATCCTTGCTGATATCACAAAATAAGGCAATCTTGGCTTTCAACTCATTGGAAAGCGGCTTTTCGGAACGGCATACAATAACATCCGGTTGAATGCCAATACTCCGCAACTCTTTCACGCTATGCTGGGTCGGTTTGGTTTTTAATTCCGATGCGGCTCCGATATAAGGCATCAGTGTTACATGAATGTACATCACGTCATCGCGGCCGATTTCGCCTTTGAATTGGCGAATCGCTTCTAAAAAAGGCAGACTTTCAATATCCCCGACAGTGCCCCCCACTTCAACAATAACCACATCAGCCTGGCTTTCTTTGGCCACCCTCTGAATGCGTTCTTTGATCTCATTGGTCACATGGGGGATGACTTGAACAGTGCCTCCCAAAAAGTCACCCCGCCGTTCTTTGGTGATGATGGACCAATAAATTTTTCCGGTCGTTACATTATTGCTTTTACTCAGGTTCTCATCGATGAAGCGCTCATAATGACCTAAATCCAGATCGGTCTCAGCGCCGTCATCGGTAACAAATACTTCCCCATGCTGATAAGGACTCATTGTACCGGGATCAACATTAATATAAGGATCGAGCTTTAAAACCGAAACACTAACCCCCCTACTCTTGAGCAAACACCCTAACGATGCAGCGGTTATCCCTTTACCGAGCGATGAAACTACGCCACCGGTGATAAAAATATATTTAGCCATTGGTAGAAACCTCCTGCCGGGTACGGCAACTTAATTTTATTCGTCATATTTTTGATAAATGGGCTCAAATCCGTAATCCATGACATAAACTGCGAGAGCCCCGTAAACTAATAACAATGGGAATACCAAACCGATACTGATTACAAACATAAGCCCCATAAAAAGGCTTAAGGCTAAGGTTAAACTCATATTATCCATCGTTAATAAAAACGATTTTTTAATCACTTTTTTCAAAGTATTATCCAGATATATCAGAGGATGGAAATAAAAAGATGTTAAAGAGAATAAAAACAACATATAGGCCGACAAGACGCCCGCAATAATCAACAGTAAATTGGAATTCCTAAATGCAATCACGATATTGAGCAGCATGATTACAATAAGAAAAGAATATATCCAATGAACACCTGCAGAACGCCAATAGCTTTTTTTGAAAATCTCCAGGAACTTTTTAAAACTGACATAATCCCCTTTGCGAACTTGATATATGCCATACCAGGCTGTCGTAATCGGCCCGGTTAACAGTCCGTTCCAGAAAGCAATGAATATCGAACCCAGCAGAAAAAAGGCGAAACGATCTCCACTGGCCGATAATCCATGGGCTGTCGCCAAACCGCCCCAAAGCCCGTACAATGTAAACAAAATCGGCAAAAAACTCATGCACCAGGTTAAACTGATTAAAAACGAAAGCCCCATTGAGCTGTAAATTTCGATAAACGTTTTCTTCAAAGTATTACCCAAGGTTGCAAAAAACGGTAACTTTTTCATCATCAATCAACACCTCTTCTTTCCAATCCTTACATCTTTTCCGGCGCCGATACGCCCAATAATGCCAAACCTCTTTGCAATACAAAACTTAATCCCCTGGCCAGAGCCAACCGGGCCCGAGTCTGCTCCATGTCATCGCTGATAAAACGGCGCCGATTGTAATATGAATGGAACATGGTAGCCAGCTCCAATAAATAACCCGTTAAGCGGTGGGGTTCCCGCTTGATGGCGGTTTCGCTGATTAAATCGGGGAAATGCGCCGCCTTCTCCACCAGAGACTTTTCCTCTTCATCCCAATATTGAAGAAGTTCCGGACCAAACACCAGATTTAACTGTTCCGGGCTTGCCTGTCTGAAAATACTGCAAATCCGGGCCAGTGCATATTGAACATAAAAAACCGGATTTTCATTGCTTTGCGATTTCGCCAACCCCATATCGAAGTCTAGATGGCTGTCGGAACTGCGCATTAAAAAAAACCACCGGGCCACATCATTGCCGACCTCATCCAGCAAATCGTTCATGGTAATGAAATCACCCCGCCGCTTGGACATTTTAAAAGGCTGACCATCTTTTAAAAGATTAATCTGCTGGGCGATTAACACTTCAAACTGCGCCGGATTATATTCCAGAGCCGCCATGGCCGCTTTCATTCTTGGAATATAACCATGATGATCCGGCCCCCAAATATCAATCAATAAATTGAACCCACGGTTGAATTTATTGACATGATAGGCAATATCCGAAGTAAAATAAGTGGTCCGACCATCGGCAGTGGTCAATACCCGATCTTTATCGTCGCCGTAATCGGTCGTTTTCAACCACAAGGCCCCGTCTTGCTTGAAGGTCAATCCCTTTTCCTCAAGATCTTTCATGATTTGGGTTACTGCGCCCTGTTCATGGAGACTGCGTTCGCTAAACCAACAATCATAATGAACCCCATAATTACCAAGATCCTCTTTTTGGGAAGCCAAAATCCGGGTATAGCCCAAATCTTTAAAAATTTTGACCCGTTCCGACTCGGAAAATTCCAGATAATCATCGCCTTTTTCCGTAATAAACTCCCGGGCGATATCATAAATGTATTCACCGCGATAACCATCTTCGGGAAACTCCACCTTCTGGCCAAGTAATTCCCGATAGCGGGCATCAATGGAACGGCCCAGAGTCTCAACTTGAACGCCGTAGTCATTTACATAATATTCCCGCCATACCTTGGCGCCGCATGCAGACATTAAATTGCCTAAAGTGTCGCCGAGAGCGGCGGCTCTGGCGTTGACCACAACCATGGGACCAACCGGATTGGCGCTGACAAATTCAAGCTGAACATTGACGCCGGTTAAATCCGAATTATCTCCGTATTGTAATTTTTCGGCTATAATGGTCTCTAAAACCTCTGTCAACCAACTGTCATTCAAATAAAAATTGATAAAACCCGGGCCGGCCACCTCTGATTTGGCAATATAGGGATTAGGCTGCATGGACTGAAGTATGATTTGGGCCGTATCCCGGGGCGCCTTTTTAACGGTTTTCGCCAAAATCAAAGCCATATTCGAAGCAAAATTGCCATGGCTCTTGTCTTTGGGTACCTCCAGGATTACCGCAGGAAGTTCTTCAAACGTCAGTTTTCCTTCCTCACGAGCCCGGAGGGCTGCTTGTTCCAAAGTGTTTTTTAAACTTTCCTTGACTTTTCGAGTAATAATCTTTTCCATTCAAAACTCCTTCATTGACGCTAAAAAACAGATTTTCCATCAAGTCATGAAGAAAGGCCACCGTGGTGACCTTTCGTTATGATGCTTTGCTTTCGCTTTTTGCTGCTGATGATGCCGTGCCCGTTGATTTGGAGTCGCCGGATTTAGAATCGGAAGCCGGGGACGTTGAAGTAGAGCTAGCAGAACTAGCAGAACTTGAGGATTTATCCTTGGCCGCATTCCCTTTGTTGTCGCCGGACCGGTAGTCCGTGGTATAAAATCCAGAACCCTTAAAAATCACATTATTGTTTAGGCTGATCAACCGCCGGACAGCTCCGCCGCATTGCGGACATTCTGTCAGTACAGTGTTGATGCTATGAAATTGCTCAAACCTGCCACATTTTGAGCATTCGTATTCATATGTCGGCATGGCTGCATCTCCTTGATGAATATAAACAAGAATATCTTACGGGAAAGAAAGATAAATGTCAAGACAAGGTATGGGATCATTTTAAGGTTAGATTACCCAATTATCAGCCGTTGTCATACGGCAGAATAACCACAAACCCAATAAAAGTAGAATCATCCAAAAAAGAATTCGCCCTAAATAAGGGTTTTTCTCTTTGACCAGCAACTGCAAACCAAACAAGATAATCAGAGCCGGCCAATAATGACGCGCCAATTCCAAATAGAAAGCGCCGAAATTATCTGGTAAAAGATTGCTGTTTTTTAGCAATAACATTACCCCTAATAAAATGCAAAATAACGCTACGGCAATTTTATTCATTCTTCAAACTCCTCCCTGGTGATCGGATATACACTTACTTCTGAACCTTGATAAATAAACAAAAAGATCTGCGGATTCCACTGGGGATTTTCCAAAGGGGCCGCCGCCACTTCCTGCGGATTACAATCAAACTCTTCAAAAATCACTCGTCTCTGGATATCCCGGACTGCCAAATCATTCCACTCCGGAATATATTGTTGACGGTGGTTTTGGTTTTGCCAAAACTTATATCCTTTCGGATGCAAATCCGGATTGGACTTCCCGGCCCAGACCGGTAGCTCCACCATTCGCTCCGAACTGAGCAAATCGTATTTCAACAGATTTTGTAAAGCCCGGCCGTCTAAATCCATTGAAATGTAAAACTGTAATAAATAGTCATATAAATCTTTGACCTTATGAGAGTTTTCATCCAAACCCCGTTTTTTCCACCAGGTCGCAAAACCCTCAAACAACTGAAAGGGGGTGGAAAATTGAGGAATTAAGTAATCAAAACTTAGCCGAAAGCGCTCCGAATTATAATACCGTTCTAATAAGTCTTCAATAACTTTCAATTTCAAAAGCTCTTCATGAGATATCCAGCGGCTAGCCATCACTTCGTAGGGGGTTTCCCTGGTATACAAATATCCGTATTCCGCAGCCTTTTTACGCAATCCGGAACCATGGAGAAGTTTTAAAAAACCGAGCTGCAAGCGGTTGGGCTTCAACAGCAGATTATCATTGAACGTTTTGGCAAAGCTCCGGTAGTCTTCTCCCGGCAACCCGGCGATGAGGTCCAAATGCACAAAAACTTTGGTCGTTTCCCGAAGCCTGCCTACATTTTGCCCAAGCCTGGGGAAATTCATCCTCCGCTCAATCAGGGAGAGGGTTTCCAGATTAGTGCTTTGGACCCCGATCTCAAACTGGAAAAAGCCCAAGGGAGCCTTTTCCAAGATTTCCAATGATTCCTCATCAAGCAAATCGCCGACGATTTCGAAATGAAAATTGGTCCCACAGGGATATTGCTGACGCGCCTCCAATAAAAAGTCCCAGATTTCCTTGGCCCAGGACGGATTACAGTTAAAGGAGCGGTCTACGAATTTAACCTGCGCGATATCGGCTTTCATGAACGCCAATAATTCCGATTTTACTCTTTCCAAAGGGAAATACCTCACCCCGTGTTCGTTGGCGGAAAGGCAATATTGACAGGAAAAAGGACATCCACGGGTGGTTTCATAATAAACCAGCTTTTTACGAAAAGGCGCCAAATCCTCCGGATATGGGAAAGGTATCACGCCCAAATCTGTGATATCTTCCCGTAAACGGTTTTGAATAATCCGGCTTCCCTCCCGGAATACCAGACCATCAATGAAACCCCAATTCTTTCCAGAAGAAAGCTCATCCAACCATTCTTTGAATGTTAACTCGCCCTCACCCGCGAACCGCCGGACATTCTTCCATAATATCCCGGGGATCCGCAGAAACCTCACTACCGCCTAAAACGATTACCGTCCCGGGTGATAGAGCTTTCAGCCTTTGACAAAGAATACGGGTTTGTCCGATATTCCAAATATTACATGAAAAGGCCACCACATCGGCATGCTCAGAAAATATCTCACCGCAAACCCAAGATAATTCCTGATTGATGTTGAATTCCCTAAAGTAAAGTCCGGGATGGTCGTGCCGGTTAAATTGGAATAAATACCACAAGGCCAATGACGTATGGACAAATTTGGCATTCAAAGTCGTGAGAAAAATTTTCATGAAGTTATTATTTACCGTTATTTCCAAAAATCCTGCCGTAATTTCATTTCAACTTCGCAGGGTCCAATCTATCATTCTAAAAAGAAAATAAGGCACAGAGTTCACAGAGGAAAGATTTTTTTCTCTATGTCCTGTGGCTAATAAAAAGTTTTTACCTATTATTAAATTACCGACAACAGGGTTTGCATCCAAATTGTCGAAGTCCAAGCGGAATCGAGGTGCTTTTTTTGTTTATAGATTGCCATATGCATGCTTTTGCGGATAAAATTGCCGATAAAGCCGTCAATCAATTGATTAACTATTATCAAATGCCCACTCCCTTTGGAGGCCGTTTGGATGATGTCTTGGCTGCGGCGGATGAAGCAAGATTGGACGGACTGGTTCTATTGGTTGCCGCCACCAAACCGGAACAGGTAAAACCGGCCAATGACTGGGTATTATCGATGGTAAATCAATACCATCAAGAAAAAGAAAAAATGTTACCAAAACTCAAAATAGCACACTTCGGGACCTACCACGTTGATGATCCTGAATGGCTTTCCGAAATCAAGCGGTTACGTTCAGCCGGTGTCAAGGGGATTAAGCTTCATCCAGAGTTTCAGGGTATCGACCTCGCCAATCCTAAATTAAAGCCTTTTTTGGAGGAAGTTAAAAATGATTTTATATTAATGATTCATGTAGGCGATCCGGTAGTTAGTCCCAACAATATGAGCACACCGAAAAAAATTGCCGCCATTCTGGACGATTTCCCTGGAGTAAAGATTATTGCAGCCCACCTAGGCGGATACTGTTTTTGGGATGAAGCCTACGACGTCCTGGCCGGCCGCGATGTTTACCTGGACACTTCAAGCGCTCTCAGTTATATGGATCAGGGACTTGCCCGTAAAATATTCGCCAAACACGGTACTGATAAAATCCTCTTTGGAAGCGATTTCCCTTTGCGCTCACCCAAACAAGATTTCGAAGTATTGGATAGGATTGATTGGCTATCCAGCAGGGATAAAGAGCGGATTTTAGGTTTAAACTGCGCGGAATTGCTGCCCGGGTTGAAATGAGATTGGGATGACCCTTGTGATAACACAGACCTTTATGCGTCAGCCGGGACGGACCGATCCAATCAGAATGTTTATGGTAAAGCATCCTTTCCGATAATAGACAAATCGCGGTCCCGGCTGTCATACTTAATTTAAATAGTTATCGCCACTGGCTTTGGAATGTTTTCAGTGAAATACAAAGCAAATAATACTCGGATTATCCTTGTAAGTTACTATTTCCCGGTTTATAAAATTTCCACAAATATAAAAACCCTAAGGTTATAATGATTGTTACAACAATTCCGCCTTCAGGTCCAAATTGGCCACCATTAATATAATTATTGGTAACGTTCTTTACCTTATATAAACCGTTCACATATAGTCCACTGACTTGAAAACCAAAAATAGTTCCTTCGAAAAAATTCCACATAATATGATAACCCGTTGACAACCAAATACTTCCTGTTTTCAAATACATATTTGAAAATAAAATTCCAGCCAAAAAAACATTGAATATCGCTAAAAAACTGATATTTTTGTTGCCTAAATGTAATGCTGTGAATACCAAAGAAGAAACTAACACTGCAATTGAAGTTTTCCCCGTTTGTTTTAAAACTTCAATACAATACCCTCTCGAAAACAGCTCCTCGCTTATACCCGCTACAATAAATAAAATGAAACCTGTAAATAATGGGAATAGCGTTGTTGGTTTCAATAATTCCTTTTCGAGGATAACATTTCCCATTTTTAAAATAATCACAAACACTAGGCTCATGGAAATAATTCCTAAAATAAGTCCCGTCCGTAAATCTTTATACCCATATCGTAAACTAATAAGGCCCATTCCAGACAGGGGCTTTTTATCAAACAATCTCCAAAAGAGAATAACTGAAAAAATCATACTTGCTTCCGTAAGAATGTTTATTGCAAATTGTATACCAACCTTACTTGTGGATACTTTGGAAATTGCAGTCAAAAAAGGAGGCGGGATGACTTTGGAAAGTATCATACAGATCAAACTGACCGTAATCACACTTGTAAAAATCATGATGCAAGAAGCTGCCAAGGTTATTATTATCTTCCAACCCGATCGAACTTGTGAATTGCTGTTTATAAAAATTTTCCTCACGGATTGCTCCTCTTATTGTGCATTTTGACATCATTCACTGTTTTACAGATTGAATCCTCGAAATTATTCCATAAATATATCGGTTTCTGTTACCAAAAAATTATATTTTCAGGTTAATATTTCGAAATTAAAAAAGACTCGTGAATTCTGCTGATAATAATGAATTCAGGAGTCTCTCGGTAGATTTCCAATCATCGCCTCGGTATATTAGCGCTTGGGCATTATTTTTTCTCCAAAAACCCCAGGACGCCGCTCATAATCATCTGAGCTGAAAGCGCCGCAAGTACCAGGCCGGTAATTTTACACATAATGGTCAATCCCTGCTTTTTAATGAGTTTTTCGATTTCACCGCTAAGATACAATAACACCCCGACACCGATAATTGCCAGGCACAGGGCGCTGATTCCAATAACCCGTTCCCACATATGTTGCAATTCAACACCCATTACCAATAAGGCTCCGGTGGTGGCAGGCCCTACTGTAACCGGTATTGCCAGCGGAACAACGGAAATGTCTTCATTGGAGTCTTTCGTTGGAATTTTATCAGTTCCTTGTACGAGAGCAATGGCTGACAACATCAGCAATATCCCGGTGCCAATCCGAAACGAATTTAAGGTAATCCCGAATAATGAAAAGATGACATCGCCGGTAAGAAATAAAATGATGCAAATGATGATCACCGAAAAAGTCACTTTAACAGCCAGCTTCTTTTTTTCCGGTAATTCCATGGCCCGGGTCATTGAAAGAAAAGTGGAAAGCAGGAAAAAGGGAGTCAACAGAAAGAAAAACTTAATAAAAATGTTGATAAATAAATTATGCATCTTCTCTCCTAAGTCGCAGTTGAAATTGAACTTTGAGCTAAATTGGGTATAACCATTCCAAAACTTTTGTTTCGACGAAGGTTGCCATTTTCCTTTTTGGTTATAACCCTGCTGAAGATAAAATATAAATAACTAAAGAAAACCGAAAAATAAATGTACGGGAGGCCTCTATGCCTTTAAAATCTTATTCAGTTCTAAAATGCAAGATCGTCGAAGGAAAAGAAGGGGAAAAACAAAGTCCGCATTTTCAAATTCATGGAATGGACCAGAACAATATTCATTACAGGATCGCCGTCAATATTCACTCCCAAACAACCCCTTCCGATTTACTGTATTACTGCAAGGAAAACTTCGATCACCCCATCATCCAGAAAATATCTGCGCTAGCCACTGGCATGACACCACTGGCCGGTGTTAATCAATTTCCGGCATTGGATTTTCTCCGGGGGAACCTCTTTGAACCTGTCAAAATGAAGATCTTACCAGCGGAGTTACCCGGTCCGGATAATGATCTCAATGAAAAAATCGCCAAGTATGTCCGCTGGGCGATTACTATGAACGATGCGGAACTTTATGCTTTTGGAGCGGCGTGGGGACCTGAGGAAAAATCAGATTCCTATTTCGGGTTTGAGCCGGGCCGGGGAATTCATGATATTCATATGAATCAGGGGAATTCGGGAAAATGGGCGGCAGATAACGGCCCCTGGCAAGACGGTGGATTATTCTTTCATTTTCCGGCCACTCAAAAATGGGTCGCCATATTTTTGGCGTTTCAATCCCAAAGCTTTATCACGGATAAGATCAGCGGTGAGCCGGTCGGTGATGGCGTTTTAGCCTCCGATCCCGCCGAATCGGTTCAGATTGTTGCCGCATTGGTCAACCCATCGGCTAAAAACCGCGAAAATGTGACTCTTATCAATCCTACCAATCAAAAAATCGACATTACCGACTGGGTTCTCACCGATAACTTAAACTTCAAGCGAATACTATACGGCGATATTCGCCCCGGAGAGTTGCTAACCATTCATTTATCCCCGAAATCCAGTCCTCATGGCCATGGATTCACGAAGGAAAACGGGATTATTACATTGCTGGACCGAAACGGCCGCAAAGTCCATGGAGTTTACTATGGGGAAAAGGACTACCAAAGAACAGATTTTACGATTGTTTTTTAATTCTGTTCTTCGACTTCGATGCCGGCCGCTTTCATCAGATACAAGGCATTCCTGGTTTCCGATATGCCGGGCCGTATCATATAGTCAAAATCGAGCTTTCCGTCACGAAAAAACTCTTGAAAATGATAATTTTTCACCTGTTTACATTCCTTCTCAAGCTCACCCAGTTCCAAATCATGGGTGGAAACCATACCGGCGGCTTGATTGCATATTAATTTCTTGATCAACACTTTCGCCCCCAGATGGCGATCGATAGAGTTCGTGCCCTTAAAGATTTCATCCAACAGGAAGAAAACGTTTTTTTGAGCGGCAGTGGCCTCCACAATCATTTTAATGCGCAGAATTTCAGCATAAAAGGTGGAAATATTCTTCTCCAGGTTATCGCTAACCCGCATACAGGTATAAATCTTCATCCGTGAGCAAGTTAAAGACCGGGCGCAAACCGGAGCTCCGGCATAGGCCAAAACCAGATTAATGCCGGTCGTCCGTAGATACGTGCTTTTTCCGGACATGTTGGAACCCGTAATCAATAATACCCTGACCTCGTCTTGAATTTTCAGATCATTCCTTTTACGAGCCGCCTCCGGAAGCAAGGGATGTCCCAAGCTTTTTGCGGTGTAAACCGGAGTATCTTCGACAATCTCCGGGACGGCCCACTCCGGATGATCGGAGTTCAATGTGGCTAAACTGGATAGGGCCTCCATTTCGCCGATTGTATCCAGCCAATTTCTCAAATTGCTCCCCGACTTTTGTTTCCAATTTTCCAAAGCGATGAGGCAATGATAGTCCCACAGGGTTAAAGTATTGAAAATTCCATACATGGCATGATCCCGGGTAGCTACCTGATCTGCTATTTTCACCAGCCGCCGCAGTTGAATTCCGGCGGTTTCTTCCTGTCGGTTCCGTAGTCCCTTTTGCATGCTTTTTAAATGAGCGGTGGCAAAACTTTTTTTCTCAATATGAGCCAGCAATTCCTGATAAAGCTCCAGATTTTTGCGGTAATAGAACACCGTATTCAATATTTTCTTTCGTTGCTTACCATCAATTTTTAGGAATATGTATTGTAACAACAATAACCCGGCAGGAACATAAATCGGTATTTTACGGGTAGTCAAGAGTATCAACCAAGTCCCCAAAGTAATCAAACTCAAAGAGCGGACCCCCAGGACTACCGCTTTTTTCGTATAAAAAGGCAACAGGTTCTTAGCCCATTCTACTAATTCCAAAGGGTCCTGATTTTTCCCAGACATTACAATACCGTGAGCCGAAAACCATTGCCGCCATTTCAGATTTTTGGAAAGTTCACCGATAGCCTGCTGCCGCCGGGTAATGATGGAGGCACCTTCAGGCGGCTGAGTCAGAAGCGTCGCCAACCTCCGGCGGCCTAAAAAAGTATGGCCACTATTTGTCCATTGGAATAGAGAGGCTTTGCCGAAAATATCCAAATCCGATGAATAGGGGTGTTCATCGTCCTTAAATTCTTCCCCTGTATCCGGAAAGGCGGACCATCTTTTGTCAAAACGCCATAACGCTTGATCGTTCATATCCGTTAGAATAGCGGCCCATTTTTGATTTTCTTGAATTTGGCGGTGCCTCCAATCAATGATCAAAAGCAGGGCCACACTGGAAATAAACACCCCCCCGCTCCACCAGTACATTTTATTCAATATAAAGATAATCATCATGGCTATTGCTGCCAGAATCACCCACAACTTGTATCGGATCATTCTGCGAAATCCTTTTTCCAGGACAGCCTGAAGATGCTGGTAATGTTGCTTTCTTCGGATATATTGGCGGGTTGGCTCTATCAAGTCAATCATTCCTTTTTACCATTTAAAATTCCACTTATATTTTACATCCATTATAACGTAAAATTTGATGACATAATTCCAAACATAACCCAAATGAAAAAAGGCCAACTGTGAGTTTTCCAGTTGGCCTTTTTTCATCGAAACCAGTATTACTTAAAAAGAAAGGTCGCTCCCATCATCCAACGGTCCATATCTACCAAGCCAAAATTGAGCTTAACTTGGGAACCAAAAGATAACTTGGTTCCCATATTCAACCGGTGGGAATCTCCTTCCACATAAAGGTCGACACGGCTGAGTTCGCTGCCCTTCCCGGGATAAAACGCTTTATTGATACCGCCGAATACACCGTCATACCATCCTCCACCAGCCCCTATATAACCATCAATACCGGCATCCCTAAAATTCTTGGAGAGGACAATGTAAGGCGATATATCATCCCTGCCCAAATCTTGGATACCCACAGCCAACCCTGGAGAATCTTTTTTCTCTTCGAGAATACGGAATTTCGCCCGAACCGAAAAATCAGTATCATCAGAATAATGAAAAGCTGCTATACCAAGCTCAAAATCCTTCACAAGACCTAAGTCCAAATTAAAGTAACTTAAATTATCTTCGGCGAAATTAACCGCCGCTCCTACTTGACCCGGAGCTAATGTCGTTGGGGTCGGTGTGTACATTAAATCGGTAACCCCGAGAACCCCGGCGGCCATCGTCAGGTTTGTTACGGAAAACAATAATGCCATACTTAAAACGAACCAGGAAAAACGTCTCATCATGGTAAAAACCTCCTTTTACAGATTACTAGTTTGTCATATATGAACAGGTTCTATTCATGTAATGTCTTTCCTGTTGGAAATTTAAGGTCTATTTGATGCTGAAAGGATTGTAATCGGCATGATAATCATAATAATCTTCATTTTCATGTTTCTTAAGCCAGCCGATAACTCCATAGGTAAGTGGCGTGGCAATTATCTCATAAAAAGTTTTAAAAATGTAATTCGAAATCAAAACATTGATTAACAATGCCTGTTCCCATAAACCGCTGAAGGCGATGAATACAAACAATGCCGAATCAATCAATTCCCCCACAATCGTCGAACCAATGGTGCGAGTCCACAAAAACCTACCCCGGGTCCAGATTTTCATTTTGGAAAGGATAAAGCTATTGCTGAATTCGCCCGCAAAATAAGCAATTATACTGGCGATGGCAATCCGCGGCGCAGTCATCAACAGTTCTTTGTAGGACCCTTGTAATTTCCACAAAGGATCGGCAGGTATCACCCCGACTATCCAAATCACCACCGCCATCAACGCTAACCCGAAAAAACCCGACCATATGACCCGCCTAGACTTTTCATAGCCGTAAACTTCGGTTAAAACGTCGGCAAAAATATAACTGAAAGGAAAAAGCAATGTTCCGCCATCAAAAGAAAAATGGATTTTCGTAAAAGGTAGGGGAATGGTGATTGCTTTCACGGAAACGATATTGCTGATAATTAAGATGGCTACAAAAAGGCCTAAAATGAGATCAAAGTACCTGTACTGCCGTTGTTGCTGGTTTGCGCTTATTGTCATTTTTAGCTCTCCCCAAACGTTGCTGTTGCAGTAATCTTAATGCCGCCCCTGGGCTTTTGGGAAACAGTCACCGTACACCAATGGGGTTTGCAAACCTCAAAAATGTCCTGAGCAATTTTTGCCGCTAAGGCTTCACAAAACCTTCCTTCTTCCCGAAAACTCCAAAGATAAAGCTTCAAACTCTTGCTTTCGATACAATATCCGTCGGGAGCAAATTCGATGGTTACAGTCTCCCAATCCGGTTGTCCTGTGACAGGACACAAGCTGGTTACTTCATCACTTTCCAAAACCACTTTGTCAACCCCTTCTGGTTTCGGAAAAATCTCAAGTTTCCTTGCCGGCGTCCGGACTGTATTGCCCAACGCCTCAAATTCATATTGTTCCATGGGGATCCTCCAAGCGAAAGGGATTGTAGTTGGCTTGATAATCAAAAGTATCGATTTGTTCACGGCGTTTAACCCACCCGACCACTTGATAAGTAAGGGGCGTCGCCAGAATTTCGTATCCCACTTTCCAAATATACTGCGACCCGACCATTCCAACTAATACACCCAAGGGTAATGAACCGGCAAAAGCAAAGAATATGAACAATAAGGTATCGATTGCCTCCCCGACTATAGTTGAGCCAATGGTTCTAACCCATAACCAGCGGCCCTTGGTCAATAATTTGATTTTCGATAATACAAAAGAATTGGCAAACTCCCCCCCGAAATAACCAACCAACGAAGCTCCCGCTATCCGAGGAGTTAACCCCAAAACTGCGGCATAGGCGTCCTGCTGAGTCCAAAATTTGGGATAAGGCAACATTACCGTGATCATAAATATCAGGGACATCAGTAAATTGGCAGCAAGTCCAATCCAAATGACAAGCCTGGCCCTTTCATAACCGTACACTTCCGTTAAGACATCGCCAAATATGTAAGTAATTGGAAAAATAATAACGGCTGCGGGTAAAGTCATCCCTAAGATTTGAGAAAGTTTCCCGGCAATGATATTGGAAATAAGAAGACAGGTTACAAAAAGGCAGGTTATGCATAGAAAAATCGGGGAAAACTCATATCGAAAACGGCTCAATTTAAATTCCTCCAGTTTTGTTGAGGCGGGTTGCTGCGACCGCCAAAATCCCTATAGTATTCTTGACAATTTAGGATAATCGTCAACCTGAAAACCAGATTCCCCCCCTCAAAATTCGTTCCCAGTTCAGCAACAATTACCTAATCATCATAGCCCTAAAGTCAAAAACCGTCAACAATCAATTATATATCGTCCTACACTCTGACTCTTCTGGCGACTATCGGCAAATTCAACTCTCTCACAGCCCGGCAAATTCCGTTAACATCAAGTCCGCATTGTTGAAGTAAAAGTTCTCTGGGGCCTTGAGGAATAAATTGATCCGGAATACCAAGCAATTTAACAGACACATCCTTAATCCGGCGCGCCGTGAGCAATTCCAGAACTGCCGAACCGTATCCGCCTGCGGTAATGTTCTCTTCCACAATAATAATATTGGGGTGAGTAGTCGTTAAATGAAGAACAAGCTCTTCATCGAGGGGTTTAATGAAACGGGCATTGGCGACTGTACAGTCAATTCCGGATCTCTTTAGCCGGAATGCGGCAGATAAAGCATTTTGAAGCATAGCGCCCACTGCGATAATGGCCACCCCCTGACCCGAAATGACGATTTCTCCCTTACCTACCGGAAGTAGATGATAGCTTTGATCCTCGGATTTACTCAAACATTCGCATTTGGGGTAACGGATCGCTACCGGGCCATCCTGTTGCAGCGCCGTGTATAGCATATCGCGCAGCTCCCCTTCCTCACTTGGAGCCATAACGATGAGGCCAGGGATTTGCCGTAAAAATGACAGGTCAAAAACTCCATGGTGGGTCGGGCCATCGGCTCCCACTAGTCCGGCTCTGTCCAGAACGAACAAAACCGGTAGTTTTTGAAAACAAACATCGTGAATAATTTGATCATAAGCCCGTTGCAGAAAAGTCGAATATATGGCTACGATCGGGCGCAGACCTTTTTTGGCCAGGCCGGCTGCCATAGTAACCGCATGTTGTTCGGCAATACCGACATCAAAGAAACGGTCCGGAAAGCGGTTTGCAAACCCCATCAATCCGGTCCCATCGGTCATAGCCGCTGTAAGAGCCACAATTCTGCGATCTTTCGAACCCAAATCACAAATAACCGTCCCAAAGATATCGGTAAAACTCCGATTATCCGACGTATCCAATTTCAAACCGGTCTTCAAGTCAAAGGGTCCGGTACCATGAAATTTTTCGGGGTTTTGTTCGGCAAACCGGTAACCTTTTCCCTTGGTGGTCAAAACATGAATTAGAACAGGTCCTCCCCGCTCACAGGCATTTTTTAATGTCATTTTGAGTTCACCGATATCGTGGCCGTTAATGGGGCCAAGATAGGAAATACCCAGTTCTTCAAAAAACATGCCGGGAATAACCAGGAATTTCAGACTGTCTTCGATTTTCTCCAAATAACGGATAGTGGCTTGTCCTACATGAGGAATCTTTTGAATCCATTCCTGGATATCGGATTTAAGCCGGCGTAATCGGGGATTCATTCTTAAACGGTTCAAATACCGGGAAAGAGCTCCTACATTTCTGGAGATGGACATTTCATTATCATTCAAAATGATAATCAAATCGGTTTGAAGATGCCCCAAATGATTAAGGGCTTCAAAAGCCATGCCGCCGGTGAGAGAACCATCACCAATGACCGCAACGACCTTGTTTTTCATCCCCAAGAAATCACGGGCCTTTGCAAGTCCAAGAGCTGCTGAGATCGAAGTGGAACTATGGCCTGCGGCGAAAGCATCATGTTCACTTTCATCCGGTCTTGGGAATCCGCTGATTCCATTATACTGACGCAGCGTCCCAAATTCCCCGAGCCGGCCGGTTAATATTTTATGAATATAAGATTGGTGTCCGACATCCCACACGATTTGATCCCGAGGGCTATCAAAAACGGCGTGCAGAGCTAAGGTAAGCTCCACTACCCCTAAGTTAGGAGCTAAATGGCCGCCGGTTTTCGCTACGGTTTCCAGTACAAAACGGCGCAATTCACCTGCGAGCTCTACCAATTGAACATCGGAAAGTTTTTTTAAATCATCCGGTCCATGAATTTTATGTAGGAGATCGATCATCTTATCCTATCTGGCCTTTCGTGTATAAGATTTGCCCCTACGGCGATTATCCTTCTTAGGATCAACCTTAAAGAATTTAAAATATGCGAATAATTTCCCAACGGTAAAAACAATTTGATGGGCATTCTCCATCGCATAAGATTTTCCAAAAGCTTTTCCACCCACATTGAACGCCGCCACCAAAGCAATTGATAACGCATCTATTATATCCCGTGGTAGAAAGGAATTACGGCGGGTAAATTCCACGGCAATGCCGACTATGATTGCACCACTAATTGTGCCGCAAATATCTCCAACCACATCATTACAAAAATTGGCGACTTTATCAGCATTACGGATCATAGCTACTGCTTGCCTGGAGCCGCTGATCTTATCTGCGCCCATTGCATGGAAAGGAGTCTCGTCTGCAGCAGTTACCGCAGTACCAATAATGTCAAAAATAATTCCCGTAATCACCACTATGAATAAAATCAGCACTGAAATCAACGGAGCTAAAGAAAATTGTAACAGAAAAGAAATTATAAAAGAAATTATTAATGTAAAAAAGCCTACTCGGATTGCTCGTTTCAAACTAGTAATCAAATCATCACCTTTTCATTAAAAAAGCCCATTTAGGGCTATGATGCCAATATGGTGGAGGGGATGGTATCTACCGAGTAAAAATTGTGGCTTAGGTCCAGTATGTTTTCCCAAGGATCTCCGTAGCGTCGCCGCCGCGGTGGTTTCCCTTTAAGATCCTTCCGTTTTGTCGCCAAATACGGGACTGGATTACCACTGAGTCCACACTGCAATCCCCGGTAGAACTCTAAAGTTTAGAATAGCCTAGGAGTTTTCCTCCACAGGGCGAGCCACCATCTAGCCTCTTTTGCGGAATTGGGTTTCAAATGGCAAAGAGTTACATGACCCTGCAGAGGCTTTGTAACTTGATACCCATATCCTCCCAACCCGCTCAAGGCAGGCTACGCTGCACCGATACTAAGTACTAAAACCCGTACCATATGCAGGTTTACCCCCAAGCCGTAGTTCTCGCTCAAAGCGTTCCATTTTCACGAAACGATCCGGGTTCCCCACGCACTTGGGCCTCCACGGTAGAGGGGTCAACGCCTACATGCCATTGTAGATCGCCCCATCTCCTTAACCCCCAGCACCAACCCCTGACTGGGCGTCGGCGGCCGGCACCAGGGACTTCATCGATGTGCCCGCAACGGATTTTTAGGCCCGTCTTCAAAGATGGTTACCCTGACTAGGATACTACACCATCCCCTCGCTGTTTCCATTATACCATATTTTATTTTGTCCCTAAAAAAAAGCTGTTACCATAATTGTTGCCCATTGGTAAAATTCTGGCAAAAAAACCCGTTTGACATCAGGACTTAATTCCTTAACCCATCAACCTTATTAAACACAAATGATGGCAATCACGACCCCCAAAGTTGCGCCGGCAATGACTTCGATCGGTGTATGTCCAAGCAATTCTTTTAGATGTTCCGGATGAAATTCACCCTCCTGAAACATTTCATCAATAATTTTATTGAGGGTGGCTGCCTGCCGGCTGGCCGCCAGTCTGACTCCTGATGCATCATACATTACAATACAGGCGAGAATTATGGCAGTTGCAGTATAAGCGCTGTTCCATCCGGTCTCAATCCCTACGGCTGTGGCTAAGGAGGCTACCAATGCTGAATGAGTGCTGGGCATTCCCCCAGACCCTACAAAGCGTTTAAAATTAACTTTTTTCTCTTTGATAAAATTAAAAATCACTTTCAGTGTAGAAGCCACAAACCACGCAAAAAGAGCTACCCATAGACAATGGTTGTAGGCAATTTCTTTGAAGAAATCTCGAAACTCCAATTTGCGTTCCTCCTAAAATTCGCGGTTCACCACATACCCGGCCCAGGCTAATAACAGTTCTTTGTACATTGACGGTGGGAGGGGGGCTAGCTCCTCCATAGCCTCCGCCACGATAGACTCTGCCAATTGATTGGTATACTCAACTCCTTGATTTTCGATCAATATTTGGCGAACTTCAGCCACTTCTGAAACTGACGCATCCGGGTTCCCCAGGGTTGCCTCAAGAATACGCCGTTGGTTTGTAGAGGCATTTTGATAAGCATGTAAAACAATGGTTGTCCGCTTGCCTTCCCGGATATCGGAACCCACTGCTTTTCCCAGCAATTGCTCATTGCCCGTAATCCCCAAAATATCATCCTGAAGTTGAAAAGCCGTGCCACAACGACGAGCGAACCTGCCTAATCGGTCGATCAGATGATTTTCGGCCTTTATTTCCCCTAAGCCGATGGAAGCACCGGCTACTGCAGCGAATTCATATAATACACCAGTTTTAAGTTCCAACATTTCTAAAACATCGGCTTCCTTGATAGCACCAATAGGTTTGGTAGAAAATAAGACATCCAAGGCCTCCCCCGCCACCAGCCCATTTGTTAGATCATCCTCCATACGTCTCACCAAATCCAGAATTACCGGAGGAGTTACGCCTAATTCAGCAGAATCTAATAATAACCGAACCGCCCACGCATGCTGCAGATCCCCTGCCAAAATGGCGATATTCCGTCCCATATGGGCTGCCTCGATTTCATTACATCCCCACTTTAAAGCTTCCAAGCGCATCTCCTCATGAACAGTGGGCAGCCCCCTCCTCTTGGAGTCATTATCAATAATGTCGTCGTGAACCAAAGTCCAGGTATGGTAAACCTCTATAGCAGCCGCCGCTAACAAAGCCTGTTCCTCTTGTCCGCCCACCGCTCCGCAACAAAACAACAAAATCCCCGGCCTAAGCCGTTTAGCGGGCCGTTGCAAATAAGAGTAAACCGCCTGGTAAAGAGGTTCCGGGCGAAAGCTCTTTTGATAGCATTCCCGATGAAAGACCCCGGCAACTAACGGCTCTCTCACCTTAAGCTCCCTGATGAACACATCTTTTGTCGCCGTGACAACTACCAAGGTTATTCCTCCTCCGGTTTTAATTTAAAATCGCCAATCTGCGGCCCTTGTTCGTTAAACCCTAGTAAAATCTGCAGACGACCCTCTGCGGCATCGAGTTTCTCCGAACAATATTTGGCAAGTCCGATCCCCTCTTCAAATAAGGTCAAACTTGTTTCCAAGGGCAGATTACCTTCCTCCAACTGCCCGACAATTTCCTCCAACCGGGCCACTGCCTCTTCATAATTACGTTCACTGGGTTTCCCTTCGTTCGTCTTGCTCATTTCGGCTCCCCTTATATTTATCTTTCACTTCACAGCATAGGACCCCTGCCGCTAATGTAATCTTGACCTTCTCCCCGATTTCTATCAAGTCGCAATCTTTGACAAAACCACCATCAGCCTTTTGAGTGATGGAGTAGCCACGCGATAAAGTAGCCAACGGACTCAAAGCATCCAATTTACCAAGAGCTTTACAATATAATTCCCTTTTTATATATAAATCCTGTCTTAACTGCCGAATGGCTCTTTCCCGCAGGAAGTCAAGATCTTGTCGGCGCGTATGGATTCCCTGAAGAGGAACCGAAAAGATCCGGCTCGTTTTCAACCTTTGTAAGTCTCTGCGGTATCGCTGCAACTTTTGACTGATTGCATTGGCAAGCCGTTTCTTCAAAACATTTAAATTTCGATTTAAGGCTCCCTCATCCGGCACCGCCAATTCCGCCGCCGCTGATGGAGTAGGCGCTCTCAAATCTGCCACAAAATCGGCAATCGTAAAATCTGTTTCGTGGCCTACCGCAGAAATAATGGGTTTTGAGAAATCAGCAATCGTCCGGGCCAAGGCCTCATCGTTAAAAGCCCATAATTCTTCCAGCGAACCCCCGCCTCTACCGATAATCACCAAATCAATATTTTTAAACCGTTCCGCCTGATTCAGGGCTTTGATTAAACTCTGTGGCGCCTCTTCCCCCTGGACCTGTGCGGGAATAATCAAAATGTCCAGGTTTGGCCGCCTGCGGTGTAATATTTTGATCATATCCTGAATCGCTGCCCCGGTTGGCGATGTGATTAATCCTACTTGCTGGGGCAAAGAAGGCAAGGGTTTTTTCCGCTTCGGATCAAACAACCCTTCCTGTTCCAACTTGGCCTTGAGTTTCTCGAAAGCCTGATAAAGACTTCCAAGTCCAGCCGGTTCCATCAATTCAACATAGAACTGATATTGACCGCTTTTCTCATAAATTCCAAGCCGTCCCTGTACGGATACCGCTTGTCCATCGGATGGTTTAAACTTCAGAGTCCAGGCCTGGGACTTGAACATCACACATTTCAAACAAGCCCCTTCGTCTTTCAGCGTAAAATAAAGATGCCCCGAAGAATGCTTCGTGAAGTTCGAAATCTCCCCTTGTACCCAAACCCCTTCCAGGGTAACATTATCTTCTATTAATCGCTTTAACGCGTATGTCAGCTGGGAAACGGTAATATATTTGGAAGCCAAAATGGATGCCCCTTCCTTAGACTATAGGTTATTCCATAAGCAGAAATAAAATCCTGCCGGGAGACATTAAATTACGGATGAAGAACCCAGAGGGTTAGGCTAATTTTAAAAATTCCAAAAAATGAAGGAATTCTGCAAAGGCGGAAGAATATTAAGTTTATAATTACTGAGAGGTATCCATCCTTAAAAAATCCTCCCGAATATGGAAATCGATCCTCAAAAATAGTCGTGGCTCAGATATTTATCGAATTATCTTTATAGTGTGAGCGATTTAACAGGAGGTAACGCAATGCCCAACCAGTACCTTATACAAATCTTAAAACTTGGCCCAACGATTTGGAATCAATGGCGTGAAGAAAACGAGGATATCAAACCCAATCTTTCCTGTGCATTATTAATCGGTTTGAATCTTTCCAAAGTTAACTTTGTCAACGTCAATCTTCACGGAGCCAATCTTGAAAAAGCCGATTTAAGCGGGGCTTACCTTTCCGGGGCCAACTTTTCGGGTGCCCGTTTAATCGGTGCCAACTTATCCGGTGTAAACCCCAACCATACACCTTTCTCAAAAATCAGTTTTAAAAATGCCGATCTCCGAAACGTCGAATTTTATAAAGCCAATTTATCCGGAGCTGATTTCGAGCATGCAAACTTCCAAAAAGCCCACTTTCTCGATACCGATCTAAGTGGTGCCAATTTGTCTCATGCCAATTTAAGGAATATCACTTCCTATGATGTAAATTTTAGCAATGCCGATTTGAGCTATGCCGACTTTTCCGGTTCAATCCTTCATCGCGCTAATTTATTCACAGCTCTCATTGGCTCAACTGTTTTTAATACATCGGATTTATCCGAAGCAAAATTACCTGTTCCATTGAATTGAAATCGGCTTAATCTCGACACCAATTAAAGGAGTCCCCTTCATGGAACTTAAAAACATCCCCTTTGAAGTATTTGATTTAGAGAACATCTCTCCCGAAGAGCATGCCGGGGTTACCGGCAAAGCCTTATGGAAAACCGTCCAAAGAGGCAACGTTAGGATGAGAATCGTGGAATATACCCCCGGATATTTGGCCGATCACTGGTGCGAAAAGGGTCATGCGCTATTTGTACTGGATGGATCATTCATATCCGAACTGAAAAACGGAAAAAAGCAAACCCTCACCAAAGGGATGTGCTACTTGGTGGCGGATAATACCGACGCCCACCGCTCTTATACTGAAAATGGCGTTAAATTATTAATTGTAGATTGAATGTAATGTTTCAATCTATTACCCGCCCACTTCATATTGAGATAGTGATGTCTCCAAAGATACCGCAATGTTTTATTGTAAAAAACAACAATCAATAAACACCATCTTTAAAATGAAATAAGGTGTTGTCGCAGAAAAGCTAAGAAGCTGATGAATAGCTTTCCTTGCAACAAAACCTTATTTTTTATATTTGGAATATCACACTCATTCTTTTATATATAATTCAATTGACTCCAAAGAATATCAACTAAAACCTTTCCTATGCATATTGTTTTACCCCCAAGCATAAGTTAGCTAAGTGCAGTTTTAAACCGCCTGATAATATAAACTAAGGTGCCACCCATATAGGTATTCCTCTTTACTGCCTCAAAAAATCCTGATACTATCACTCGATTTCAAAGGGGATGGAACATTATGCGAAAGATGTTTTGGGCCTTTTTGATTACTATTGTTTTCATTATCGTTTTACCGTTCAATTCTTTTGGTAATGGAACTACAAATGATTCTACCCTGTTCTATAAGGCCCCGACGGGATTCGAATTTGAATTGGAGTATTTGACTCCGCTTCTGGATAAGCGAAAAATCGATACACTCTCATTGAATGTATTGAAAGAAACATCCAACAATGACCATTTCTCATTTTATTATGGTTTAACAATCACTCGAGCCTGGGGCGAAATCTTTTACCATCAAAAAACGCTCACCAGTTCGGCCTTTGGCATTGGTCCTGTTTGTCAGATGCGTGATAACATATTTCAAGGATTCCATTCATCCCTGACCTTGGATATGAGTGTGGGTCTTATACTTTATGATGAAGATTTTCCTGCTGATGGAAGAGTATATAATTTTATGTGGCGAATTGGTCCCAAATTCAGATATCAACTCAACAATCATTTGGTTTTAAATTTCGGATATAAGTGGATGCATGTTTCCAATGGTCATTTTTCAGGAGACCATAATCCTGCTTATAACGCAGGCGGATATTCGTTAAGCCTAACCAAAAAATTATAATCAAAAACATCCATCCCAATACTGCCAAAATAACAGATTCTCTTCAATCTTTCTAATCGGAGTGATCGTGTTTTTTTGCGAAAAGTATGCAATATTTGCTTATCTTTATCGTTGATCGAGTAAGAATTCCCCAAAAATGTTACACTATTTATAAAGCAAATTACCGTGAAACGGTAAAAACAATTTTATCGAAAAATCTCGTATTCATAAAGGTGCTTGATGATGAAACAAAACCGCTTATGCCGCTGTCTCAGAACCGTGTTATTCGTTTTTATTTTAATCCAGGGATTTGCGCTATCTTATGTAAAGGCCGAAGTGACCTTATCCAGTAACGAAACACCAACTTTAAAAATAGGGTTAGCCCTTGGAGGCGGCGCAGCCGGCGGATTTGCCCAAATTGGAATTCTTAAATGGCTCGAGGAAAATCATATTCCAATTGATTGTATCGCGGGGACCAGTATGGGAGGGCTTTTAGGTGCTTGTTACTCAATGGGAATGAGCCCCCAAGATATCGAAAATTTGGTCACCAGTATCGATTGGAATGGTCTGTTCAATCCTGTTCCACCTTATGACTCCATGGACTTTCGCAGAAAAGAAGATGAACAGGATTATCCACTTTCAGGTTTAGGGCTTCGATATGGCAAACTGACCATTCCGAGCGGACTTAATATTTATAAAGTCGACATGCTTTTAAGCCGGATCACCCTGCCCTATTCCCTGGTAACCAACTTTGACAATCTTCCGATTCCCTTCAAATGTATCGCCACTGATATTCGCAATGGTGAATCCATTGTGCTGGAAAATGGTTCCCTTGAAAAAGCGCTCCGGGCAACCATGTCAATACCCGGTGTTTTTCATCCGGTAGAATATAACGGCCGACTATTGGTAGACGGTGGGATCCTCAATAATGTTCCCGTTGACGTAGTGAAAAAGATGGGAGCCGATGTTATCATTGCAGTTAATATCGCATCACCGCTTCCAAACAATCAGCCTGAGAATATCGGTACCGTCATATCCAGGACCCTAGATACGGTAACTGGGCAAAATGTCAGGCGTTCCGTTATTCATGCCGATATTTTGCTCGAGCCTGCAATTACCGAATTGGGTCTTTACCAATGGGGGTCGGCAGAACGCTATATGGCACTCGGATATCAAGCTGTCGAACAACAAAGAACCGCCCTTCTCAAGTACGCCCTTAATGAATCTTCCTGGCAACAGTATTTGCTACAACGAAAGCAACGTGTAATAACGGACATGCCAATTCCACAGCATATTAAAATTGAAACAACGTCCGAAACCGTTAGAACTGATATTCAAAACCGTTTCCAGAAATATAACGGCGAACCGCTCGATACTTCCCGATTAGAAAAAGACCTAACCGCTCTGATGGGTTCCGGTCTATATGAATCGCTATCCTATGAATTTGCAATTCTGAACGAAGAGCCGGTTTTAATGATTTATATACAAGAAAAGACCTACGGACCTCCCTTTATTCGTTCCAACCTCCAAATGACCTTTGGTTCCAACCAAAGTGAAAATGTGATTGGTGTGCGAATCATATCCATGAATATGGCCGGAACTGACTCTGAGTTAAGATTCGACTTGAATTTGGGCAGTAATTCCGGTTTCCTAACTGAATTATATAAACAATTTCCGGATAGCCGCTGGTTTGTGGCCCCCGCTGTTTTTGCAAAAAAAGTTGAGCATAGTTTATTCAATTCGGGCAGCCGAATCACAGATTATCAAATTTCAAACTATGGGGTCAACTTTGATCTGGGATACAATCTCCATGAATTTTCAGAATTCCGTTTGGGTATTGTGCAAGAGTATCAGCGAACGAAGGTTACTGTCGGAGAACCTTTGGACTCCGATTATAATGGGGAAGTTCAAACGGCGCATTTCCAATGGACGTTTCGTTCCGCTAACGATCCACTGCTGCCCTTACGGGGTTTAACAATACATTCCAAGGCTATTTGGTATATTGACACTCCAAATGGTATAAGTGATTTTGGTACTTTTGAGAATAAAGTGCTTTGGAGTTATCCGGTAGGACAGAAAGTTTCCTTCTTTACAGGAATTGCCGGCGGAATCTCTGATACCGATAATATACCTTTACCACAACAATACAAGTTAGGAGGATTATTCCGGATGGGGGCATATGGATTTGATGAGTTTCAAGGCGCTAACTATTTTTTCGGAAGCATCGGACTTTTAAAAAACCTGACCCCATTTGACTCAAATATCTATTTAGGAGTTTGGATCGAACATGGCGGGATTTATGATCATTGGTCGGACTCTAAAATGAAAAATGACTTGTCTATTGGTATTATAAGCCCCACTCTCCTTGGCCCGTTATTTCTATGCGTAAGCTTTAAAGAAAATTTCGAATCCGTCTATTATATGGGGATCGGACACTTTTTCAGATAGTTCCGCCTATCTACCCATTCAGATACTGCAACGGTTGACTTTTGGACTAACTACAAAGGGTTACACTATTGAAATATAACTGGAATCACTTTGAAAGCGTCTGATAAATTCTCCTTTTCAGGATCCAGTATCGATTGAAGTGTAATGCCAAAAAGGGCACCAACAATCATCCGCGATATTGCTTTGGAAGAATAAACGCAGTTTTTATCTTTTTGGGCCATATGAACCACAATATTCTCATCAACCAAATCGGTAAGTTCTTGAAACAACTTCTTTAATAATTCTCGAAATTTCTCAGACCATATTGCCATTCCGATAAAATCGTAAAGCAACCTGAATAATTCAGGAGCTTTTGTGAGCATTTCCCGGAAATATTGGCTAAGGCAGGCCATCTTTTCCTGAACTGTTTTCCCCTTTTGCAAATTGGCTTCAATTTCCATCAGATACTTGCCAATCGCAACCTTAATAACCTCTATGAACAATCCTTCTTTGTTTTTATAATAATAATTGAGTTGACTTAAAACCACTCCTGCCTTATCGGCGATATCCCGCAAAGATACATTGGCATAACCCTTGGTTGATATGCAAAAAAAGGCCGCCGTAAGAATTTTTTGAGATTGATTCGATTTGTTGGTTTCTAGATGGATAGGCATGGGTTACACTCCATTTCGCCAAGAAGTCTGTTTAATTCAATAAACCTTTTCTCGGCGGTTTTCGAAATTACTACCAATATCTTACCAATGAATAATACTTGCACCCCAGGTTAAACCGGCACCGAAGCTTACAAGAACAACAATATCACCCTCCTTGATTTTATGAGCTTCAAGGGCTTCACATAAAGCTATCGGAATTGAAGCCGCGGAAGTATTCCCGTAACTTGTAAGATTGACAAAGACTTTTTCCTGGGCTAAATTTAACTTTTGCCTCAACGACTCAATAATCCTGACATTAGCCTGATGAGGGATAATCAAATCCACATCTTCCAATGTCAAGCCGGCATTTTCAAGGGCTGATGAAATCGCTTTGGCCATTCCACCTGCCGCTACTTTATATACTTCCTTACCATTCATTTGTAAAAAATGTTGATTCTTTTCAAGGGATTCATTCCCGGCCGGGAGTCTAGAACCGCCAGCCGGAATAGATAACAATCCAGCACCGGCCCCATCAGCTCCCAAAAAGGTACTTAAAACCCCTGAATTCCCGCTACCCCGCTGCAATACCACTGCGCCGGCTCCATCTCCAAAAAGGATACAGGTGTTCCGATCCTGCCAATTGATAAAACGTGAAAATGTTTCCGCGCCGATTAAAAGTACATTTTGATAAGCCTCACTTTTAATATAAGCATCAGCGACTGACAAACCATATATAAAACCGGAACAAGCCGCTGAAATATCAAAAGCAGCCGCATTTTTAGCTCCGATAGATTGTTGAACAAGACAAGCCGTTGCCGGCATCGGATAATCGGGAGTTGCGGTTGCCACAATAATTAAGTCCAATTCGGTAGGCGAGAGACCAGAATTTTCAAGCGCCCTGCCAGCTGCAATCGCTGCTAGATCGGAAGTAGCCTGATCACCTGCAACAATACGCCTCTCCTTAATTCCAGTACGGGTATAAATCCATTCGTCCGAAGTGTCTACCATTCCTTCAATTTCAAAATTGGTAAGAACTCTTTCCGGCACATAAAATCCTAAACCTCTAAATTCAGTTCTTCCCAAATCAGCTTTCACCAGTTAACCTCCTCTACATAATTCATAAATGGTCCAAATTATATTACGATCCATGGCAAATTACATTTCTTGTAATCGGGCGAAAAGTTAATTCGGACATCTGTATTAAATCAATACTAGATTATCCAGCGAATTATGTCAATATCTTTATTGTATATCATGCCATTAGAAATTTTTGGGACCCGCAAAAATAAAACAATTCATACCAAACTTTCCATAAAAACACCTGTAATTATCTTTCGATTCCCTCGTTTCGACTTGAAGAAAACCATAATCGCTTTAGGTACTTCCAACCTTACCATCAATTGCTTAAAGGAATCCCAGACATCTTTACGAATCCATTTTCTAATGATTTATGTAAATTAACTTTTTTAGTATCGATATCGTATTGCAAAAGAAGAAAGGAGTATGCACATGTTTTTTATCAATCGGAAATCCTATCTGATTCTTTGTGTCACATCAATTTTTATTTTTCTTTTCAGTATTGAAGCCCAAGCCGAGGTGATTTTATCCGACATTAGCGACAACTGGGCTACCAAACCTATTCAAACATTAGTCGAAAAAGGTATTATCAACGGCTATCCCGATGGTACTTTCAAGCCTGAACAATCGATTACCCGGGCTGAATTTGCCAAATTAGTCGCTAAGGCTTTTCATTACCAACCAGCCAATCAAGGCTTCTTTTCCGATACGACCGGCAACTGGGCCAAAAACTTTATCAGTTCCGCGGTCCAGCATAAAGTGATGAATGCTTTTCCAGACGGGACATTCAGGCCGGTGCAACAACTGAGTCGAGCCCAAGCAGCGACCTACTTGACCCGTATTATTCAACTTGGGAAACCTGAAGAAAAATATAATTCCTTCTCTCCTAGTTTTAATGATGTTACCAAATCCAATTGGGCGTTTCAAAATATCGAAATCATCAACAAATTGAACCTGTTTCCGGAAAGTTTCAAAAACCAATTTCATCCGGAACAAATGGTAAGCCGAGCGGAAGCAGCATGGATGATCAAAGCTGCCAGCGATTTAGTCATCTCTAAAGGGAAGATCACCAGTATCAGCCCGGATACCGGATTGGTCAACGTAAAAAATGCCAACGGCGAACCCGTACTGGCCATGGTGACCCCGGAAACGATCTTATTGCGTAACAATAATCTAAGCGATGTGGATACGCTATTAACCGGCGATGATGCAACTGTGATTGCTTCTCCCTCAGGAGATGTCAAATTTCTTAAAGCCTATGGTCAAGTCACCAAAAATGATTTACTTTCCAGAGTTAGTTCCATGACGAAAGGAACCCTGACCAAGGACGAAATCAGCGCCATGGTTGCCGGGGATTGGAATTCTGTAAAAGATAATTTAAAAGGAGATCTCTATAACAAAATGGTTGCCATGGGGCTTACTCCGGCTGAAGCCGAAAGTATCATGGTGCAGGATTGGAACTACCTGGATACCCTAAGCAAAGATCGCTTATCGCAGGCTCTTTCTGGCCGATTAGGGATTACTCAGGATTTCGCTCAAGCTTTGCTTGATCGCGATCTCAGCAAAGTCAAAGAATATGGTAAAATTGAGCTTGCCACCGCCGCCTTGAGTAAATTATTGGGTGCATCCGATCAGGCCCAAAACCAGACTTCAAATAACTCCTATTAATAGCAGTAAATCTCTATCTGTACCTCGGTAAAGGATTCATTAGCTACTGAGGCATAGCGTTCACAGAGCCTTTATACCTTCTAAATAAAAAAACGGATGGGACATGTACCCACCCGTTTTTTTCACTTCAAGAATATAATGTCATTACCCTTTTGTAAAACACAACACAACTAATCCAAAACCGCAAATGACAATACCGGAAATCCGGTTAACCCATAATAATTTCTGATAATTAAACTTCGACCGAAACCCACCCACCAACATACTTAAAAACAACCACCATAGCACGGACCCTAAAAAAACTCCTGAAATCAACATTTCTGTTGCCCCGTCGCTCTGCCTATGCTCCAGTTGAATCAAACCACGCCCGACACCCAGACCGGCGAAAATAGCTGTAAATGCAAGAATGGTCAAAGGGTTCGCCAAAGTAAGGAAAAATGTTGAGAAATAAACCCCAACTAAAGTTTTACCATTAAAATTCTCAGGGGCAACAGCTGGTTTAGAAAAGAAACTAACAATTCCAAGTCCGCAAAGGAATAAACCTCCGCCCAAACGCAACCAATCATGATAGTAAATCAGTATATTCGAAACTGCAGTGAGTCCAAATCCGGCAATCGCTCCGTAGATTGTGTCCGCCGTAGCTGCTCCAAGTCCTGCCACAAATCCATGAAGCCTTCCTGCATTCAAAGTACGTTTAATACACAAGAAACCAATCGGCCCGACCGGAGCGGCAATGAGAATTCCAATCAAAATTCCTTTCGACAATAAATGAAAATTCATGTGTACCTTCCTGCAAGAATTGGCAATAACGGGTTTAATAAAAAAATAGCACTTTAATTATATTTGGATAAACTTATAAATTCAACCCCATCTTTTTTACTTCTCTTTATTTTCCAATTTAATACTAAAGATTTTAGCTGGAAAAGCCGTATTAAATGATATAAATATTGTAATTCAAACCATTTTTAGGAGGCTTTTGCTATGGCTAAAAGTTCTAAATTGAAGAAGATTATCCTGATTTTTGTGCTCCTAGTCATTACTGTAGGAATCCTTGGTGGAATCCAATATTACAACCATATTTTTGATAAACCGTTAAAAATTTTCAATTCTTATATTTCCAAAACCAACAAAATCGTTTATAAAGACATGTTTTGGGGTATTTCCACCGGAACTTTACTTTTTATTGTTATTTTAATTATTTTACCGATATTAATGCGAAAAATTAATACCCGGAGTTATTTTAAAAATCTATTTCAAGGGGTAATATCATCCTTCATTTTCTTTTTATCCCAAAGTTTGTACCAATTCTGTGAACGGATTAGCAAGTTTTATTTACTGGTAACTCTCATGGGGGTGGTAATCATTACCCTGATTTTAATCCGGCTCGTTGCTGGGATGTATAAAAATGAAGCGGATCAAGTTGAGTTCCGTACCTCTTTTGTTGCCAGTATTACAGCTGGTCTCATTTTTAGTGTATTACTGCAACTTATCTCGTTATGGAGCCATTGGCTTACTGCCAATTCTCATCTGAAAATAACGATTCAAATGTAACCTTGTCTTTATTCAATCTCAATATTCACTTCAATTCGTCCGGCCGGAGTATTAATATTCACCGCGATACTCTGAACCGGACTGATAATGAAGTAAATTTCTTCTCCTACTACAATTGAGGGTGGTGATATATCAATATTAACACCAACATCGGATAATAAGATCGATGCCTTTCCGGTTGTCATATTCGACAACTCGCCAATTGCACTGAGAGCCATCATATCAAAGTCATTAACAACCATTCCTGGTGCCATCGAAGAAAGTAATTGCTTAGCTGTTTCCTGTGAAAACGAATAGGCTACATTACCCTTGATATCACCTACTAACCCGACAATGGCCGTTACATCCAGAGTTACTTGAGTTCGTTCTTTTTTCTCCATATTGCCGATCTCAACACCAGCGATCCCGAATTGTTCTAAAACTTTGATAAGGGCTTCTAAAAAGGGATTAATATAGGCTGTATTCATTTGGTTGTAGCACCGCCTTCGAAAGCGACATTGATCCGTAACCGGCCATGCTTTGAATAACAATCAATAGATTCAGAATTAATTTTAGGAATACACACAATCGGTTTCTTTCCTGTAAAAACAATGGGTGGCGCGAGACGCAAACCAAGACTAAAATTATTGTTTAAAATAGTATTCGCTTTACCGGCGATTACGTTATTAACTTCTGATATTGTCGTTAGCACCATGAATTCTTTTGTATTGTCAAATTGCTCATCATTGATGTTTCGGGCAATTTGAAGCGCAAGTTCGGGATCCATATCAATAAGAAGACGCCCCTTTATTTTGCCCATAAATGTGATAATACTAGCAACTCCATACGACATAATGTCATTATGATCGGGATAAAAATAACCCCCGGGTTCGATTCTGACTGCAGCCATATCATGCAATACAGTTTGAGCACTATCAAAATAAGGTTGTGTCAATTGCTGATTAATCAAGTTTCACACGCTCCATACTATGATCGGTATTTGATATGAAGATTCAATTACAGCACTTCCATAAGGTTTTGGGGGATATTTTCCAAAGAAACGATGCGCATAGCCGCCCCAAGTGCTACTGCCTCCTTAGGCATTCCATATACGATACAACTGTTTTCATCCTGAGCGATGGTAAAAGCCCCCGCATTTTTCATTTCCAGCAAACCATTCGCTCCATCCCTGCCCATTCCGGTTAATAGAATACCTACTGCATTAGGTCCGGCATACTTAGCGACCGAAGAGAACAAAACTTCCACTGATGGCCTTTGGTGATATACCAAGGGTCCGTCTTTCACTTCAACATAGTACCTCGCCCCGCTTCGCTTAAGAACCATATGTTTGTTGCCCGGAGCAATTAAAGCTTTACCGGGAGTAGCCCACTCACCATCAACAGCTTCTTTGACTTCAAATTTACAAAGCGTATCCAATCGTTCCGCATAAGATTTGGTGAAATGTTCCGGCATATGCTGTACAATAAGAATCGGAGGAATTTCACTGGGCAAATTAATCAAAACATCTTTAATGGCCTCCGTCCCTCCTGTAGAAGCGCCAATAGCAATAATTCGTTCCGTTGTTTTAAATTGAGTTAAATTTACCGGCCTAGCCGCCGGAACCATCAATGATTCCCGCTTAAATTTCTTGACCTGGGCGACAGCTTTAATTTTTTCAATTAACTGCTCACTCATATCCTGTACAGAATAGGCAGCGCCAGGTTTAGCCATGACTTCGATTGCTCCCAATTCCAGTGCCTTTAGGGCAACTTCACAGCCTTCCTTGGCTAGTGAACTCACGATAATAACTGGCATTGGATAATACCTCATTAACTTCTCTAAAAAAGTTAATCCATCCATCCGTGGCATTTCAATATCAAGGATCAAAACATCGGGATGCAGGTAAACTATTTTATCTCTTCCAATATAAGGATCAGGAGCAGTACCTACTACTTCTATCTCCGAATCCTTGGCAAGTTGCTCGCTAAATACTTTACGGACCATGGCAGAATCATCCACAATGAGTACCTTAATCTTCTTTTCCATTTTTGTCTACCTTTTGACTTATTTGGTATAGCCCGCTTTATAAACAAATACTCTATGAACAAATCGCTTCCGAAACTTCTCCTAAAAACGTTTATCCCTTTCCCTTTGTGATATTGAGAGGCCTAAAAGCTTTTTTTACTGGATTTCGACATCGAAATAATCCATTCCTGCCTTTTTATGCTCTTTATCTGGTGGTATGTGTAGACACCGCTAGTGAAATGGCATCAAAGAACAATTTTTAATTCAATTTAATTACTATCCGCCAAAAAAACTTTTTAAATTTATAGACTATTGATGATGATTTCCGGGATCTTGGAGAGCGGAGCCACCTTTACTGCAGCATTTACAGAAATAGCTTCTTGTGCTAAACCAAAGACCGTACTGCTTTCTTCATCTTGAGCAATCGTCAAAGCTCCGGCATTTCTCATATCAAGCAACCCTTGAGCCCCATCTTTGCCCATTCCAGTTAATATTACCCCAATGGAGTCTTTTCCCGTATACATTGCAACCGAGCGAAATAATACTTCTATCGAAGGGCGCTGATGAAATACCAACGGCCCATCTTTTACCGCAACAATATATCCGTCTTTATTCCGTTGCAAAATCATATGCTTGTTTCCTGGGGCAAAAAGAACCTTGCCCGAAACCAGCGGTTCATGATGTTCAGCTTCTTTCACTTTCAAAGCGCATATATCATTGAGCTTTTCAGCAAAGGCCCTCGTAAAATGGGGGGGCATATGTTGCACAATCAATATCGGTGGCATTCCTTCCGGTAATTTCGTTAAAATTGAAGTAATAGCTTCCGGTCCGCCAGTGGCTGCCCCAATTGCAATAATCGGTAATTCACGTGACCCTCTTCCAGCCGGCAAGGCTAAAACTGAACTCGACGCAACATCCAAAAAATTGGAATATTTTTTAACATGAGTTACCGCTTTAATTTTCTCAATCAACTGCTCACTCATTTCTTTTACCGAATAGGAAGAGCCCGGTTTGGCAATAACATCAGCTGCTCCCAATTCTAATGCCCGTAAGGCTATAGGGCCACCCTCTTTTGCCAATGAACTTACAATAATGACGGGCATCGGGCAATTGATCATAATTTGTTCCAAGAAAGTTAGCCCATCCATCTGTGGCATCTCAATATCAAGTAATATTACATCCGGTTTAAGCTCAGTAATTTTTTCCCGAGCAATAAAGGCATCTGCTGCTTCTCCTACGACTTCTAGCTCAGGGTCCTTTGCCAGCTGCTGGGCAAAAATTCTTCTAACCATTGCGGCATCATCGACAATTAAAACTTTAATTTTTGATTTCATGGTTACCATACCAATCTTCTCTTCCGACATCATTGATTTTGTATACCAAAACTTCACCACTCCCGCTCTTAAAGAATACTTTCTCCCCAATTGCCCATACTACCGTATGAAGCTATGGTTCCTTTCTGGCAAAAAATATAGCCAGAATATAAAAAATAAGTCTTTCATCCTCCATCTGATTTTTCTTCGGAATCTAGAATCAAAATGCAAAACCAATCATTTCCCTTGTTTCAAATATACAGTTGGTTGTAAATATTGAAAACCATTTTGTTTATTCAGCAAGCTTTCGGAATGTCCGATAAGTAAAAGTCCTCCTGGGGCTAACACATTATGAAACTTCTGCACCAGTTTCTGTTGAACCTCAGCGTTAAAATAAATCATTACATTCCGACAAAAAATAATATCAAAAGTATCTTGAAAAGGAAACGGCTCCATCAAGTTGAATAACCGGAATGTAATGAATGCCTTGATCTCTGGTTTGATTTCATAATCATCTTCAATCCGATTAAAATACTCCATTAAATAGTAAGGATCCATATCCTTTTTAATGGCAGCAGGGTACAGCCCTCTTTGAGCAGTGGCCATTGTTTTTTTACTAATATCGGTCGCTAGAATTTTAATTGCCATTTCCGGAGGTAGCCATTCTTTGAGTACCATCGCCAAAGTATAAGGTTCTTCTCCCGTTGAACACCCGGCACTCCATAGCTTAATCTCATTATTTTTCAATATCCGTGGATTCTTTTCAAATATTAACCGCATTTGACTACGAATAAATTCAAAATGATTATTCTCCCGAAAAAAGCTCGACATATGGACGGTGATTTCATCGACAAACTCTGACCAAATATCTTTACTGACTTCTGTGGTTAAGAGTCGATAATAATCTTCATACGAATCCAAGCTGTTTTTTCGCAGCAATTTATCCAGTTTGCCTTCAATCATTTCTTTTTTGGGTTGAATCCCACAATTTTCATAGATCAAGGTGCGGAATCTTTCAAATTGAAGTTCATTAAGTGGTATCATCCTTTATTTAACGCGATTCCGTTCTCTTTCATATCGAATCACATCCTCCCGTGAGATTACTTGCCCTCTACAAATTTTATCGGCTTTTTCGGTCTTTCTTTTAACAGTTGAAAGCTAAATCGGCTAATTTTGTCATAAAAATTTTAAAAACATTGTACTTCCCGGCACATGGATGCCAAATTTCCGGAAATGATAGCATTTTTCTTTGTCGTAAGTCGTTTAGAATATTTCTCTTTCCCAAATAATGAATAAAAATGGGCTCTGAGCTTTTTATTTTCCTTCAAAACCAACTTGGATCTGAATCGAGCCTAATGGGGTATAAAAAAATTGCTCAGAGGCCAAAACTTTGGGAGACGTCGAAACTTCCAAGTTATCACCTACAAAAACAGCCGGTGGAGTCAGTCTTAGGTTAATTCCTTTATATAACTTATTTAATCTGGTAATTCCGTTACCTGCAACCATATTGGTGAATTCTGCCAGATAAAAGCATAAATCTCTTTCATCCAGTGCCATTTCACCATTAACAAACTGGTAAATTGCATTTATCAATGATTCATTCATCTTCACATGAACCCTGCCGATATTAAACCCCACCACGCCGACAATTGCTGTGTACGTTTTCTCATGAATAACGTTTTTCCCATTGGTAGACATTTCAAGTCCAGGGATAGTCACAGCCACTTTGTAAACAGCTTCAAAAAAGCAATCACAAAAAGTTTGAAATTTTTTCGAATCCAAACTATCCTCCTTATGGGTTAACCAGCACGTTAGTTATTCAATCGGCTAAATTACCAAACTAGTTTAGTCGCAAATGCAATTTCTCTTGATGAAACGGCTGCCAATATTTGGATGTCTTTTGTTTTCATAAAGACCTATGAATAAAATACAAAATTCCCTTGGGAATAATAGCTGAGATGTAAAATCACATGATATCTGACACTAAACACCGCGGGGGAGGTTCCATTATAACAGGTTGAATATTGAAGGGATACTGAAGAGTTTGCAGAAAAACACTTATTACCAATTGACCCGATACACAGCCGATTTTGTTAAAAGCAATACTCGGAAAGGTCCCAAAGACACTCCATCTCATTATTTTGAGAATAGATGCCAACAACCGATGCCTTACAATGATTAACGGATAACATCTTCAATCATTCAAGATAATCCGAAACAATCTGGTGTAAACTTCGATTGGCTTTTTTAAAGTTGCCGTCATAAATAAAAGTATTCACCAAGTCATCCAAAGCATCGGAAAAGCCTTGAGGCGCAGCAGAACCATGGACGATCGAGGGAGTCAAGGTAAGCTTGACAAAATCATCCATGGACTGTTGCTGGTAAGGATCAAAAAGCTGACGATTCACATCGATTCGTGCCGGGATGGATCCCTTCACCAAATTAAAAGTATCTTGTCCCTCCACAGATGAGATAATCGCCAGCCAAGCAAGAGCTCCCTTGCGGTGAGGCGCCCCTTTGGGCAAGCCAAAAGAATCGGTTATGACCATAAAGTTATTCCCCAAGGGCACCCAGCCAAAACTCTTTCCCGGCACTCCTCCCAGTGTTTTAAAATATCCTTCCGCCCAATCACCCATGATGTTGAAGGCCGCTTTTCCACTAGCAACCATCCTGGTTGCATCTTGCCAGGTTAAAGTCGAATGATCCTTATTCACATACCGAATCAATTGGTTTAAATCTCTAAAAGCGCCGTTGATATCGGGATCATTAAATGACGTCTGGTTTCTCCATAAACCGTTATATTTTAAGGGACCCATTCTGGCAACTAAGATCGTTTCAAAAAGGTGTGTGGCCTCCCACTTATTTTTATCTCCGAGCGAAAGTGGAATAATCTTATATCTAGCTAGCTTGTGACAGGCGCTCAAAAGCTCGGGTATGGTTTTGGGCGGTGCGATTTTGTATTTCCGCAAGATATTTTGGTTATACCATAATACATTACCCCGTTGAACATCCAACGGAATTGAATAAATTTCACCTTTATAACTGCACATATCGAGAACTTGCTTATTAAACTTACTGCGGACTCCCCAAGCATCCAGGTATCGAGTGACCGGCTCCATCATCCCCGTTTTAACATAAGAATCGATTAATTCAGCTCCTCCGTGAACCTGAAAAGAATCTGGGGGATTTCCCCCAACCATCCGGGTTCGTAACGCTGCCTTCGCATTAATTCCCGCTCCGCCCTCGACAGTGGCATTGATTACTTCAATCTGAGGATATTTTCGCTGAAAAATCTTGAGAAGTGCTTGTAAGCTTTCCTCTTCCCCACCACCGGTCCACCAACTAAAAATCTCTACTTTAATGTTTTGGGCAAAAATACTCCCAAGTAGAATGAAAGCAATCATCAGCAGGAAAAGCGATTGAAGAAGATATTTTTTATGTCTCATTGTTATCACCATTGATTTACATTACTTATCACCGGACTCACGCACAAATGTTACATTATTCCATGATAATGTCACTTTTCGGTTCAAAATCCGCTATCACTCCATTGATTAGCACGGCGTTTATTCCACGCTATTTTGCAAATCCCTCTGTAATTTTTTCTTCACTCACTGGAAGATTGGTTCCTCAATAAAAAAAGTAGTATTTTTGAATCATTATTTATTCCCCATTGTTGCCAAATCTGCAGTAGTATAAAGTTTCAGCTTATTGACAAGAACTGTTTGAAGGTTCGTGGAATCGACCAAATAAACAGGACATAGGTAAGCCGGAAGTCTGCGATTTCCGAATGTCATCGTTGACCCCATGATCTTTTTCTTTTGAATGAACCGATTGGCTGACATAATAGCGGTTTTTGCCAGTTCAGGTAAGTTCCAAGCAACTGTCATCAATTGTTCCCGGCGCAATATTCTTTGGCATGCCGCGAGTTCGGCGCCGGCACCGGTTATGAATGCAAGCGCCGATTTTTGTTCTCTGTAAAAATTAACGACGGATTCAGCAATCAAGTCTTCCGGTATTAAAATTCCCTGTAATTTCTGATGAGCAATGGTAGCCCTGATTTTAGTGACCGCTTCATCCGCAGACCAATGATTAAGGGCATTCACTGATAATATATCAGCTCCAACCTCGCTTTTCATCTTTAAAATTTCCTGCTGGCCATTATATAGGATCTCCGAGCGATAACTATTTCCCGGGCCTTTAAATACCAAATAATTACCCGGCCCTGCCTTCTCTAATAAAGTTTTTGCCTGAATCCGCCCCATATCCCGGTAATCGACGCCAAGAAACAAATCGCAGGGACCGTCCGTCATTTCATCATAAAAAATAATTTTAACTCCCTTACTTCGGGCTTCTTCCAAAACGCCCTCCAATCCCTTTTGGCTTACAGGATTCAAAATTAAAACCTTAATATTGCGTGCCAATAGATCATTGATTTGACTGATTTGTCGTAAAAGGGAATGGTGGGCAACCTTTAAACTGATTGAAAGCTGTTGGCTCCCGGCGGCATCTTCCATAACAGCCCACTCTTTCATCCACCGGGCTTCCATGAGGCTATTGAAACAAACTCCAACATCTAGCTGCTCGGTTTGGGAGGAGTCAAAAATGGCATTATTTTGACTGCTCATCATCTTCAGCAAATTCCCGAAATAAAGAAGCGGGATTGACAAAATGATTAATAATAACAATGCGGTTACCAGAACCCAGTTGGTTTTAATAAATTTTACCATCAACAATCCTCCGCCGAATCTAAGGATAGACAATTAAAAAATCCTATCCCCTAACAGCCGTGGGGGGTAAATTCGTGACTTTTTTAAATACTTTACTAAAATAATTAGGGTCCCGGTATCCGGTCTGCATAGCGATTTCCTTAATGGAGAAACTGGATTCTTTCAACAATTTTAAAGCTTTTTCGATGCGGATCCGTTCCAAAAAATCCATCACGGTTTGGTTGCGGTACTCTTTAAACAATTTACTCAGATAATTGGGACTGATTGCGGCGGCCGAAGCCACGTCCGCTAGTGTCAGCTCCTTATCATAATTTTGAACCATATATTCAATGGCCGCTCTTATCTCCGGGTTGTTTTCTGCACTTTCCTTGTTTTGGATTTCAGCGATAAACCCCTTTACAATATTATCCATAACCAATTCCAGTTCATTCGGATCGCTCGTGTGATTAATCTTTTGGATATATTGATTGCCATTTAATGATTGTTTCGATTCAGCCGGGGCATTTTCATAAAACACCCGGAACAAAACTGCAACAATGCCATGAAAATAATCTTTTTGCGACTGGAAATCCCCTTGTAATGCCTGTGTCACTAAACGAAACAAATCTTTAAAAATAACTCCGGCCAATTCCTGTTGACCTGACTTCGCCGCATCAAAAAATTCTTGTTCAACGACCCAGGGAATTGAAAAATCCTGATGGGAAGCACTGGGAACTTCCCCAAGAAAATAAACACCGACAGGATATGAATGGAGCTGGGTTGATTGTCGCAATTCCTTAAAAGATTGAATCATTCCTTCAAATCCTTCGTATACCCCTCCTAAAATGATACCTGCGTCCAGACCGATATTGCTTTTTAATTTTTTGTTGAGCAGGTTCCAAATCTCCATTTGAGAACCAGGCATTGAATCGTATCCGATCAAGATCAAAGCCGTTCGGCCAATAAGGGGGCTTAATAAAATATCTCTGACATTGTTGGTATTCTTTAAATGACTCCGGACAAACTGTTTATAATCCTCGAAGTTTTCAGTCAGTCGTTTACAGTCAATGGCGTAAATTTCCACCGCCTGTCCCAATTTCACCTTTAAATCCAGCAATTGAGGATATTCCATCAACGGATGCATTGCAATACTCGGATATAACAACGAAAAAAACAAATCTTCTTCCAAAAAAGGACGCATTCTTGATAATTTGTCCCTTAATTCCAACTGTTCCCGCGCCCTTCCTCTTTGCTCTTCAAGCCTGGCTATGGCTTTGGCCAAAATCGTCACCAAATCATCCTTGGATACCGGTTTCAACAAATAATCCACAACCCCTAACGCTATACTTTGCTGGGCATAATGAAAATTATCATAGGCGGAAATAATCACAAATATCGTCTCTGGCAATGATTTTTTAATTTCCGATACCGCTTCCAATCCATTAAGCCCGGTCAATTCAATATCCATAAAAACAATATCCGGCTTTTCACGAAGTGCCAAAGATACCGCATCGATCCCACTGCCTGTTTTTGCTACCACTTGAATTTCCGGACAATTGGTTTCAATTACATGAGATATGGCGCGAAGAACAATCGGTTCATCATCCACAATCATTAAACTGTACATGTGGCCTTTCCTCCTCAATTAACGGCAGTTTCAGCTCCACTTGAGTTCCTTCACCCGGCCTGCTGACAATGGTCAATAAATCATCCCGTCCGTAAAAAAGCCGAAGCCTTTTACGAATATTCCCAAGGCCAATTCCACTGGAATCGGACTGGGGCGTATTCCCCTGAGAAAAATGCACTTCCATACTATCCTGTGCCAGCACGCGTTTCATTTTATCCGGCGGAATACCGACACCATTATCTCCTATGATTACATGAAGCCGTTCTCCTTCATCCCGGATGACCACATGAATCTCGCCTTTCCGTTCCTTCAAACCCGCCACGCCATGAAGATAAGCGTTTTCAATCAAAGGCTGAAAAACCAGGCATGGAATGAGGTATTTTGTCAGATTACCCGCTATGGAAAGCTCACAATGAATCGACTCGCCATAACGCACTCCCATAATATAAATATATTCTTTGATGTTATCGACCTCATCCTGAACTGTTACCGGTCTATCAAGCGAACGGAGATTGTATCGCAACAAACGGGCAACTGCTTTAATTAAATCTCCGGTTTCATTGGCGTCTTCCAAAATAGCCACTTGAGATATGGCATTTAAAGTATTATATAAGAAATGGGGGTTCATTTGAGCCTGCAACATTTGAATTTCCGACTCCCGAAGCAAGTTGGTAACCTCCAGATTTCTCATTTTCTCCTCTTTCAGCTGCCGCTCTAATTTGGCTTTTTCCTGGATTTCATGAAACAGCTCATTGATGCTACGGGACATCCGGTTAAACGTACGGGTAATAATTTGTAATTCATCATTGGACTCTGAAAATACCGCGCCAACCTTAAAATTACCTCTACTGATTTCGGCGGCATTTTTGGCAATCTGTTCCAGCGGCTGCGTGATGCCCATTGAAAAATCAATACAAAAAGTAATACTGAGCAACCCAATGACTATCGCCAACAAGTAGGCGGTATATTCGATTTTCTTGGTCTGTTGGCTGATGATTTTATAACGTTCCCGGCCCCAGGTTGTGTTTTGACTTATCAGACTCCGGATATATTTGCTGGTTAAATCAACCGCTTCACTCATCTTATAATCCGTTTCGTAAGCCTGTTCCATCCGGTTATCCCTGCGGGCCGTCACGGTCATTTCCGAAAATTGGTTGATACTGGCCAAATATTTTGAAAGATCCAAATAACGATAATATTTTTCTTCATTGTCAATTCCGCCAAGGTGTTCCGAAAGGTCGTCCACTGCTTCCTGCAGTTCGGTATTGGCAGCCAGGCATTTATCCAGACTTGAGTAATTTCCATCCGTTAAATAGTTATCCGTATAATACTTGACGGCGTATATTTTGCGGCTTATGGTTTCCAAATTCTTCGAATCGTCCAAGAGGGCCGCAAAAAAACGGGCGGACATTTTCAGGGCTAAATTCAAATAAATCGCAATAAAAACGATTAAAACCATAAAAACCAGAAAATGAATAATCATCTTCCAGCGAATCGAAAAAGGCTTCCCCAATTGTAAATTAATATTGGATTCCATGGTGAGATTCCTCGATATTTTGGAAATTTCCCAAGTTCGTTTGATCCAGCATAATCACATCAATATTATTGGAAATGTTTACTTTATTTTCCCTTAAATAACCAAGCATACCGGTAACCGCGTTATACCCAATCTGATACGGATATTCAACCACTGAAGCATCAATAACCCCCGATGTTATATACCTCCTGATTTCCGGCAAATCTCCATGACCAATGATGTGTATCTTGTGAGTCAGATTTTTTTCCATGATCACCCTGGCAGCCGCCAGGGTTCCTTCAGCGTATGTGGCATATACGCCATCCAAATCGGGATGTTTATCCATTAAATTACGAACAACTTTGATAGAGTCGAGTAAAGTAGGTTCAGACTTTTCCCAAAGCGGAATATTGGTGCCTTTGGAACTGATTGCTTCCCGAAAGCCGAATATTTTCAGTGACTCGGCCACGGAAGTTTGCATATCACCGCCAAGCAAAGGGGAAATCACCGCAAAGCGGCGGCTGCCACGGTTGTGAATTTTCCGCATTAAAGTTTTACCCACCACATAACCGGCGCGGTAATTATTGGTTCCCACATAACCGATGCGCCCTGAATCAGGCAAATCGGAGGCCACAACAATCGTTGGAATATGGGAAAGCCATGCCTCCTGGATCAATGGGGCAATCCGTTCATCCTCGGCATGGATAATGATTCCGTCATATTTTGCAAGAGTAGCCAGACGTAAATAGTCGGCCAACTGGAATTCTTGCCCGTGGACGGATTCAAAAAAACTAATATGGACTTTTTGGCCTTTGCTGGCTTTGACAGCACCCCGGGTGACCTCTTGCCAGAAGGGGCTATTATTATTTTGGAAGATAAAGGCTATACGGGAATTTTTTTCTGAGGGAAAATGCATTCTTGGTACAAAGCCTTGCGCAACATTTTGGAGGAGGCCGTTCAATAATAAGATTAAATATACCGTGATCACACCAAACAACAAAAAGAGTAAAACTGTGATTTTCTTTCCCAATTTACCCTCACTAACTTTTGTTTATCCATCAAAACGGTGATCGATATAAAATTCTTTTTCAAACCTCATTTTCCTTTAGAAATTATTATAAAAATTTAAAGATCCAATAACTTTGGACCGGCGGGATTGTGAACGGATACATTTTTGATTACCTTTTCCATATTGGTATTGGCATAACAATACAGGCATCCAAACCGGCACGTATCATAAAATCCCATGTCAATTGAAGACGCGCAATGACACTCGGTCCGTTGGTATTTATCCTTGACCGGTTTTAGATTGAGCTTAAAAAGGCGATTCAACAATTGGCTGTTGATGCAACTTCCGGGTAGAATATTATAAGAGGCAAGATCCACCTGCTCAGAACACGAATAGGCCGTTAGACCATTCCCTTGGGCAATGAGGGCCAATTCCTTCATAAAAGAGCAAAGCTCCCGCCGATACTCCGGAGCACGCAAATCTTTCAACCGAACCGGTTGCACAAGTCCGGATCTTTTGATATTGAGCAATACTTTATCATACAAAGTCACCAAACTGAGCATGACCCGATGGGTATAGCCCCGAAGTGAATCGGCAATTTGGGAAAATTGCTCAAGATGGGAATCCACCGGGTTAATATCGCTTACAATGATGGGGTCGTACCGCCAAATCACTCTCTCCGGGCCAATATGTTCACTAAGCCTTCTGAAAGTGGCGATCCGCTCATCAAGGGCCGGAATCCGCGGCTCCCAGACCCTTGGATAATTATTGAGGGTAAAATGAAAGAGGTAACGGTAACCCAGGTTATCCAGCAAGGGCAGTGAAGGCACCAGAGGAGAAGGGTTTTTAGTCCAGAAGACCAATGCAGCCACATCATCCGGATGCAAACTGACCTGTTTTTGTTGCCGATGATTATACGGGTTAACTTTCACAAAAAACCCGCTTTGAAGACGGTTCACGAACCATTCACTGTAAAAAGCCGGAATATCCGTGCGGCGGCTGGCAGAGATAATAACCGGTTCACTTTTGCAGGGCTTTATGATGGTATCCCCACCTTTACCAATTGGGGATGAAGTAATCGAATTAATTCCCCGGGTTTCAGGCTAACCAAATACCCGCGCTTACCCCCGTTAATGTAAATCTTCGGCAGTTCAAGAATGGTCTGCTCCATATATACCGGCATCGTTCTCCGGGTGGCAAAGGGTGAGGTCCCTCCAACCAGATACCCGCTATGCTTATTGGCAATATCAGACGCACAGGGAGCGACGGTTTTAACTCCGATGATTCTGGCAAGTTCCTTGGTGGAAACCTCCAAATCACCATGGATCAGAACAATCAAAGGGTTTTTATGTTCATCTTCCATAATTAAAGTTTTAATCATCGAATGTTCATCAAATCCCAGTTCCCTGGCTGCAACCGCTGTACCGCCCCGGTCCTCATATTCATACAGGTAATCCTGAAATTCGACTTTTTCGGCACGTAAAAAACGCACTCCTGCCGTAACCGGAAATTTTTCTTTTGACATCCCGCTACCCTCATCTAAGAAATGAATACTTTATTATTTTACCACATTCTGATCGCTCCGGCACACGATCCGTTACGGATTGTATAACCAATTGCTTGCTTATTTCTTCCATCCCCCCTGGAAAAGGTTGCCTCCATGCCATTGGACTGTTACAATAAAAGTAAGCCCGAAAAGCTTTATGAAAAATCGATTCAAGGAGCTTTTGGATGGAGTCTCAAAAACTTTCCTTCAAGGAAAAATTGGGTTTTGGAGTTTGCGATTTGGGCGGGAATGCCCTTTTCACAATCATGGCCTTTTGGTTGATGAATTATCTGACTGACCAAGTAGGGCTCAATCCCCGCTTGGCCGGAGTTGCTTTAATGATCGGAAGAGTCTGGGATGCGGCGGCCGATCCGGCTATGGGATTGATCTCGGATCGCACCCGCAGCCGTTTTGGGAGAAGAAGACCCTATATTTTCCTGGGTGGAATCCTTGTTTTTTTGACAATGATTTTAATGTTTACTAACCCTAAAATAACCGATCCCCATCTGCTGTTTTGGTGGGCAACCATAGCTTATACTTTGTTATGTTTTAGCTATACCGTTTTCAACATTCCATACTCCGCTTTAACTCCCGTATTGACCTCCGATTATCATGAGCGGACGGTGCTGAACGGATACCGGATGACTTTCGCAGTGATCGGAACCTTGATTGGAGCGGGGGGCGTATTGCCCTTTCTGCATCTTTTTCAAAGTACCAATCAAGGATACAGCTGGATGGGAGCCTGTTTTGGTTTTTTGATCATGGTGGTATGCTGGATTACTTTTTTTTCCATCCGGGAGCCTCATCATAAGGTCAATTTCTCACCGACCGGCATTATCTCCTCGTATTGTGCAGCATTTAAAAATACTCCCTTTTTACTGATTCTCTTTCCATGGGTATTCAATATGACCGCTACCACCATTGTCAGCGGCACGCTCATTTACTACTTCAAATTCATTTATCACGCCGGGGAAATGACTACTATAGCATTGTTGCTTTTGCTTGGTTCGGCAATGATTTTTATCCCTGTATGGGTACTCATTTCCAAGCCCCTGGGTAAAAAGAATTGTTATGCCATAGGATTATTTCTTATCGCTCTGGTATGCCTGATATTCTTTTTTTACGGCCATCGCTTTGGTTTGGGGTTTGCTTTTGGGATGATGATTCTTGCCGGAATGGGTCTGGCAACGACCTATGTGATTCCTTGGTCTCTTATTCCCGATACCGTTGAATACGATTATGCGCTAACCGGCGAGCGCCGGGAAGGAATTTATTACGGAATCTGGACCTTTGCGTCCAAAGTTGGCCAGGGGCTATCCGCTTTGATAATGGGGAGCGTCCTCCAGATGTTTCACTATATGCCGGGCCAAGCCTACCAGGGCCATCAGACTCAACTGGGAATCCGTTTGTTGTTCGGTCCGATTCCGGCCGGGATTTTTATGATCGGCGCGCTGATTGTACTGTTTTATCCCCTTAGCGAGCAGCGTTACCGGGAAATTTTAAAGGCGCAAAAGAAGCAGGATTAAGGGCGGGAAATGGCGATTCAGCTTTCCAATTCAATCAAGTTTTTTGCGTTTGATAATCTTCCGCCGGGAGCCTCTCTTGCAACTTTTGCCTGAGACCGGATATTTTTTGGTTTAAGGGGCGGTATCTGGGGTCGTGGGGAACAATCCCTTCGAAGGGGAAAAAATGGCCGTAGAATAATTCTTCCAGAATGGATTTCATGGGACAGGCCTTCTTTCTAGCCCCTCTCTCCCAAGTCCGGGTCTATTTCAGGGGCTTTTATTATTGCCTGAAACACCGTCTGAACCAGGATTTAACGGATTAGACGGATTTTAAAATCAGTGCCGGTAGGTACTTTTCGATTTTAATTTAAAGTGAATCAGTTATTACACTTTTATTTTATCTACTCCTCGTCCAATCAAGGCCACCCAATAACCAATTAATATTCCGTCCATCAACGCCGCGCTGTAGATCAGCTCGTCCCGGCGGCAGATCTGATCGAAGCAGGTATTGACATACTCTTTCAACAGCGCACCATCTTCCGGGGACAGTTTGGCTGCGGCCAGTTTCAGCAGTTCACCGGGACGTTCGCCCCGCTCCTTATATTCGGGATCGTTTTGGACAATCTCGTTATCGATCTGCGCGATCCGGTCGAGAATGAATTTTTGGATGCCGAGGTCTTTGTCGGTAAGCATGGGATATACCTCCTAAACTAAAGTCTTAATTAAACCTGATTTAGGGCCAATGAGTGAAATTTGGGCGCAGACCTCTCTCTCGCTCTCCCCCAATGATGTTAAATCAAAGCAGTACATTCAGTGGGAGAGTAACCAATGCCGTTGACGTCTATAAGCTTTCAGAGGACTAGCGATGGATGTTATCTTCGGTGAATCAGTATTACACTTTTATCTTTTCTATTCCTTGCCCAACCATTGCGACCCAATACCCGTCGCACATATTATGTGCGCAAGATCCCATCCATCAACGCCGCGCTGTAGATCAGCTCGTCGTGAGCGGCAGATCTGCGCAAACCAGACGTCGTCGTATTCCTCCAGCAATGCTTTGTCTTCCAGCGGTAATTTGGCGGCGGCCAGCTCCAGTAACTGATTTGGGCGCTCGCCTAAGTTTTTGTATTCGGGGTCGGCTTCAGCCTCGGCAGTGATTTGGTCCAGCCGGTTGAGAATCAATTTTTTGATGCCGAGATCTTTGTCGGTAAGCATGGGGTAATACCTCCCTTATAGTAAGTTTGAAATTTGAAATTAAACCTTTTTTTCCTTAAATTCTTGATAAATGAATGCCGATTATTATTGTCCACGGATTTCACCGGCTGAGTAACTTTTTGAGCGGCCAAAAATGTCACCTCCGCTCGTGAAACGAGCGGCAAGCCGCCGGGACCTAGGTTCCGGTCCTCCTCTTATTCATCCAGGGTTTTTAGTGGGCCGCGCGCATTTTAATGCGCGACGCCATCCTGGCCTTTCGACTGGCAATTATATGAGGCTGCCGGGGGCAACCGCTATTTTACATCCATGTAAAGAAGCGGTGCCTGCCTCCCTCCTAAAGGCAGAAAATCTTTGTATGTTGAAATCTGGGCCGAAATCATTGACTTAAAATCTTAAAATAAAAACCCAAATGCGTTGTTTCACTTTTTATTTTTGTCCACCATCAACAGCAAACATCCTGACAGTTCGCTAACTGTATAGTTGCAACCGGGTTTAAAACCGCATCGCTCTAGCCATTGACCGGACAGCTTCCCGCAAGCTTTCCCCCAATGATGTTAAATCAAAGCAGTATATTCTTGTTGGTATCGATTTTGTTATTCAAAATAATTTCATTCATCTTCTCATTTCCGACATCAAACTTTTTATTCAGCCAGCTCTCCCTTATTGCCCAGCACCTCCAGCATCAGCAGCGCACCGAGTTTAAAACCATATTCAAAGGAAGCGTAAGTTTCCATCAGGCCCGAGTCGCAACCCAAATCTAAAAGTTCTTTCAAGGTTTGATAATCTTCCGCCGGAAGCCTGGCTTGCAACTTTTGCTTGAGGCCGGATATTTTTTGGTTTAAGGGGCGGTATCCGGGATCGTGAGGAACAATCCGTTCGAAGGGGAAGAATTGGCCGTAGAATAATTCTTCCAGAATGGATTTCATGGGACAGGCCTTCTTTCTAGCCCCTCTCTCCCAAGTCCGGGTCTATTTCAGGGGCTTTTATTATTGCCTAAACATTCGTCTGAACCAGGATCAAACGGATTTAACGGATTTTAAAATCAGTGCCCGCAGATGCTTTCGATTTAAATATAAAATCGTAGCTAGCAGTTTGCTTCTCTCTTCCCTTTGACAGCTGGACACAATTTGCGTTAAAGGGGTGGGGAAGTTCGTTATATTACAGATTTACCAAAAAGGGACCCCAAATCTCGGCCATCGTAAAGGTAACATCGAAGACTTTCCAATCAAAAAATGTCGCTATATGTTGAATTATCCGACCTTCCCCTCCCTTTCCAGTGTTTTTTAGCTATCAGTCAAAGGGAGGGGAATTGCTGCTAATTTCTCTGGCCGATCAGGTTCCTGAAGGGGTGAGTCGGTCATTTCAAACTTTTATCTTCTCAACTCCCCGTGCTACCATTGCTACCCAATAACCTAATATTATCCCGTCCATCAACGCCGCGCTGTAGATCATCTCGTCCCGGCGGCAGATCCGATCGAAGCAGGTATTGAGATACTCTTTCAACAGCGCACCATCTTCCGGGGACAGTTTGGCTGCGGCCAGTTTCAGCAGTTCACCGGGACGTTCGCCCCGCTCCTTATATTCGGGATCGTTTTGGACAATCTCGTTATCGATCTGGGGGATCCGGTTGAGGATAAATTTTTTGATGCCGAGATCTTTGTCGGTGAGCATGGGGTAATACCTCCCTCATTAATCTTCTAAAACAAAAGTCTTAATTTGTATTTGGAATTAAATGAATGCCGATTATGCTTGTCCACGGATTTCACCGGCTGAGGTCCTTTTGGAGCGGCCCAAAAGGACCCAAAAGGCCGCCGAAACCTACGGATTTCGGTCTTCCCTTTATTCATCCAGGGTTTTTAGTGGGCCGCGCGCATTTTAATGCGCGACGCCATCCTGGCCTTTCGACTGGCAATTATATGAGGCTTCCGGGGGCGACCGTAGTTTTTCATCCAAGAAATAGAGTAAAGGGCAGGGACAAACCTGCCCCTCCTCATCAAACCGGACGTGAGGTTTTCCCTCATCCGGCTTTCCGACATTCTTCACCTTGCGCATGCGTGTATTCAACAAGTCTCAATAAACCTTGATTATCCAGCAGTTTATTCACTTCTTTTATTCGTCGGTAATGATACTCCTTTTGCTTTTTCTTGTTGTACCAAATCGTAAATCTTTGTAGAATATACCAGTCAATTCTCTTCAACCATCGTTTAGCAGTTACCAGGCCATAATAATTCCGCCAGCCGCGAATTTTCGGATTCATCCGCTCAATGAGTTCTTTCACATCCAACTTAAGCGCTGAACGACGTGCTAATTCCTTTTTTACGGCTGCCCGCATTTTCTTCATGGCTTTCTTGCTTGGGAACTGATAAGTTCTTTGATATTTCCGGGCTCCACTTGCCACTATACTAAATCCTCTATGATGCATCCCCAGAAAATCAAATCCTTCTTGGCCATTCCACATTGATACTAATCTGGTCTTCTCCGGATGTAGCGTTAGCTCCAATCGTTGCATTACGACTTTTACCAATTTTAACGCATGTTCTGCGTCTTTCTTGGTTCTGCTGATAATTACGAAATCATCGGCGTATCTTACGAGTTTTCCTAGTGCTTGTCCATGATTTTCCCATACCACGTCTAGATAGTTAAGGTAGATATTTGCAAGTAATGGGGAAATAACTCCGCCTTGGGGGCTTCCGATTACACTTTCTTCATATTTACCATCACTCATAACTCCTGCCTTAAGCCATTGCCGTATCAATTTGAGTATCCGACGGTCATTAATTCGCATTTCCACGAGTTTTAACAACTTATCGTGATTAATGCTGTCAAAATATCCTTGGATATCGGCATCAACTATCCACCAGCCATGACTATTGCATGCTTTCCGTATCTCATCTAATGCTTGATGAGCACTTCGTTTAGGACGAAATCCGTAGGAACTTTCTTTAAAGTCGGCCTCAAATACAGGCTCAATTACGATTTTGGCTGCCATCTGTACGATACGATCTCTGATGATGGGTATTCCTAATGGACGCTTCTTACCATCTGCTTTTGGAATTAGTACTCGCTTGACCGGTTTGGGTTGATAGCTTCCTTGTTGCAATGTATTACGTATTTCACTAAGTAGTTTTTCTACCCCATAGTTTTCTACGTCTTTGATACTGACACCATCAATTCCACCGGTTCCTCGATTTGCCTTGACCCGTTTCCATGCCTCTTCTAATATGTCCATCCTGCTAAGTTTGTCATAAAGGGCATGAAATTTTCGCTTGCTGTTTTTCTTGGCTGCAAGGTATAGCTTTCTTTGAAGTTGTAGAACTTTTTCGTTGGTGTTGTTAGCCTTTTGGGCATTCACTCGCTCTTACCTCCTTGGAAAGCTTGAATGAAGCAGGGTTCCTTCCCTTGCTACGGTTATGTTGTCCGTAGTTTCTCTGGTACTATGAACCCCTCTGAATCCCTTCCAACTGACTGTCAACTTCGCCTTCCGGTTTATATGACGTCATTCTTTATGTTGGTTAGGGTTTCTCCAGTTCCGAACTACACTTTCAGTACATGCTGTTTCCTTTACACCGAAGGGCTCTTCGACAGTGTCATGTTTTAGCAAACATGTCCAAGTTCTTCCCGTCTTCCATGGCCTTCGCCCACATCTCCCGGGCTCGGCTCCCTTTTGCCACGGTTTATTGCTTGAGTCCATCCTTGGAGCCCATAAACCGGTTGACTCTAACGATGCGGCAGAATTCACTTTATGTTGCAGCCTGTACTTTTGCTCGCCCTGTTCTATTAACAGGTACTTTATCCTCCCGCTTAGTACCCTGCATCTCTACGAAGCACCGGGATTAGCTACCCAGCTCCTTGGTGATTACTGGGACGGGACTTTCACCCGTTAGTGTAGTCCAGCTTCGCTGGACGCGCAATA
>JAFABB010000010.1 GCA_023426245.1 Bacillota bacterium
TTTAATATTTATTGACACTCTAGGGGAATTTCGATATATTGCAAGCAATGGCTCCCATGGTTATGGAGGCTAAAAATCAATTCTTATTAACTGGATTAATGGTTTACACAATTTTAGCTGCACTTCCCTTCCTTATGAAAAATTTAGGAATACTCTTGCTTCCTTTGCATACTTGGATTACATTCCTCGCCTATATCCTCAAACTCAACGAATGTCCCGCACCGCTCTGGAACTCGAAACCGTTGCTCTCCGCAGCCAATTGCAGGACTCATTAAGGCATTGGGCGGCAGACTCCTTTTCCTTCGGAAAGGCCGCCGGAAACATCCATTGCTGAAACAACTTTGATTTCCGAGCCGGTTCTGGGCGGGCTGTACCATAATTACCGTAAAGCCGCTTGAAGCCAAGTAAATCTTAAAGCCCAATCTCCACCAAATTCAGGGCTTATTTTTCCATGCCATTTTGCCAAAACCTAAATCTCAATTAGAAAATTTTTACTTCAAATCAGCCTATTTTTCAAAGATCCACTTCAAAAAATAGAGCCTAACTTTTTAGTTAAGCTCCATTTTTGACCCGGATGGATTTATTGAAGTGTACAGCCTAACTTTTTGGTTAAGCTCCGTTTTTGTCCAGATGGAGTTTTTGAGTCGACAGGGCCTTTCTAAATTTATACCCATAAATAATATTGAACATTTTTTATTTCATCAAGGCATGATTAGTTCTGTAAAAAGACAATTAAATACTTTAACTTTTCCTTTCTCTATGTATTCAGTATCAATATCTTCAACAATTGTTTCAGCTATATCTTTAGTTATTTGCTTGTAATTTTTTAAAACAAAAAATTTCTTTACGACATTAACAACATCTTGAACATCCTCGCTATAGTAGTCTATGTTTTCGAATTCCCATTTATTAGAATTACAATTTAACATAGATTTACTAACAAAGTAGTAAAAATAATTGTTAAGAATGCTGATGAATAGATAAAGATCAAAACGTGTACCACCTAGAGACTCAATTAATTGAACATCATCATCCATAATTGATTGGCCCTTATGTAATAACACTCGATATTCATAACAATTACTGGATTCTAAATCCGTCCAATCAAGTATGCTATATTGCTTAAGAATTTGCTGAAGTTCTGCTTTTAAGCTTTCTCCTGAATTCAAATTATCAAGATTTTCCTTTCTATTTTCCATGAGCCTTATATACTGAGGTGATCCCTTATATTTTGAATCGTTAAAATATAACTTCTTGGGATAATATGTATATATAACATTTAATACTTCATCTAAAAAAGCCACCATTATCCCCCTTTTTTTATTTTCGATTATCGGTTTTGTCAAATCGCGTATCATCTAAAAGCTTTTTAGCCTTTTTAGCATTTTCCACACCAGCTTTTTGGGCTTTAGCTATCTCGTCGTAAGTACTGTCTCTCCATTCATCCGGAAATTCTCTATTAATAGATCCTTTTTTCTCCTTTGCAATAATATCTCTAGCTTTTTGTTTTCCTCTCTCTGCTTTCTTTTCTTTACTCGCAAAATATGCTTCCGCCGCAAAATATCCAGTAACAATTCCACCCAATATAGCCCTAGCTCCCTTGGAAATAAACGCGCCAGCTTCCGGGCCATATTTCACAAGTAGTTCATAAGCAACCTCTGCGCCAAAGCTCTCTGTCCTACTGAAATCCGGCAACTGCGGCCCAAACTTTTTCGCTATCTCGGAACTATACCCACTACCGCTATGATCATCGCTACTGCCGCCCTTATGGAACGGATCATTTTCCATCATTTCCTTTATCTTTTTTTCCGGATCCTGGCTGGGATATTTCGGCTGGTTTTTTAAAAACCTATTGATGGCTTCACTCGTATCATCACTGGGACCACCATTGCCGGTTATATTATTCCAGGCATTGGACAGGGCGTTACAAGCTGAACTAACTGCATTATTAATTGCACTAGCTACCGAACTCACAACACTGCTTATCGCATGGCTTATTGAACTGGCGGCACTGCTTATCGCATGGCCAACCGAACTGGCCGCACTGCTGATAGCATGACCTATCGAACTAACCGCGCTACTGATGGCACTGCAAATCGAACTCATGGTACTTGCAAAATCGTACCCCGTCGGATCAATATTACTCAGTGGGTTATTCGCACAATACGAGTACAAATTGGGGTTATTGGGATCCATTACCGGATCCTCACTGATAAACCTTCCTAAATCCGGATCATACCATCTGCCGTTGAAGTAATACAACCCCGTATCATTGTCATACTCTTTGCCGGTAAAGCCGTGGGTCTCGTCAAAGTCGCCGTTGCTGGTATACTTGGTGCCAAACGCAAAGTAGTCGGCGTTAAATACGACTTTTCCACCCTGATCGGTTATTGCTTTAATACTGCCAACCTGATCGGTATGGTAGAAATACACCTTGGCGCTGGAATCGCCAATCGCTCCATCCACCCGGGCCAAATGGCTACCCAAGGCATAGACGTAGGACCTGATCCTGCTCTCCGCTATTCTCTTTTCAAAGATCGGTTCCGTGCCCTCAAAGACGTAATGAATGGTGCCTTTGCCGCCCCGTTTGACTTGCCGCAGTCCATCCGGGCTGTACTCATAATCTGCTACCACCGCGCCGTTCTTTTTTACCTCCGTCAGCCGGTTCAGCAAATTATAACGATACTGCCAGTATTCCACTCCCTCTCCGGTTGTTGCGGTGAAGTTGACGGTATCTCCATTAATATTGAAACGATTCCCTTTTGTTACTAAATTTCCTGCCTCATCGTAAACAAAAGCATATTTACCGTCCGTCTTCAACCGGTCGCTATTGGCATAATAAGAAGAGCTGTAGCTGTTGCTCTGAATCAAGGTCACCCGTTGATAGGTCCGGTTGCCGTCCGCATCATACCGGAATTCTTCCGTCCGGGACGTGGCTTCCTGGTAAATCCGCAGCATTTTCGCGAAGTCATTCAGGAAAGTGGCTTTACTCTTTGCGTTAAAATAGCTGTCCCGCTCGTCGAACTTCACATGGACCTTCAAGTAACGGGTGGCAACCCGTTCGTTCAGGGTGATAGTAATCACGCCTTTACTGTCCGTTGCAAAAGTCCAATTACTCCTCGGGATCACCTTGTAGGTCGAGTTATCCGCCGAAGTATAAAGGTCAAGAGTCCTCTGAGTCACCCGGTGCACCGTAAACTTGCCGTCCGGGATCACCTGGATTTTCTTCACTCCCGAGGCCGTGGTCCCAAAATCGATCCCGATGGAAGAGGAATTGTAGTCCAGGCCCATCATGGCGGTAAGAACCGGGGTAAAGTCCATCATCTTGACTCCCAGGTAGTCACCGATCTTGATACCGTAAGTACCGGGTGTCGTATCGTTCTCCAGAAACTTCCCGGGAGTAACGGAATGGGTCAGTTGGTTGTTGACGTCATACTCGAAGGTCTTGATGGCGCTTCCTTCGGTAATGGCCGTGATGTTGTTGTTGTTATCATAAGTATAATGCTGTTGCAGGATGCTGGCGCCGTTTACGGTGACCTGATAATTATTTAGCCGGTTGTTTGCATCATAACTATAACCGGCCTTCGCGCCATTGGCGTAGGTTAAGCCCGTTAAAGCCCCGTTGGCATCGTAAGTAATGCCGCTGGCATAACCTTTGACTTCACTTAACTGGTTCAGGTTATTATAGTTATATTGCAGCCAATCCTTGGCTTCCGGGTATCTAATCCTGGTGAGCAGCCCGGCATTGTCATACTGGTAAGCCGTCCGGTAGGTTGCCCCGTCAAAACTGCGGTCCACCGAATTCAAACGGTTCATGGGGTCCGGCTGATAGACGCCGTCACTGAAATTATATCGGACCGTGTTCCCGGAGTCCCTAACCTGCTCCCGGTTGCCCGCCGCATCGTAGGTAAACTCCAGATCATAGCTTGTCCCGTCGGCGCCGGTTAACTCAAGCCGGCTCAGCAAATTATGTTGGAATATTATAAGCTCTTATTTCTGTAATTTGCTCCCAGATTTGTTTTTCAAAATTATTTGTGATAAAATTAAGTTATTCAAAGCTGACAGGAAGTGGTTTTATATGAAAAATCCCGAAGTTGAGAATATCAAACAAAAAATCATTCCGATTTTAAAAAAGCATGACGTGTCCAAAGCTTCCCTTTTTGGCTCATTTGTGCGCGGCGAGCAAAGGAATGATAGTGATTTAGATCTATTGGTTGAGTTCAAGGGGGATAAAAGTTTACTAGATTTAATTGATTTAAAATTAAACATCGAAGATACTCTAGGAAGGTCTGCCGATGTATTGACCCTTGAATCCTTAAATCCAGCGATCAGAGAAATCGTCCTTAAAGAACAGGTGATTGTGTTTTGAGTAAAGACCCCAAAATATTTATAAAACATATTTTAGAGTGCATTTCCATCATTGAGGATTATACTGGAAAAATTTCTCAAGATGATTTTGTAATGTCACTTCAAGTTCAAGATGCCGTTATTCGCAGAATTGAGATTATAGGAGAGGCTGCAAAAAATTTACCGGATAGTCTCAGAAATTCCTATCCCCATATTCCGTGGAGGAGCCTGACCGGAATGCGCGATATCCTTATTCATCAATATTTTGGCGTAGATTTAAAATTAACTTGGCAAACAGTTAAACAGGATTTGCCACTTTTAAAAAAAGAACTTTTAATTTTACTTAAAAAAATAGAAACTCAAAAATAAAAAAAGACCTTTAAGGTCAAAACCGATTCATGGTATCCCTATTCTCATTATGATTAATCTCAAATCTATTATTGCTTTTTTACGTGAATGGTATTTAGTTCTACTCATATCCTCAAAGATTCGTTGAAATCCCGTCTCGCCCTTGAAATGGAAATCCTCGCCCTCCGCAGCCAATTATCTATTTTTCAACAACAGATCATCAATCGCAAGCTTCCCAAGCCCCGTCCAACTCCGGCATTCCGCCAGCTATGGGTTTTTATCTCAAAACTCTGGTCTGACTGGAAGTCTGCTCTTTTAGTGGTCAAACCGGAAACCGTCCTTGACTGGCATCGCACTGCATTCCGCTTTTATTGGGCAAGAAAGTCAAAACAACGTGGTAGACCAACCATATCCCAGACTACCATTGCTCTGATCAAACGCATTCACCAGGAAAATCCATTATGGTCGCCTGAACGAATCCATGATCAACTTGTCAACCTCGAGATAATGGACATACCTGCCCCTAACACCATTGCCAGATATCTTTCTTCCATTCGGAAGCCGCCTAGCGAGAAATCGTTGCAGTCTTGGAAAACCTTTTTACAAAATCACCGGAAGGATACCTGGGCAATGGATTTCCTAACAGTACCCACCATATTCTTTAAAGTTTTATATGTCTTAATTATTGTCAGCCATGACCGCAGAGTAATAAAACATGTTGCAATTACTCAACATCCAACTTCTGCCTGGGTCATACAACAGTTTAGAGAAGCGACTCCTTTTGGGATGCAACCAAAATACCTAATCCATGACAATGACCCTATTTTCGTAAGTAAAGAGTTACAAACGTTTTTGGTAAACTCAAAGATTGAGTCTGTGAAAACAGGCTTCCATTCGCCCTGGCAAAACGGAATCTGTGAAAGGACTGCCGGTATATTGCGCCGGGAGTTGCTTGACCATATTATCCCTATGAATCAAAAGCATCTTGAATTTTTACTTCATAGTTATATCGATAAATATTACAACCCAAACAGGACTCATCAAGGCATTGGACGGCAGACGCCGCTTTCTTCATCAAAACCGGTAAAAACATCGATTAACAATACATCGTTGATTTCCGAGCCAGTTCTGGGCGGGCTGTACCATAATTATCATAAAACTGCTTGAAAAGTCCGTGGCCTAAGAATTATTCATCATTTTGGCATTTCTTCTTGAATGAATGCTTACTTTGTCATGTCTTCCTTGTCAAAACGTCTACTGAATATGAAGATTTTTCTGTTATAATCACTCAATTTCTTATTGAACGATCGAAAAAATGAAGCCTAACTTTTTAGTTAAGCTCCATTTTTTGTCCAGATGGATTTTTTGAAGTCGACAGGACCCATCAAGGAATTGGGCGGCAAACTCCGGTTTCATCATCAAAACTTGAGAAAACATCGATTAACGATACATCATTGATTTCTGAGCCGGTTCTGGGCGGGTTGTATCATAATTACCGCAAAGCCGCTTAATTCAAATCAATTCTCCTTGCGTTACATCGGGCACGTATGCTTAGATGCTTGGTTTACTGTGCCTTTTTACGTTTAAATATGACAATTCTACTTGAAAATAATTGAATTTTCATTGGCACAAACCAAAAACTCATAATAATTGTTTGGTTTGTGCCAATTTTTTCTTCATTTTTTATGCCGATGGATTTTTTGAAGCGCACAAGGTTTGTTTTTTCATGCCTTTTAGCCAAAACTTCAATCTGAAATCCTAAAATTTCACCCAAATCTTCCCTTTTTCAAAGATCTACTTCAAAAATCAGAGCCTAACTTTTTAGTTAAGCTCCGTTTTTTGTCCAGACGAAGTTTTTGAAGTCGACAACCCGTTCTTCGCTCAATCTTGAAGGCTTGTTTTTCCATGCCATTTTGCCAAAACCTAGATCTCAATCAGAGAATTTTTACTTCAAATCTGCCTATCTTTCAAAGATCCACTTCATAAATCAGAGCCTAACTTTTTAGTTAAGCTCCGTTTTGTCCAAATGAAGTTTTTGAAGTCGATACCGCTAAATTTTCTCACAATCTTAAGGTAAACAACCACCCCTTACTACCACCTCAGAGATACATGTATCGGCAAACTTTGTTCCTTTGTATACATCTTCAATAACTAGCCATAATGTTTTTGTCATCGGGTCCATATTTGGAGCAGCTAAATCATTTGATAAATGAAATACTTGTAATCCATTAACATCTTTAAACTTTAATCTACAAATTACATATTGCCAACGTGGTGCACCTGGGGAAAAAATTATTAAAAGTGCTGATTTTACCCTGTTATTTTCTTCCCATGTTTTTTGACTTTTAGCATAACCAGGAATTATCCCAACCCAATGAATAGTAAATGGTGTTGAACTTGGAGAATGTTTATCGGCATCTAATTTTATTGAAATCCATTCTTTTAAACCGTCTCCTTTAGTTCCTTCAACCCAAGTTGTTTCTACCTTTTTGTCGAGTAAATTATTGACACTGTATCCCTTCAATGTCGATGACGCTTCGAGAGATGTTTTTAGATAACTTAAATTTCTATGCCAAATCGTACTCCAAAGGCCATCTTCCGCCTGTTCCTTAAAATCTTTTTGTGAATAATCATTAAAATTAATGATTTCTTCCGGTTCAAGCTCACTAATATCCATATCATCTATTTTATCGAAAGGCGGAGAACTTAATTTATTATTTAATCCACAAATTGGCTCCATCAAAAAAAGTAAACTGAGCATACCAATAAATAATCTAAAAATCATTCTTTTCATTCTATTCGCCTCCTCTAATTCCTAAAATCTTGTTACGATTAACGAACCGGCATTGTTACCGTTATTTACCCCATTAGGATTCGAACCAAAGTAAGACATGAAGTTTGACCATTGACTTTCATGAACCGTTAAACAACCTTCCGACCAATTCCATCCATCTCCGCCTTTATGGATATGACAATAGTCCATATAGTCTCTACCTGCTGGTGGATTTGGATTTTCATTTTGCTCTATGCCAACCATATCATTATTATTCACTCGTAATGCTTCGTATCCACTATGTAACCCATAATTAATTACAAATTCTCCTTCAGCAATACTTGGATTAGTTCCATCATGTACTTTGCCTTCAGAATCAGTAAATTTGGCTGTAGAACCTTCCAAATTGGCTCTACTAATGAACCCAACCCTTCCATCACCTGTTGCAACTATAAAGGCATCATCATAAGGATTCTCTCCTCTAGCCTTCATTGTTTTCGATTGATATCCATCTCCCCATCCTCTTGCGCCAATAACTGTAACACTTCTTACTGCTCCATCTTGTACAAGATTTCCATATTGATCCCTAAGAGTATAATAGGTTTCTTTATAATTCCCTATTATCGACGTAGAGACTGTAACAGTTCCACCATCTTTCTTTATATATGTTGTATCGTTAAATTGAGAAATCAAATTCCCCTCAGAATCATAATTCTTAGTTGTAGTATCCGTTTCTGTCACACCCGGTGATTTGGTTGGTTTAGTTGTTGTCGTACTAGTACTACGTGTGCCATCATTATTAACCGTTGATGTTACTGTAATATCATTCGATTTTAAATAATTATTAACTCTTTGTTGCTCACGGCTATCGGATGAGCTTGAATAACTACTGGTTGAATAGCCATAATAGTTTGATTGATTATCTGGTGATAGAACGCCATAACCAGTCGGATCAATTTTATTAACCGGATCATTGGCACAATATGAGTAGAGATTCGGATTATTGGGATCAGCCATAGGATCTTCACTTATGAAACGCCCTAACTCGCTATCGTACCATCTTGCATTGTAGTAGTACAACCCCGTATCACTATCATACTCTTTCCCCGTAAACCCATGCAACTCATCAAACTCGCCATCTTTCACAAACTGACTGCCAAACGGCATATAATCCGCATTGTAAACGACTTTACCTGCCGAATCCGTCATTGCCTTGACACTACCCACCTGATCGGTATGATAATAATACACCTTGGCCGCCTGATCCCCAATCACTCCATCGACTCTAGCCAAATGCTTACCCAAGGCATAAATATATGACCTAATCCGGCTATCGGATATTCTCTTTTCAAAGATCGGTTCCGTGCCCTCAAAGACGTAATGAATAGTCCCTGTACTACCCCGTTTAACTTGGCGCAGTCCGTCCGGACTGTATTCGTAATCCGCTACTACCGTGCCGTTCTTCGAAACCTCGGTCAGCCGGTTCAGTAAATCATACGTATATTGCCAGTATTCGACTCCATCTCCCGAGGTGGCGGTATAGGTTACGGTGTCTCCGCTAATTTTAAAAGTATTCCCTTTTTTCACCAGATTTCCTGCTTCATCATACACAAAGGCAAACTTGCCGTCAGTCTTTAGTCTGTCCGAATTGACATAATACGAAGATGAGTATGTATTGGAACGAATCAGTGTTATCATCTGATCCTTCCGGTTTCCGGCGGCGTCATAATGGAATTCCTCCGTCCGGGAACTGGCCTCTTGATATATCCGTAACATCTTCGCCAAGTCATTTAAAAATGTTGCTTTATTTTTGGCTGTAAATCCGCTATCCCGCTCATCGAATTTCACATGGATCTTGAGATACCGGGTAGCCACACTCTCCTTCAGAGTAATCGTAATGACCCCTTCGCTGTCTGCGGTGAAACTCCAGTTGCTTCTGGACGCCATGGTGTAAATGGTGTTATCCGGGGAGGTATAAAGATCCAGCGTCCTTTGAGTGACCCGGTGCGCTCTGAACTTGCCGTCCGGGATGATCTGGATTTTCTTAATGCCCGGCGCTACGGCGCCGAAGTCGATCCCGATGGAGGACGAATTGTAGTCCAGCCCCATCATGGCGGTGAGAACCGGGGTAAAGTCCATCATCTTAACTCCCAGATAGTCGCCCTTCTTGATGCCGTAAGTGCCGGGAGTCGGATCGCTCTCCATAAACTTGCCGGGAGTAACCGACTTGAGCAGTTGGTTGTTAGCATCGTAAGTGAAAGTTTTGGTGGTTTTGCCGTCATTGATGGTCTTAATATTATTGGTTTGATCGTCATAGGTATAGTGTTGTTCCATGACGCTTGTCCCGGAGCCGTTCACCGTAATATCCTTGATCCGCTGGGCCGGGTCATAGGTAAAGTTGGTGATAACCCCATTGACGTAACTGAGCTTTTGCAAGGTATCATCGTCATTGTAACCGATACCCTGGGGCTTGGTGAAACCGGCTACTTCACTGAGGCGGTTTTCTTCATCATACTTATATTGCAAATGACTGATAGCTTCCGGGTATTTAATAGCCGATAATAATGTCGGTTTGGCCGATTGGTATTGATATTCGGTCCGGTAAGTGGCCCCGTCAAAACTTCGGTCAACCGAACTTAAGCGGTTTAAGGGATCGGCTTGATAGACACCGTCCTGGAAGTTGAAATTTACAGTATTCTTATTATCCGCTACAGTTTTACGATTTCCCGTTGCATCATAAGTATACTCTGCATAATAGCTTTCGGTTCCGTTTGTGACATCCAACCGTTTCAACAAGTTATTGCCATAATATTGATAGGCCCACAGACTTCCTCTACGGTCCCTCATCCCGGTCCGGTTGCCGGCCCCGTCATAAGAATACGTGGTCGATTGATTCAAGGAGTCGGTTTGTTCAATCATCCGGTTGAGTTCGTCGTATCGGTTCCTGGTGACCAGTCCGTTCGCGGCAATGGCCTGAACCTGATTGCCATTGAGATCATAAAGGTACTGGGTATAATTCTTTAAAGGATCCCGCACCCCGGTCAGCCAATTCAAGCTGTTATAGGTATAATAGGTAGTATCGCCGCGTCCATTGGCAACGGAGAGCCGGTTCCCCACCCCGTCATAAGTAAACTCCTGCTTGGTCAAAGCTGTCGGCCGGACTACTTGACGGACCCGGTTTAAACTATCATAATCCAGATGGGTCGTATGATTCAGCGCATCCGTAATATCGGTTTGATTGCCTTTTTTATCGTAACTGTAGGAATACTTCATCTTCCCGTTTTGTTTGACGCTATCCACCCAATTCCGGGAGGTATAGGTATAAGCCGTCGTCACTCCATTGGCATCCCGCACGCTGAGTTTATTGCCCACATTATCGTAAGTGGTCTCCGTATGGGGGTAAGAATCGCTGATGCTTGCGGCATAAGGATCGCCGGGTGGAGTATCGCCGGGTAACACCGTCCGGTAAAGGCGGTTCAAATTGTCATACAGATACCAGGTGGTGAAAGATTTATCGGTTCTGGGATCACCGATGGTGACCGCATTACCGGAAATGGTATACCAGGTAACCGGAGCCTCGCCGGTATTGCGGGGGTCGATCACCGCGATCTTATTCCCCAGCGGGTCATAACGGTAACGGGTGATATTCCCTTCCGGGTCGGCCTCGCTCAACAAAGATCCCCGCACCGAATAAGTGTAATTCCATTCTTTTTGATTGCCGTCAATGCTCCGGATCTTGTTGCCCAAGGCGTCATAAAAATTCTTGGTTTCGGAAATAACGGTACCGCCATCGCCCTTATAGGCCGTAGCCTTGATTTGCCTGCCCAACGGATCATAAGTATAGCGGATCACATTCCCGTTGGCGCTGGTCCCGGAGATTTTGTTTCCCAGCCGGTCGTAGCTATAACTTTGCTTCGGGGTCTCATAGCTCAATGCAGTCGCTCCCGGCTTGATCAATGTAGCTCCCGGCAGGGTTATCTCCGATAGATGATTTAAACCGTCAAAAACCTGTTTGGTAACGCCAAAATTCGGATCTGCCTGGCTGACCTTATTATCAAAGGAATCATATTGGAAAGCCCAGGCGTAAACAGTGGTATCCCCATCATAAGTACAATACTGCCGGGCCTCGATCAGACGGTTAGCCCAGTCGCTATGCTCCTCAGCCACCTTGACACCATTCTCATCAGTAATGGTCACTGTATTGGCCCCATCGTCATACTGTATAGTCACATGATTATCATCGGGATAAGTTACCTGGGTTACCCGGTTCATGCCATCATAATCGTATTTCGTAATGTTTGTATTAGCATCGGTTACCGTATCAATTCGGTCCAGATCATCATATGTGTATTGAGTCGAGATCTTATCCGGATAATTCCAGGCGCCGCCGGTATATTTATCTATCTGAATTAATCGTCCTAACCCGTCAAAACTGAATAAATTCCGCTGTCCCATTTCGTTATAAAAGTCACATTGATTCTTGTCATCATCGAAAATATACTGCCGGATGGGATGGATATTGGTGTCATCCCCCGGTAAAGTAACCTTGGTTACCCGGTTTAATAGGTCATAAGTATACGTTGTCCGATAACGAGCCGTTTCCGTATCATTATCATAATCTGACGAACTTTGATAATATTCCGGCGGACTTTCTTCCCAAAGTTTATTACCGAAATAGTCGTAACCATATCTGGTAATAATATTCCCCAGGATATTGCCGTCTGCGTCCTTAATACCCACTAAAGTCTTCTGTACGGGGAAGGGATAGTTCATATCATAGGTAAAATCGGTCTCCAGGTCGCCGGACTCATTGGCTTGAAGCTTTTTGACTAGATTGCCGTAACTATCATAATCAAAAGTAGTCACAATATCCCGTTCCCCATCGTTAACTTTCGTCAGAGTAGGTTTACCGATGGTATCATTATACTCATAAGTGATCGTTATAACTTTCTGGTTTCCGCTGTCTAGAGGGTTTTGATTGGTTTTGGTGTAAGTATCCACAAAATTCTTAAATCGTAAATCATTCTGTTTATAATATTTCCAGGTTTCGGACAAATTCCTGCTATTATCGAAACGGTATGTCGGATTACCCCAATCATCATAATTATTTGTAATTACATAAGTATAATTTCCGCCATGGCTATGGATTTCTAAATTGATTGCCCGGAGGGGCACATTGTAGGTATATTCTACCGACTCATATTCTTGATTATTGTTAATCGAGGTTCGGCTGGAAAATAACAATCCACCCCGATAACTGGATAGACTTTTCAATGAGTTAACTAAAGCAGTGTTTTTAATCTGACCAAAATTTTGAGTGACTACCCGAGTGGACTCGTTCTGGTTTCCTTCAGTAATTTTACAGGATAACATATATGAATTGGCAGGCACAAACTCAGAAAATCCCAAAGAGCCAATCACCGGGTTCATCGTATAATCATAAGATGTAACCTTATTTAATACCATGTGTTGAGTATATAAAACTTTAGTGCCTTCATATGAATACCACCGGCCCGAACTTTTTTGACTGGCCAAATCATAGCTATAGCTTGAAACTGCTCCCATAGGATAGGTTATGGTTTTGAGCAAATCAAGTGTATACGAAATGACAGGAAACGAACCTGATTTGAGTGCATGCGACTGGTAACTATAAACTGTATGGCGGTTCTTAGGGTCATAGACATCGGTCAAAATATCTTTTCCGTTATTGTAATCATATGTAATGGTGCGTATAGCTCCATGACTATCAGCCACAGAGATCTTATCAATCAATGATTTGGAGCCAATCGTTGCATAATGAAAATTAACCACCCGGCCCACTGAATCCGTGATTGAAGCGATTTTCCGCCCATCATAACTATATTGAATCGTGTTGAGCCCGCTAGGATCAATCTGCTTGGTCACTTTACCATCACTACCAAATTCATATGTTGTGCCGTCACGCATTGTTAAACTGGTCGTATCTTGCATGGTAAAGTGAATGCCCGCATGATAAGTAAACATTTTATTTTTTGACAAAGTAATCTTGATGGTCTGACCTTCCGGCAATCGGATAAATTTTCCTTTATCGGTCTGTTCGACCCAGGGAATTGCCAACGACCAGCCGCAGCCGAATGTATCAATCGGTGTCTTCCTATAGGTCTTTTTATCGGTATTAGCGGCAATAATTCTGTCCTGCTGAGCGGCTCCGCTGTCATAGGTCCGCTTAATCACCAGGTCAAAACCACTCCGGCCCGGTAATTTAAGATCGGTGGCGCTGACGGAGAGACCGCCGCTTGACGGTGAAATACTTTCCACATTATCCCGGAAATATGACTGAAATGGCGAAACGCCCATGTTATAGTACGAATCCAGTGAAGGCGAAACCAGTTGGGAAGTCATTACCTGGTAATCGGAGAAGTGAAGCAGTTGTACGGTGATGGTCTTATTCTCAAGATCATTAACCGCATAGTCTAACTTCTCCCAATATCCTCCCTCTTGATTATACCAATAAACTCCAAAATCGCCGGAATCAAACCCGGATGGGATGTTCATATCGGCGTAGCTAATGGTTAAGGTGGCCGGTTCGTCAAACTTGGCTTCAATTTCCCTTCCCGCTTGGTCAAGCAAGGTAAAGCTATAGACTGGCCCTGTTTTGGCGGCATACTCATTATCGGGCAAACTCGCGCTGGTTTGTTTGATAACTATTTGGCCCGCAATCGAAATACTGTTTTCTGCTAAATTTAATTGGCAATTGTCAAACTTTACCGTCCCGCCATTTTTATCCACGTTTTGAGCGACCAGTCCTACGGTCACTGCCATGGCCGTAGTCGCTACGCTATAATTTCCGCCGTGATCCAGCGCCTGCAGGGAGTAGTTATAAATGGCGCCATCCGTCACATCTCCATCGATATACTGAGCCAAGGCACTGGTCCCGGAAGAACGCGCCATGTCGATATAACTGCCGCTGGAAAAGGCCGGAGTCCGGGTAATCCGGTAAGCGACAATTTCCCCTTGAGGGTCTGTCCAATTGATAATCACCCTGCCGATCCCGGGGATTACCTCAAAACCTGAAGGCGCAGCCGGCGCCACCGTATCAATAAACACCTTCACCTCACCGGTGGTGTAGTTCCCCGCCTTATCCACCGCCTTCACCTGCACGGTATGTTCCCCCTCGGCGATCGCCGTGGTAAAGGTATAGGGACTAACGGCCCGGCTGCTTGAGATCACCCCGTCCACCCCGATCTCATAGTGGTCGATGCCGCTGCCGGAGTCGGCGGTGCTAAAGGTAACCGTGGGCTTATTGTTATGGCTCCAGCCGCTGATATTGGCCGCCGGGGTAAAGGACGCCGGAGCCCCGGTATCAACGAAGACGTTCCGGACGGTGGTAGCCGAATTTCCGGCGCTGTCGGTGGCCTGAATATTTAAAGTATTCTCCCCTTCGCTCACCCTCACCGTGGCGCTGAATTGCTTATCGCTATCGCTATCGCTCACCGTGGCAGCCACCCCGTTCACCAGTACCGCAACCGGCGAGGCATCGCTGATGGTCCCGGTTACCTTCACCGTCAGAGCGTTCAGATAAGCCCCCTCTGCCGGAGTAATCCCGCTTAATACCGGTTTGGCGCTATCCCGCCGGATGGTCAAAACAGCCTGGCTGGTCAATCCGTTCTGGTCCTTGGCGATTACCGTCAGCGTATTGGAGCCTTCGCTCAAGGAAACGGGGCTGGAAGTAAAACTTCCCGAGTCAACTGTGGCCGCTTTGCCGTTCACACTCACCGCGACCGGCGTCAAGCTGGACGCCGTGCCGCTCACCGTGATTTGGGAAGCGTTCACCACTTGTCCATCCGCCGGAGAAAGCACTTTCAAAGAAGGTACGCTGCTATTGCGCACCACTTTGAATTGTTTTATGTTATAGATACTACTGCCCAGCAGGCTCACTTTCACGGTAATCAGGTTCAACCCTTCCTGCAAAGCCACCCCTTGGGAAAAACTGAAGTTGCTCAACAACTTCACCTCGGCGCCGTTAATAAAAACCTTCCCGGTCAAAATGGAGGTTTTCCCGCTCACCGTAATACTGGAAGCCGTCGTATAAGTGATCCCGCTGCCGAGGTTGACCGTAAACTCGGGCAGGGTCCCGATCCTCACCGTGATCCGGGCCGTCCCGGTCCGGCCTGAACTGTCAACGGCCGTCGCTTGAATGACATTATCCTCGTTGGACTTAAGGCCCAGTAAACTCAAAAGGACCTTAAATCCGGTTCCATTGGTGGGGACTTTGATGCCGTTGATGGTCAGTAGGGCATCGGGGTTGTCGATAGACCCTTGCAGGGTGGCGCCCAGCCATTCGCTCAAGCCGAGGCAGGCCCCGTCTTGCGGTGAGCTGAAAGTAATTTGGGGAGCCCCGTCATTGATATAACTGCCGCGGATACTTATTTCAGCGGGGCCTTCAGATGTTGCCCCGGAGCTGATTTTAATCTTCCCGGCCACTCCAATGCCGCTGTAGACGAGTTCTCCCCCCACGAAGTTGCCGGTTGAGGAGGATGGAGAGAGCGTGAGCCATTCGCCGTTTTGATAGACCGACACTTGGACCTGGGGATCATTGCCGAGATAGCTGAGAACCAACTCGTCCAGGTGGTAACTGCCTCCCAGATCGATCGGGTATTCACCGCTGCCGGATGCCGTGAGATTCCAGCGGTCCGTCAAGGGGCTTCCGCTAAAATCCAGGCCGCTGCCGGCAGCCATTTCCAGTTTACAATCCCTGACCGTAATATCAGCGCCGTTAATCCGGATGAAATTGGCTCCCTGCCATAAAGCGTTGGGGTTAATCTCCTGCCGGTATACGGTAAAGCCCCGGACCGCCGAATCATTCGTTAAATTCCCCATGCTTTGGCCGTTCAGTTCCCAGGTCAATGGAGTCGCCGAATCGCCTTCCGTGACCACGTGGAGGAAAACCGGCCCGGAAACCGTACTAGCGATGGTAAATGAATAATTGGCCGCAGTGTCCGCCTTCAAAAAAACCGGACCTCGATTGCTCTCCAAATACCGGCCGCCGGAGGGCAAACTTTTTCTGCCCCAGATCTCAATTTCCCGGATGCCACCCTCCTTCGGATTACTGCCGGTGACGATCCGGATTTTGGAGGCGGCAATGGGGGCCGCCAAGTTATAACTTTTCCAGCCCGGTCCGATTTCCGTTACACTCAGATTGGTCATCCCCGGAATATCGAGCCAATTGCCATTGCTTAAATATTGCAATTTAAAACTGTTATCTTTCGCTTTTCCTTTCCCTGCCTCGCCGCTGCCGAAAATCTTAATCCGTTCAATGGAGCAGCTTTCCCCGAGGTCGATGACGGCCGGGTTGTTAAAAAACAAGCCGGTTAAAGGACGCCAATAACTGTAGGTGTTATGGTCAAATAAATAACCCACCGGATGCTCTATTTCCGAAGCGCCCCCGAAAGTCACCGCCGCCGGTTCCAGCCGTTCCAGACTTTGACTGCTGTTGTGACCCAGCACTTTGATTTCGCCGATGCCGCCCAGCCGGCTCAAAGCGCCGGGGTTAGTGATCCAGATCCGGATTTTGTCGGTCACGATCCGGTCATAACTTAAGTCCACCAAATTCCATCCCGGATTGAAATTTTCCCCCGCCAAATCATCGGCGGCCAAAAATGAATGCCAGCCGTTGTCCTGCCAATATTCCACCGTTAGTTTCCCATAGCAGGGGCCATACAATTGAATCCCCTCAACCCGCACCGTTTCTTTGAGCTGTAAAACCGCCCAGGCCGATCCGGGTGTCTGGTCATGGGTGACCCAGGCGGTTCCCGGATTGCCGTCCACCAGGAAACCGGCCGGTCCGGTCGGAGCCGCATTGGAACTCCCCAGCACCTGAGTGACGGCTATTTCTCCCGTGGCCGCCCAACTGGTCGCTGCCAGTAGGCCTACCATCAAAATTGTAATCAAAAAGGAAACTAACTTTTTCATTGAAAAAACCTCCTGCGTGGAAATAAAGACTAAAATTCTATATATTCTATATATAAATTGAAGCCGGTTTTCAACCGGGTTGCTGTGTCCCAGCCGTGGGATTTATCCCGCGGATTGACCATATTTGATGCCATTCAAAATCATTTGATTGTCCATTTTCATCCCCGACCGCGGGGTAAAACCCCACGGCTATTTCAGTTCAACCCCCATCAATGGGGCTTTTAAACCTTTTCTCGTTCGTAATTTTCATTGAAGCCGGTTTTCAACCGGGTTGCTTTGTCCCAGCCGTGGGATTTATCCCGCGGATTGGCGATCATCAATATCATTCCAATGTGCATTTTCGTTGCTCTACCGTTTTTGAACATTTAATTTAATCATCACTTGGTAGTTCTAATGTCAATATCAAACCTTTCCCACTCTGATGATGTTCCTTTTGGTTCTCAATGTATCGTTTAATGATTTTTAAAGCTGATTTACCTACACTAAAAGCTCCATATCCATCCTGCCAATATAGTCCCGCTTCGATTTGATGATTTATAAAATATGATGTTGCTCCCTTAACCTCTGCTATAAATTCTGATAATTTGATATTAGGATTGATTGAAAGCAACATATGGATATGGTCTTCTGTATTGCCGATAGCAATCAATTGCACATCAAACTTTTGACATTTCCCCTGAACAATATCATTTATATTGACCATTACTTTATCGCTAATCATGGGTTCGCTATTCTTGGTTCGCCATATCAAATGAATATAAATTTCATAATGTGAACGTCGCATTTACATCATCCCCGACCGCGGGGTAAAACCCCACGGCTATTTCAGTTCAACCCCCATCAATGGGGCTTTCTAAGGTTTTTTCCTCCGTTATTTTCACTGAAGCCGGTTTTCAACCGGGTTGCTTTGTCCCGCCGTGGGATTTATCCCGCGGATTAGCTGTTTGGCTCTTACCCATTTTCCCCTCCCCCATAGCGAATGTGATTAGAGCGAGGGAGGGACACTCCAATGAATCAGCCCTAAGGGTGAGGGCATAGACTACAACGCCGGCCCAAATTTCCATGTCCGTTACGGAGCTTTCGGGCTTCCAAGTCACGCCAACCATAACTTTTATCTTTTCACTTTTAATTTTTCTCTTTTACTTATTCCCACTATTGCCCGGTATCTGATTCACCTCATCGATGGTCAGATCGGTATCTTTTTCGCTGTAGTAATCCATTCCATTCCCGGAGAATGTGCAGTCCTTCACTACCGGCCTGCCTCCCTCGTCTTCTTTGATACCGTAAAGGGTATTCTCCAGGAACCTACAACCGCTGACCGCCGGGGCAGTCCCGTAAACATGCAGTCCGGCCTGGTTGTTCCGGAAAGTGCAATTCTTTAAAGTGACTGTGGCTCCACCCACCACCGTGACTCCCCGTTCGGCGTCCTTCACGGTAACGCCGTCCAGAGCGCCCTGTCCTTCCAGATAAATCCCCTTCCAACTGCCGGCCTGGCCGCTCGAAGAAGCGAAGGAAACCGTCCGGCCGCTGTCTGTGATATTCAAAGTTCCTTTGATATCCAAGGTAAAACCGCTATCCGATGTACCGTTCACAATCACTTGGGTTCCCGGAAGAACCGTCAAGGTAATCCCTGCCGGCACCGTGACATCCCCGTAAATATATTGGGTGCCGCTCCAGGTCTCATCGGCATACAAAGTCCCGCTGGCGGTATTGCCCACCGTGACCGTGGTGGTGGCTACCGTTACTCCCCCGTCATTATCCGTAACGGTCAACGTTAGAGTGTAAGTACCGGTTTTAGCATACGGATGGGTAGATACCACTCCGCTCAAATCTTCTCCGCCATCCCCGGGATTCCAGAGATAACTGACAGGATGTCCGTCCGGATCGCTCACGGCCGCGTTGAAAATCACCACCGCTCCGGGTGTGGTATTGAGGGGAGTCAAGGTGATCTGCGGCGGCGCATTGACCCGGATGGTTTGGGTCTTTGTTGTTCCCGGATTGCCGGCTAAATCTTTCGGTTCGGCCGTCAAGGTATAAGTTTGGGGTGTGCTTTGATTAAAGATAAAGCTGTTTTCACCGGCTGCTGCGCTGATGGTTGAAACTTCAGCCGTCCTATCCGGGACGCTGAGGGTAAACTTGATCGTAGCCGTTTCACTCAAGGTATATCCGATAGTAAGCGGCGGAGTATTCAAGACCAGGGTGGTGTCACCTTGGGTGAATGTACATTCCGGCGCGATGGTGTCGACCGTAATCGCCCGGCTGTATCCGGCAGCCGACCAAACGCCCGCGCCGTTGCAAGTTTGAATCGCGATCTGGAAGACTTGCCCTTCTGCAAGATTCAAGTAAGGTAAAGTATTGTCGAACTGGTCAAGGGGCGCTTCTTGGATGCTCTGCCACTCTCCGCCCGGCGCAGCCACGATACCCATCCGGTAATGAGTGACGGCGCTTTCCGGGTCGCTTGAGGCGAAAGTAATCCCGCTCACCTGGGTCTTGGAAGTGCTATAGCTCCCCGAACCGTGGCTAATCACAGGAGTTGTCGGAGCGGTATGGTCGATCAGGATTTTTTGGCTGACCAGAGCCGTTGACCACAGTCCCACGTTATCTTTAGCCCGGACCATCAAGTAAACGAGGCTGTTATGAGTCACATTGGTGGTCGGAACATTGAATTCGATCGAACCGTTGGTACCCGCTACATCTACCCATCCATTGCTGTATAGGGTGGAATTGTTCAAGGTGCCGAGGGCGTATTGATAGCCGCTGATGCCTGAGAGATTATCCGAGGCGGTAGCGGTAACGTTGATCTGAGTGTCGCCATAAGTAGGATATTTCAATCCGCTGGCACCCATGACTGGAGCTTGACGATCCAAAATAATACCGGCACTGATTCCCCATTCCTCGTTCTGACGTCGAGAGTATGTGGCTGCGGCATTAAGACCCCGGACCAGTAAGCGGTATTTGCCGTCTGCCAGATAGGTGGCATCAATGGCGATACTGCGGTTGAGCTGAACATTGGTCCAACTGCCAGGGGTATTGTTCATCTGGGCTTCCGGTACCAAGGCCCATTCATAAGATACCACCGGCGAAATGGAAGCAACCACATCCCAGTTGAAAATTAAGGTATTGCCAGAGACAGCGCCGTTGACATTGGTGATTTTCGGTGCACCGTTATCCAGAATAACTCCGGTACTGTAACCGGCTTGAGATAGGTTGGTAGCTCCATCGGAGCAAACAGCTTTATACACGGTTACTTGATCACTTGTAACTGTAGGGTTTACTGCAATGGTCCCCTTATCCGAAGTACTGTAATCAGTGCTCTGGTTGATATCTGATTGACTGGCATAAGTATATTCATAAACGGTGACACCGTTTAAATCATACGAATTAATGGAAAGGGTCAGGTTATTGGTATTTGTTACGTACGTCGCTTTCTGACTTTCTCCCAGATTGATGGCTTGATTCAAGGTGACCTCGGGAATAACCGGCGCGTTTTTGTCGATGATGATCCCTTCGCTATAACCGATAGTGCTTAAACCCGCCTGATTAGTAGCCTTCACAGCGAAGCGATAGTTAACCCCATCGGTTAAATCAGTCTGGTTTGTGGAAGCTTCAGTAGCTTGGCCGACATCGGTCCAAGTTGCATTGGTAATATCAGTCCCATAGGGAATCAAAGCCCATTGATAGTTGATAGTTCCGCCATTAGCATCAAAGGGTGTCCACACCCAATTGGCTTTTAAGGGTTGTTTGCCCGGGTTGATATAGTCCCCTTGGTCGGTGACCACCGGAGTCGGCGGTGCCGTGTTGTTAATAATGATACCGGGGGCGGCTTTTTCACTTTCCAGTCCGGCGCCGTTGCTGACCCGGATGGTGAGATAGTAGCTTTTACCGCTGGTTAAACTGAGCAGTTTTCCGTTGACATCCCGGGTCAAGGAAGATGAAGTACCGCTGACCTCTACCCAACCGCCGGTAATATCCGTTTGGTAGTAACTGCTGCCCAAGGCCACCCAGGTCTTGGTGATACTTGATTCACTATCTGCCGCAGACCAGCTGAAGGCCAAATTCTCACTAGTGCTGTAAGCCGGGGTAACCAGACTGTTAATGACCGGGATTGTGGTATCGACCATCACGCCCGAGCTTGTTCCGGTAAGGGAACTGCCGTCACTAAAGTTGGCTTGGACCTGGAAACAATATGTTTTGCCGGATTCCAGCTTTAAATTGTCAACTGTAACCTGGGTATCGTGGGTGGTGACCCAGTCGGTTACGGTTTGTCCATTTAGTTCATGAATACGATATTGATAATTGGTAACTGTTTTACTGCCGCTATATTTCCACCATCCGGTGAGCTTGTCGCTAAATCCGCTATAGGGCCCCTGGTCGCTGACGAATACTTTCTCCTGATTGTTGCTGACATTCAAGGGGATCGTGGTGGAACTTTTAAGCCCGGCTCCGTTAACGGCTTCGACGGTTACCGTGTAGCTACCGTCAGTAGCGGATGGTAACTCAAACCGGAATTGGTTACCGGATTGAACCAGCCAGCCATCTTGATTTCCGTCCGTGGCAGTGGTAATTTTGACGCCATCGGCTGAAGTGATGGCCAGACGATATTGAACGATTGTTGACTCTGTTTCAGTGGCGCTCACAGTAAAGGCCATTTGCTCACCGATAGCCACTGCGTTTGTCGGGCCGCTAATGGTCAAGTTTTGGGGAGCGCTATTGTCATATACAAATTTTTCACTCTTAACTTCTGTGACGAGCCCCACTTTATTGGTAACTTTGGCTGCCACCTGATAGCTTGTACCGGGTATTAAAACAGTCGCTTTGACACTATCCCAGGTTCCCCAGGGGGAAACGGCTGCACCACTGGAGGAGTTAATCATAGCAAAAAGAGTACTGGCGATGCCGCTTTGGTCGTCTTTGGCATTGCATGTTGCATTCAGATTATTTTTGTCAGCTAAGTAAAGGCTGCTGCCGTAACTGGTCAGCCCAGTCAGAGCCAGAGCGGTTTCAGGAGCTGAAGTATCCAGTTTGATGGGTCCAAAATATTGGACTTCAGAACGGTTACCGGCTGCATCTTCGATGGCCAGGGCTAAATAGTATTCATTTCCGTTATTTCCATTTAGATTGATTATTTGACGAAACTGTTGCATATTGGGACTTAAAGCAATGATTTGTCCCGTCCCCAGCCCGGCGCTTTGATCCTTAAGAATCCAGTAGCGCATGATGCTAAGACCGGATTGGATAACACCGTCGGTATCGCTTCCATTAAAACTAACGGGTAATTTACCACTGGATAAATAACAGCTGCCGTCCCGGTCCAGTTCCAACTGGGCGTTGGATAGCATAGGAAGGGTCCGGTCAACTTTCAAATTGTTGACTTCTACAGGTGTGCTGTTACCCGCTTTATCTACGGCAACGAAATGCAGGTGGTAATTACCTTCCGTCAGTAACATCACTCCGCTCAAACTGCCGCTGCCGTTATCCGTCAGGTTGATCACACCACTGTCGATGGTTGTGTTATTAACGGCTGAAATTTTCGTATAGCTTACTTTGTCAATCCCGCTCAAAGCATCATTGGCTGTGATTTCCAATCGGTTTTGATTCGTATAGGTATATCGGGCCGCTTCCACGGTCAGGATCGGGACCATGGTATCAACAGTAAAGGTTGCTGGATTGCCTTTGGTTATGTTGTATCCATCATAGGCTTCAATGTACCAGTTATAGGTCTTGCCATGGACTAGTCCATCGATTTCATAACCGCTGGTGACATTGAGATATTCTTGATATTCTTTATCGCTGGCGGCTTTAAGATAGAGATTGTAGATAATGTTATCGCCATCCACATCGCTGGCGGACGTAAAGGTAAAGGCTACCTTGCCCTGGGCGAAACTGAGCGGTGATTTTAATTCCGCCACTGTCGCCGGAGTATTGGGAACCTCTCGGGTGAAGACTGTTCCCTCAGTGCGGTCCCCGGAGCTGTTTAAGGCGACTAAACGATAGGAGTAGCTGCCGTGGGCAACCAGTCCGCCATGGGTGAAGATGCCCGATACCGGCGAAAGGGTGGCCAAGACTGTGAAAGTGTTGGTACCGCTATCTTGGGCGCCGTATTCCAGGCTATATTGATTGGCTCCGCTGGCAACGGTATC
>JAFABB010000014.1 GCA_023426245.1 Bacillota bacterium
GCGGAAATGATCGACATATCCAGGTTTTCGGAATTTAGAAATAAGCATTCCATTATGAGTGTTCCAGCTATCGTTGTTAATGACACCCAGCTTTGGTTCGGCAAAAAGAGCCTGGAGGAACTGCTTGAGATCATCCAGTGATTGAGAATTTGCAAATACATGAAAACGGGCTGTTGCAAAAGGAAATTTTATTTTAAAATATTTTGCAACAGCCCCTTCATTTGCGATTTCCTTTTTATCGGCAGTGATGATGGCTTCTTTTTTTTATTAAGCCGTTTATTGCATTATCAAGTTCATTATACGCCTGCTGAATAGCTACTGTTGATGCAGTGGCATCACTTAGAATATTGTTAGCCTTCCGTAAGAAAGCAGTATATACTGCCCAGGTTTCCTTGGTGTAACATTCTTCCTTCAATTCCGCCGCCTGGTTGACCAGCATTTGGAGTTTAAAGTTCCAGTCATCACGACAGTCTGTCGGTTGTATACCGCTGGCTGTTAAACCACCCGGTAATTTAGCAATACCATTTTGGTAATTTAGAACAACTTCCCTGGCATACCCTTTTCCGCCAACACCGGTGCTTGTTCCGGTTCCTGTACCGTTAATGATACTGTTCATGCCAACAAGCGGGCCTTCTCCAGCCGAAATCTCAACGATACATACATTCTGAACCACTACATTCGGTTTATTTGGCACTTCGATTGCGTTATCTGAGAAGATGCTTGCGCCATTGGTATTAATGAGCACGTCATATATTCCCAAACCGACTGCTAAGTGATTGTTTACATTATTTCCTACTTTGTATGAGGAATAGCCTTTAACTGTGCCGTCATGGCTCATCCATTGATCCTGGGCCTGCGGGTCATAAGGCGTTTCGGACTGATAGAAGTACATGCGTCCATTGTCGCCATTCCAATAGGTTTGATATTGCTGGAAGTGTTCAACGAATAGACCGTATAGGGTCACATCATTACCGTTTACTACAACACCGTTTTTAGTAGTATTTTTATCCCAGCCAACACCGTTGCCATGGTCGGCTCTCCATACCCAGAAGTGGTCGCCGATTACTTGATTACTGTTGACTTCAAGTACAGTATTTACATTAACATTTTCTTCAAGGAAACCGCCGATACGGAAATATAGGTCAATTAAAGATGACGGGTTAGCGCTGTTGTCTCTGCTGCTGTTCTTAGGACCAACTTGAAGGAGATAGGTGGAACTATGATAGGCATCGAACATTAATCCGGCAATTATCACGCCTGGTACATCATCAATGAGCATGGCGGCTTGATTATTAGTGGGAACCAGAGTTGCTAGGCCGGTACCAAGAATGACAGTATTGGCATTTCTCACCAGGATAGGCTGAGCGAATTGATAAATACCCGGGGTGAAGAAGATGTTCTTTCCTCTTTTCAAAGCTGCATTAATGGTATCGGCCGTATCAACGCTTGCTTTTGCCACATAAAATCTGTCAATATCCAGGGTGCGGCCCGGGCCTAAATTGTTTTCCGACCAAGTAATGCCGGTACTGTCTTTTCGGATGTCGGGTACAAACACTTTATATTCTCCATCATCTCCTAAAAAAAGGAAAGGTTTTTCCCTGACGATAGGAGTTGTATCAATTGAGGTATATGGGTTACTGCCACCCGTTTCCCAGGTATTACCCGGTGCATTTTTAACACCTTGAAATACACCATTCCAATTAACTCCGTACCAACCCGCGTTAAACTCGCTGTTCCTGGTATACCATTGCTGCTGGGTCCATGATCCGGCTTGTTGAGTGAAAACGCTGTCTGCAATATAACCACCGCTGGACCATCCATACCACCAATCAAATTGAGAAAAGCGCTCAATCTTCATCCTTCTGAATGGAGCGGCTTGTGAAACGCCCCACATCATTGTAGCAGCCGGATCAACGTTAGCTGACACCGTAAAATTTTCAGCACCACGCCAGAATGTTTGGGTTGCATTATTGTTAGGCAGAGATGCCGGAGTGGCCAAGTTATAAATCTTTGTTTCCAGCGGAGTTTTCCCTAGTCCATTGATCTGAGTATAGAAGCCGATATTAAACAAACCTGCATCATTGTAATTTCCCGGTTTGAAATAAAACCCAAAACGGTCGGTACCGAACTGTTCTTTAAAAGTCTTATTGTCATGGATGAAATTCACTTCCTGTCCAATGGTTTTCAAATCGTCATATTTCGCATTGTAAAAAAGCATATTATCACCAAAAAGCTTGGTTTCCAGTGAAATGAAGTTTGATTGAGCACTGCTGCCAGCGTTGTTTACAGCGATAATTTTGTAGTAGTTTTCGTATTTTAAGGGATTCGGTTTTATATCGATGAAGATAGGAACTCTACTTTCACCGACTTTTTGGTAAATGCCCAATCGGCTGCCTGCATGAAATATTTCATATTTCTTGGCATTTTTGATAAGATCCCATTTCAGCATGATGGTTTTACCGACCTGCAAAATATCAAGGCTGACTGGCGTGCTTGGAAGAGATTCCGATGAAGTAACCGCCTGGGTATCTTGGTTATCCCCAATCATTGAATTGGCGCCATATGTTTGCGTAAACATAGAACCCGCAAAAAAAATGTTGATCATGCCGGCTATCAAGACCAATGAACATACTCTTTTAAACATTGTTTTTTCTCCCTTCGTTTTACTGGATTGTTAATTTTTAGTAACTTCATAATATACTTTCAGGGCTTTGCTGTCAACCGTAACTTCGTGTATGTTTACGCCTTAAAAAGCCGGAAATTAAAGGATGGGCGGCATTTAAAAGTTCGTCGTATTAAAACTCCTATGGGGTAATCCATGGATAAAGACTCGGGTAGATTTTTTGCTTCAGTGTTTAATGCTAGAAAATACCTTTCCTGAATCCGGAAGGTTATTTGTACTTTATCGTGAATTTTTAATTCAATGTCACTCGATGAGGTATTTGAATGTTTTCTAGGAAATTTAGGAATTTAAGCATTTCATGGAAGTTCACTTTTATTTATTTCATATTGTTAATGGTTCCGACCGTTTTTATAGGAATCAGCGAATATCAAAATATGGTCCGATCCATAGAACAGCAATCGGACCAGCGGGTCAGCGAGCGGATCTTTCAACTTAAACAAAACATTCTTTACACGATGAAAAGCGCCGAAAGTATTTCGGAGGAAATTATTTTTAAAAGCGAGTTTCAAGCTTTTCTAGACGATGATTTTTCTTTTAGTTCCGGTGAAATTGATAATTTTCTTTATAGTGTCCAAAATAAATTGCTTGATATAAAACATCTTTACCCGAATCAGTATTATAAAATCAGGATATTTACCAGCAATCAATCCATGAAGGAAGCATACGATCTCCTCTATTCCATGAATCGGATTTCCGGGAAAGATTACTTTGGAGACATTATCCGTTCACCCCGTAAAATCATTTGGGGTGAGGTTAGAAAAGCTGAGGAATATTACGATTTAGTTGTAACCATTAATCCAAAACAAAACAAGAATATTGTTCTTCCGTTGTACGAACGTATTACTCCGGTTATTTCCAATAAGTTAATCGGGGTACTCGAGATTGATATATTAATTGAAAAGATGTTTGGAGATTTGTCAGAACTGCAGCTTGGCAATGGCGGCTTTATTTATATTTTGGACCAAAGCGGCAGGATAATCAGTCCGTATCAAAACAATGACTTGGAAAATATCCGTTTGAGTATGTTCCCGGGTGATAACGGAATCAAGGAAATCATCTCGGCGGGGCAAAAATTCAGGGTCGCTTACGAAACCATCAAGGCGACCGGTTACAAGATCGTGGCAGTTGTTCCGGAAAGTGAAATGTTGAATGAATTGGTACACCAAAAAAATTATTTGATTTATACCATCATCGCCGGAACTATCGCGGTTTTTTTGATTACTTTTTTGACGACCAATTTTTTATTTGCCCGTTTAAAAATCATGATCAAGATGATGAAAAGAATTCAAGGCGGCGAGTTTGGGGTGAGGATCGCGGAGCAAGGCCATGATGAGATTGGCGAATTAGCGATTAGCTTTAACCAGATGGCCGCGAATCTTGAAGAAGTTATGAAAAATCTAATCGAACAGGAGACCGCACACCGCGACGCGGAAATCAGAGCGCTTCAATCCCAGATAAATCCCCATTTCCTTTTTAATACCTTGGAAGGGTTACGGATGGAATGCGAACTGAGGGAGGAATATGATCTGGCTGAGGCCGTTACTTCCCTGGGGAAATTGTTCCGGTACAATATCAAATGGACAAACCGCCTGGTTCCGCTGCGTCAGGAAATCCAATATGTGAATAACTATATCACGGTGATGAAAATACGGTTCAGAAATAAATTCAGTTTTGAAGTCGATATTGCGGAAGAATTACAGGATTATCTGGTTATTAAAATGCTGATTCAACCGCTGGTGGAAAACTGTTTCTATCACGCATTTAAAAATCTTGACGGAATCTGGGAAATTCATATCAGGGGACGGATAACCGGAGATAACCTCTATCTTGAAATTGATGATAACGGTATTGGGATAGACTCGGAAAGGCTGGCGAAAATCAACCGGGGTTTGTTGGATGACAATCATGCCGAAATCGATAAAAAAACGGAAGGATTTATTGGTTTATGGAATGTTAACAAGCGGATTAAAATGCAATTTGGAATGGAATACGGAATCAGCATCAGGAGCGTCCTGAACCGGGGAACAAAGATTATCATCAGAATACCGGTTAATCATGATGAACAGGAGAAAGAAAATAATGTATGAGATGCTTATCATCGATGATGAGGAGATTATCCGGCGTGGTTTGGAGGCAATCATCAAACGTAGCGATGTGAAATGTTCCAAGCTATATACTGCCGCCGACGGGCGGGAAGGGCTTGAATTAATCATCAAATACCAACCGGATATAGTAATTACCGATATCAAGATGCCGCACCTCGATGGTTTGGAGTTGATTGCCCGGGTTCAAAAGATCAGTCTGAAAAGGCCGGTATTCATCATTATCAGCGGTTATGACGATTTCAATTATGCCAAACAAGCCATCAAATATGGTGTGAAAGAATATCTTTTAAAACCCATTGACAAAGAAGAAATGATTCAATTGCTCCACAATATCAGTTTGGAACTTGATGACAACATCCAAAGGCATGAGGCTGAACTGGTCAAAAACATGCAAAGCAAGGTTGGTATGGAACTTTTGAAGGAAAAGTATTTCAATCAGCTAATCCAGGGTGACATTTACGATCAAAAAACGTTTTTGAAGAAACTTTCATCATTGGGAGTGGTCTTCAATTCCAATTTATTCCGAATTTTAGTGATCGAATATTGCATTCAAAACCAAGAAAGTCCCAAGGTTTTTGATGAAATGGATCGCTTCGCACTCAAGGACGCCGTTGATGATGGTATTTCTGTAATAACCAAGGGGTTTTGGAGTTTTTACGATACCGGTCTGCGTCTTGTTATTCTGCTTTGCAACGCAGATAAGTTTTTGATTGAAAACCATATCAAAAAAATATATGAACAGATTAACAAATATTTAAGCGTCTATATCAAAGTCGATACTTTTTTGGGCGTGGGAAACGGTGTAACCGGTCTTGACAGTATCCAGCATTCCTATAAAGAGGCTTTAAATATGGTTTTGTATAAAGTCATCCGCAAACCGGGAGAAATTTTATTCAGTAAAGGCATGGATGATATTGGCGAAAACCCCAAGTATCATAATAATTTCACCAGGATCGCAAGTGAAGTAGAGCTTTGTATGAAAAACAACGTCGCCAAGTTATTGGAAGATTTCTTCCATCAGATGCAATTTAACCAAGGGTCAATAAGTAAATTGGTAACCTTTTACAGCGAGTTTAACCAATACATGTATGATTACTTCACGGAGAAAGGCATTGATTTTACGGTCGTTTTCGAGCCGGGAACGGATGATTTCCGGGAGTTGGATTCATTTTGGGACCTTGAACAAATTAAAGAATATTTAAATGGTTACTTATTAAAAATCTGTAATATAATTTCCGCTTACCGGGCCACCAGTCCTGATCGAAAAATTATCGAACAAGTAATCCGTTATATCCGGGATAATTATGATAAAGATATCAATCTGAATATTGTCGCTAATCTCTTTCATAAGAACAACAGTTATTTAAGCGTATTGTTTAAAAAAGAAACCGGACAGAATTTCATCGATTATTTAACGATGATCCGGATCGAGAAGGCGAGGGAGCTCTTGGCGCAAAACAGGCTTAAAATAGTGGATGTCTCTAATAAAGTCGGTTATCCCAATGCAAAACATTTTTGTATGGTATTTAAGAAAGTAGTGGGACTCTCTCCAACCCAATACCGCGAGGGCTCTTTTAATGCTGCAATCCATCCGGACAATCCTTGATTTTTAACCTTATTGTCTGCTTGATCGAAACCGGTTATCCGTATCCTAGTAAAACGTTCTCTAAATGACTACTCAATGTTCGGTGAATGTTTTACTTAAGTAGAGCGTATCTGGCCCATTTCTGATTGCCGTTTATTTACGATACGCTCTACTAGTTCTTCATCGACACCACCCAAAAAAATAAAACCAAATCTAAAAATGTTGGAACACTTCATTCCCCTGAGTTGAAATATAATCAATTTGAAACCAAGTTGTAAAAATATTTTAACTTAACGCAGAAGGAATGAATCATAATTGCTAAAGGGGTGTTTTTATGACACGGTTTTCTTTTTTCAGATGTAGGCCTCTTTGTTTCATTTTAATTTGCTTGTTCATTTTTATCTCCAGCAATACGGCATTGGTAGCCCGGAAGTTTAAAATTGGAGTGACGCTTTACGGTTTGAAAAACGAATTTCCAGTTTTGTTAAATAAGGCGCAGAAGGAGACTGCGGCAAGGCTAAATGTGGACTTGGATGTCTTTGACGGTAATTATGATACGAAAACCCAATTCGATAATTTTGAATATATGATTGCCCACAAGTATGACGCAATTATTGTCGATCCGATTGATGTGGACGTGATGGCGATAGCTGTGGAACGAGCTGTCGGGAAAGGTATTCCGGTGATTGGTGTCAACGCTGAGATCAACACCGATCAATTAACATCATATATTGGTTCCGATGATGTCTCTGCAGGTGAAATGGAGATGAGATACTTGGCTCAAGCAATGGGTGGGAAGGGAAACATTGTCATCATCGAAGGGCCGGACAAGGGTTCCGGCCAGTTAAAGAGAAGGAAGGGTATCCATAACGTACTCAAGCAGTATCCCAATATTAAAGTGCTGTCGCAAAAGACGGCCAATTGGTCAAGGACGGAAGGATATACCTTGATGGAAAATTGGCTCAAGATATTTCCAGATAAAATTAACGGTGTTTGCGGTCAAAATGATGAAATGGCGTTAGGTGCCATTCAAGCTTTGGAAAAAAGAGGCATGCATCTTCCGGTGGTGGGAGTCGATGGAATATATCATGGTTTAACAGCTGTTAAAACAGGACGCCTTGCCGCTACTTGCTTTCAAGATGCCCAGGGTCAGGGAACGATGTCGGTCGAAGTGGCGGTTAAATTTTTAAAGGGAGAAAAAGTAGCTAAATATTACTGGATTCCATTTGAACTGGTTACTGCCAGGAATGTTGACCGATACTTCTCCCGGAGAAAATAGAAATAATAATCGGTGATCATTGCTTACTCCGTTTTCATGAATAAAAGTTTCATAAGGAGTGGTATGAATGATTCCAATCGCAATTGGAGCGGATGAAGCGGGAGATGATTTGAAAGAAAAATTGAAAGAATATTTAAAAGGCTTAAACCTTGCAGTCACTGATTATGGAGTTTTTGACACCGAACCGGTATTTTATCCAAATATCGCTCGTAAAGTGGCTCAGGCGATTATGGCCGGAAAGCACGAACGGGGAATTTTAATTTGTGGAACAGGTATCGGAATGGCGATATCAGCCAACAAGGTTCCTGGGATAAGAGTGGCTGTTTGTCATGATCTCGCTTCCGTCGAATGGGCCCAGAATCATTACAATACGCAAATCATTGCCTTGGGCGCCCGGATAATCGGAGAAGAATCGGCTAAATCATTGGTTTCCGCCTGGTTAATAACAGAAAGTAAAGGCGTGACTAATCCTGAAGATATTACGGCTTTCCATGGATAAAATAAATTATTAAGGGGTTTTGAGACACTTATCAATTTTTCGTTAATGTCAATAATCGATTCATGGCAAGTTTTTTAAATGATGAACAATTATTGACATCAGGAATGATTTCGTCCTTTTGTATTCCATATTATTCCATTATTGTTAAATGATATAAATTGATTTGTTAAAGGAGATTGAGGAAAGTGACGAGCATCCCAAGTCTGGAACTTCGTAATATCGAAAAGTCATTTCCCGGAGTTAAAGCATTGAGTAATGTCAGTTTTTCACTCCGGAAGGGCACGGTTCATGTTCTGTGCGGTGAAAATGGCGCTGGTAAATCGACATTGATGAAGATCATCGACGGTATTTATCAGCCGGATAAAGGTCATATCCTTATCGGCGGAAAGGAAGTCAAAATTGATAACCCCATCGATGCGAGAAAGCATGGTATATCTATGATATTTCAGGAACTGAACTATATTCCGGAGATTACCATTGAGCAAAGCTTATTCCTAGGCCGAGAGCCAAGGAATTCATTTGGAATTAAGTGGAGAGAAATTCGTCTTCGAACCCTTGAACTCTTGAAACAGGAAGGTTTATCCTATAAACCCGACAGTAAATTGAAGGACTTGACCGTATCCGACATCCAGATGCTTGAAATATTGAAGGCGATTTCCTATGATTCGGATGTCATCATTATGGATGAACCGACTTCCGCCATAACCAGCAAGGAAGTCAAGATGCTGTTTCAGAAGATCGCCGATTTGAAAGCAAAAGGGGTCAGTATTATTTACATATCCCATAAAATGGAAGAGATTTTTGAGATCGCCGATGATATAACGGTGCTTCGCGACGGTAGTGTTGTTGATACTCGTCCCGCCAGCGCATTGGACATTGATACGGTCATATCTCTGATGGTAGGCAGGAAACTAACCAATGTTTATCCCAAAGAAAATCTGCCGATTGGAGAAATTACGCTTGAGGTTGAGAATCTAAGTCATGGAAAATTATTCAGTCATATCAGCTTTAATGCTTGCGTAGGTGAGATTGTGGGCTTGGCAGGGCTGATGGGAGCGGGACGCACTGAAGTTGCGCGTGCAATATTCGGATTAGACCCTCACACCTCCGGAAAAATAAAAATCAAGGGAAGAGAGGTTAAGATCAAAAAGGTACAAGACAGTATTGACCATGGCCTGGTGATGCTTTCGGAAGATCGGAAAAGATACGGGATTATTCCAGTCCGTAGTGTGAAGGAAAATATTTCCCTGCCCAACTTGGCTCAATTCATCCAGACCGGCCGTTTGTTTTCCAAAAAAGAAAAGGATACGGTTCAATCCATTTGTGACCGCATCCGGGTAAAGACACCGACTTTGGACACAACCATTGATTCATTAAGCGGAGGAAATCAACAAAAGGTAGTATTGGCCAAATGGATGCTACGGAGTCCCAATGTTATCATTCTCGACGAACCAACCCGCGGTATTGATGTGGGTGCTAAATTTGAGATTTATAAATTAATGACGGATCTGGTACGTGAAGGGAAAACGATTATTATGATCTCTTCCGAACTACCTGAACTTTTGGGAATGTGTGATCGGATTTATGTCATGAGCAAGGGGAGAATCACGGGAGAACTTAACAGAGCTGATTTCTCCCAGGAAAACGTCATGAAATTAGCGACAAGGAGTTGAAATGTATGAATCGTGACAATTTAAGGTTCCGATGGAATGAGATGAAGAATAAGTATAGCATTTTTATGGTCCTGGCAGTTATGTTCGTGATATGTTCTTTTTTAAGCCCTGTATTTGCCACAGGAGGAAATATTGCCAATATTTCAAGACAGATTTCCATTACAACGATAATCGCATTCGGTGAAACGATATTGATTATCGCCGGTCTGCTGGACCTTTCGGCCGGATCTGTGCTTGCGCTGGCAGGTTTGCTGTCTGTTGCGGCATTTAAAGCTACCGATTCCCTGCTTCTCTCGATGGTAGTGGGTGTCATGATTGGTGTCGGATGTAACCTGATCAACGGGATTGTCGTCACAAAGTTTAATACGCCTCCGTTTATTGCCACGCTGGCGATGATGACCGCCGCACGAGGAGCTGCGTTAATGTTTACAAACGGCCAGAATATCTACCAGATCGGGAAATTTATCGTTTGGGGTCAGAGTAATATTTCCATTATTCCTACACCGGTTGTTTTTATGATTGGTATTACCGTTCTTACCTGGTATTTGCTTAAGCAGACGAGATTCGGCCGGTATTTGTATGCGGTGGGTGGTAATCAAGAAGCGGCCCGTGCCTCAGGAATCAACATCAACCGCGTGAAGATGAAAGCTTATTTAATCAACGGTGTCTTTGTCGGTTTGGCCGGAGTCATTTTTATGTCCCGCGTTAATGCAGGTTTGCCAAATAGTGGCGCCGGGTTCGAATTCGATGCCATGACTGCGGCAATTATCGGCGGTACCAGTTTTTCGGGCGGTATCGGGACCGCTATGGGGACCTTGGCTGGTGGATTCATCATGGGTTTACTCAATAATATCATGAACCTGACCTTGATTCAGTCCTATCTGCAACAAATCATCAGGGGTGCGATTATCGCTTTAGCCGTTATGTATGATATTCATGCAAAAACAAAAAGAGAGTCACGCACCATCGGTAATATTGAGGAACGTATGGCCCGGGAGACTCAAAGTATTGGTAATTAGTAGGATTCAGGTTCCGATTGAATCGAGCTACTGATATTTAAGTGGACAAGTATGACGGTATTCCTGCAATGGATAGTAGAAACCGATCAACAAACGTAATGCTTGATCTGCTTGAGTAAATAAAAAAGGGGAGTGTATGAAATGAATCCGAGAATGAAAAAGTTTTTAGCTATCACTCTGGCGTTGGTCCTGATTGCACTGGTTACCACTTCTGGCGGAAATATAATGGCCGCCAAAAAATTCAGACTTGCTTTTGTAGCGAGGGCTCAAGGTGACTCTTTTGCCGCTTGGCTCACGAATTCCATCAAGTCGGAAGTTGCGAAGTACCCGGATATGGAAGTCAGTGTTTTTGACGGACAAAGTAAAAATGAAGTTGTGAATGCAGCCATTGAAAATGCAGTGACCAATAAATTTGACGGCATCCTGCTTCAACCGTTTGATTCCGAGGCCCAGGTTGCTCCGATGAAGGCTGCAATGGTAGCTGGACTTAAATGTGCCACGGTCAACATGTTTGTCAACGATGGCGGTGTAATTTCCAGGGTTGATGCGGATCCTTACGGACAAGGCGCAGTACCTGCAAAGGTAGCTTTGAAACAAGTTCCCAAAAATTCCCGCGTCGTTGTGTTACTTGGACCGGCAGGGAACAGGCATACTCTGGAGCGTCGTAGGGCATGGCAGAAAGAATTTTTTGATAAGCGGCCCGATGTTAAGATTATTGACGAGCAGATTGCCAATTGGAACAAGGATGAAGCGATGACCAAGATGGAAGACTGGATATCGGCAACCGGCGGAAAAATCGACGCCATTGTTTCAATGAACGACAACATGGCTGTCGGTGCTTTGGAAGCAGCCAAGGCAGCAGGTATTAAAAAGATTCTAGCTTACGGGGTTGATGGTACTGCCGAAGCTTGTCTTTACATCAAAGAGGGCAAATTGACAGTAACTTGTCTCCAGAGCGCATATGAACTGGCCAAGTTATCGGTGGGACTGATGCATGATTTGTTCACCGGGAAAAAGAAACGGGCTGACATCATGATACCCAACATACTGATTGACAAGTCCAATGTGGATCAATACATCGAAATGCATAAGAAAGCCGGAAATATGCAATAGAAATTCATTCCAAACTTTCGCGTGCAGCTGTATGGTTGCATGCGAAAGTTTATCAACTCAAAAAGAAAGACAGGTGTTACGATGAAAACCACCATGAAAGCCGCAGTATTAACCGAACCTGGAAAAATCGTCTTTGAAGAGCGTCCGATTCCGGTTCCCGGGGAACATGAAGTTTTGGTTAAAATCAAACATGTGGGGATCTGCGGCTCGGATTTGCATTATTATGAACATGGCCGGATCGGAAATTTTATTGTGGAGAAATCTATCGTTTTAGGTCATGAAAGCGGCGGGGAGGTTGTAGAAGTCGGGAAGAAAGTAAACCATGTAAAAGTAGGCGACATGGTTGCTTTAGAACCGGGATACACTTGTGGCAAATGTGATTATTGTAAACAAGGTCTATATAATCTCTGCACTGATGTAGTGTTTATGGCGACTCCCCCTTATGACGGGGCATTTGCTGAATATGTCGCATTTCCAGCCGATATGGCTTTTAAATTACCATCCAATATGGATACTTTGGAAGGCGCTTTGATTGAACCGTTAGCGGTAGGGTTTCATGCCGCAAATCAAGCCGGGGTTAAAATCGGGGATTCTGCAGTTGTTTTAGGTTCAGGATGTATCGGTTTAGTAACTTTATTGGCATTAAAGGCCATGGGCGTAAGCACTGTCTATCAAGCGGATGTTATTGCCTCTCGGTTGCAAATGAGTAAAAATCTCGGGGCGACGCAGACTTTCAAGGCGGACGAAGTTAATGTAGTCCAGGCGATTATGGATATTACCCATGGTCAAGGAGTCGACGTTGTCATAGAAACGGCAGGAAGTCAGATTACCACCCGGCAAACCGTGGATTTGGTGAAACGGGGAGGAAAGATTGTTTTAGTTGGAATGGCACCTGAAGCGAATATTCAATATGACTTTGGACAGTTAATTTCCAAGGAAGCTTTTATCCACACGGTTTTTCGTTATCGAAATCTGTATCCGGCAGCTATATCAGCTGTGGCAAATGGATTGATACCTTTAAAAAGAATTGTCACCAATACCTATCATTTTAATGAGATACCTGCGGCTATGGCAAATTCGCTCAAAGACAAACAGAATTCGGTTAAAGGAGTTATTGAGTTTTAGTGATAATTGCCTCCTGAACAAGGGTTAAATATTAATCATCCAATTAAAAAATAGAGTATAACACTTTGGTTAACTCTATTTTTTTCTGTAACTTATTGGATATTCCTGTATAATAAAATGGAGATGGGTTCGATAAAACTTTACCATGAGAGGAAAAATCAATGGGCATTAAAATTCCACCGCCGATGCCCTGCAGTCCGCGATAGATAATCAACTGGGTCATGTTACCGCTGGTTCCGCATAAAGCCGACCCAAGCATGAAGACGAAAATTCCCGTGCAATAGATCACCCGGCGGCCGAATAGATCGGCCAATTTCCCGGCGATGGGAACAATCGTAGTCGAACTCAACATATTATAGGCGGTGGTCACCCAGAACATAATGCTTAAACCGCCTAACTCACCAATGATGCGGGGCATGGCGGTTCCGACCACCGTTTGATCCAGCGAAGCAAAGAACATCCCTAACAACAGTCCCGCCAGTAACATATTCCGGCTATAATTTGGTTGCATTGCGAAGACACCTTTCATGTTTCAGGGACCTTTGGATGTACTATTTCAAAATCTCGATAAACCCTTGGGACCCGTCCACCCGGATCTGCTGCCCGTCCCGGATCCTACGCGTGGCCTGCTCGACCCCAACCACCGCCGGGATGCCGTATTCTCGGGCCACCACCGCACCATGGGTCATCAGACCCCCGACCTCCGTCACCAGACCTGCAGCCAATGAAAATAATGGAGTCCAGGCCGGATCTGTATATGGCGCTATCAGGATATCTCCTTTATCGATCTGCGCTTCCTCCAGTTTTAGGACGACCCGGGCCCGGCCTTCGGCTACGCCAGCCGAGACCGGCATCGGTCGCCACCACAAAGCCCTCCGGCACCGAGAATCCGTGGATCCCGGTGATAGAAAATAGTTCACCCAGATTGGCACCTTTTCCCCCTGCTTGAGCTAGACTGGAACGGTTGATTTCGGAAAAAGAAATCACATATTGCTTCATCTTGTTGTTGGCTCTTTTCATGAATATGGAAATGTAGGTATTATAGGCAAGCAAAACGCTTCACCAACTATAGTTTGACCCAAGTGGAGAAAATATCTCGTGGTGCATGATGATTAACCGGAGACAAATTTAGGCCGGGCAGTATATATTTGGGCTCTAGTTTGTCAAAAGCAACTCAGAGAAGACATTTGTGGGGATATGAAAGTTAACGGATAATTTGGCATTTACAAAGGCATTTTAATTGGCTATAGTAAAAATATCATTTCATGAAGATTGAAATGAAATTCATCTTGATTCGATTTGGGGAGGCAAAAGGGAATCATGTCCCATAGGATCGGAATCGATATCGGCGGAACAAAATGCGCAGTCATCCTGGGAAGGATATCTACCGGTGAAAAACCGGAAATTCTTGATAAAGTTATGTTTCCAACGGAAAGTTCCCGTGGAGTGACCTACACTTTGCAGCAGATTTTTATCAACGTCGAACAAATTTTGATTAAAAACAGTTTGAAAATAACCGATATCCAAAGTTTTGGGGTTAGTTGTGGCGGGCCGCTTGACAGCAAGCGGGGCGTAATCATGTCGCCGCCTAATTTGGTGAGTTGGGATAACATCAATATTGTGGAAATCATTCAACAACGTTGGGGTGTGCAAACCCGGTTGCAAAACGATGCCAATGCATGCGCTTTAGCTGAATGGCGTTTTGGCGCAGGTGCGGGTTATCAAAATGTGGTTTTCTTAACGTTCGGCACCGGGATGGGAGCAGGCCTCATTCTTAATAATCGCTTATATAGCGGGACCAATGACATGGCCGGTGAGATAGGGCACATCCGGATAGCGGATTTTGGTCCGGTAGGTTATGGTAAATCCGGATCTTTTGAAGGTTTTTGCAGTGGAGGTGGACTGGCCCAATTCGCAAGAATGAAAGTTCTTGAAAAAATTCAAATGGGGGAGAAAGTCTCTTTTTGCCAGGGGATTCATGAGTTGGAACATTTAAACGCCCAAATTGTCAGTGAAGCAGCTAAAGCCGGGGATGAATTGGCTTTGGAAATTTTTAAAATATGCGGCCAATACTTGGGTAAAGGGGTAGCGATCTTAATTGATGTTCTGAACCCGGAAGTCATCGTTATCGGAAGTATTTTTGCCCGCTGCCGGGAGTTGTTATGGGAACCGATGACCCAGGTAATTACCAGGGAAACCTTGAGTTTAACCAATAAAGTCTGTCGTATCGTCCCGGCCGGATTAGGAGAACAAATTGGAGACTATGCCGCCTTGGCGGTGGCTGCATATGATGAGAGCGAGGTCTAATAATGGGAGTGACGCCAATGAGAAATGAAACAAAAGTGATTTTTAATCAACTATTTGAAGATTATCCGAAATTAGAAATTTGCAGAGAAAGTATTTTAGCAGCTTTTCATTTCATGGAACAATGCTACTCAAACGGAGGTAAAACGTTGATCTGTGGCAATGGCGGCAGTGCTGCCGATGCCGAGCATATTGTCGGTGAATTAATGAAAGGTTTTTTATTGAAACGGGAGCCTACCCAAGCGGACAAGGAAATATTCAAAAGAGCTTTCCCTGAAGAATATCAATATCTTACGGCCAATTTACAGCGAGCCCTGCCGGCGATTTCTTTGGTGAGTCAATCGGCTTTATCAACCGCTTTCATCAATGATGTTGCTCCGGATATGGTCTTTGCCCAGCAGGTGTATGGCTACGGCCGGGTTGGTGATGTATTCATCGGCATTAGCACCTCGGGGAACTCTAAAAATGTGGTGAATGCTGTCAAAGTTGCTAGGTCCTTGGAAATCCAGACCATCGGTTTGACGGGTGAAAACGGCGGTATGATGAAAGGCCTTTGTGATGTAGCGATTACCGTCCCGGCGAAGGAAACTTTTAAAGTCCAGGAATATCATCTTCCTGTTTATCATGGACTCTGTGCTATGATTGAAAGAGAATTTTTCGGGGACTAAAATCCAGCACACGGATAGAATATCTTGGTAGTCGATACGATAAATTGATCTACATAACAAATGGTGAGATAATGTATATACCGATGATTCATTATGAAAATCTGGCGGGACTGATATGGAGAGAACGATGATCAAGGTTCTGATTGCGGATGATGAGGAAAAAGTTTGTACCCTGATCTACAAATTGGTCAATTGGAAAGATTTTGATATGGAGGTCGTGGCGACAGCATACAACGGCATCGACGCACTGGAACGTATTCAAGAGCTAAAGCCGGACCTGGTAATTACGGATATCCGTATGCCGGGTTATGATGGTATTGAGCTTATCGCGAAGGCTAAGGAGATCAACGATGCGATCGAGTTCATCATCATCAGTGGATACAGACATTTTGAATATGCCCAAAGCGCTATCAGGTACGGCGTTAGCGATTATTTGTTAAAGCCAATCAAAAAAGAGGAATTAACCGCTACCCTTGAAAGGATCCGTTTGCATTGCAGAAGTCGCGCAGAACAATTGTCCGCCCAGGAACAACTGCGTTTGCGCATCAAGGATGATACCGGCAAACAAAGAGAACAATTGTTTGTGGATTTTTTATCGAATTCCGGGGAAGCCAAAGCCAGTATTGAGGATCTGAATCCAAGGTATTGTTTTAAGTTTGTGAAGGGAATTTTTCAACTTGCGGCAATCAAGATCGATTGTCCCTATGAGAATTACAACGCCGACAGCATTCAAGTACTATATGAAAAAATAGGCAAAATTTTGGATTCCAATATCCGCGACAGCTGTTATGAAATGGAAATTTTCTGTAAAGATACTATCGTTTATGTGTTATTGAATTATCCATTGGAAAACCGTCTCTTTTTACGCCGTTTGTTGAAAGGGCTCATGGCGGAACTTTCGGTTCAACAAACTGTTTTTGACAAGGTTTTTTTTACACTCTGCGTGGGTAAACAAACCGAAGAGGTATCGAAGTTGCCCCAATGTTTGCACTCGATCCAGGATACAGTGTTTCAAAGACTGGTGGATGGAACAGGAAAATTGATTGATGAAGCGCCTGCTGTGGAAGAATTCATACCTATGAAGCAGGAATTCCTGTTAGGAGATTTCAGGCGGGGGATGTCACAAGCTGTCGAATTACTGGACTTACAGGCTGCGGTGGCGGTAGTTGACGCTTTGGAAAGCGCCGTACCCATTAATGAAAAAACAAAGGGCAGTGTCATTTATAAATTGGTTTTGGCGGCCGGAGAAATGTTCATGGTCCTCATTAAAAACGCACAATATAATGTGGAAATTCCTTCGGAAAGTTATGAGGAATTCAAAATCCGTTTGTCCCTTTGCAAAAGTGGAAAACAGCTATTTGAATCGCTCAATTTATTAGTCGCAACCCAAATCGATTTTATTGTCCAACAGAAAAGACAGGCTGATAACAGGCCTATTCGGATGGCCAAGGAATATATCCAAAAAAATTACATGAATCCGATTGGGCTGGAAGAAATCAGTGAAATGTTAGGGTTTAACCTTTCTTATTTCAGCGCGCTTTTCAAAAAAGAAACCGGGAAAAATTTCTTGGAGTATCTTACGGAAGTGCGAATTTCCAATGCCAAGGAGCTTTTAAGGGAAACCAATCTGAGCATTACGGAAATATGCAACAAAGTCGGTTATTTGGACCAAAAGCATTTTATTGCCACTTTTAAAAAATATGCCGGAATCAAACCCGGAGAGTTTCGAAAGCTTTATTCTTAAGAATATACCATTCTTTTTTTAGGAGAAAAAAGACTTGGAACTAAAATGGAGCCGTTATTTATTTTACCGTTTTTTTCTGGCTGCTGCTGCAATGGGTATAACCATTATCCTGTTGCTGTTTTTTTTATCGATGGCCGTCGGTGAGGACACTTTCTATCTTTGGGTCGCCATCGGCGGAACCATGGTTTTTGCGGCCGAAGCCTATGGAATGTATTCCCAAATCTACAAACCCTATGTCGAAACTCAAAAAATGCTGAATCTTTTTATTACCGGTTACACGGTTGAAGGTTTGTATGATATGCGATATTCTTTTACCCCCCAAATGGAACAGGCTCTTTTAAAGCTAAAGGGCTTCATCAATACCAATGAAATATTAAAAGTAAGCAAGCGCCAGGCCCAGTTTTTGGCGTTGCAAAACCAGATTAATCCTCATTTTTTATACAACACTCTTGAAGGCATCCGCGGTGAAGCCCTCGGAGCCGGACTTGATAATGTGGCGGAAATGACGGAGGCTTTGGCCAGATTTTTCCGATACACCATATCCAATTTGGATAATTTTGTTTTATTGGAAGATGAACTGTCCAATATTGAAAATTATTTCATTATCCAACAATACCGTTTCGGTTCCCGTTTGCAATTGGCTGTGGAGTATGACGATCCCCAAAATAGTCCGTCCATTCTAAGGTATAAGTTACCCAAGTTAACTTTACAGCCGATTGTGGAAAATGCCATCATTCACGGAATCGAGCAGAAGATAGGTACCGGTACGGTGGGCATTAAGCTGGAAACGACCCAAACCCGCCTTTTAATTACCATATCCGATGACGGTGTGGGTATGGATGAGCTCCGCTTACAGCAACTGAATGAAAAGTTGAATAATTCATCGTTTGACTACATCAAACCGGACTCGGAACAAAAGGGCGGCATTGCTGTTGTCAATGTTCACAAAAGGATTCAACTGTTATTTGGAGAGGAATACGGGATTTGCATTTACAGCACGAAAGATGTGGGAACCGATGTGGAAATTACCCTTCCCTTGTTAACCAATATACAGGAACAGGCAATTCTTAAAGGTTAGGGACTTTCCAAAAAGAATTTAAACCTTGATCCGGCAAGTACATTGCAATTTTCCTGAAAGGGCGCAGAAAAATTGGCCGGATCGGGTTTTTACAGAATCCACCAAGCTTAATAGCAGTGGTTTTGAAAGTTACTCGCCGGATTTAAGTTAAAATCGATAACAATAAAAGATAAGGTGCCTTGAGAAAAAATGCGGCCAGAAATTTTACGCTTGGAAAAAGTAATCACCGCTGAAAATGGTGTGACTCTTTTAAATCATTTTAATCTCCATATTTTTCGAGGGGAGATTATGGGCCTAATTGCCATTAACCGGCATGGACTGGAAAGTCTGATCGAGTTGATTGGCAAAAACGGACCTTTATATTATGGCTCGGTTTATTTTTGCGAGCAGCTGGTTAATAGCTATGCCCACAGCCCGCTGACGCGCAATAAGATTGCGGTGATTGAAAAGCGTTCCAGCCTGATTGAAAATTTAACGGTGGCAGATAATATTTATGTCATGCGCCGTGGTTTTAAAAAATATATTATTCATTCCAAAACCCTCAATTCACAGTTTAGAATGTTTGCCAGGGATATTGGAGTGAATTTACACGGGGATCAGCAAGTACAAGGTTTAACCTACTATGAAAAATGTATTGTGGAATTGTTAAAAGCCATTATTGGCGGGGCCAAGCTAATCATTATCCGTGATATCAGCAACTTTATCAGTACCACGGATCTTATCAAGTTTCATAAGCTCATGCAAACTTATACCGGTTGGGGGGTTTCATTCTTATACATTTGCAGCCATCATCAGGAAGCCTTTTCAATTTGTGATAAAATTTGTTTAATGGAAAACGGTAAAGCTCTGAAGGTTTTGGGAAAGGATGAATTCCGTGAAGAAAAAATTCTGCCTTTTACCAATGAATTCTATAAAAACTATCATGTCAGGCAGGCCCTGCCGGAATGGCTAAACGATTTTCCATGGGTTTACCGGGGAAAAGCCGCCGCTATCGGCAAAGGTTTTGACAATGAAAATCCGCCGAAGCCTTTCCAAAATCAACAGCAGGTGCTAGAGTTTGCAAATGTTTCCGGTGGGAGTATCCATCATCTCACCTTTAACATCAAAGCGGGGGAATGTGTGGTCTTGCTGGACAAGAATAATACGGTATACACTGACATCCTGGCGTTGCTGAATTTTGAAAGAAAGCCAGGGCAGGGACAAATCCTGTTAAATGGGGGACTTCTCACCAAAAAAGCCGACCCCAAATTAGGTTTTATCCCGGAAAAGCCGACCCAAAATTTGTTGTTCAAGGAAATGAGCTACTTAGACAATATGTGCTTCACATCGGACAGAAAACTACAGCCATTTTGGATGCGCAAATCCATCAAAAAAAGCATTATTAAAGAATACCAGCCAAAGATAGGCCCGGATATCCTGGCCCAGGATATCAGCAAGCTATCGGTACAATCTCTGTATAGTCTGGTATATTATCGAATTCACTTGCAAAACCCCCAGGTTGCAGTTTGTGTCAACCCCTTTTTCGAGGCGGATATGAATATGCGCCTTCAAATCCGTAATTTACTGAAAATGATCCTGGACAAAAAAATCTCCGTCCTGATTCTAACCGTCAACTTATCCGATTCCCTCTTGATAGCGGACCGCCTTTTAGTCCTCGAAAACGGTTCCTTGATTACTGAACTTTACAGTAGCAAGTGAGTGTGAGGTTTTTCCAAGCCAGGCCGGAATTTTCTGTGAACGCCGAAAAAACAAACTTCAAAAAAATCCACCCTGATTTCCAAAAAACCCCCCCATCCGCAAGTTTTAACTTTTTGTTATAATCTATTCATCGAATTGAAAACGAATCCATCTCTTAAAGACAGGTGAATGAAGTGACGGACTATATTGTTACCATGGAACATATTTTTAAATCATTCTCCGGGGTAAAGGCATTAGACGATGTTTCATTTTATTTAAAATCCGGCGAAGTGATGGCTCTTTTGGGGGAAAACGGCGCCGGCAAATCCACCCTGATGAAAATTCTTTCCGGTGTATATACGCGTGAGGGTGGAGAAATCAGTATCTTCGGGAAAAAGGTGGGCGACATGACTCCCCACAAGGCACAGGCTTTAGGAGTTGCCATTATCCACCAGGAACTCAATATGTGTTCTCATCTTACGGTGGCCGAAAACATCTTCCTGGGTAGGGAAAAGTGCCAAAGTGGAATTTTGTCCAATAAATTGATGAACACGGAAGCCCGTGAACTGTTAAACCGGTTAAAGATAGACATCGATCCCCAGACAGTGGTCGGAGATCTATCCGTATCCAAACAGCAAATGGTGGAAATTGCCAAGGCGCTTCACACCAATGCCAAAGTGCTGATTATGGATGAGCCCACCAGTGCCTTAACCAGCAAGGAAATCGAGGAACTTTTTGCCATTATCAAGGATTTAAAGAAGAATGGTTGCGGGATTGTATATATTTCACACCGTTTGGAAGAGTTGCAGTATATTGTGGATCGTGTAACCATCATGCGAGACGGCAAGTTTGTAATGAGCGAAGATTTTAAGAAACTAACCATGCCGGAGATCATTTCCAATATGGTCGGACGGGAAATCAAAGAAAAATTCCCGCGGGTAAAAACCGAACGCGGCAAAAAAGTCTTCGAGGTAAAAAACATTAATGCCGGAAAAATGGTTAGAGACATCAGCTTTGAGTTATACGAAGGGGAAATTGTGGGAATTGCAGGTTTGATGGGAGCAGGACGTACTGAAACCACCCGGGCGATTTTCGGAGTGGATCCGAAGGATTCCGGAGAAATTTTTATTAACGGAGAGCCGGTTAGGATTAACTGCCCGATGGATGCCATCAAGGCCGGGTTGGTTCTTGCACCGGAGGATCGAAAGAAAGATGGGCTTTGCACAGGCCTGTCTATCAAGGAGAACATCGCTCTGCCGAACCTAGACATCCTTTGTAATACTCTGGGAGTGGTCAACAAGAAAAAAGAAGCGCAAATGATCGAAAAAGCCGTTTCCAGTCTCAATATAAAACTAGCAAGTCCCGAAAATGATGCCGCCAGCCTTTCAGGCGGTAACCAGCAAAAGCTGGTTGTTGGGAAATGGTTGGCGAGAAATTCAAAGGTGGTCATTTTTGACGAACCAACCCGCGGGATAGACGTTGCCGCCAAGGTTGAAATCTATAATATCATGAATGAGCTGAAACAGCAAGGAATCGGTGTATTGTTCGTTTCGTCGGAAATGCCGGAAATTATGGGCATCAGTGACCGGATATTGGTCATGTGCGACGGAAAGATCACCGGTGAACTGGACCAGGAACAGGCGACTCAAAACAAGATCTTGGAGTATGCCACTCGCTTTGAAAGTAAAGATATAGCCAGTTAAAAGTATTAAAAGAATTCGAGGTAAAGCATAATGGGAAATAATATACTGAAAAGATTATTTAACATCCGTGGAATGGGTCAGGTTATTACGGTTGGTATCGGTCTAATTGTAATGTGTGTGGTTTTTGGAATTATCAATCCCTTGTTTTTTTCGCCAGTCAATGTTGCCAACCTTTTGCGGCAAATTGCACCGATTCTTTTAATCGGTATCGCTCAGTCTTATGTCCTGATTACGGGAAACATCGACCTTTCCATTGGCTCGGTAGTCGGCATGAGCTGCATGGTGTCGGCGACCTTAATGACTCGTGGAGTCGACCCCTGGGTCGCGGCAGGAATCACCATGGTTATTTGCCTGTTAACCGGTGTTCTCAACGGTTTTCTGGTTTCCGGCTGCAAACTTCCTTCATTTATTGCGACATTGGGTACCATGACCATAGCGCGGGGTGTGGCCCAGATTGTCAATAATAATTATAATACCAATTTAATTGGCGACGGTCCCATTGCCAATGCCTTCCGTAATTTTTTCTACTACGGAAAAACTTTCGGCATCTTTAACCCAATCATTATTGCCATTGTTTTATGGCTTATTTTCAACTTCTTACTCAGTAAGACCCGTACCGGACGGCATATTTACGCTACGGGAAGTAATTTAGAAGCTGCGCGCCTTTCCGGAGTTAATACTTTGAACACGGTGATCAAGGCCTATGCGGTCAGCGCATTTTGCTCCGGTGTTGTTGGACTCATCATCTGCGCCACCACAGGTATGGGAACCATGGATGCCGGTAACTCTTATGAACTCTATGCCGTTGCGGCGGCAGTTATCGGTGGTGTCAGTACCCTTGGAGGACAGGGGATTTTACTTGGCACCGTTGTTGGAGCATGTATTTGGGGCGCTCTGGCTAACGGTCTGCAATTTGCAGGCGCGCCGGTGGCCATCCGTAATATTGTGATCGGTATTATTGTTGTGTTATCCGTATTCATGGATGTTATTGTCCGCTCCAGAAGAACGGAAAAAACCAAAACCAAAACAACTGCTAAACCGCAGGTGGTAACCCCGAGTTAATAAAAGCCACAAGGCTTTTATATAAAAAAGGAGGAAAAAGTTGATGAAGAAAGTAAGTACTCTGTTCCTGTGTGCACTTCTCGTTCTCGCGGTGAGTTTTGCTTCTGTATCCATAGCCGCACCCAAAACATTTAAAGTATTTCTGATCACCATGGACCAAATGGACCAGTATTGGGCAGGAGTTGACCAAGGTTGCAAAAAGGCAGTCGCCGAACTGGGTAACGTTGATTACAAATGGACGGCTCCGGATATCAAAGATGACGCCAAACAAATTGAAATGATTAATAATGCGGTTGCCAACGGCGCCAATGCTATTTTGCTGGCAGCAAACGGCCCGGACGCGGTTACATCCGCTTTGAAAGAAGCTCAAGCAAAAAAAGTCCAAATTCTTTATGTTGATTCTCCCGCCAAATTCCCTGCAGTTGGAACTTTTGCCACCAATAATGAAGGAGCAGGTAAAACTGCAGGTCTTGAAATGTTGAAGAACCTTGCCAAAGCGGGTATCAAAAAAGGTAAAATCGGTATTGTCAGTGTTAATGCGGCAACCGCTTCCACCGTTGCCCGTGAAAAAGGATTCCGTGCGGCTTTTGCAGGCAAAGGTTTCACCTTGCTAGCCACCCAATATTGCGACGGTGATGCGGCAAAAGCAAAAGATATCTCCACCAACTATATTACTCAAGGTTGCGTTGGTATCTTTGGCGCGAATGAGGGTTCCGCAGTAGGTGCCGGTAATGCAATCAGAGAATCCGGTCAATCAGTTATCGGTATTGGCTTTGATTCATCCGATGCTATCAAAAGTTTGTTAAAAGAAGGATTTTTAAAAGCAACTATGGTTCAAAATCCATCCGTGATGGGTTATGAAGGCTTGAAAAAAGTAATTAGCGTTTTAGAGGGTAAGGTTAAGGCTGACGGTAAGGTAGTCGATACGGGAGTATCGATCGTTACCAAGTAAGCTATCTTTTTCTGGAAGCCAGTGTTCCATAAAAACCCGGATATTCAAAGTATCCCGGGTTTTTTTATTTCAATTTCAAATTAATTACGTTTCTCCGTACATCAGTGCTACCTGTCTTTTTGGTGATTTATATTGAAGCGGAAATTTTATCAAAAGTGCCACGGAGGAAATTAACATAAATTGACGAAAATTATATGATATTGCATTATTGTATTGTTATCGTCCCAAATCGGATTAAGAAAAATTTTTTAACTCTTTGACAAAGACTTGCCATAAAATTTGCTACCGAGAAAGTTATTCAGCAGCTCCTTAAAGACCCGGTGGAGGTGAACCGAATTTGATTCGGGCGATTATTGTGGATGATGAACAACCATCCGTCGCTAAGTTGGAAAAATTACTGAACGAAAGCGGTATGGTTGAGGTTAGGGATAGATTCACCGAACCTTTGGTCGCTTTGGACTATTTAAAAAACAATCCAGTGGATGTTGCCTTTTTGGATATCGAAATGCCCGATATGGACGGTATTGAACTCTCAAACCGGTTCCTTGATTTGCAGGGGAAATTGGCCGTGGTTTTTGTCACTGCCTATAACCAATATGCGGTGGAAGCCTTTCGTTTGAATGCCTTGGATTATCTAATGAAGCCGGTGACCGCAGAGAGACTGCGGGAGACTTTGGAGCGGATCGCTGCCAAAAAGGAAATCAGGTTCCAGCTTAGTATGGTCAGAATCGGCTGTTTCGGTAAATTTAAAGTCGATGCGGGAGGGGCAGAGGTCAAATTCCGGACGGAAAAGGCCCGGGAATTAATGGCATTTTTAACGGACCGTCAGGGAGACTTTGTGCATCGCGATGAAATCTGTGACAATTTATGGGAAGAATATGACGGCGACCGGGCGTTGATCCATTTTCATACTACCTTGCACTATGTAAAAAAAGCTTTGCTTCTGCAGGGGTTACAGGTGCCGATCGAACATGATAAGGGAAGCTACCGTCTGAATATAGACGGGTTGGATTGCGATTACTGCCGTTTCATGAAATTTATCACACCAGCAGGAAAGGTTCAGCAAAACAATATTTTGGAATATGAAGAAACTGCCGGAATATATCACGGCGATTATTTGGCCAGCGAAGAATATGCCTGGGCGGAGCGGAAAAGGCAAATGTTGAAGGAACGGTTTATTCTGCTGTTGCTCCAAATTTCCGAATATTACCGGAAAAACGGCGAGCCACAGAAAGATATTTTTTGGCTCAAGCAAGGATTGCTCCGGGAACCTCTTCACCGGGAGGTCAATTACAGACTGATTGAGGCATTGCTTTTGATGGACGACCGGGTTTCGGCAAGGAAGTATTATGAAATGTATCAAAACGACTTAAAACGGAAATTGAAACACAGTCCGGATCATGGATTTTTAAAATTAATCGGGTGAAGTTTATTCGGTATGTGAAGATATTAGAAATGGAAATGATGGGCGGATCAGGATTTGGCAAATGCATAAGAGGATTCCGGTGATTTGTCCAAAAATTTGAAATTTCATTTTATCCGACAGGTAACCGTGACCGTAAGGGGAAACTAGGATGATTCAAATAACGGTAAATAAGCGCTTATTTCTGTTATTGTCTTGTGTAATCATTACCGGATTTATTTTTGTCGGTATTTTTATTTTATTGCAACCCGGGAATGGCCGATTATGTCCCGTCAACGGGCGGTTGGACCTGGAGAACTGGAATCCGGAGCGGGACGGTAATCTCATTTTAAGTGGCGGATGGGACTTTTACTGGAAAAAATTACTGACTTACCAGGAACTCCAAAGGAATCCTCATCCCGATCTGCGCGTTAAGGTCCCCGAAGTATGGAACAAATACCGGCTCCGGGGGAAATCTCTCCCCGGGTTTGGATATGCCACCTATCGGTTGCGAGTCTTACATGTTCCCACAGGCAGGCCGTTAGCCTTGAGGATTCCCACCCTATCGGCAGCTTATCGAATCTATATCGACAGTGCATTCGTTGCTGGCAATGGAAAGGTCGGTCCTGATAGGGAATTATTCGCGCCCCAGTACCAGCCTGGGATTATTGAATTTATCCCGGCAAAAACCAGTTTTGAACTCATCGTCCAAGTGGCCAACTTTTCTTATGCCCGAGGCGGCATGTGGTATCGGATGATTTTGGGCACACCGGAACAAATCAGAAAATCGTACCGGAATACGGCCGATAAAGATTTGCTATTAACCGGAGCTCTGGTAGTGATGACCCTTTATTACCTGGGTATTTTCCTGCTTTGGCCTGAAAGCAAGGGCAGTTTGTATTTTGCGGTGCTATGTTTGATGTTTATAAGCCGGACTGCAGTTTTTGGAGACTATTTCCTTTACCGGCTTCCTCCTGTAACGGGTTATCAAGTCATCATCACACTAGCATTCCTGATACTGGTTTGGTTCCCCATCATAATTTTACTATTCATTGATCAGTTATTTCCTGAAGAAACCTCAAAAAAAGCCCTTAAAAGGTTTCTGGCTTATGGAACACTAATGGCGGCGGTGTTTTTATTTACCCCGATCGGTTTTTATTCGCGCTTGATTGTTCCGGTTCTGGTCATGGCGGCCGCTGTTTATATTTATGCGGTATTTTGTTTGATGAAAGCATTCATGGACCGGAAAAAGGATGCCCTGCTGGCGCTAATCGGGACATTGGCCTTGATCATCAGCGCCATACGGGTTATGGCAAACCAGAATAACATCATTCTTTGCAATTACGGTTTCTTAGTCCAAGCTGGTTTATTGACTCTGCTCATTTTACAGTCATTTATTTTGGCACGCCGTTTTTCAACCGCCTTCCGTGAAGTCGAGGCTTTATCGAAAAAACTTTTGAAATTGGATAAGATCAAAGATGAATTCCTGGCCAACACTTCCCATGAGCTGCGGACACCCTTAAGCGGAATCCTCGGGCTATCCGAAGCCACCCTACGGGGATCCGAAGGCGAACTTAACAGTGGGCAAAAGCGGAATTTATCAATTATCGCCGCCAGCGGTCGGAGACTGGCCACTCTGATCAATGATATTCTGGATTATTCCAAGTTGAAACACGGTGATATCCGCTTGAATATCGGGATGGTAAGAGTGGACGGACCGATTCATACGGTGGTCAAGGTTTTTCAGGAATTAAGCAAAACAAAAGAGTATCAGATAACCTGCCGGCTTCCGGAGGTCATGCCAACGGTTCTAGCGGATGAAAACCGGGTCGTGCAGATATTATACAATTTGATCGGCAATGCCGTAAAATTTACCACCCGGGGTTATATTCGGGTTACTGCTGAAGTGTCCGGAAGAAAACTCGAAATTTGTGTCAGGGATACGGGGGAAGGTATTCCCGCGGAGAAGTTGGAAGATATCTTCAAATCTTTTGAACAATTGGATACTTCATTGACGCGCAAGCAGGGTGGAACCGGGCTCGGGTTATTTATCACCAAACAACTGGTGGAACTGCAGGGGGGGACTATCCGGGTCGAGTCCGTTCCCGGCGTGGGTTCGGCTTTTTATTTTACTTTGCCCCTGGCCGACAATCCCGGTAATCAGATTGTTGGCCTGTTTTCGAAAGAGGAGGAACAACATATCGCTTTACCGGAGTTAGCTGCGACAGCTTTCGAAAATGATGACCCGGCTGAATCGGAAATATTAGAAAGTGGGGTCCGGATTCTTTTGGTGGATGATGATGCCGTCAATCTCCAATCTTTAAAAGCCATCTTGAAAATCGACGGCTACTCCGTTGCCGCCGTGAACAGCGGCAAGGCCGCTTTAGAAGAACTTGGCAGGAGTCGCCAATATTCTTTGGCGATTCTCGATGTGATGATGCCGGAAATGTCCGGTTATGAGGTATGCCGCAGGTTACGGGAGAGTAAGTCGAATTTTGACTTGCCGGTGTTGATGCTCACGGCTAAGACCGCTACTGAGGATATTGTCGCCGGTTTTGAGGCGGGGGCCAATGATTATTTACCCAAACCTTTTGAGCCGGAAGAGTTGCTTGCAAGAGTCAGGACATTGGTAAATCTTAAGAATTCCGTGGATAAGGCGATTGCTACAGAATTAGCCTTCATGCAGGCACAGATTAAGCCACATTTTTTATATAACACTTTGAACACGATTTCCTCATTTTGCGATACTGCGCCTGAGCAGGCCCGGATATTGATTGATGAGTTTGCCAGTTACCTGCGGCAGAGTTTTGACTTTAAGAACCTGGAGCTGTACGTTCCGATACAGAATGAGATAAACCATATAAATTCCTACCTTGAAATTGAAAAAGCCCGTTTTGGCTCGAAATTGCGTATCGAGTTTGCGATCGAAGAGACCCCGGGAGTCAAAATTCCGCCGCTTTCAATCCAACCCCTGGTGGAAAATGCAATCTGCCACGGAATCCGTAAAAAAGGGGGCGATGGTACGGTGAAGATTTCGGTTAAAGATACCGGGGATAGTGTACTCGTTTCGGTGGCCGACGACGGACCGGGCATCCCTCCGGAAAAACTGCAAAAGATACTTACGGCTGACACAACCTGGGGAATAGGACTATGGAATATCGATTACCGGCTCAGGAAGCTTTTCGGTAAGGGCCTTACAATCGAAAGCGAACTTGGCAAAGGCACAAGGGTGATGTTCATAATCCCGCGTGAAAGCGACAAATTGCTTCCCTAAAAAATCCCCTGTCATTTTCAGCTTTTTCATCTCTAGAGCCGATTCAGATGCGTGCGTCAGTGACCCCCAATGCCTGAAAATACTATGGGGTTTGTTTCGAATATACAGGAGGGATGAGGGCATAGGTCATCAAAACGGATTTTAAATTTTCAAACCTTCTCAATTGCAATTTTCAAGAAGCCGGAAAAATCATGGATATTGAACTGTTAGATCATCTCATAACCGGAGAGCAGAGGCCCTTGATAAAGGATCCGTTGACTTGCGTTTATAGGATTGATATGATGAGTATTGAAAGTTTTTATTAGGAAAACTTAATAAAAATGCTAAAGGGGGAGACGAAATGCCGGAATTTGGGAGTCCTTTCGCGGGTCTGGCCCATGACCGCAAGATCAATGATGCCGAATTGATCCGGGCGATTCGCTTTATGGTTGCAGCCGAATACGAAGCCATTCAATTATATATGCAACTGGCCGAATCTACCGATAACAAGTTGGCTACAGCGGTTTTAAAAGACATTGCCGATGAGGAGCGGGTCCATGCGGGTGAATTTTTGAGACTGCTCAAACAGTTAGAGCCGCAAGAAGAATCATTTTATTCCAAAGGAACTGAAGAAGTAGAAGAAATGATTGAAAAATTATCGGGCCGGTAGATCTTTTGTGAATTCGTATTTTCTCTCAAAGGAGGTAGCAGCAACGCTAGCAGACTTTGGGAGATTATTTTAAAACATATATTGACTATTTAAATGGGAATAATTATAATTAAAATATTAATACTCTTATCCAGAGAAGGGGAGGGTACGGCCCGATGATCCTTCGGCAACCGAGGCGGTTTAGCACTTTTTGATGTCCGCCTTAGGCAGTTTAATTGAAAGTCACAATTAAACTGTAACACTCCCGATGCCAATAAATTTGGAGTGAGGTGCCAATTCCGGCGGGGTAACCCGGGAGATGAGAGAGGCTTACGAATGTTAACCTCTTTCATGATCTGAAAGAGGTTTAATTGTTATTAGGGGGTGGTAAGCATGAAGATTGAAACCCGTTTGGCCCATGCAGGGCTTTGTACGGATAACCGAACCGGTGCGGTCAGCACTCCGATCCATCAAACGGCGACCTTCCGTCATCCGGCGGTTGGGGTATCGACTGGTTATGATTATTCGCGGACGGTGAATCCCACTCGGGAAGTTCTAGAGAAAGCCCTGGCGGATCTGGAAAAAGGGCAGTGCGGTTTTGCCTTTTCATCGGGTATGGCAGCCATTACTGCAGTTTTAATGTTATTTTCTTCCGGCGATCATATCATGGTTTCCAACGATTTATATGGCGGAACCTACCGGATCCTGGAAAAAAATTTTAAGCAGTTTGGACTGGCTACAACCTATGTTAATACCACCCAACTGGAAGAAGTTCAAAAAGCAATTGTTCCAGGAAAAACCAAGGCTCTTTTCATCGAAACGCCAACCAATCCATTGATGAAAATAACCGATCTCCAAAAAGTATCTCAGCTGGCAAAGGAGAGTCACATCCTAACGATTGTCGACAACACCTTCATGACTCCTTACCTGCAGCAACCATTGGAATTGGGGGTGGATATTGTTCTTCATAGCGGAACCAAATATCTGGGCGGGCATAATGATGTCCTTTCCGGAGTGGTAGTTACCGGTACTTCCGAACTCAGTGAGCGGATTTGCTTTATTCAGAATTCAACCGGAGCGATTTTAGGACCTCAAGATAGTTGGCTAATGCTTCGGGGGCTTAAGACGTTGGCCATCCGGATGGAAAAACAACAGGAGAATGCGGGGAAGATTGCGGCTTGGCTGGTGCAACATCCAAAAGTAAAAAAGGTGTATTACCCGGGGCTCTTTGATCATCCGGGCTTTGAAATTCAAAGCAAACAAAGTCGCGGTTTTGGGGCGATGGTATCATTCCGGGTGCAGAATGCCAATGCAGTCAAAGAAATTATCAACCGGGTCAAGATCATCACCTATGCCGAAAGCTTAGGCGGGGTTGAAACTTTGATTACCTATCCGGTCAAACAGACCCATGGGGATATTCCCCTTGAAATCAGGGAGGCTATCGGTATAACCGACGATTTAATCCGTCTCTCGGTGGGGATTGAAGCTGTGGAGGATTTGATTGGCGATCTGGATCAAGCCATATTGGAAGGAGCAAAAAGCTTATGAAATATGGAACCTTGCTTTTACATAACGGAAATGAAATTGATCCCCAAACTGGAGCCTTGAGTATCCCGATTTACCAGGCATCAACATTTCATCAAAAGGATATTGATCACCCGGGGCCCTTTGATTACGCCCGTTCTGGAAATCCGACCCGGAGTGCCCTGGAGAAAACTTTGGCTGCGATTGAAAACGGGACCCATGCTTATGCATTTGCTTCCGGAATGGCTGCGGTTTCCTCTTCGCTAGCTATTTTGGAACAGGGCGATCATCTGGTGGTGTCGGCCGACATTTATGGGGGGACTTTTCGGGTTTTAAACCGCTTTTTCAATAAATTCGGCATTACTCATACCTTTGTGGATATGACCCGGCTGGAGAATATCGAAGGGGCTATCCAATCAAATACCAAGGCGTTTTTTTTAGAAAGCCCATCCAATCCTTTATTAAAAATCACCGACGTGGTCGGTGCGGTGGAAATCGCCCAAAAACACGGTTTGATTACCATGATTGACAATACTTTTTTATCACCTTATTTCCAAAGACCGTTGGACTTGGGAGTCGATATTGTAATCCATAGTGCTACCAAATTTTTGGGCGGACACAGCGATGTAATCGGAGGCGCGGTGATTACCAAGTCCCCTGAGCTGGCTGCCAAAATTTACTTTGTCCAAAATGGTTTTGGAGCGGTTTTAGGGCCCCAGGATTGCTGGTTGTTGATGCGGGGGATTAAAACCTTGCGGGCCCGGATGGAGATTCAGCAACAATCAGCGCTCAAAATAGCCGGTTGGCTGAAAGAGCAGTCCTGGGTCAGCGATGTTTATTATCCGGGTCTTCCGGACCATCCGGGGCATGAAATCATCAAAGCGCAAGCTTCCGGATTTGGGGCGGTCCTTTCTTTTAAAACGGACAGCGTGGAGCGGGCCAGAGCCATTATGAAACAGGCTCGAATATGGTCGGTGGCCGTCAGTTTGGGTGGCGTGGAGTCGATTCTTTCTTATCCGGTGAAAATGTCTCATGCTTCCATTCCTAAACCCGAAAGGGATCAATTGGGAATAACCGAAAATTTGCTCCGTTTGTCGGTGGGACTGGAAGAACCGGAAGACCTGATGGCCGATTTGGAAATCTGATCAAAGAAATCGTTTCTGTGCCGAAAGGATTTGATTGACAAAAAAGAGGAAAGGCAGTAGGATATTTAATATGTTAGTAAACCTATGGGTGTTATTTAATTGCGAGATTGGAACTTAAATCCTAAAAATTAATTGGAGGAGATTGCAAATGAAAATTTATCAAAGATTGGTTTTTTTGATGCTGGTTGTTGGATTATTGTTTGGTAGTTTCCTGATTCCGGCAGGTGCGAAGGAGGTTTTTACTGTTGGAACGGAAGGAGTTTATGCACCCTTTACATATATGGATGAAAAAAATAATCTAACCGGTTATGACGTAGAGGTCGTCAAAGCGATCGCTAAAAAACTCCAGGCCGAAGTTAAGTTTGTGCCAACCCCATGGGATAGCATGTTTCTCAGCTTAGAGACGAAAAAATTTGATTTGATTGCCAATGAAATCGGCAAAAATCCGGAACGCGAAAAAAAATACCTGTTCTCCGACAGTTATTTGATTTCCGGGGCTCAAATCATTGTGAAAGCTGATAAAAGCGGTATCAGCACCTTGGATGACTTAAAAGGGCTAAAAGTGGGGATTGGAGTCGGGAGCAATTATGCGAAGCTTTTAGAGGATGCCAATAAAGATAAAAAAATCGATATCAAGTATTACGATGGCAATATGACCACCGTTTTACAGGATATAGTAGCCGGCAGGATTGACGCTACGGTTAACGACCGTCTGACTGTGGGGTATAATGTGAAAAAATTGGGGTTAAAGGTGAAACTGGCAGGTAAACCCCTTGCATTGGTTCCCAGTTTCTTTGTGTTTCGCCAGGGTAAAGAAGGTGAAGCATTAAAGGAACAGTTTAACAAGGCCTTGGTTGAACTAAAAAAGGATGGCACGTTGGTTGACTTATCATTAAAGTGGTTCGGGGCCGATTTTACTCAATAAGCTGACGTAAGCCATTAAATAAAATGAATTGGAAACAAAAAAATGCAACCAATTTTGGATTTTCAATTTATGGTATCCATTATTCCGGAGATATTCAAAGTTATTCCGGTGACTTTGAATATCACGGTGGTGGCGATGTTTTTTGCCTTGTTCATCGGTACCATCACCGCGCTGGTGCGAATCTATAAAATTCCAGTCGTTTGCCAGCTTGCAGCGTTTTACCTTTCCTTTACCCGTGGAACTCCTCTTCTGGTCCAAATTTATTTATCATATTACGGAATTCCCAAATTTTTGGATTATGCCCATTCTGCCTATGGCTGGAATATTGATGTGAATGGGATTCCAGCCATTGTTTTTATTTATTTCGCGTTTTCATTGAATGTGGGAGCTTATTTATCGGAAACGATCCGTGCGGCCATCCAGGCCATTGATAAAGGCCAAATGGAAGCGGCTTTATCGTTGGGCATGACAACATGGCAGGGCCTGTATCGGATTATTTTCCCCCAGGCCCTGGCAGTGGCTTTACCCAGCTTTGGCAATACCGTGATTAGTTTAATTAAAGATACCTCGCTCGCCTTTATGATCTCCGTCGTGGAAATGATGGGTGAGGCCAAGATTCTAGGTGCCAGAGGGTTACAGTTTTTTGAGGTTTATATCGTCGTGGCCTTGATTTACTGGCTCATTTGTATCTTTGTTGAAAGAATCGTCATGATCTTTGAAAAGAGAGCGAAACAGTTTGAGGGAGGGAAGAACCCATGATCCGGCTGCAGGATATTCATAAATCTTTCCATCATATCGAAGTCCTCAAAGGCATCAATTTGACCGTTGAAGGCGGAGAAGTTATTACCATCCTCGGACCTAGCGGTTCCGGTAAATCAACTTTACTGCGCTGCATCAATTTTTTGGAACACCCCGATAGAGGCCTGATTCAGGTGGGAGATTTTCTCATCAATTCCGAACAGGTAACCAAGGAAGAAATCAATAAGATTCGCCGCAGTACTGCCATGGTTTTTCAGCATTATCATTTATTCAAAAACAAGACGGCGTTGGAAAACGTGATGGAAGGTTTACTCATCGTGAAAAAGCTGGAGCGGGACGCAGCCTATGAAAAGAGTCTTCAAGTGTTGGATAAAGTCGGTTTGCGGGACCGTATGAATTTTTATCCGTCCCAGCTTTCGGGTGGGCAGCAACAAAGGGTCGGTATTGCCAGGGCACTGGCCATGGAACCCCAGGTTATTTTGTTTGATGAACCAACCTCGGCTTTGGATCCGGAACTGGTCGGGGAAGTCCTCGAAGTTATGAAATCCCTGGCTAGAGAAGGAAAGACCATGATTGTAGTGACTCACGAGATGAATTTTGCCCGGGAAGTTGCAAATCATGTCATTTTTATGGATGAAGGTCAGATTGTTGAAGAAGGCAGTGCCGCAGATGTTTTTGAACATACCAGCATGGAACGGACCAAACATTTTTTGCAAAGGGTTCAATGATATATTTTATTTCATGCTCTCACTTACCCGCGATAACTTCGATTTCAATCAGGGCCTCTTTGGGAAGTTTTGCAACTTGAACACAGGCTCTGGCAGGGAAAGGCGCTTGAAAATATTCTCCGTAAATTTGATTCACAATATTAAAATTGGCAAGGTTTGTTAAGAAAATGGTGCTTTTTAAGACCTGGTCCATTCCTAAGCCCGCAGCTTTTAGAATGGATTGAATATTTTTCAAGGCTTGACGGGTTTGAGAGTGAATATCGGACCCAGCCGGGTTTCCGGTAATGTCGATGCCCAATTGTCCGGAGACAAACAGCAGATCGCCAAAAGATACGGCTTGGGAATAAGGCCCGAAAGCCTGTGGTGCTGCTTGAGTCTGGATTGTATTTTTCATAATGAATCATCCTTTTTTAATGTATAGTAAATAGATATATTTAATATTAATATAACATAGAAATAATTTCCAAGCAAGTGTCCTGGAAAGCTAATTTTAGTAATTTTTTTAAGACGATTATGATTATAGGTTGATGAAATAGGATAGGGCGGTTTAAATACTTGGAGGAAGACGGAAAAATCAACCCATGACTCCATTTAATTTTCTAGGGGTTGTGTCAAATGAACTTATTGACAAAATTACTTTTTAGCAGTAATATAAAAGTAACAATTCCTACTAATTTTATATGAATACTTTATTTTAAAATGAATCAGGAGGTCGTTTGAATGTCGAAAATCGCTAAAAGTATTACCGATTTAATTGGAAACACTCCACTTTTGGAGTTAATCAATTACAATCGCACAAATGGTCTTGAAGCGAAACTCATTGCCAAACTAGAATATTTCAACCCCTTAAGCAGTGTTAAAGACCGGATTGGCTATGCCATGATCAAGGATGCAGAGGAAAGGGGAGTTATCAATAAAGATACGGTAATTATCGAACCAACCAGCGGTAATACCGGAATCGCCCTTGCCTTTGTTGCTGCATCCCGTGGTTACAAGTTGATTATTACGCTCCCGGAAACATTCAGTATTGAGCGGCGGAATTTATTAAAAGCACTCGGTGCGGAACTGGTTTTAACTCCCGGAGCTGAGGGGATGAAAGGAGCGATTCGGAAAGCGGAGGAACTAGCCGCCCAGACCCCGAATTCGTTTATCCCGCAACAATTCAAAAATCCGGCCAATCCCGAAATCCATCGCAAGACCACAGCCGAAGAGATTTGGAACGACACCGACGGGAAAGTGGATATCTTTGTCGGCGGAGTGGGTACCGGTGGCACTATTACCGGTGTCGGAGAAGTGCTTAAAAAGAAAAAACCCGGCGTGCAAATTATTGCTGTAGAGCCTTTTGATTCACCGGTTTTATCGGGTGGTAACCCTGGCCCCCATAAAATTCAAGGGATTGGCCCTGGTTTTGTAGCTGATATTATCAACCGTGAAGTCATCGATGAAATCTACAAAGTCAAAAATGAAGAAGCCTTTGATACTTCGCGGAAATTAGCCCGGGTTGAAGGTTTGCTGGTGGGCATTTCTTCAGGAGCCGCCGCATTTGCCGCGACTCAGATTGCCAAACGGCCTGAAAATAAGGGAAAAACCATTGTGGCGTTATTGCCGGATACCGGTGAGCGGTATTTGTCGACACCGTTGTTCCAGGAAATTTAATATTCAAAACCATAATAATATTACAGCTTGTGACTAATGCCTGTTATATTTCAAGAGGTTTAACAGAAATGGCATATGGGATGATCGTTATATTTCGTTGCAAGTGACTCTGGTTTTATTTTCGGTTGACTAGATACACTGGAGACCAAGCATTTTTGAATCAAGAATGCTTGGTCTTTTTCTATAAGAAATAGGGTTTGACTCGAGTTACTGGGTAATGGAGATTTTTGGGGTCCAGAAATCAAGGGAATTAGACGGGGGTCGGAGTATGTCTTTTAAAATCGCTGTTGTAAGTAATGACGGGCAGAATATCAATGAACATTTTGGCAGAGCACGCCATTTTTTAATCTTCGATCTGGTTGATAAGCATTTTAAACTGGTTGAAGTAAGAGAAATCATTTCACCCCATTGTGATAACGATCAATGTGAGCATCATGATATTGATCATATCATTGAAGCACTCGAAGGTTGCCACTTTATTTTAGCAACCCAGATCGGACCTGGAGCAATCCGGCAGTTAGAATCACACGGCATCAAGGGCTTTGCAATTTCCGGATCCATTGATCAAATCACGGAAAAATTGCTAAATTCCTATGAAGTGAAGAACTATTTAAAAAGTCACAAATGAATCGTTAAAGTTACTTACAATAATTCAACTTTAAAAAAGTTGACCAGAGATACTGGAGACTATGAAGCCAAACTCATAGTCTTTTTTAGTAGTAAGGTGGGGTTTTAGTTATTTTATCCAACGCAAACAAAACGGGGAGGAATCAAAATGCCGATTAATATCCAAACTTTAGAATCTTCAACCCGGGAAAACCGGTTGGGGGCAATTACCGGGTATCAAGGAACCATCCAGGATCTGGCTGCCAAAGCCAGTGAATGCACCCTTAGAAATCGGGAACGCAGTTTCAGCCAGACCAGTGCTTGCAGTTCCGGTTGCGCCCAAGGGCATCTGTCCGGAATTAAGGACGCCGCCATCGTCAGTCACGCTCCGATAGGTTGTGCCGCCGATTCGATTGGCGCCAATGTCCAAAATCAATGGGGCAACAGGGTACGAAACTGGGAGTATCATAATGTTAATTTTATTTGTTCCAATATGACCGAAGAAGATACGGTTTTTGGTGCTGCCAACAAATTACGGGAAGCGGTCCGGGAAGCTTACCGCAGATTTAACCCCAAAGCTATTTTTGTAACCACTTCATGCACTTCGGCGATTATTGGAGAAGATATCAACGGGATTTTGGATGAATTACGCGAGGAACTTCCGATTCCTTTAGCGCCGGTCTTTTGCGAAGGATTTCGTTCCAAAGTGTGGGCATCGGGTTTTGATGCCGCTTATCATGCAATTTTAACCTGGATTGTCAAACCGCCGCGGGAGAAAACCAATGCAGTCAATATGATTAATTTCAGAGGAAGCGCCAAAGAAACGATTACCAAGATCTTAGCCCGGTTCGGATTGCGGCCGGTTTTTGTCGCCCCGTTCAGTACCATCGAAGAGCTGTCCAAAACATCGGAATCGATTGCCACGATTAGCATTTGCGGTACCTTAGGAGGATATTTCGGCAACGGGCTGGAGGAACATTACGGGGTTCCTTATGTAAAATCCATGCAACCCCACGGCATAGCCGGAATGGACAGTTGGTTAAGGGGCCTGGGGAAGGTAGCCGGGAAAGAAAAGGAAGTGGAAGCATTCATTGCCGAAGAAAAACAACGGATTGGGCCTCAATTGGAAGAAATCCGATCCAAATTAAAGGGGAAAAAAGCCGTGGTCGGCATGGGGCCCAGTTTTGGCCATAATTACATCCGGGTCTTGGAGGAATTGGGCATCGAAGTCATTTGGGGAGCTACCTGGCATTTTGATCAGCATTATGATCATGGTAGCTGCCCGGAATCAACCATGCATATTGCCGGAAACCGGGAAAAAGACTTGCCGGTCAGTGTTTGCGATCAACAAAATTTCGAATTGCTTAATCTTTTACATCGCTTGCGGCCGGAGATCTATGTCTCTCGCCATGGCGGAACTTCTGTTTGGGCTACCAAGATGGGTATCACTTCGATCATGGTCGCTGATGAATTCAGTGCTTTTGGCTATCAGGGTTTGGTGGATTTCGGCTACCGGATTATCGATTCATTGGCCAATCGCAGCCTGGCTAAGAATTTGGCTTCCAGAGTGAAACTGCCGTATACCGATTGGTGGCTCGCCCAGGATAGTTTTAACTTTCTAAAGGAGGTTGGGATGGTTTGATGACAGGAGTGGTAGAACAAGTACGCCATGTTTGCGCACTCGGTGCCTTACAAACAGTCCAGGCAATTGACCGGGCTGTACCGGTATTGCATGCCGGGCCGGGTTGCGGTCAAAAGTTATGGAACGCCTTGGCGGTGGATAACGGCTGCCAGGGTTCGGGATATATCGGCGGCCACTCGGTCCCTTCCACCAATGTCAGTGAAAAAGAGATCATTTTCGGGGGAACCAGCCGCTTAAGGGAAGTAGTGGAAAATTCTTTCAAAGTTCTGGATGCCGATTTATACGTAGTCTTAACAGGTTGTGCCGCTGACATAGTCGGGGACGATGCCGGCGAAGTTGTCAGGAGTTTTCAGGAACAGGGAAAACCAATCGTATATGCTGAAACGGGTGGATTTAAGGGTACCAATGTTTATGGGCATGAGTTGGTTTTGGAGGCCATCATCGATCAATATCTGCCTGCAACACCGGACCAGGTGAAACCCGGCCTGGTGAACATCTGGTCGGTCGTTCCCTATCATGATCCTTTTTGGACTGGTAATTTGAAAATGATTGGCCACTTGATTTCCCAAATTGGTTTGTGTCCGAATATTATTTTCGGACCCGGGCGAGGTATCCAAGCATTGCAAAAAGTTCCCCAGGCCCAGTTTAACTTGGTGGTTTCGCCTTGGGTCGGACTCCGCACCGTAAAACATTTGCAGGAAAAATACGGGACGCCCTTTTTCCACTATCCGGTATTACCGATCGGCCCCACCGAAACCAGTAAATTCTTGCGATCCGTAGCCGAATTTGCCGCTATTCCGGTTAAGTGTGTCGACCAGGTTATCAAGGAATCAGAAGACGACTATTATTACTATATTGAACGCACCGCGGATGTTTTGCTGGAAACCCGTTTGATGCCGCGGCGTTTTGTCACTATCGGCGATAGTTTTTATACCTTGGGTCTTTCCCGGTTTCTCATGAATGACTTGGGCTTGTTGCCGGAGACTCAGTTTATTACCGATGCTACACCCGAGGAATATCAGGAATCAGTGGCTGCTGGATTAAATAAAGAATTGGTTGAAGGGATCCAGGCCCCGGTCATCTTTACCAATGATGGGGGACTGATTCATGAACATTTACGGGGAATTCAATTTCACAGCCGCCCTTTGATTTTGGGAAGCTCCTGGGAACGGGTATTGGCTCGGGAAATTAATGGTTATCAATTATCGATTTCGATGCCGGTTACCGACCGGATGGTGCTTAATCGTTCCTATGTAGGATATGAAGGAGCCCAAAGGTTGATTGAAGATATTTATACGGTTGTTTTACAAGATTTCCAATAGTTCATTGAAAGAAGAGAGTTTAACATCAACTCTCTTTTTTAGTAGACAGGCTTGTTCAAAATTCCTCCTCAATCCACTGAATCAATACTGCTACATCTTGGAAAGCTTTAAAAGGCCGGGCTTTTTGAACTTTTTCCACTTCCGCCGTAGGAGCCCATAAGGCTCCCAGAGATAAAAGGCCTACCTCTTTGGCTGCTTGAACATCGTAAGCAGTGTCGCCTATATAAGCGACATCTTCGGGAACCATGTTCCATAAACGTAAAACTTGGCGAAGATGATCCGGTTTACGTGCGCCTTGTTCGGAGCCGGTAATAACGTGTTCAAAATAATCCGTGATTCCGGAAGCCTCCAGTGATATTTCCATGCTCTGAGGCCCTTTACCGGATACAATTGCTAAATGATACTGCTTATTTTTAAGAAGTTGCAAAGCCTCTATAATTCCTGGAAATGGCGCATTTTCTCGCACCGCTTTTTCATACTCTAATAAATAATCGTCCAATGCATCTAGCCAACAATGAGGCAGTAATTTTTTAAAGATACCTTCTTCAGTAGGCCCAAAAAGGGCGGCAATTTCTTTATCAGAATACTCGCGGCCCAAATATTTTTGAAATACTTTATGAAAAGCTATATAACAGACCGGTATTGTATCGAGTAATGTACCATCCAGGTCAAAGATAAAACCGTGTCGTTTCATATTGGCTCCCACCTCGGAAATTTAATTTCCCGGTAAGTAAATCATCCGTTCCTGACCGCCGCAAAATTGCTTAGTCAAGCTGATCAAACGGTCGGCGGTATTCAATAAATATGTTTTATCGGTAGCAGAATTGCCTTGAATAATGTAAAAGCAATCATGGGTATCGAGCGTAACCTTAGTTTTTTCCACTTGTCTGACTTCCAGCCAGCAAAGGACATCCTGGCTGTCATCAATATAGGCATAATCGCCGGGTCTCAATTTTTTCGGTTCATTGGCGCCGATGGGCCAAAAGTTTTCCGTTCCATCCAGCAAACGGATTTGAACATTTCCGGAAATACGTTCAATATCGTGAGCACCGAGAGCCAGACGGGTTTCAATCGAAACCAGGTTATAAATGTCTACTAATAAATTGATATGAGGCATCTTTCCGGTTTTCAACAGGTAACTTAATAAATTTTCCGAGGCAGCGATGGTCTCGCGGTTGGAATGAGCAATTTTCTCATGTAACTGTTTGAAACCTTGTATTACGAGGTCTTCATTAATCTGATCCTTGGTGAGTCTGGGTAAAATTTTCTGGAGTCCTTCATTTTTGACTATCTCAAAATCCGGGTCTGATTCCTTATTTTGAAGATCGGTCATTATAAAACAAATAGCATTCCAGCCCAGGAGTTTCACTGGATCGGCGACTTCAAATGTTAGCGTGGATGGATGGGTAATAAGCGTCATGAGTAGGATGCTCCTTTTGATAAACTACTTTCAGTCATCTTATATTTTTATTGATCGGCATGATGGGTTTTTCAGAGCCTGGCTCAAATCATTGATCAAATCCTGAGCATCTTCGATGCCTACCGATAATCGCAAAGTATCATCGAAGACTCCGGCTTGATTTTTAATTTCCTCCGGTAACCCATAATGCGTTGAAGTCGCCGGGTGGACAATTAATGATTTCGCATCCCCCACGTTGACCATATAGTCGAATATTCGCACTTTCTCCAGTACCCGCCGGGCAGCATTCAATCCACCTTTAAGACGTACTGCTAAAATAGCTCCGGCACCCTTGGGAAAATACTTTTGAGCCAGTTTATAATAAGGGCTGCCGGGTAAGGATGGGTAGAAAACTTCTAACACGGCCGGATGATTGTTTAGGAAGGAGGCCACCTTTAGGGCATTATCGGTATGACGTTGCATACGCAATGAAAGAGTTTCAATCCCCTGAATCAGATAAAAAGCACTTTGCGGGCTGAGATGGGAGCCGAAATCCGTCAGATAATTCATCCGCAATCGACGGGTAAAGGCAGTCAACTTAAGATAATCATTGTCGATATTTCCCTTGTGTTCCTCAAAGAATTGTTCAAAAGCTGGAAACTTACCGTTAAACCAATTAAACCCGCCTTTTTCCACCACGATGCCACTAATAATGGTGCCATGTCCACCAAGGTATTTAGTAGCGGAATGACATACGATATCCGCCCCAAAATCAAAAGGACGAAGCAGATAAGGTGTGGCAAAAGTGTTATCAACAATAAGCGGGATTCCGTTTTCATGAGCAATTCCGGCCGCTTCTTCAATATCGATAATATTCATCCCTGGATTTCCTAATGATTCAATATACAACCCTTTTGTCTTGGGTGTTATGGCCGCCCGGTATGAATCCGGTGATTCAGGAGCTTCTACCCAATTCGTTACAATTCCATATTGGGGCAATACTTTTTGTAACAGTTTGGTACTACCGCCATACAAAGTTTTTACAGCAGCCAGTTCATCCCCAGCCTGAGCCAGGTTTAAAAAAGTATTGGAGATGGCGCTCATGCCGGAACTCATGGATAAAGCGGCAGCGCCCCCCTCGAGTGAAGCAATTCGTTTTTCCAGTACGTCATTGGTAGGATTACTGAAACGGACATAAGAATAGCCCTCTTCTTCATATGAAAAAAGTCGGCTGCAACGTTCGAAATCTCCGAGTTCAAAAGCAGCTGTTTGATAAATGGGTACTGCTTTGGAACGAAAATGTTGTTTGGGATTATATCCCGCATGTAATTGCTTAGTGTCAAAACCAAGACTTTTATCATCGAAAGCTTCATAACTCATGAGATCATCTCTTTTCTCCGCGAACTTTTAGAATGATTTTTTTCTCTATTTGGGATAGTGTTTGGTTCGCCACAATAGCCAGCAATGAAGCCAGAATGGTCCCCCATAAGATTTTTTCAGTATTATGCGTGCGGAGTCCGTCGAACAGGATTGTCCCCAGACCGCCGGCATTGATTGCAGAAGCGATGGTAGCGATGCCGATCGAAGATACTATGGAAATCCGGATACCTGCAATAATCATTGGACTGGCAAGTGGGAATTTAACTCCCCAAAAAGATTGCCAAGCTGACATCCCCATCCCGGTAGCAGCCTCAACGATTGCCGGGTTGATGGCATTAAACCCCGCCAGTATATTTCGCACCAAGATAAATTGGTTATATAGCATTAAAACCAGAACCGCTGTTTTGGTACCTAGTCCGAAGAACGGTATGAGCAAGGCAAAAAGAGCCAAACTTGGAATGGAATAAATAATCCCGAAAATACTGATTATAATTTGAGAAATCAGGCGGGAACGCATGATGAGGGAAGTAAGGAAGAACGCCAGGAAAATGGAGAGAATAATGGTGATGCTCACAATCTCCAAATGTTCCATAAAAGCATTCCATAGTTTATCGTGATACTTTAGAAAAAAGACCAGCATCAAATATAACCTCCTATTCCTATATTCCATTCTTGACGCTGTTCTTCAACAGAATTGACAAGTCTGGCTACAAACTCATTGGCAGGTCTTTTGCGAATTTCTTTGGAGGGAGCATATTGTTGCACCCGGCCCTGATCCATAATTAAAACATGGTTCCCTAATTTGAAGGCTTCGTTAATATCGTGAGTGACAAACAGTATGGTTTTATGAAATTTACTTTGAATTTTGAGCAGTTCATTTTGGAGATTAATCCGGGTAATGGCGTCAATAGCGCCGAAGGGTTCATCCATCAGCATCAGTTCCGGATCGGCTGCCAGCGCCCGGGCTAGACCGACCCTTTGCTGCTGGCCGCCGGAAAGTTGACTCGGAAAACGCCGCATAAATTCATCCGGGTTTAATTCCACCAGCTCCAAGAGGTCGATGACTTTTTTCTCGATTTTTTGCCGGTTCCAACCTAATATTTTGGGAACCGTGGCGATATTATCACCGATGGTCATATGAGGAAACAAGCCGATCTGCTGGATAACGTACCCGATTTTGCGGCGTAATTGGACAGGGTTTAGGCTTTGAATCGGTTCGCCGAAAAGTAGAATTTCTCCGTGATCCGGTTCATATAAACGGTTGACCATTTTTAGCAGGGTCGTTTTTCCACAACCTGAGGTACCTAAAATGGTCACGATCTCGCCTTCATTGACTTTTAAACTAACTTCGGAAACAGCGTCGTAATTAGCCTTTGGGAAACGCTTGCTAATAGACTGAAATTCAACCGCTATGCCCATGGTTCTTTTCCTTTCTTGACGATCTGGATGGCGCCGGCCGGACAGCATTCTCCGCATAGTCCACAGCCTCTGCATCGTTCAGGGTGATATTGAATGACCTGATGGTTTTGTTCAAAAACCCCAAAAAGACATCTTTTGGTGCAAATTCCGCAGCTCACACAGGTTCCCCGGTGAAAAACGGCAATTGATAAAGCGGCGGGCCAATCCGGATGACTTTGCCGCACCCGCTGCGCCCTGAAAAGATAACAACAATCGACGCAACAATTGCAAATCCCTCCTGGATTGATGGTATGAATCAAACCTGCTTTGTCCGCCCTTTCCAATACTTCCCGGGCTTGTTCTTTGGTTATCGGTTTTGACCATCCCCGGTGGGAAAAAGTATTAATACCGCCCCGGAATGAGATGCAAACATCGGTCGGAAAATCGCAATTGCCGGCTAAAGTCCGGCAATCGCATTTATTTAGCCATATCTGAGCAGTGGTTGAATGAAGATAATCCTTCGCTTCTTCCAGCGTAACAACCTGATCGGCTGTAGGAGTTGACGAATCAGGAGCAAGTCTCTTCAAATAAGATTCGAAATACCATTTGTCAAGGGCGACCTGAGTTTTGCGCGGCAGCGCCCGATAGGAAAGAGACTCCGATATAGCGAAAATATCCAGACGAGTGTAAAAACTGCCAATTTTATATTGGGTCTTGGTTTCATCCACCCATTGAATAACGCCTCTTTTGTAGGCACTATCCAACAAAGAGCTTACCCGGTCTATGGTCCATAAATCTCCGTTTTTCATTCGAAGTGTATGGTGAACTTCACTTACTGTAAAAGATTCATGTTCCATAGACTCGATTAACAGTATCTCTTGAGGATCAACAATTTGATCCATTACGCTTAAAGCCGCTTCAGGCACTTGAAACCGTTCATTAAACCGGGTTAATGCCATAAGAATCTCCACCTTGAAGGTTGCGCACATGCGCTTTATCTTTACTTGGTAATTTCTTTTTTGATGGAACCGTAATACTCTTTGGCCACATCGGTGTATTCTCGCTTTTTAACATCAATTTCCGCGTTGAGCTTGATGATTTTTTCATTATCGATGGTTGCGGTGACTTTATTGATAATGGTTGCAAGTTTCGGATTCTTGTCTAAAATTTCTTTCCGGAGGATTGGGGCGATATTATAGGGTGGCCAAACTTGCTTATCATCGACCAACACGAAGAATTTTTTGTCAACCAGATTGCCTTCAGTGGTATAGGCGACCGCTAAATCCGCTTTGTCATTGGTCAATACGTCATATTTGAGTGAGTTATCAAAAACCGCCTTGGATTTAAAAGCAAATTTTCCATAGGCTTTTTCTAATGCCGGCAGTCCGTCCTCCCGGATATCGAATTCACCTTGAGAAGCAAAACGAATTTGGCCGGCATTTTTTTGTAAATCGGAGAGGGTCTTAATACCCAATTTTTCAGCAATGCTGCGATTGATAACTAAGCCTTGACTGTCATTGGCAGCAGCATAATTCAGCCATACAATATTGAACTTTTTAAGGTATTCCGATTTAACAATTGCATATACTTTTTGGGGATCTGTGACTAAATCGTGTTTTAAGATAGCCAACAAGCCGGTACCGGTATATTCGGGATAAAGATCAATTTCTTTATTGATGATGGCTGTATGTACCACTGAACTAGCAATATTCAGTTTACGTTCAACCTTGTAACCATTATCCTCCAGTGCCAAAGCGTAGATTTCCCCTAAAACCAGCGATTCGGTAAAATTCTTGGAACCAACCCGAATGGGAGAACTTTGGGCCCCAAAGCCCTCTGTATATGTGAAGAGGGTGGCCAAAAGAAAAACTGTTACGAAAAAACCAATCATTTTATTTTTGCGCATGATAAATCCTCCTAATTTATATTTATACGCGTTGATAACGCGTAATACACTGCTCTATCAAAAAGAATGTCAAATCTGCCAATAAAGAAAGGATAGCAACTGAAGCGCCGCCAATGATTAACAAATCCAAACGGTATAGTCCCAAACCGGTGAATATGATTTCTCCCAGTCCGCCGCCGCCGATATATGCAGCTAACGTGGCACTGGCAATAACCTCGATTGTCGCGGTACGAACCCCGGTTAAAATCAAGGGTAAAGCCAACGGCAATTCCACTTCCCAAAAGCGGCCCCATCTTCCCATTCCCATGCCGGTGGCAGTCTCTAAAACGGCATCCGGTATGCTTTGAAAGCTCAAAACGGTATTGATTAAAATGGGGGGTATGGCCAAGATTATTAAGGCGACTGCAGCCGGTAATACACCGGTTCCAAGCAAGGGAATGCATATAAAGAGTATAGCCAGACTGGGAATGATCCGTAAAAGACCGAAAAACTCAGTCAGTAGCCACTGGATTGGGGATAAACGGGAACCGGCGATTCCTAAAGGCACAGCAATTAAAATTGCTATTAAAATTGATAAGATGCTGATTTGTAAATGGGATAGCACTGCTTTTAAGTATTCATCACTGTGGGACATTAAGAAATCTTGTAATGATACATACACCGTCTCATCTCCTGAAAACTGCCAAATGACCAATTTATTTCTCACTATTCCTAGTGTTTTAATATATTTTCTTTATTGTATGTAGTATATCTTATATAAATTGTCAAGTCAATATTCTGATTATATTTTATCTGTAGGTTTACTTATATTTAAAAAGGAATCTTTCGGTTTTTTGATCCTGCTTTCTGGCTATTGGATTCAGTTGGATACCTTTTTGACAATGAAGTCATCCACTTTAATTTCTACTGCTAAATGATCGTCCCATAGCCAGGAGAAATTTGGAATGTGGGTTGACAAAAGAAGGATTCTATCATAATATAAAAGCAAACCGATTGGATAAATATATTATAATAATTGATTGACCGGATAGACTGGAGATCAAGTTTGTTTCTTGGAAAAGAAACTCACTTGATCTTTTTTATTACACGCATCATGGTAAAGGATTAAAATGAATTGAGGAGTCAAAAGGATGGCACCCGTGAATAAAATCAATCTGGAAATTGTAAGAAAATCGTTGAAGCTGCTGAATCAATATTTATATCTCAATACCGGAGCTGTGGGACCTCTTTCTGAAGAAACCGTAGCGACAATCAGGCAGGAACAGGATTATGAATTAATAAATGGCAGAGCAGGGGTAGATATTTATCTTCGAAAAAGAGCAATCAAAAATGAAGTGAGGGCGGCTTTAAGCAAACTGATCAATGCCTTGCCCGAAGAATTGGCCCTTACTCAAAATACTACGGAGGGAATTAATATTGTTGTCAATGGCAGAAACTGGCACGAAGGTGATGAAGTCGTCACGACCGATGTCGAACATGGAGCCATCCTTTTGCCATTGTTTCAAATTGCAAAACGCTATGGGGTCGTTGTAAAAAAGGCAAAGGTTGGTACTGATCCAGTTCAGGCTATTGAAGAACAAATTACCAGCCGCACAAAACTGATAGCCTTATCGCATGTTTCATACAGTACGGGTGCTGTCCTTCCTTTAAATGACATTATTCACCTGGCCCATGGAAAAGGGATTCCGGTATTGGTGGACGGCGCCCAGTCGGTAGGGACAATACCGGTTGATGTAAAAGCATTGGATGTGGATTATTACAGTTTACCGGGACATAAATGGTTATTGGGCCCCGAAGGAACAGGCGCCCTTTTTACTAGGCAAGACCGATTGGAGGAATTATTCCAACCCTTTATCGGCTATGGTTCGGTCGCTCAATTTTCTCAGGATGAAACCTATATACTGCGTCATGGTGCAGAACGTTTTGAAATTTCAACCATGAATCTGCCGAAATTGGCAGGCCAAAAGGCCAGCATCAATTGGTTAACTGAAAAAATCGGCTGGAGTGAGATCTTCGAACGGACCGGGCAATTAGCGGAAAAGGTCAAGTCTCAATTGGCGGCAATCAAAGGGGTGACGGTACTCACGCCTGAGAAAGCCGCCGGTTTAGTCAGTTTTAGGGTTTTGGGAGTTGAACCGCCAACGATCGTGGAAACCTTGGCCGGTAAAAGAATTATTATCAGGGGAATTAAAGAATTGGCGGCAGCTAGAGCCTCCATCGCATTTTATAATACCGAAAAAGAACTCGAAGATTTTGTTCAGTCGGTTGCCGCGTTGCAAAATAACAGAAATAGAAGTTGATTTCAATCAGAAATCGAAGGGAACTCCAAATGGAATAAAAAGGGTAATCCCAGGCTGACTAGTCGACTAGAGGCTGGATTTGCATCGTTGCATATCCGGCTTTTTTATTGAAGAAAAATAAAGGAGGAGCGTTCAATTGAAAAAAAATCTGATTTTCATAGGGACCTTTGCTATTCTGGCGATTTTGCTTGCTTTTGGCGGCAAATTGGCTTTGACCCTTGCCGGGGAGAGTGGACCCAAATTTGTCAACGGCAGGTTAACCCGGGAATTTAAACTTCGCACGCCGACTTTTACCGGCTTTAATGAGTTTATTATTGCCGACTTGAACGGTTATTTCAAAGAAGTAAATATCAAACCCATCTATACCGGCGTTTTATCACAAGGAGCCGATTTGGCTTTATCGGTGGTGAAAGGTGATAATGATTTGTTTGGGTCCGGCCATCCAACCAATATTGCGGTAGCCCGGAAAGCCGGTTTCCCGATTAAAATCGTGTTGCACAGTATGGTTGATAATCCGGAAAATAATAAATTACATATGACCTGGCTCATCAAAGACGATGGGAAGATCAAGTCTCCCAAAGATTTAATCGGCAAGAAAATAGCAGTAGCCTCCTTAGGAGGTTGTGTGGAACTACTAACCGCCGAATTTTTGCGTCAAAATCATTTACCGAAAAACAAAATCGAGCTTGTCGTGATGAAAGACCAGCTCCAGGAGGAGGCGTTGCGCCAGGGTCTAATAGATGTAGCCGTCGTGCATCCTCCTTATAACGTGAAGGCTAAAAATGCCGGTGGCGTGAAAATACTGACTACCAGTTGGGATATTGGCAGTAAAGCCGGTGATGGCACAATCGGGGGACTGGCCGTCCGGGCTTTTAGTGAAGATTTTATCAAAAAATATCCGGATGTGGTCAAGGCCTATATTGTGGCCGATTTGAAAGCCCAGCACTGGATTAACAAGCATTATCAAGAGGCTTTGGAGATTGAATCAAAATATTTGAAGATCCCCCTGAAAGATATGGCGGGGAATGTTTATCCCGATCAATGGTGGATTCAGTCGTCACAGATTGACTGGTGGATTCAAACGGCTTACAAAAACAAACTGGCTGGATTTGAAAAACCGGGTGAAATCAAGGCCAATGACATTTTTACCAACCGTCTCAATCCCTATTACACCAAAGAGTTGCCGGTTCCTAAAATTCCTTAAGCCTGCTTTCTCCGGTGAGAAGGACGATGGTTTCATTTCACCGGAGAAAAATTAAGAAATATTGTAGAGGTGCACCCGAATGAATTCGAATCGCTTGAAAGATTTCTTTTTAAATTTGCGAAAGTTACTCGGCATATTGGTATTTCTTTTTCTTTGGGAAATTGCCACCCGCACTCGAATGGTTAACCCGGCATTTGTCCCGCCGTTTTCGACGGTTATGGCTACTTTTGTCAGTATGGCCTTTAGTGGTGAGCTTTTCGGACATATTGCCATCAGTTTGCAGCGTGCTTCGATCGGGTTTGCACTGGGGTTGCTGTTTGCAATTCCGATGGGATTGGTCATCGGTTGGTTTAAAAGTTTTGAATATTATGTTGATCCCTTGTTGCAGACTTTCCGGCAAATATCGACCATTGCTTTGCTGCCGGTTTTTATGTTTCTGTTCGGTATCGGAGAGGTTTCCAAAGTAGCGCTGGTTTTTTGGGGAGTCCAATGGGCGGTTTTGTTAAATACCATCTCCGGGGTGAAAACGGTTGATCCGTTGCTGATCAAATCAGCCCGTTCCATGTGCGCTTCACCGGTTACTTTATTTTGCAAAGTAATATTACCTTCAGCTTTCCCCAGTATCTTTACAGGGATTCGCCTGAGTGCGACGACTTCGATTTTGATCCTGACGGCTGCAGAGATGCTTGGAGCCAGTAAGGGACTGGGCTTTTTATTATTTGACGCCGAAACCAAATATCAAATTCCCCGAATGTTTTCAGCCATTGTGGCGATGGCTATTTTAGGCGTGGTGATTAATTATGCTCTGCAAATGATTGAAAAAAGGATTCAACGTTGGAAAGAGAATGCTTAAAAAAGGGATTGCCAAAATCAGCGCTGAACTGAAAGCCTCCCAGCTTGCCCAAGACACCAAAACCGTCTACCCAAGCTCTCCCTCATCATTGTAGCGGGGATGAATCAAAAATGTCCTGATAGGTAAATAAGGCCGGCGCGCCGCCAGTATAAAGAAAAAGAATTTTCGAATCGGAACGGAAAAAGCCTTCCCTCACCAAGCCAAGTAAGCCGGCCATTGCTTTTCCGGTATATACGGGGTCCAACAAAATTCCTTCGGTTTGTGCCACCAGACGGACAGCTTCGATCATCTCCGGGGTGGGTAAGGCATAACCGGGCCCGATGTATCGATCATTACATTTCATACTGTGGGTTTGCCTCATTGGACACTCAATGAATTTTCGCACCCAATAAATGATCCAGTAAATAGTTGCCGCTGGTTTGGTTGGTATTGGGAAGCGCGTTTTCTTCCAACACCGAATGACACCCGAGTCCTTCTTTATTGGCTGCGGCTGCCGTAAGCCGGCAATGGTTTGATTGGACAGCCCCGCAAGTAATCAATGTATCCGCATGTTTTTCCAAAGCATCGGCCACTATTTGAATACAGCGAGATGGCCAAGTTTGATCTTTGGCCATCTTGAAAAGGAAACGTTTTGAAACCGGATACTTTAGTTAAATAATCGGGTTTGAATATTTGGGTTTAATAACTTTTCTCTGTGTCTCCGTGTAAAAGCTTTTTGAACACAGAGAACGGAGAGCCAGGAACCATTTACACAAAACTAAATGCATTCAGCTGTGACAGAAAGGATCGATTGAACGACGGAAAGGATCATTTCTGTGAGGGAAAGGATCGATTGAACGACGGAAAGGATCATTTCTATGAGGGAAAGGATTATTTTTAAAAAATCCAAATCAAGGTTGACAATTGGCTGCGCTTTCGTTAAAATCATACTAAATCAATTTGATAAGTAAGAATTCACGAATCCGCCATCATATAATACATATCATCAGGTTGACCAGACAGACTGGAGACTGAGTTGATTCCTTTTAAGGTTCTATCTTAGAGGAGCGAGCTCAGTCTTTTTTATTATCCGGCTTGGATATTGGTAATGGTGGTAATGGGGGAGACTTTTCATGTTTGAAAAATTTAAAATATTGGAGGTTTTTAATGCCTAAAATCGGTTTTCTCAAAATTTCAAGCTTGTTCTTATGGATATCGCTCCTGATGGCAACGGCCAACCCCTGTATGATTGAGAGCGCTCCGGCTCCCCGAAAAATTATCATCGGCACCGGCAACGCCTTTAAACCCTATTGCTATCTGGACGAAAACGGCAAACCTGTGGGATACGAATATGAAGTACTAACAGCTATCAATAAGCGGTTACCGCAATATAAGTTTGAATTCCAAACCTATGATTTTCAAAACATTTTGCTTAGTCTGCAATCGAATAAAATTGATATTGCAGCTCATCAATATGAGAAAAATCCCCAACGGGAGCAAAAGTATTTGTTCAGCAAAGAAAGTTACACCACATTTATTTTACGGATTACTGTTTCGAAGAAAAGAGATGATATTCATTCCATTAAAGATTTGGATGGAAAAATTGTTCAAATAAGCCCGGGTTCCAATGATGCCTACGTAATAGAGCAGTATAACAAGACGCACGGCAATAAAATCAAACTTGTATATGTCGATGCAGGAGCGAATCCGGCGTTAGCCATTCAAAATATTGAGAATGGCCGTATTGACGCTTTCATCTCCATCAAAAGGATTGTGGAATCCTATAACAAGGCCTACGGTGACAAGTTGAAGACTGTGGGGGACCCTGTTGCCACCTCCAATACATATTACATTTTCCGCAAAGAAGATAGCAAGCTACAGGAGGATATTGATAAAGCGCTTTTGTCCCTGAAAAGCGACGGTACTTTGGCCAAGATTTCCGTTAAGGTGTTAGGCGGCGATTATACAACGAATGATTAAAGTAAGTAGAGAGGAGCATTCAAGGATGAAACGAGATGTAATGATTCGATGGGGGCGGCTGCTGATCATTATTTTGGTTTTGATGGGAGTGTTGGCAGTAACAAATTCCAGTTTGTTGGCAGATACCCAATCCCCGAAAAAAATTATTGTGGGAACGGGTAATGCTTTTAAACCCTATTGTTACCTGGATGAAGACGGAAATTTGGCCGGCTTTGAGTATGAAGTTTTGAAAGCCATTGATAAGCGGTTGCCCCAATACCAATTTGAATATCAAACCATGGATTTCCCCAATGTTTTATTGAGTCTGGATTCCGGGAAAATCGATATTGCCGCCCATGAATATGCCAAAAATGCCAAACGGGAAAAGAAATACTTGTTTGCCAACGAGTTTTATACCATTGTTGCTACCCAAATAACAGTATTGGCCAGCCGTAATGATATCCGTTCCATCACCGACCTTTATGGCAAAAAGGTCCAGGTATCACCGGGGAGCAATGATGCTTATATCCTGGAAAGTTACAATAAAGAGCATGGCAATAAAATTAACCTGATTTACGGCGCTCTGGATACGGCCACGCTGGTCCAAAGTTTAAAGACGGGTTCCATTGATGCTACCACCCAATTTACCCGCAATGTGGACTCGATCAACAAGGCTTACGGGGATGTTATTGATACCCTGTATAATTCCTATACCTATTTTATTTACCGTAAGGATGAATCCGGACTACGGGATGATGTCGATAAAACAATACGGCAATTGAAGAGTGAGGGTACCTTATCCAAAATATCCCTGAGAATCTTGGGCAAGGATTATTCCAAATAACGTAAGAAAAGAGTCAGTTTACCATGGAGCAGCAAATCAAAAAATATGCCCTGGAAATAGCGCCTAAAATAATTGAGCTGCGCCGGCAGATACATCGCCATCCGGAACTGGCCATCGAAGAATTTGCCACCGCCGAACTGGTGGCTAATACCTTACGGGAATTGAGGATTGAAGTTCAGGAGAACATCGGCAAGACAGGAGTTGTCGGCTTAATTCAAGGTGAGCATCCCGGAGCTACCGTTGCTTTACGAGCCGATATGGATGCTTTACCGGTTCAGGAGGAAAACGTTTTGGAATTCAGGTCGCTGCATCCAGGCGTCATGCACGCTTGCGGACATGATGCCCATACAGCAGCTTTACTGGGAGCTGCCCAGATCTTAGTCAAAGAACGGCAGTCCATCCGGGGAAATGTGAGGCTGATCTTTCAACCCAGTGAAGAAAGTCCCAAAGGCGGTGCTGGGGAAATGATCCGGGAAGGGGTGTTGGAAAACCCCAAAGTCGATGCCATCATTGGTTTGCATGTGGATCCCAATCTGCCTGTGGGGAAACTGGGTTACCGGGAAGGACCTTTTTATGCGGTGGCCGGTGGGTTTCAAATTGAAATCCTTGGTGAAACAGGACATGGAGCCTGGCCCCATAAGGCCAAAGATGCGGTTTTAATTGCGGCTGAAGTGATTCAGGCTTTGCAAACCATTTCCTCTTCGAAAATCGATCCCGCAGAACCTTTTGTACTGTCCATCGGAACCGTTCATGGTGGAAACAGGGCCAATATCATCGCCGATAAGGTAGTGTTAACCGGCACGGTAAGATGTTTCAATGAAATCCTTATCCATCAGGCCGGCGAATGGATGGAGAGAATAATTAAGAATATCTGCCAGGCCCATGACTGCAACTATCAATTTCAATTTGTTTCCGGCAATAAACCTTTAATGAATGATGGTAAAGTAACTGCCATTGCTAAACAAGCGGCTGAAAAAATATTCGGAGTCGCCCATGTCGTGGAAGTTCCCCGGGTTTTGCTGGGGGAAGATTTCATCAGTTATTCCCATGCGGTATCGGCTACGTTTGTTTCATTGGGGGTTGCCGCTCAAAATAAAGAGAATTTTCCCCTGCATCATCCGAAGTTTGATATTGATGAAGCGGCGTTGCCTTTGGGTGCAGCTTTTTTCGCCCTGGCGGCGCTGGATTTTTTGAATTCGGTAGCTCCGGAAATGGCAAAGAGCTCAGGAGACCCTTATGGGACAATTATTTGACATCAAACTCACATTTGAATATTTTCCCAAGTTGTTGTCGCGATTGCATATTACGTTATTGATTGTGATTACTGCAACCGCATTGGGAGTCTTCCTTGGCACTGTTTTGGCTTTGTTCCGGTTAGGGAAAACACCCCTACTCAATCAAATGTCCGCCATTTATATTTCTTTCATGCGGGGCACCCCCATCATTGTGCAGATGTTCATTGTTTATTATGGATTGCCGCTGGTTTTATTGAGAATTCATGTGGATATCAACCATTGGGACAAATTAATTTTCATTATCATTACCTATGGGTTGAACATGGCTGCTTTTGTGGCTGAGATTATCCGGGCCGCCATCATCGGGGTACCCATCGGTCAGACGGAAGCCGCCTACGCTGTCGGTATGAGCAGGTTACAGACTTTCCGGCGGATTGTGGCGCCGCAGGCGTTATTGATCGCATTACCCAGCCTGGGAATGAATATGGTGGGCTTATTGCAGAATACGTCGGTGGCATTCTCCCTGGGAATCATTGATGTCATAGGCAAAGCCAGGGTTATTGGGGCCAGCACTTATCATACTTTGGAAGGATATGTCGGTGCGGCGGTGATTTTTTTGACCCTTTGCATTCTGCTGGAATATGGATTTTCCAGCATTGAGAAGAAATTAAAATATAAAATGATCGGGCGATAATAGGATGAACTTTGATTTTCGATTTATGTTGCTTGCCATGAAAGAGGCCCTTCGCTATACTCCGGTAACCCTTTTACTGGCTTTGGTCCCCTTTATTCTGGGTATCATTCTTGGGACTTTCATCGCTTTGGTGCGATTATTTCAGGTCAAGGTATTGGCAAGATTGATGCAGGTTTATATCCTCATTACCAAAGGAATACCGGTGGTATTGCAGATATTAATCATTTATTTTCTGATAGTCCAAGGATTTGACAGTATCGCGGATAAATTCCATTGGAGCTTGCATTCGAAAGATATTAACATTTATATGGCGTTTGCGGCATTATTAACCGTGGCGGTCGCCAATATTTCGGAAACCATTCGTGGGGCGTTGATGTCGGTCAACCGTGGCCAATATGAAGCGGCTTATTCCGTCGGTATGACTCATTCTCAGGTTTTACGCCGGATTGTCCTGCCGCAGGCGTTGCCGGCTGCGGTTCCCATGTTATGCAGTAACTTGATCGGGATGATCAAAAGCACTTCCTTGGTGTTTATGATTTCTGTGGTCGACCTGATGAACGCCGCCTTGATTACGGCTACCGCCAATTACAAATACTTGGAGGCCTATGTGGCCTCAGCCATTGTTTATTGGGTCTTAAATGGGAGTTTGGAAAGAATCTCCTTTATTTTGGAGAAAAGGCTCTCCGTGTATCGGAAGGAGGGGGCGTTTTGATCGAGCTGAAAGGGGTTTATAAGGCCTTCGGTAAGCATCAAGTATTAAAAGGCATCGATTTGAAGGTCAATAAGGGTGAAGTGGTGGTAGTGATCGGATCCAGCGGTTCCGGGAAAACCACTCTTCTTAGGTGCATCAACTTTCTGGAAAAAGCCGATGACGGTCAATTGGCGATTGGGGAAAATCATTACCATTTTAAACATGCCTCCAAAAAAGATATTCTCAGTGTGCGCCGGCAGACGGCCATGGTTTTTCAAAATTATAATTTGTTTAGTAATAAAACAGCGCTGGAAAATGTGACCGAGGGCTTAATCATTACCCGCGGCGTTGCTAAAAATGAAGCCGAGGCAATCGGTAAAAAACTTTTGGATAAGGTGGGACTTACAGACAAATACGACGCCTATCCCTGCCTGCTTTCCGGAGGCCAGCAGCAGCGGGTGGGGATTGCCAGAGCTTTGGCGTTGAATCCGGAAGTGATCTTATTGGATGAACCGACATCAGCCCTGGATCCGGAACTGGTCGGCGAGGTTCTTACCGTGATCAAAAAAGTCGCCAAAGAAGGAATCACCATGATTGTGGTCACGCATGAACTTTCCTTTGCAGCCGATGTGGCCAATCATGTTGTTTTTATGGATGAGGGCTTGATTGTAGAAGAGGGAACCCCGCAACAGTTATTTTCCCATCCCAGGGAAGAGCGGACTCAGCAATTTTTAAAAAGGATATTACCGGAGTGGAATTATGATATTTGAATAACGAGGAGGTTTGGATTATGCCGATAAATTTAGATGTGTCCACTGCAGGAACCCGCGAAAACCGTTTGGGTTCCATCACCGGGTATAACGGTGATCTCAAGGACTTGGTCCATCAATCCCGTTGTGGGGGTCCCAAAGACCGGGAACGTTGTTTCAGCCAATCCAGTACGTGCCTGTCAGGTTGCGCTCTCGGTCAACTTTCGGGGATCCGCGACATCGCTGTTATCAATCACGCTCCTTCCGGTTGTACTGCCGTAGCAGCCGGGGCCAATGTTTTAAACACTCAGCTCGCAACCAAGATTGGAGTGGTCAATCATACTGTATTTGTAGGAACCGATATGAATGAGCAAGACACAGTATTTGGGGCAGCCGGTACTCTTCGGGATGTTATTTTGGAAACCTATCGCCGTTATCAGCCCGAAGCCATTTTCATCGGTACTTCTTGTGTAACCGGGATTATCGGCGAAGACGTCGACGGGATCGTGGAAGAGCTGAAAACGGAGCTACCGGTCCCCATAGCGGCGGTTCATTGCGAAGGCTTTAAATCCCGCATCTGGGCAACTGGATTTGACGCGGCCGACCATGCAGTCCTGACCAGTATTGTCAAGCCGCCTCGAACGAGTAAAAAGTCGCCGGTGATTAACTTTAAAAACTTTTTCGAAAGCGCCCGGGTTGAGATTACCGAACTATTCGCCAATTTTGGGGTCAAGCCGCAGTTTTTGTATCAAAATGCAACCATAGAAGAACTTTCCCATATCTCTGAGTCTTTGGCTACGGTTTGCATTTGCGGAACACTCGGAACTTATCTGGGAAATGCGTTAGAGGAGCAGTACGGGGTTCCCTATATCAGGACCATCAACCCACTCGGAGTTACCGGTTTTGAAACCTGGCTCCGGGAAATCGGACGGGTAATTGGTAAAGAGGGTGAAGTCGAGTCCTACATCAGCGGACAAAGAGAAAAATATCTACCGCAGATTGAAGCGGTCAAAAAAGAATTAAAAGGATTACGGGCCGTGATTGGAATGGGTCCCGGCTATACCTTCGAAGTATCCCGGGTTTTGCAGGAATTGGGCATGGAATTGGTTTGGGGAGCGGCCTGGCATTACGACCACCAATATGATAACGGCCAGATACCGCCTTCGCTCAAGCATTTAAACGAAAATTCCCCGCTGAATTTTAAGATCAGTGTGGCCGATCAGCAAAACTTCGAAGTGCTCAATATTTTGCATCAGTATCAACCGGACATCTATTTTTCGAGACATCCGGGAACTACGGTTTGGGCGATCAAACAAGGCGTGCCGGCGCTCTATGTGGCGGATGAATATATGATTTTTGGTTATCAAGGGACCCTAAACTTTGCCTATGCTGTATTGGACACCATTCATAACCGCAGTTTTGAAAAAAATCTGGCCGCCCGGGTGAAACTTCCTTATACCCAGTGGTGGTACAATCAAGGCAATGCAACTTTTCTAAAGGAGTCGATAGGTTAAATGGCCAGAATACTCGATCAACCAAGGTATAAATGCGCAATGGCCGCGATGCAAACGGTACAGTCCATTCCCGGGGCTTTACCCATCCTGCATGCCGGACCGGGTTGTGCTGAAAAATTGGGTGGAAGCGTCGGCAGTTCCGGTCATTTTTCGCCCCACATCTTTCCCTGCACCAATATTAGTGAAAAAGAAGTCATTTTTGGCGGTGAGAGCCGGTTGAAAGAAACTATTGAAAATTCCCTCAAAGTTGTGGATGCCGATTTATATGTGGTATTAACCGGGTGCACCTCGGAGATTGTCGGGGATGACGGAGCTGAAGTGGTCCGTTCTTTTGGCAATTCTGAAAAACCAGTGATTTTTGCATCGACACCCGGTTTTAAAGCCAACAATTATCAGGGCCATGAGTGGGTCATTCAGGCGATTATCGACCAATACTTAAAAGAGTCGCTATCCAAGGTGAAGGGGCTGGTCAATATTTGGGCAGCTATCCCCATGCATGATCCGTTCTGGCTTGGTAATCTGCGAGAGCTTGAACGGTTGGTTGGGGAAATCGGCTTGGTTCCCAATACTATCTTCGGACACGGCAGAGGCCTTCAAAATATTCAGCGCATTCCCGAGGCCCAGTTTAATTTGGTGGTATCCCCCTGGTTGGGTCTGAAAAACGCCCAATCTTTGCAGGAACGATTCGAAACACCTTATCTCCATTACCCGACTCTTCCGGTAGGCGCATTTGAGACCGGTAAGTTTTTAAGGGCTATTGGGGAGTTTGCCGGGCTCCCCGCCCTTCAAGTCGAGTCCGTGGTTCAGAAGCACGAGGATGAGTATTACTATTACATCGAACGTTTTGCCGATGTTTTTTTGGAGACCCGGGTCATGTCCAAACGGTTTGTCGTGGTTTCCGACGCCCAATATGCATTGGCGCTGACCAAATTTTTAGTGAACGATTTGGGGCGGATACCATCCAAACAATATATCACCGATGATACCCCGCTGGAATATCAGGATCAGGTACGAAGCTATTTCCGGGAGCTAAATGACGGGATTGTCGCTGAAGTTGAGTTTTCCAGTGACGGACGGCAGATTCACGATGAAATTCGCCAAACTGATTTTCATGGCTATCCTTTGATCCTCGGCAGTTCATGGGAGAAAAAACTGGTTAAGGAGTTAAAAGCACACTATATCATGATTTCGTGGCCGATTATTGAAAGGATGGTCATTAATGGCTCCTATGTCGGTTATAACGGCGGGCTTAAACTTTTGGAAGATATTTATTCGGTGGTACTGACCCGGTTTAATTAATACGGCAGCAATTATGAAAATTGAATTCTCTCGAAGCAATATTGACAAAAGATCTAAAAATAGTGTATTATAATTATAATAAATCAACTCGGAATACTAATAAAAGCTGACTGGAAAACTGGAGGCTTTGAGTGGGAATCATTTGATTCCATGGCACTCAAAGCCTCCAGTTTTTTTTAAGGCCTTTTTTGGACAGAAACTCTACAATCTTTCGTCGAGGGGGCCGGTAAATGCCGGATTTGAAATTTCGAAATGCCGTGGAGGCGCTTCCTCCTTATACTCCTGCAAAGTCCCTTGAAGCGATTAAACATGAATTGGGTTTGGAGAGAATTATTCGCTTGTCTGCCAATGAAAGCACCATGGGGTGTTCGCCCCGGGTGGGTCCGGCTATTGAACAAGCCCTCAAAAATATTTATCTTTATCCGGATGGAGCCAGTTCTCTCCTTAAAAGTAAATTGGCGCAAATCCATCAATGCCAACCCCAACAAGTGATCATCGGTTCAGGCTCCTTTGAAATTTTATCTCTGATTGCAGAAGCTTTCCTTGAGCCCGGCGATGAGTCGATTATGCCAACGCCCACTTTTGGTTGGTACCAGACCGTCACTTTGGCGTTGGGCGGCTATGTGGTGAAAGTCCCTTTGCAAGACCATCACGTCGATTTGAATGGAATTAAAAGTAAAATCAATCAAAATACCAAGATCATCTGGCTTTGTAACCCCAATAATCCCACCGGGACGATTGTCACCAAAAAATCAACGGAAGAATTTTTGAGCCAAATTCCCGGGAATGTTGCGGTGGTTTTCGATGAGGCCTATTTTGATTATGTCGAGCGGGAGGATTATCCGGATGCCACTCAATTTTTACATTTTCCCAATGTCATTTCATTGCGTACTTTTTCCAAAACTTACGGATTAGCGGGTTTGCGGGTCGGTTACGGGATTGGGAATCCCAAGTTCATTGATATTTTGAACCGGATACGATTACCGCTGAATGTAAATGTATTCGCTCAGGTTGCCGCCGTTGCCAGTCTGGACGATCCTGGATTTAAATCGGCAGTGCTGGAAAACAACAGAAAAGGGAAGCAATTTTTTTATCAATCCTTTCAGACGATGGGACTCATCTTTATCCCCACCGAGACCAATTTTGTCATGGTTAATGTGGCCCAAGATTCTACCCTAGTCTTTGAAAAACTGCTGCGAAAAGGAGTTTCAGTTCGCCCGGGCGCGGAATTCGATATGCCGACATGGCTGCGAATTACCATTGGCCGTCCTGAAGAAAATGAATTTCTGATTAGAAAATTGAAAGAAGTCCTGAATTGAAAGGAGGAAAAGATCATGTTGATTAAAACTCCGCAGCAATATATGAATCAACCGGATATTCTTCGCTCCGCCGGATCATATGTTGCAAAAATAGGGAAGAACGCTTTCATAGTAGGAGGTAAAACCGCTTTGGCGGCTGCCGGAAAAGAATTTTTTGATAGTTTAAAAGCAGCCGGAATCGAAGCTGTCAGCGAAGAATTCCTTGGCGATTGCACCCAAAAGGCTGTGGACCAATATGCGGCAACAGCAAAGAGAATCAAGGCAGATATGATCATTGGGGTTGGAGGTGGCAAGGCGCTGGATTTGGCTAAAGCGATCGGAGATCAATTGGCAATACCGGTTATTACCGTACCAACCATCGCCGCAACCTGCGCTGCCTGGTCGGCCTTATCGATTTTATATGATGAAAAGGGGCGTTTCGCAAGCGGTGTTATTTTAAAAAATTCCCCCCAGCTGGTTTTGGTGGATAGCTGGATTATTGCCCGGGCACCGGTACGCTATTTAAGGGCCGGTATTGCCGACACATTGGCAAAATGGTATGAAACGGCCCCTTATGCTATTCAGGCGGAAAATGATGTGCTTCTCCAACTTGGTTTGGAAAACGCCAAACTTGCTTTTAAAATCATCGAAGAAAAAGGAATTCGGGCTATTAAAGACGCTGCAGATAACCATGAAGGTGAAATACTCCGGGAAGTGATTGATTCGATTATTGTATTGGCAGGGTTAGTGGGAAGTATCACCGAGGGCGCCTATCGCCCGGCATTGGGTCATGCAATTCACAACAGACTCACCTTTATTCCGGAAACCCATTCCAGTCTGCACGGAGAGAAAGTAATCTTTGGAGTTTTCGTACAACTTCTTTTAGAGGGGAAAACGCCAACGAAAATTACAGATTTTCTAAGGTGGATGAATGAATTAGGGCTTCCGGTTACTCTGAGGCAATTGGGTGTTGTTGACCTATTGACAGCCGCAGCTGAAGTTGGACGAGGTATGAATATTGAAACGGAGGCCCTTAACAAGTATCCATTTCCAGTTACCTCCCAGTTAATAGAGAAAGTAGTGATTGAGGCTGACCGGTTGGGTGAAGGTACGCACACCCAAAGTCAAAATCAGGGAGGAATCCATGACGAGCGAAACATCCTGGCAATCTGATGTGGTTGACTATATTACCAAAACACGATTTGCAGTTTTAGGGTATGTTCGTGGAGACCGGACGACGCTTTTGCGATCCATGGGAAATTTTGCCCTGAGCGGTTTTGATTTGTATTTCTCTTCAGGGAAAGATGCGCCAAAAGTCCGAGAAATTGAAAAAAATCCCCAAGTAAGCTTTTTTTTCGAACATGACAATCAAAATCTTGAGACCTGGAAGAGTGTGCTGGTATTGGGCAGAGCAAAGCTGTTAACTACGGGAACTGAATATGAAAATGCCATCGAGTTGTTGAGTAATCGGAATCCCCATTTTAAAGAACGTGTAGCCAAAGGGGAAATGGTAAACACTGCTATTTTTAAAATCAAAACCCAGGAAATTGAATATTTGGACTACTCCAAGGGATTTGGCACTGTTAACAAATATCAATTATCGTAAGAAGCCATCAGTATATGATGAACAGTACCCAATCCGGAAAGTGAAAAGATTTTCCAATTATCCTGCTTGAGATAATTTAGGATCGGCAGTTGATTGAGGTTGAATGGTCCTCCCAGAGAAAACCCCTTTTTGAATGTGATTATCTCTTGTGGCAATCTTCCCATTTACAATAACATAAGCGATCCCTTCCGGAGGCGCATCCGGTCTGCCGATACCCGGGAAATCAGCGCAATCGCTGATTTTGTCGATGTTCCAGATGACTAGATCCGCATCAGCGCCTTCCTTTAAGCGGCCTTTGGCATTCAGTCCGAAAGTTTCGGCAGGTAATAAAGTACATTTAACAACTGCATCCAAGAGGGATAAAACCTGTTTTTCCCGGACCAACTTTCTGAAAAACCGCGGAAACGTTCCGGTATTTTGAGGATGCCCTTCCCGGGTTGATCCGGTTGGAGTGGGCCCGATATCGGAAGAAACCATCGTATAGTCGCGCCTAAAGGGCTCATAAATATCTGTTTCGTTACCGGTAAAGCAAATTACCGAATCATTTGGATAGTTGGCGCGCATATCCTGGTACGTTTGTCTGGTTAAACGCCTGCCGCAATACTTTCCGGTAGCGGCCATCAAATCTTCCGGCTTCCAGCCAAACTCAGTCATATATTTCTCGCTAAAAACAGGAGTCCCCACAAAGGATGCAAAAGCGGTATATAGTCCACTATCAATCCAAACGTCAATACCATCATGTCGGGCTTGGTCAACGATCGACAGGGCCTTGTTCATGAGTCCGCAACCATATTGGTAAACGAAATGGGATATTAAAACCCTGGCCCCGGTGATTAGGCTAATGTTGATTGCTTCGGTGAGTGAAGCCAAATCCCCACATGAAAGCATCCTGGTATGGATGGCGATTAAGCGGCCATATTTTGCGGCAACCTGACTGAGAGCGATAATTTCTTCAAACGAAGTACCGGGAGCGTATTCTAAACCAAAGGATAATCCGATGGCTCCATCTTCCAATGCTTTTTCAGTTAAATCAACCATCTGCCGGATTTGTTGGGCACTTGCAGGAAGAAAAGGATCGATAGCGCCGACTCTTTGACGCAAAGTAAATGAATGTCCTATTAATTGGGCTTGATGAATTAGAAAACCTAGTGGGTCCTCTGTGGCAAAAAACTCCTTTAGATTGATGGGACTGAGTCCGCAATTACCGCCTACCGTTGTGGTTACGCCCTGAACCATTGCCAGTTCGGCAAATTCATGGTGCCCGTCGATATGGCCGTGGACATCGATAAAACCGGGAGAAACAAATTGTCCATCAGCATCGATTTCTTCTTTCCCGTATATTTCACCTTCGGTGATCACTGCAATTTTTCCATTTTTTACACCGATGGCACCGGAAGAAAATTGATATTTTTCAGGATCCACCAACTTGCCGTTGCGAATGACCAAGTCGTATCTGTCCACTGGAATCACTCCAAATCGATTGATTGAGATTTTTTAAAAAACAAATATAACCATTCCTACTGAATTTATTATATTTGATTCTAATATCGAATGAATCATTTGTCAATTGGATCTGAGAGTAAAAGACGATTCAAATTTTCTTGACAAAATTTTTCCAGTCTATTACAATAGAATAAATATTTGATTATTCCGATTGGAAAAGTATGAATTGGAAATAGATAATTTTTCCCAGAGATAAGATTTTTAAGCAAACCTTAGCAGGAGGGAAATCCAATGGTAGTTTTACTTGTAGGTGCAGACAGGTTGGGTAATATTTATGAACAACTCTATCAAGAAGGTGCCGAGGAAATTATTCACTGGACGGGTCGCTGCAAAACCTGCATTAAAAGGCCGATTCCAAGGCGGGTTGAAAAAATTATCGTCTTTTGTGATTATATTAATCATCCTTTGATGGGTAGTATTAAAAGGCAAGCCAAAAGAGAAGGCATACCGGTAACTTATACCAAGCGGGCTCTTTCCCGTAAGTCAGAAAGCTTGCTTGCCTAAAATATGACACAGATTTAGATTCCAAATAATCCCGGAAGAAAGGTGAAGCGTAAATGAGTATCGGCATATTAAGCAGTATCTTAGTGATCTTGGGAATTGGACTTTTGTTGCCTTTTATCCTAAATTCAGAACATCTAAACCTGACGTCGGCAATCCGCGAAAAGGCGCCAGGAAAATTTGTCCGCCTTTCTTTGGGATTCACTCATTATGAAATTGCGGGTCCGGAAAACGGCCAGGTAATTATCTTGATTCACGGCTTCTCGGTTCCTTATTACATGTGGGAACCTAACTTTTCAATCTTATCCAAAGCCGGGTTCCGGGTTATCCGGTATGACATCTATGGGAGGGGTTTATCGGACCGGCCGGATGGTGTATATGATCGGAAGCTCTTTGTGACTCAATTGAAGGAACTCATTGAAGCATTGCAACTCAAAGGGCCTATTCATCTAGTTGGCAATTCCATGGGTGGAGCTGTGGCAACGGCATTTGCGGCTGACTATCCAGAAAGAATCGGTAAATTAGTACTGATCGATCCTTTGAATGAACCGTTACCCATCGGACTTTTTAATACTCCACTGCTTGGAGTATATTTAAGTTCCATTTCATGGGTATCCTTCGCGCCGCAAAGGCAATTACAAGACTTTTTCCACCCGGAATTATTTCCGGAATGGCCCAGGCTTTATAAGGAACAAATGCAATACAAAGGTTTTGGAAGGGCTTTGCTTTCAACTTTGCGCAACTTTATCAGCCATGATCCGACTTCGGATTATTTCAAAATCGCCCGTCAAAATGTTTCGGTACTGCTCATTTGGGGAACTGAAGATCAAACTTTAAGTACCAAGGGAGCCATGAAGCTTTATCACATTTTGCATCCGGAATTGCTCTGGGTTGAGAAAGCCGGTCATCTTCCCCATTATGAATTGCCGGAGAAAGTGAACCCACGGTTGATTGATTTTTTGGCAGAAAAAAACCATCAAGAATTGGATCAAAAGCATGCTTGATTGTCTCTAGCCAGCTAATAACCAGTGAGGTTGAGTTTGAGTAGATTTAAATGGATAAGTGATATTGCAAAACCAATGCTACTGGTCATCTCGAGGAGCATCATTTATTTCTAGAAAATATTTATAATCAGGAGTGTTCTGTTTATTGACAAAATATAGAAGTCGGCATAAAATATTAGTAATCAAATAGGAGAACTTAAATATATTTAGATTACAAATATCCTTCTTTCATAATTTATCCTTGCTTAGTCTACGACATGTTTGTTCACTCAATATAAATAAAATATCTCACCGCAGATTAACCTTTTCACCCGAGCAGAAAGAAAGTTTTTTTATTTACTCTATATTCAGTTGATAAGTATATTTTCGCATTGGAGCGTGATACCATGGAAAAAAATCCCGAAGAACTTCAAAAAGGGTTATCCGATGCAGTCGTGGAGATGGATGAAGCCGGAACGGTTGCATTGGCTCATGAAGTTGTTAAAGAACAACACGATACTTATCAAGCGATTGAAAAAGGATTGGCAGATGGCATGGATCGCGCGGGTAAGCTTTTTGAGGAAGAGGAGTATTTTATTCCTGAGCTTTTAATGTGTTCCGATGCCATGTATGCTGGTTTAGAGGTTTTAAAACCTCACCTGAAAATCGATAGCCATGCCCAAAAGTATAAAGTGGTCATTGGGGTTGTCGAAGGCGATACCCATGATATCGGGAAAAATCTGGTGAAAATTATGCTTGAAACTTCGGGCTTTGAAATCTTTGATTTGGGCCGGGACGTTCCACCAAAAGATTTTGTATCCAAAGCCAAAGAAGTAGGAGCCCAAATCATTGCCATGTCGACGCTGATGACGACTACCATGGATGGAATGGCTGAGGTGGTACGGCTTTTGGACCAGGAGCATATTCGGGATGATTTCTTGGTGATGGTGGGTGGCGGTCCAATTTCCCAAAGTTTTGCCGAACGCATCGGCGCTGACGGTTATTCCAAAGATGCAGCCGAGGCTGTTAGACTAGCACGGCGATTAATTGAAGGAGTTCCCGTTATCCATGGATGATTTAAGCCCCAAAGAGCGATTATTCCGGGTTTTACAACATAAAACCGTTGATCGCCCTCCGGTGATTTGTACCGGGGGAATGATGAATGCGGCGATTGTCGATGTAATGAAACTCTCCGGCCAAACGCTGCCTGCTGCTCATCATGATGGGGGATTAATGGCAGATTTATCAGAAGCGGTAGGGCAATATACCGGATTTGAAAACCTGGGTATTCCCTTTTGTATGACAGTGGAAGCAGAGGTCCTGGGCAGCAAAATCGATTTTGGGTCCCTTTTTTGTGAACCTAAAATCACGCAGGAAAAATTCCCTTCCGTGAGTCAAGTGGAGTTTCAGGATATCGCCATTTTAAAAAATTCCGGTCGCTTACATACTGTAGCTGAGGGGGGTTCACTTTTAGCCAAAAGCCATCCCGATATTCCCGTGATTGGTTCGCTTACCGGGCCCATGAGCACGGCGGCTTCGATTGTTGATCCGATTACTTTTTTGAAGGAACTCCGTAAAGAACGGGATCATGCCCATCGGGTCATTGATTACGTAAGCCAGTTTTTAAGCATGTATGCCGAGTTATTGGTCGAAAATGGAGCCTCCATCATTGCGATTGGCGATCCGACGGCGACCGGGGAAATCTTAGGGCCCAAAATGTTTGAGGAATATGCGGTATTTTATTTAAATCAAATCATCCGGGTCATTCATCAGATGGGAGTTCCGGTGATTCTGCATATTTGCGGGGATATGAAAGCGGTCAAACACTTAATCCCGAAGTTAGAATCAGATACCATCAGCACAGATGCCTTAGTCAACTTGAGGCTGTTGAAAGAAGAGTTTAAAGATTTAATCACCATGGGGAATCTGAGTACTTACTTATTACAATTTGGGACTGTCGAAAAAGTCGCCGAGCAAACCGAAAAATTATTGGCCGATGGTATCGACATCATTTCCCCTGCCTGTGGTCTTAGTACGTCCTCGGCTCTTTCCAATATTCATGCTTTGACCCAGACGGTAAAGGAGTCCCGGTAATGGCCCAAGTTTATTTCAAACAAGCTAAGATAAGAGTAAATGTACAAAATGGCTTTAGCTTACTGGATGCAGCCCGGACTGCGGGCGTGACGATTGAATCACCTTGCAACGGTTCCGGCACTTGCGGTAAATGTCGGGTAATAATAGCTCCCGATTCGTATTCCCATTTGTATCAAAAAGCAGGGGAAGGGACTTTTCAGGAACCGGGTTATGTATTGGCTTGCCAGTCTCGGGTAATGGGTGATGTAACGGTAGCTTTGATCCCGGATTTCCAAAATAAAGACTTGAAAATACTAAATGATGGCCAAAGTATAGCCAATGTGAAAAATCCTTATATTACTAAAAAATACAATCGCAAGTTACATTCTACGGTGATTTATGCCGGTGGGGAGTTGCTTGGGACCGAATCCGGGAATACCGAAAGGAAGAATTACGGAATCGTTGCCGATATTGGTACAACAACGCTGGTGGTTTCATTGGTGGATGTTGCCAAGGGTCAAGAACTGTTTTCGGAATCGTCCCTGAATCCCCAGGCGGCGTATGCCCATGATGTATTATCACGGATTCAATTTGCAACCGAAAATAACGGGCTAGTGTTATTGTATCAAGGAGTGATTCAGGAAGTTAACCGCCTGATTACCGAAGTGGCCAAGAAGGCCAGGATAGCGAAAAAACATATCTATGAAGTCGTACTTTCCGGTAATACTTGTATGTTGCATTTGGCCATTAACAAAAGTCCGGGGTCTTTAGGCAAATATCCATACCAGTCGCAAATTGAAGGTGGATTACTGTTGAAATCGGTTGATTATAATTTGGATATTGCCGAATTTGGAGTGACTTATTTACCCCCAATTATATCATCGTTTGTGGGCGCTGATATCACCTCGGGGCTACTAGCCTGCCAATTGCATCATCAAAACGATACGGTTCTTTTTGTGGATATCGGTACCAATGGCGAGATGGTGCTAGCCGTAGGCGGAAGGCTTATTGCAAGCTCCACCGCAGCAGGCCCGGCTTTTGAAGGAATGAATATTTTACACGGTATGCGGGCAGGGAAGGGAGCCATTGATTCCTTTGAAATTCACAAGCATGGGTTTAGGATGACTACGATTGGAGATGTAGAGGCGATCGGGATCTGCGGTAGCGGTCTTTTGGATATTGTAGCGGAACTGGTCGCCCATGGGGTTATCGATAGGAACGGGAAATTAAAAGACCCCGGCAGTAAAGATGTGCCTCAATTTATAAAGGAGCGGCTGGTTTCCATCGAAGGTAAAATTGTTTTTCAATTATCGGAAAAAGTATGGCTTTCTCAAAAGGATATCAGGCAGGTCCAGTTAGCCAAAGGCGCTATTCGAAGCGGGATTGAATTTCTTTTGGCCAGTGCTGAAATTTCGGCCCAAGATGTTCAGCGGGTTCTGATTGCAGGTTCTTTTGGTTATCATTTACGGGTAAAGAGTCTAATTGAACTGGGTCTATTGCCGGAGGCGTTTTCGAATAAAGTCCAGATGGTCGGAAATACATCAAAATCGGGTGGGCAGGCTTTTTTATTGAATCAATCGTACCGGAAGGAAATGAAAGAGATCGTTAAAAAAGTAGAAGTAATTGAGCTTGCGGATTATCAGGATTTTGATAGAGTTTTTGTCGATTGTTTAGGGTTTTAAAGTCATTTAGGTTGACGATGGAGATAGCGGGCACTCAAGTCAAGGAGTATGAATCCTGAAGTTTGGTAATAAATTTTGGAGGTTATGGAAATGGGCCCAGAAAAAGATTTGAATGATAAAAAATTTCCCATTGCCATGGAAGATCTCAAACAACTATTAGAAATGGTGAATAGTATTAATTATGGTTCCGTTACTTTACTGATTCAAGACCGCCGGGTAATTCAAATTGAAAAAAATGAAAAGGTGAGGTTGAAATAAACCTTTGACTTTGTTATAACCCCGGGCATTTCAATTCGGACCGCTCTATTTACACGGGCTTTTATAATAATGATTTTTAAAAAAGTATCGGTTGACATTTGGAAAGTCTAGTCATAAAATAAAAGTAATTTGATGGGAAAACGTATATTAATAAAATGAAATGGGTTGACCAGACAGACTGGAGGCCATGTTCATCATTTTTTGATGATAACATGGCTTTTTTGTTTCGTTGAAAAGGCTTATTAATAAGGATTTGGAGGGGTTTTATGATGAGCAAGTTTGTGGATCGTCCCCGGTATACATGCGCCTTGGGAGGTGCGGTTGGAACGTTGAATAGTTTGCCGAAAGTGGTTCCGATTTTGCATGCTGCTGCGGGATGTGGCGGAAATATTGCCAATGCTTTGAATGGGGCAGCCGGCTATTTGGGAAGCGGGTATTGTTCCGGGCAAGCCCTTCCAAGTTCCAATGTATATGAGAATGAAATCGTCTTTGGCGGAGAAAAACGTTTGGCAGAACAAATTGAAAATACCCTGAAAGTGGTTGATGGTGATCTTTATGTGGTGGTCACCGGATGCATGGTGGAAATGATTGGCGATGATGCCCATGGAGTCGTTAAACAATTTTCCGGAAACCGGGTGCCGGTACTGGCGGCAGATACCGGTGGTTTTAAAGGGAATTCCTATAAAGGGTATGATATCATCTTAGAGCTTTTATTCCGGGAGTTCGTGGATAAAACGGAGGCTAAGGATGGGAAAACTCTTAACTTATGGGGTGTTGTTCCGATTCATGATGTTTTTTGGAAAGGGAACCTGGCTGTTTTAAAATCACTCCTGGGCAAATTGGGCTATCAGGTGAACACCTTTTTTGGAGAGGATGAAACATTAGATAATCTTCGCAATGCTGGACGGGCCGCTTTAAATGTGGTGGTTTCCGACACAGTTGGCATTACACCGGCTGAAGTTTTTCAAAAAGAGCACGGCACACCGTTTGTGATAGCTCCTTTTCCGATTGGAGCATGGGGTACTGAACAGTTTCTAAGAACCGTTGGAACCGCTTTGGGGATTGAAGATGCTTTTGTTGAAAAGCTGATCAAGGAAGAAAAACGGCATTATTACAATTACTTAGGACGGCTGGCCGATGTTTACAATGATCTGGATTTGCAACGATATGCCGTCATTGTTGGGGATTCCAATTACGCACAGGCGCTTACCCGTTTTCTCGCCGATGATTTGGGATGGTTGCCGGAATTGGTTGTGGTAACGGATATCCTTAATGAGGAGCAACAACAAGTAGTCAGCGGAAGATTTGCAAATTACCGCGCACCGGTTAAGCCGGAATTGGTTTTTGATACCGATACTTCCAGTGTTAAAAAGCATCTTTTTAATCATTGGCCGGTGAATCATAATCAGCGCTATTATGACGGATTCAATCCGGCTTTCGTAATTGGCAGCGGATTTGAAAGGGATTTGGCTGATTCTTTGGGAGTCCCGCATTTAAGTGTAACCTATCCCATTTCCAACCGGGTGGTCCTTGATCGTGCCTATGCCGGTTATTCGGGCGGTTTGCGGCTCACTGAAGATTTGCTTAGCGCCTTGGTTGGCAGTCGGTAAGGATTAAATCATGATGACCAGGAAGGAAGGGATTAAAAATGGATTATATTCAAGAAAAAGCCCCGCCGGTGCGGGAAGATCGTTTAAAAGCCTGCAACGCATTTGGCGGTCGTTGTTGTGAACTCGTGGAAGGAGCCAAAAAAGGTTGTTTGTATGGTATTAAGCGTACTTTTGCCCAGACTCAGGGTTGTCAATTGAATTTAAGTTTGGCGATTTTAAATACTCTGCGGGATACGGTGATCATCATCCACGCTCCGATTGGCTGCGGCGGCAGTAGTGTGGCGGCTGCCGGACTTACCAAGAATTTTCAAAAACTCCGGGATTCGAAAGCTGCCGGTTTGATTTGGCTCAATACGAACCTTGATGAATCGGACGTCATCAAGGGTGGTGAAGCCAAGCTGCGAGAGGCAGTACTTTATGCGGACCGGGAATTCCGCCCCAGTGCGATTGTGGTTGCCAATAGTTGCGTACCGGCGTTAATCGGCGATGATCTGGATGGAATCCTGGCTCAACTCCAGTTGGAAGTGTCTGCTAAAATCGTTCCTGTCCATTGCGAAGGTTTTAAAACCAAAATACAGGCCAGTGCCTATGATGCCGTTTATCATGGCATCTTGCGCAATCTGGTCGGCGTCCGCGAAGAAGAACAACGAGTACTTCCGGATGAACTAGAAGAGTTAACCGAAAAGTATAGGCGAAGCAGAACCGTGAATATTTTGAACGTCTCGTCTATGAGCCGATTTGATGAGGATGAATTGCTACGCTTGGTCAAAGCGCTTGGCTTAAATGCCAGATTTCTTCCTTGCTATGCTCATCCCGATGATTTCGAGACCGTGTCCGAGACTGCCTTGAATGTCAGTATTTGCGCCACTCATGATGATTATTTCGTAGGCCATTTGTTAACGCAGTTTGGTATTCCCTTTGTTTTGCGGGCCATTCCGATCGGGATTATGAATACCAATAAATGGCTGCGGGATATTGCGAAATTTTTTAAAATCGAAGATACCGCTGAACGTTTCATTGAAGCTGAAACCAAGGAATTGGAAACCACACTTGCTCCTTACCGGGAGATTCTCAAGGGAAAACGGGTCTTTCTGGCCGGCGGAGAAATCAGAACCCTTGCCAATGCCAGTTCTTTGGTGGAACTTGGATTGGAAGTGGTGGGAATGAAAGGCTACCATTATGACCAATTCGGTGACGATTTTTTGAACGATCTGAACCTGGATGAGAAAGTTCTTTTTAATATTGCCACCGGTCAACCTTTTGAGCAAGCCAACTTGTTGGCAAAGTTGAAACCTGACCTCTATGTCGGCCATATTGGGGGCAATGGCTGGGCCGCGAAGCAAGGTATCCCGGTATTCCCCATTTTCGGTCAAACCGTTAATTATATGGGCTACAATGGAGTTTTTGAACTGGCCCGGAGACTGGTGAGAATACTTAAAAACCCGGTCTTTAACCGTAATTTAGCTGAGAATACCAGTTTACCTTACTTCGAAAATTGGTACCAGCAAGATCCCTTTACTTATATCGATAAGAGTGTTTTAACGGCTAAGGAGCCGGGGGCTGAAGCAGTGACCGGTAACTAATTATTTCATTTTTCCAGGAGGCGGGCCATGATTGAGAAAGTTTCATTCAAGATATTCGGAATGACTTGTGCTTTGTGCTCAGCCATGATTGAATCGAGCCTGGAAAATGTGGATGGGATTACAAAGGTTAAAGTGAATTATGCAACCGAAAAGGCAATTTTGGAATATGAAAACACCAAAGTCCATTTACCGGATATTCAAAAAGTCATCAAACATTTAGGATTTTTCGTGCCAGAAAATGAAGTGAAGACAGACGTCATCCCTGCGGTAGATCCTGGCGAAGTGGAAAGAAAACGTCTTTTACGTCAAGTGATTTTCGCCGCTTTTTTCAGTTTACCTTTAATATTAGCCATGATTTTGGGAGGGCTCGGTTTTTGCCATGATACGTTTGACCCCGCTACCCAAACCAAGTGGGGAACTTTTGTCGAGTATTTACGATACAAGGCCTCAGGTTTACATGACTGGCGGTTACAACTGATCTTGGCAACTCCGGTTCAGTTTATTCTGGGTTTTCGATTTTACAAAAACTCCTTTTATGCATTACGAGTTAAAAAGGCAACCATGGACTTACTTGTAGCCCTGGGAACAACCGCTGCCTATTTTTATAGTTTATATATTTCACTTTTCCAGTCTTATACAGTCGTTCTGGGGATGAAAGATATCTATTTTGAAGCTTCTTCAGTGATTATCACTCTGGTTTTACTGGGAAAATATTTGGAATTGGTGGCCCGGGGAAGAACGTCCCGGGCAATCCAGACTTTGATCACGCTCCGGCCCAAAATAGCCATGGTATTGCGGGAAGGAGCCGAAATCCCCACTCCAATTGAAAATGTTCGCCTCGGTGACCTCGTTCATGTAAAACCCGGAGAGCAGGTGCCGGTGGACGGTATCATTGTCGAAGGGTATTCGGCGGTTGATGAATCGATGCTAACCGGCGAAAGTTTACCTGTCGATAAGAAGGCTTTGGATACGGTCACCGGAGGATCACTCAACCGCTTTGGTTCGTTTACACTCCGGGCTACCGGTGTTGGGGAGCAGATGGTATTGTCCCGTATTATCGCAATGGTCGAAGAAGCTCAAAACAGTAAAGCGCTGATCCAAAAAATTGCCGATCGGGTCTGCGGTTATTTTGTTCCGGTGGTATTATTGATTTCCCTTTTTACGTTTCTATTTTGGTATTTTATTATTTACCATCAAACATTTTTCGTGATTGATAAACCGATTCTTTATGCGGTGGCGGTTTTGGTGGTTTCATGTCCTTGTGCGCTGGGATTGGCAACACCGGCCGCCCTGATGGTTGGTATGGGGAAAGGCGCTCAAATGGGCATATTGATTAAAAATGGTGAAGAATTGGAAATTGCAAGTAAAATCAATGCTGTTGTTTTCGATAAAACCGGTACTCTAACTACTGGGAAATTGGAAGTGACAGACATTATTCTCCTCCCTGCGGGTAAAGGATTATTGAATGAAGCCGCAGTGTTGAAATTGGCGGCAATTGCTGAAAAACAATCCGAACATCCGCTGGGAAAGGCCATCTATCAAAGGGGAAAATCCGAAAGTGCCTTAGAAAATATGGATATTCAAAAGTTCGAAACCTTTCCCGGAAAGGGTGTTTATGCTGAAATTGACGGAGCATCGATATGGATTGGAACTCCAAGTTGGATGGTAGAAAATCGGATGAACACCCAAGAAGCCGAAACTAGACTTTCTTCCCTTTATGAAGAGGGGAAAACAGCTGTATTGTTTGGGATCAATAAAAAATTGACGGCGATCATCGCTCTTTCAGACCAGCTAAAACTGAATGCTAAGGAAGTCGTGAGCACTCTTGAAAAAATGGACATCGAGGTTTTCATGCTTACCGGAGATAACCGGAAAACCGCCCAGGCAGTCGGGAATCAAGTCGGAATTCAAAAAATCATTGCTGAAGTCCTGCCTCGAAATAAAGCGGCGGAAATCGAAGCTTTGAAAAAACAAGGCCGGATCGTAGCGATGATTGGCGATGGCATTAATGATGCTCCGGCTTTGGCTACATCGAATGTTGGGTTGGCAATGGGAAGCGGCTCCGATGTGGCGGTAGAAACAGGCGGGATCGTACTTCTGAAAGATGATTTAACTGCAATTCCAACGGCTATTAAGTTAGCCCGGCGTACGATGAGAAAAATCAAACAAAATTTGTTTTGGGCTTTTATTTATAATCTACTGGGTATTCCGGTCGCTGCCAGCGGCAATTTAAATCCGGTGGTTGGGGCTGTGACAATGGCATTCAGTTCACTATCCGTTCTATTGAATTCACTTAGCCTTAAAAAGTTTAAAGGATAGGAAAGAGATACATGCAGGAAAAAGTTATTTCGACCCCGGATGATAGAGGTAATTCGAATTTGAAGACTACTGAGAACCCGAAGAAAGCTTTGAAGCTTTTAATCGGCATCTTGACGGTCCTGATCGTCGGCATTATTGTGACGTTGGCATTGCATGTAAATGCTTTGGGATTTTTAAAGAAACTTTGGATGCTTCAGGAGTATGCGCATTTTCTTCCCAGTCCCGGAAAACATAGCGGATTTGGATTGTTGTTTATGCTTGGATTATTAACCTCCTTTCATTGCCTTGGGATGTGCGGTGGAATTATAATTTCCCAAACCATCAACGATTCAAACGGAATGAAAAGAGCTGAAGCCAAGGCCTGGATTTATCCTACTTTATTATATAATTCAGGCCGGGTGATTGCCTATACTTTGGTTGGAGCCATTATTGGCGGAGTGGGGCAGGCTATTACTTTGATCGGTATCTGGAAAGGCATTGTTCCTTTCATTGGTGGGTTATTCATGTTGATCATGGGGATCAATCTTTTGGGTATTTTCCCGTTGTTACGGCGTTTCAATCTAAGTATGCCCTCTTTTGCCTTTAAAAAAATTCGTAGCCATCATTATGGACCTTTTTTTATCGGAATTCTAAATGGCTTGATGCCTTGCGGACCGTTGCAAATTGTCCAACTCTATGCCCTCAGCACCGGAAGTATGATTTTGGGGGCATTATCGATGTTTTGTTTTGCAATGGGAACGGTACCCTTATTATTCTCTTTTGGGGTTCTTTCTACCAAGCTCAATAATAAGCATACTGGCGGGATTATGAAAATCAGCGCCATCCTGGTGATGATTCTTGGGGTGGTGATGATGGGAAGAGGGCTGGCCCTTTCCGGAGTGAAACCGTCTCCGGATAAAAATGTGATCAGTGTTGATACTTGTGTATCTCATGTTAAGGGAAACATCCAAACTGTTACTACGTCCATTCAGTCGGATCGTTTGCCGGCCATTGTGGTTCAAAAGGCCATCCCAGTCCGTTGGATCATGAAAGTTGACCGCGATAATCTAAACGGCTGCAATCATGCAATCACTATTCCTAAATTGAAAATCGAAGGAACATTGCAAGTCGGAGAAAATTTAATTGAATTTACTCCCCAGGAAACCGGCGATATTATTTATACTTGCTGGATGGGCATGATCAAAAGCAAAATCACCGTGGTAGAAGATATTAAAAAATTAAAATTCAGATGATGGATGAGGAGGTGAGTAATATTCTATTGAACCAATGGCTTAACGAAGATCTGCCTGAAGTTACGAAAGCGCTGGAAAATATCAATGAAAATCATTTTTTTAAAGAAAGAACCATTGGATTTGCGGGAAAAGAAAGTGTATATAAAGTCCTCCAGCATATCCGTTCCGCTTTGTTTCCCGGAGTCTATGAAAAATATCCGATTGATGAATCGCGGGTCAATATTTTGATTGGAAATAATCTGCGCATCGCCGCAGTTGAGCTCAGCATGCTGATTCAAAAAGCATTGATCAATATTTGTACCAAGCTGGAGAAAAATTCCCGGGATAGTTGTTCTGAATGTGAAGAGCAAGCTCATGAAATTACAATCCGGCTGGTGAAACTGCTTCCGGAAATTCGTGAAAAACTGCATACCGACATTCAGGCAGCCTATAATGGAGATCCGGCAGCCCTTTCAACCGAGGAGATTTTGTTAAGTTATCCGGCAATTGAAGCAATCAGTATTTACCGGATTTCCCATGTGTTATACCAAAATGAAGTACCGTTGATTTCGAGGATTATGACTGAATATGCCCATCAATTGACGGGAATCGATATTCATCCCGGAGCGGAAATCGGCGAGTCGTTTTTTATCGACCACGGCACAGGCGTAGTGATTGGCGAAACTTGCACTATCGGGAAGAATGTAAAGTTATATCAAGGAGTTACACTGGGCGCGAAAAGTTTTCCCCTGGATGAGGACGGTAACCCGGTAAAAAAAATCAAACGGCACCCTGATATTGAAGATAATGTGGTAATCTATGCGGGTGCTACGATTTTAGGCGGCGATACGGTTATCGGACACGATTCGGAAATCGGCGGCAACGTCTGGTTAACTCATTCAACCCCGCCATATTCCAAAGTTTATAATGTTCAACCTTCTCCGGTGATTAAACCGAAAAATTTTATTACGGAGGATTTTTCAGTATAGCAATCTTAGAGAATCAAGTAAAGGAGTGAAGCAAAATATTACAAAAAGGAAACCGATTTTATGTATGGGTGGTGTTATTATTATCCTTTACTATCTCCGGCGGGTGGTCATCTTCGGAGTCGGTGCTTAAAGCCGAGAATATGGCAATGCCTCAAGAATATGAAGGGTATTTGATAACAGCTCATTCCCTTAATATGCATGTTGACCCGGGGAAGATCACCAAAGAATGCATATTGTTGTCTGAATGCGCAGTCAGCGGTTACGGTATTTCCGTCAAACAAGCTGATGGTACATATAAATTCTATCCATTTGATGGAAAGGGTCAGGAACTGGCAAAAGATATTTTGGCTAAAACCCCAAAAATTGCTGGAATTCAGATTGTTGCATCCGGCACATTGGAGGGAATCATTTTAAAAGTTTCAACCCTTTCGGAAAAGGCTATAGCTGAACCGGTAGCCGTTGAATTGACTGGATACCTTATCGATAAATGCTGCAGCGGAACGATCGACCCAGCAAAACATACTTTAAAATGCCTGCAAATGGAATCATGCGCAGCGACGGGTTATGGAATCCTGGTCCAGCAAACAAAGGGCTCATTGAAGTTCTATAAATTCGATCTCAAAGGCCATAATTTGGCAGTGGAATATGTAAAAAAAGCCACTAAAAAAGATAATATCACAATCACAGTCAAGGGAACTTGGGATGGGGACATTTTGAAAGTATCTTCATTTGCTGCAACAATTATAAAATTACAAAGCCAAAGGCGGGAAGACCTGCCGGATCGTTATCATTAAAAATTAATTTCGCAAGAGCCATTTTGTTTCACCATACATAAGCTAAAGGTGATGATCAAGTGCCGATATCCGGGGGATGCCCCATCCGTATCGGCCTGGAGCAAATACAAGACAAGGATAGATTGGAATGATTTCAGCTAAAAAACTAATAAATTTCATCGGAAATACGCCGCTGGTTGAGGTAAATTGCTTTGATGTAGGGTTTTGCCATTTATTTTTAAAACTGGAATCTCAAAATCCCGGTGGTTCGATCAAAGACCGGATTGGCCTGTCCATGATCGAACAGGCTGAAAAAGAAGGTAAAATTAAGCCGGGAGATACTTTAGTTGAAGCGACGGCAGGAAATACTGGAATCGGGTTGGCTTTGGCCGCTATCGTCAAAGGGTATCGGCTCATTTTGGTGATTCCGGATAAAATGAGTATCGAAAAAATCAATCATTTAAAGGCCATGGGAGTGGAGATCCTGATTACCAGATCCGATGTGGCGAAAGGCCACCCGGAATACTATCAAGATTATGCCCAAAGAATAGCAGAGGAGACTCCGAACTCGTTTTTTATCAACCAATTCAATAATCCGGCTAATCCGCTGGCCCATGAATTAACCACCGCGCCGGAGATTTGGGAACAGACAGAACACCGGGTTGACGCGATTGTGGTGGGGGTTGGTTCAGCCGGCACTTTGAAAGGGCTCACCGATTATTTTAAAAAAATTAAGCCGGATCTGGAAATTATCCTGGCCGACCCTTTGGGTTCGATTTTGGCAGATTATGTAAACCAAAATAAAATAACACTGGCCGGCAGTTGGTTGGTAGAAGGAATTGGTGAAGATTTTGTACCGGCTCAATTTGATTTGACGCTGGTAAAAAAAGCCTATTCCATCAGTGATGAGGAGAGCTTTACCGCCGCCAGAACCTTATTACGGAAAGAAGGCATATTGGCTGGTTCTTCCAGCGGAACTCTCATCAGCGCCGCGGTTAAATATGCAAGGGAACAACGCGAACCCAAGAATATCGTTACATTTGTCTGCGACAGCGGCAATAAATATTTGACCAAAATGTTTAATGATTTTTGGATGGCCGATCAAGGATTTATCCGGAAGGAACGCCAGGGGAATATCGAAGATTTGGTTACCCGTAAATATTCCGAACGGGCCGTAATTACCGTAAAGCCGGAGGATACCTTGCTGCTTGCCCATTCCAAAATGCGGATGTATGATATCTCACAAATTCCGGTGGTTGCCGCCGATGAGGTTATAGGGATTATTGACGAGTGGGATATATTGACAGCCGTTGAAAACGGTGCGGAAGCGATTTTTAACCAACCGGTCAAGGATTATATGTCCAAAGATATCATTTTCGTGTCGAGTAACGATGAATTGGAAGAAGTCATCACTATTTTGAAGCAAGGGTTTTTAGTAATTGTCAAAAAAGCGAATCAATTTTATGGTTTGATCACTAAGATGGATTATATCAACTATGTGTGCAAGAAATTGAAATAGAGGAGCAAACATGGAGCAATACGGATTCTCTACCAAATCAATTCATATTGGGCAGGAACCGGACAGCGCCACCGGCGCCATCATCACTCCGATTTATGCCACTTCAACCTTTGTACAGGAAAGTCCCGGTAAACATAGGGGTTATGAGTATTCGCGCAGCGGTAATCCTACCCGGGCTGCTTTGGAAAAATGCATCGCCACGCTGGAAGAAGGAACGGCCGGATTCGCTTTCTCCTCCGGATTGGCAGCCGAGTCGGCCATCCTGGATATGCTTGAACCCGGCTCGCATATTATTGCGACCAACGATCTTTATGGGGGAACATTCCGGCTTTTTGAGCGGGTAAAAAAGGATCTCAATCAGCTTGAAGTATCGTATATAGATATGACTAAACCGGAGGAGATCGCGGCAAATATCCAACCGAATACCAAAATGATCTGGGTGGAAACTCCGACCAATCCTTTATTGAAAATCGTCGATTTAGAAAAAATTGCCGCCCTGGCCACAAAGCATAAGTTAATCAGTGTTTGTGACAATACCTTTGCAACGCCTTATCTCCAAAAACCTTTACAATTTGGGTTTGATATCGTAGTCCATTCGGCGACCAAATATCTGAATGGACACTCGGATATTATCGCCGGTATTGTGGTTACCAATCACGACCAATTAATACCCAAAATAAAATTTTTACAAAATGCCGTTGGCTCTATCCTGTCGCCCTTTGATTCTTTTTTGTTATTGCGCGGCTTAAAGACGTTAGCCGTAAGAATGCGGGCCCATTGCCAAAATGCCAGAACTATCGCTGAATTTTTGGCGCAGCATGTCAAAGTTGAAAAAGTGCTTTATCCCGGGTTGGCCACGAATCCTTATCATCCAATCGCCAGCGAACAGATGACGGATTTTGGCGGGATGATTACGCTTTTCCTGAAAGGCGATTCGGCTGCTACCATCAAATTTCTGGAGAACACCCGGTTATTTTCGCTGGCTGAAAGTCTGGGCGGGGTGGAAAGTCTGATCGAAGCCCCGGCGCTGATGACGCATGCTTCAATTCCGAAGGAAATTCGCGAGCAAAACGGAATTTATGATAATCTGGTGCGGTTATCAGTTGGAATAGAGGATGCGGCCGATTTAACCAACGATTTGGATCAAGCTTTGCGTTTTATTTGAGTCCAAGTATCATGGTGGTCAAGACTGTAGGGCTTGTAAAACGACATCCTGTTATCAAAGACGATCTAAGCGATGTGCTGGAGAGATACGGGCCTAGGATGTGGTACTTATCGCTTCGTCAGTTTATTTTGGTGGCATTACCGCTCAAACCAAAATTTGATCGACCATCTTTATTCATATTATCTTCCGGATTATAAAACCAATCCAATTTCAAGCCGTTTGACACCTGGGAAAAACTAGTGTTTATTCTGCCCCAAGGGAATTCAGATCAAAAAGCATTTGAAAATCGTTGGAATTAATATTGAAAAGTGAATACCAAATATTAAACGTTAATTACTAGAAAATAGAATTGACAAAAAATAGGCTACGATTTAAAATATAACAAAGCATATTGGAATAGTATAATATGTCTGACTAGAAAACTAGAGGCCATAGTCCATCACGGATTGTGGCCTTATTTTTTAGCCTAAAGTGAATCTGGTTGAAAAGGCTAATCTGGGTGGAGGCAAAGAAATGGGAATTGAAACGGTAAAAGAAGACCAAATGACAGCAAAAGAAAGGCTTCGTGCATTTCTAGATGGTAAACCCTATGACCGGATTCCTTGCAACCTGTTTATCGGAGATCATGCTGCAAGATTAATCGGAGCAAGAGTAGGGGAATTGCACCTCTCTATTGACAAGGCTGTTGAAGCTCAAGTCGCTGCCTATAAAATTTACCACTCCGAAGGCACTGGAGTAGGACCCGGACTGGGAGGAATTGCAGAGGCCATCGGCAGTCAATTGGAATTTCCGGATGGAGGAGCTCCCTTTGTTTCAGAATTTATCGTGCAGGAATTTTCAGATTTGGACCGGCTGACGGTTCCTGATCCGTTGAAAGCCTCCAGGTTACCCAATATATTGAAGGCCAATGAAATCCTCATTGAAAAGCTGGGTAGCCAGATCCCGGTAACGATCGGTGTTCCGGGGCCTTTTACCACAGCAGCCAACATTCGGGGAACCGAAAAATTCATGCGTGATTTATATAAACATCCTGAATTTGCCCATCGGCTGCTCCGCCTTTCAGTGGACAGTATTATTGCTTTTGTAAAAGAGGCGGCAAAGCTTGATGCATCGTTCAGTATTGCTGAACCAACCGCTTCCGGGAGCTTAATTAGTCAAAAACAATTCCGGGAATTCGCCTTCCCATATCTGAAGGAGATGGTTGATTCCATCAAAAGTGCCGGTAAACCGGCTCCTTCATTACATATATGCGGTAATACCAAGAGGATATGGATAGATATGGCCGATACAGGCGTCGGAATGCTTAGTATCGATAATCAGGTTGATCTCGCTGATGCTAAGCGGACTGTTGGAGATCGAGTGGTACTGGTAGGTAACATCAAACCTACCGAAACCATGTATTTGGGTAAGCCCTCGGACGTTGAGGAAAATGTCCGGGAATGCCTTGGAAAAGCTTATGACAACCCCAAGGGATATATTTTAGCGCTGGGGTGCGGGTTACCGATTCCAACCCCGCCGGAAAACATCTATGCCTTAAGAGAATCCGCCTGTAAATTTGGACAGTATCCATTCAATCCTGAAAGTTTTAATTGGTAAAAATAGATTTTGCAAGTATCTTTGCAGGAAAGGGGGTGCAAATACATGTTTAGATTCCTGAATGTTATCAATAAAAAATTGATCAGTATCTATATTGTCATTGGTTTTTTTGTATTATGGGAAATGGCGCCCAGAATCGGCTGGGCCAATCCTCACTTTGTGCCACCGTTTTCTGCGGTTTTGTTTGCAGCCAAGCAGGTTACTTATTGGCAACTTTTCCTTGATATCGTTATGAGTTTGAAGAGGATCCTGATCGGCTTCACCTTGGCAAGCGTTTTGGCTCTACCGGTTGGATTTATCCTGGGCGGAGCTTTTCCGATACTAGCCAGGTTTTTAAATTCATTATTGAATTTTTTAGCTCAGGTGCCAGCCTTTATATTGTTCCCGGTCTTTGTAGTAATTTTTGGAGTCGGAGAAACCGGTATCCTGGTTGTGATATTATGGGCAGCTTTTTGGCCGATTCTGTTTACCACTATCCAGGGCGTACGGCAAGTTGATCCTATTTTAATTAAAAGCGCCAAATCCATGGGTGCAAACAGCTTGACCGTTTTTTGGAAAGTGGTGATTCCCGGGGCGCTGGCTTCCATCTTAACAGGAATGCGCACCGGAATGACCATCGGTTTTATGATGCTGATCGGGGCGGAGACCTTGGGAGCCAATGCCGGTCTGGGTTGGTTGATTCATAATTCCACCAATATGGGGTTCATTCCCCGGATTTTTCTGGCCGTTATTTTGATTGCGGTTTTAGGCCTGGGAATCAATTATTTTCTGGAGTGGCTGGAAAGAAAAATCATTACCTGGAAGGAGGTGGCCCCGGAAAAAATTTTCTGATCCGAGGATAAAAGTTCAAATAGAAAGAGTTGGTTTCCCATGCAGAAATTCGGTATTTCTTTAAAAAACTTCTTATTTGGAAGTTTGTCGGTTCTTTTGTTTTTCGGTTTTTGGGAATTTGCTTCAAGAACCGGCTTGGTTATTAGTGTTGTTATACCTCCACCGACACTGGTTGTGCAGGCCCTCATCAACTCGGCAACATCGGGGGAACTTTTTTCCCATATGCGGGTGAGTCTTGGTAGAGCGGGAATGGGGTTTCTGCTGGCATTGGTTTTAGCAATCCCTGCTGGATTTGTGGTTGGGACTTACTTTAAAAATGTGGAAAAAGCATTACTGCCTTTTTTACGGATGCTTGAAAAACTGAATCCCTTTGCCCTTTTCCCGGTTTTTATGATCCTTTTCGGGATTGGCAATCTTGAAAAAACCGTGGTGATTTTTTGGGTGGCCCAATGGCCGTTGCTTTTCAATACGGCTGCCGGGGCAAAAAGTATTGACATCAATATGATCAAATCGGCCCGTTCCATGGGGGCAAACCGTAAGACGGTCTTTTTGAAAGTAATCTTGCCTTGGGCGGTTCCCAATATCTTTACCGGTATTAAGATCAGCGCTCAATTGGCGTTTTTTATGATTATCGCTTCCGAAATGATGGGTTCAAGCCAGGGACTTGGATGGTATTATCTCTCATCAAGCCAGGCCTACCAAATTCCCCTGATGTACGGCATCATTCTTTTTATTACGCTTCTTGCCGTGATCATGAATGTTTTATTTACCAAACTGGAAAAACATTTCCTCGTCTGGAAAGAGAATTCCTTTCAGTTGAACTGATTTAGAATGCAGACCAATGTTGTTTGATGAAAGTTGAGAAAAAGTCAAGATCGAAAAATAGGAGGTTTTGTAGATGTCATTCCATCAAATCGATAAAATTTGGACTGGTCGAATACTAGCTCTCGTTGTGGTTGTTTCCATAGGTATTGGAGGGTATGTCGGAATTAACTCCAAAGTATTGGCTGCCTCCAAGGTATCCGGGAAAAATAATAAAAATCTGATTCCAATCAAAACTTATACCCGGAAAAATTGCACCTCGACTCCAATTTTAGTTGCCGACAAATTAGGGTTTTACAGGGAAGAAGGGTTAAAGATAGTGTATACCGGCGAGCTAAAGACTACGGAAATCCTGCCTTCCATTCTCAATGGAAATAATGATTTTGCCGAGGCGCATCCGAATTTACTGGCTACATATATCGCCGGGGGAGCTAAAATTAAAGCCGTTGGCCGATCAATTATCGAACCTACCGACCCCAAAACCGACTCCAGATTTCGCCATATGAGATGGTTTGTCAAACCAAGCGTCGGTGTAAAGAGTTGGAAGGACTTGATCAATTATAAAAAAGGCCAGAAGCTAACCCAAAATGGTCTGGCCCCCAATTGCGTAACCTTTATTGCCAGTGTTATTTTTGATAAATACGGGATAGGTCGAAAAAGGCTCGAATTTGTTCAATTTGATACGGATCAAGCGGCATTGCAGGCAGTTGAGCAAGGAAGCATAGATATCGCCTGCGTACATCCGCCTTTTTATAAATTGGCCGCCGATTCCGGCTTGACATTGATTGGAGATTCATCCGATTCCGGACTGGGTGAAGCCGCCGGACTCAATTTATATTATTTTAGCGTTGACTTTATTCATAAACACCCCGATACAGTTCACCGGTTCGCCAGAGCGATGAAAAAAGCCCAAATTTGGGCCAATGAACATCCCGATGAAGCATCCAAAATAACCTCGGACTTTATCGGAGTTACCGCTACCGGGAGCCATTATTATGCTACATCAACAGTGATCCCCGAGAAAGATGTACAGCTCTGGGTTGATGATCTGGTCAATAATAAGAAACTTAAAAAAGGGCAAATCAAAGTCGCAGATTTGCTGACTCACAAATTCGAGGAGAAGTAAATCGTTTTTGCCCGTCACTCAATCTTTGGGTGACGGGAGCTCTTATCTGAGGTAAACCATCAACGATTTACTGTTTTAAAATCGAATTTACTGAATTTCATCTTCGAAGTCTGACTTAAAATTTCATAAGGAGCCGTTTTTTTAACAGAATTATTAGTAAACTTATATGATAATAAGGAATAAAATAAACGATTCTCATAGGATAGAACAATATCATTCTTCAAGTACTCCTCAAGTAAGAACCATATCATCCGGCAGGGAACTTTTTAACGCCTATTATAATGTTTGAGAAAGGATGAAGTTAAAATGGCCAACGAAGCCAGCAGTTTACCAACAACGCTTGCACCAGAGAAAATGGAGGGGAAAATCACCGCCCGCAATATTCATAAGGTTTTCCATGTCCGCCGCACGGAAGGGAAGGGTACAAAAGAATTTGTGGCCCTTGATGATTTGAATTTAACCGTTGATCAAGGTGAATTTTTAACTATCGTGGGACCCAGCGGTTGCGGAAAATCTACTTTTTTAGATATGTTAGCCGGGCTGAATCATCCCACGTCCGGGGAAATCAGGATTGATGGTAAATTGATTACCGGTCCGGCCCTGGATCGCGGCATTGTTCTTCAAGGATATGCTCTTTTTCCCTGGCGAACCGTACGGGAGAATGTTGCTTTTGGTTTAGAGATCAAAGGTATTGCCAAACCGCAACGTCTGAAGATAAGTCAGGATTACATCAACTTAGTGGGATTAGAAGGTTTTGAAGATCGTTTTCCTTATGAATTGTCCGGGGGAATGAAACAAAGGGTCGCCATTGCCCGGGCGCTGGCCTATGATCCGGAAGTTTTACTGATGGATGAACCCTTTGCCGCAGTAGATGCTCAGACACGGGAGATTTTGCAAGATGAATTGCTGCGCATTTGGGAAGAGACTCATAAAACCATTGTTTTTGTTACGCATGCCATTGATGAAGCGGTTTTTTTGGCGGACCGGGTGGCAGTCATGTCAGCCAATCCAGGGACTATCAAGGAAATTGTCAAGGTTGGACTCCCGCGTCCCAGACGCCTGGGAGATATTCGTTCCTCGCCGGATTTTAACTGGATCAGGCACAAGGTATGGCAATTATTGCAAAACGGGAATGGCTCCTCAAAAACGATTGATAATCAAACCGGACACATTCAAGATTTGGCCGAAGAAATTTCTCCATCAGCTGTTTTGTGAGCTGAGATTTTGATGATGAATGAACGTAAAAAGGTGGATCTAGGGATGAATTCTAAAGAAATCATCACCAGGGCTTTAAAATTGAAAAATACACCAAGGTTGCCGGTGGCTCTTTTATCCGGTGGGGTTTGGACAATGAACCGCCGGGGCCTTTCTTTACAGAATATTTTGAATAGACCAGAGCTAGCTGCAGAAATAATCATCGATACCCAGGAGACGGTTCAATCGGATATTGTCTGGCCAAGTTCCGGGTATCATAATCTAGCTATTAGAGCCTTAGGAGGGACCATAAAATTCCGTGCCAAAGGAGCTCCGGATATTCAGGCACCGCTTATTGATAAGGTTGCCGAAGTTGAAAAATTACAACTTAGCAATTTGTCAGAGGATCCAGGAATTCAAAACCTTTTGAGCACCGCCCGGATTGTTGCCAAGACACTTGGTTCCAAGGTATTGATTGGAGCCAGTCAGTGGGGGCCATTTACTTTAGCCGGGCATATTTACGGTGTTGAAAAATTGATGCGGAGCATCTATAAAGATCAGGACGGCGTTTTGGCGATTTTAGATTTCACTGCTGAATTATGTTATCGGTATTTGGAATTCTTTATTAATGCCGGGGTTGAAATTGTTTCCATTGCCGATCCCTCGGCTTCCGGTGACCTGATTTCCAGAACACAGTTTCAGGAGTTTGTATTGCCTCATCTACAGAAAGTGGTAAACAAGCTCCATCAAAAAGGCGTGTTTGTTTGCATCCATATATGCGGCAATATCACCAACCGGCTTGACTTGATTCCGGAAACTGACGCTGATTTATTATCAATGGATTATAAAGTGGATTTGGGCAAGGCCAAAGAGGCCCTTGGCGGTCGGATGGCCTTTTCCGGGAATCTGAATCCGGTCGCCATCATGCAGAATGCAACTCCGGAAATAGTAGCCGATACGTGCCTCGATTGTATTATCAAGACTTCGGCAATACCGGGTTATATTGTAATGCCCGGCTGTGATATTCCGCCGGGAGTACCACTTGAGAACATTCAGGCGATGAGAGATACGGCTCATCGTTATCCCATTCAATAGGGGGGAGTACTTTGAGTTATTTAGATCAAAAAGAACCACCGAAACGGGAGGAACGGTTAGGAGCCTCTATTACTTATGGTGGAAGCGTTTGCAGTTTAGCAAAACAAGGCAAAGGGTGCTGCCTGGACAGCCAGGAACGCAGTTTCACCCAAGGGTCGATTTGCTTGCTTTTGCCGGGTCTGGCCATGTTAAACAGCATCCCTGATAGTGTGGTTTTACTTCATGGGGCGATTGGTTGCGGTTCTTGCAGTCTTTCTCAAAATGCCAACGTCCGTTCGGGCGGTAACATCCGCTGGGGCCGGACCAAAGATGCTTTATGGCTTTCCACCGCACTCAATGAAAGTGAAGTGGTGAACGGCGGTGAAACAAAATTGGAGGCGGCGATACGGGAAGCAGATCGCCGTTACCGGCCGGCGACGATTATCGTGGTCGCCGGTTGTGTACCGGGAATTATTGGCGATGATATCGATGGCGTTGCCGCCCGTTTACAGCCAGAGATAAACGCTAAGATATTACCGGTCCATTGTGAAGGTTTTAAAACCAAAATTTGGGCGACAGCCTATGACGCGGTTTACCATAGCATTGGCCGTAATTTAATGGATGAGCCGGAAAAACCACTGGAGATGATTCCGGATGAATTGGAAGAACTGAAAGAGCGATATCGTTTCAGCCGTACCGTTAATTTAATGAATGTTTCATCCATGGGATGTGTCGATGAGCTTGAATTGATCCGGTTGCTGAACGCTTTGGGGTTGGAAGCCAATGTTTTTCCTACTTTTACGAAGCCCGAGGAAATGTATAAAGCCACGCAGGCCGCACTTTCCATCAGTGTTTGCCCCACCCATGACGATTACTTTCTAAAACACTTACAGGAAAAGTACGGTGTGCCTTATATCCTAAAGCACATGCCGATAGGGATTCAAAATACCAGTGACTGGCTGAGGGATGTGGCGGCCTTTTTTCATTTGGAAGAACAAGCTGAAAAATTAATCCGCCGGGAAGAAGCCGATTTGCAAGCGGCCTTAGCAGAGTTTAAACTCGTTTTTGCCGGAAAAAAAGTCTTCATTAGTGCCGGAGAAATCCGCGCTTTCGCTAATGGTTATCTCTTAACTGAATTGGGATTCGAAATTACCGGGATCCGTTCCTTTCATCATGATCAGTTCGCCGAGCAGGAATACCAGAAATTGGCTTCGATTTATCCAAAAGATTTTCCGGTAAACATCGCCAATGCCCAGCCGTTTGAAGAGGCGAATCTATTGAAAAAGCTGAAGCCCGATCTTTTTCTCGGACATTGGAACGGCAATGCCACTGCCTCCAAACTTGGCATCGCCACGCATGTGATTTATAACACCGGCTTAAGTTATATTGGTTACCAGGGAGCTTATGAACTGGCCCGGCGGTTATACCGCCAGTTGAAAAACCCCAGCTTTAACTGTAATCTCAGTGAACATCTCAAACTGCCATACACTCAGAAATGGTATGAGAGGGATCCTTTCAATTATATTAAGAGTCAGGGAGGTCAGGGTCATGGCTGAATTTATTGAGCGGCCCCGTTATTTCTGTGCGTTGGGGGGCGCGCTGGAAACTTTAACCGCCCTGCCGGGTGTGATACCCATTTTGCACGCGGCTCCGGGTTGTGCCGGCAATATTACCTGGGCTCAGAATGGCGGCAGTGGATTGCAGGTCGGCGGCCATTGCGGCGGGTTAACCGTTCCCAGCACTAATGTGCAAGAAAAGGAAGTCGTTTTTGGCGGTCTTGACCGGCTTCGGGAAGAGATTCAGACCACTTTAGAGGTTATGGAAGGCGAACTCTATTTTGTGATTACCGGTTGCGTGACCGAAGTTATCGGGGATGATGTAAAAGCTGCGGTCAATGAGTTTCAAAATCAAGGGATCCCGATTATTTATGCGGAGACGGGCGGATTTAAGGGGAATTCGTACTATGGCTATGATTTAGTGCTCCAAGCGTTATTCAGAAACTATGTAAAAAAGGAGGGGCCGAAAGTCAGAAAACGGGTGAATGTATGGGGTGTGGTTCCGTTTATGGATGTCTTCTGGCGCGGTAATCTTGAGGGTGTACGAACTCTACTGGAAAAGCTGGGTTTGGAAGTCAATAGTTTCTTTAGCGCTGCCGACTCCTTAGAAAATATCAGGGAAGCCGCCCAAGCCGAATTGAACATTATCCTTTCCGATGTTTACGGAGTCGAAGCCGCCGGAATATTTCAGGAAATTCACGGCACACCTTATATTCAATTACCGCTTCCTATTGGTCCGGCGGCTACCGATCAATTCTTGCAACAGGTAAGTGCGTTTTTAACATTGGATACATCGGTAACCGATGCTCTCATCGCCAAAGAACATCAACAGTATTATCATTATTTGGAACCCTTAATTGAGGCTTACAATGATCTTGACCTGCAACGGTATGCGATCGTGATCGGGGATGTCAACTATGCGGTGGCAATCACCAAGTTTTTAGCGGATGATCTCGGTTGGTTGCCGGAGTTGGTGGTATTGACCGACCCGTTGAGTGAGGAACAACAACAAAAATTACTGGCATCGCGGTTTCATCTGAATTCAGGGATTAAACCAAAGGTGGTCTTTGAAACCGATACCAGCGAGATCATCAGGCGTTTCAAACAAAACTGGCCGGAATTTAAAAGTCAAAAATATTACAATGCTTTTTCCCCGGCATTTGTAGTGGGGAGTTCTTTGGATCGCGAATTCGCTCAAAGTATCGGCGCCGCCCATCTTAGTGTGAGTTTTCCAGTAGCCAACCGGGTGGTGATTGACCGTGGCTATACTGGTTGCCGGGGTGGCCTGCGGTTGATTGAAGATTTGCTGAGCAGCATTGTGATCGGCCGGTAAAGTATTTTATTTGTCCAGTGAAATTTAAAAAATGTTTTGGTTTGAAATGATTGACAAAGTCTCTTCGGGGACGTAATATTATATTACCAAGTAATTTAATAGGAATACAAGGAATATTTGTTAAGGAATAATTGTGATCATATCATTTTAATGCTACCTTGTATTTTTATTTTCAACGATTATCAAATCAGATTAAATACGGGTTCAATACCCTTTTAAAAATAGTTTATATCATATTAAATCGATATGTTTTATATAGTAATTTTACTTTCCAAAGGATGGCTTTAATTTATTCAAAATTTTATTTTCCTGTGAAAAACGAAGCGGAATCGATGAGATTTTCTAAAAATCAAAACATGGAGGAATCTTTGTGATCCAGCTGCAGGACATTAAAAAGACTTATTCCATCACAAAAAATCACCAAGTGGAAGCATTAAAAGGGGTAAGCCTACATATTCAAGCCGGAGAAATTTTCGGTATTATTGGTTACAGTGGAGCTGGGAAAAGCACCTTAATTCGTTGTATAAATTTACTGGAGCGGCCAACTTCCGGTTCTGTAACTGTGAATGGTCAAGAACTCACTTCCTTATTACCGCGGGAACTTCGTAAAACAAGAGAAAAAATCGGAATGATCTTTCAAAACTTTAATTTAATGAATTCCAGAACTGTATTTCAGAATGTTGCGTACCCCTTAAAAAGAAAAGGTTTAAGTAAAAAAGAAATCGCCACCAAGGTTTTCAATCTCTTGGAAATCGTCGGTATTAGCGAAAAGTCCCAGGTTTATCCGTCACAGCTCAGCGGCGGACAAAAACAAAGAGTGGCCATTGCCCGAGCACTAGCCAATGATCCGGAAGTAATCCTGTGTGATGAAGCGACATCAGCCTTGGATCCCCAGACCACCCAAGCGATATTAAAACTTTTAAAAGATATCAACCAAAAATTTAAGATCACCATTGTCATCATTACCCATGAAATGCAAGTGGTTAAGGAAATTTGTAATGAAGTCGCTGTCATGGAAAATGGCAAAATTGTTGAAACCGGAAATCTGTTGCAGATTTTTTCCAATCCCAAAGCCCAAGTGACCAAGGACTTCATTGCCACAGTGTTCCAGTGGGAGCGGGCCATTGAATTGCTGAAAACCCAGGAAATTGTGGAATCAATGAAAGAAGATGAAATCATCGCCAAAATTGTTTTTATGGGTAAAAATACGGCTCAGGCTTTTATATCCAATATAGCACGAATGTTTACGGTTGATGTCAGTATTTTATTTGGAAACATTGAAATGATTCAGGGGGTAGCGGTGGGTCATCTGACGACCAAATTCAGCGGCAGGATATCTTCAAGGCTTTATTATATCTAAAGCAACAGCAGATTTCAGTGGAGGTGATTAATGATGCTGGAACTATTCAAAACACTAATGCCCAATGTGATGAACTTGTATCCGGATATGTACAAAGCGCTGTTTGAAACATTATTCATGGTTATGGTATCGGGGATTATATCCACCGTAATCGGAATTCCTACGGGAGTTATTTTGGTGGTAACTCGGGAGGGAGGGATTTTGGAAAATCCCGTTGCCAATAACATCATCGGGAAAATAATTAATATTCTGCGTTCAATACCTTTTATTATTTTATTGGCGGCTATTATCCCGGTAACCCGATTTTTTGCGGGTACAACCATCGGAACGAAGGGGGCGCTTGTTCCGCTGATCTTCGGTACCGCTCCTTTTATCGCCAGACAAATTGAGTCTGCTCTATTACATATTGATAAGGGAATTATTGAAGCCGCCCAGTCCATGGGTTCAAGCCCGCTGGAGATTGTTTATCGGGTAATGTTATTGGAGGGATTACCGGGAATCATCTATGCCCTTACGATAACAACCATTAGTTTAATAGGCCTCTCGGCTATGGCAGGAACAGTTGGAGGAGGTGGGCTTGGGGACTTTGCCATCCGCTACGGGTATCAATACTTCCAAACCGATGTAATGGTTGTTACGATCATCATTTTGCTTATATTAGTGAATGTGGTTCAGGGAATCGGGGATTTACTATTGAAATTAGTCACTCATTAAACAACAGAGGAGAATCCGATCGTGAAAAAAATTATTTTTTTGACTATAACACTGATTTTGACGTTCAATATTCTTTTAGCATCCAATATAACGGAAGTTGCAGCCGATGCTCAAAAGCAAACCATCAAATTGGGAATAACCGGTGATGACCATCGGATTTGGGATATCGTCAAAGCAAAACTCGCCAAAGAAAACATCGATCTTCAGGTGATAAGTTTCTCCGATTATATTCGCCCCAATTTGGCGCTGGCCGAAAAAGAAATTGATCTCAATGCATTCCAACATTATGCTTATTTTAACAAATTTAAAGCGGACCGTAATCTCAAAATTGTCCCGATTGGCGAAACCGTACTGGCTCCGATGGCAATTTTTTCGGCAAAACTAAAGTCGTTGAAGAACCTCAAAAACGAAGCTAAAGTTGCCATCCCCAATGATGCTTCCAATGGCGGAAGAGCCCTTTTCCTGCTTCAAAACGCCGGTTTAATTAAAATTAACAAAGATGCCGGGTTGTTACCGACGGTTAAGGATATTGTTGCCAATCCTAAAAACTTACAAATCATTGAATTGGCTGCTCCTCAGATTCCGAGGTCCCTTCCGGATGTGGATATTGCGGCGATTAACAGTGGGATTGCGATTGATGCGAAGCTGTCGCCGATCAAAGATTCAATCTATCTGGAGAATGCCAAATTAGAGACTTCCAAACCTTATATCAATATTATTGTGGCTCGGGAAGACGATAAAGATAACCCATTCTATAAAAAGGTTGTCAAAGCATATCATTCGGGTGACGTCAAAAAAGCAATTCGAGAGATTTATCAGGGTGCTTTAATTTCTACATTTTAATCCCTAGAATTTTTAACTGGCAGTTTTGCGATTAAAGACGGATAAATATTTTGGAAAGAAGCATATTTTATGAGCAAACCCATAAACAGCGATGGAATGAAAAAGCAAATCGTTTCTTTGATTGAAGAACGGAAAAATGATTTGATTCAGGTAAGTCATGATATTCATGACCACCCCGAGGTTGGCAATAAGGAATTTTATGCCTCTGAATGCCTATATCGTATGCTGGAATCCCAGGGTTTTTCTGTTGAAATCGGCGTTGCAGGACACCCAACCGGTTTTATAGCCCGGAAAAAATCTTCCCAATCCTCCGGTCCATCGATTGGATTTTTGGCGGAATATGATGCCTTGCCGGAGATCGGCCATGGATGCGGACATAACATTATTGGTGTTGCCAGTGTTGGGGCGGCTATCGCACTTGCAAGTGTAATCGATGATGTGGGCGGTCAGGTTGTAGTATTTGGTACCCCTGCCGAAGAAGGAGGCGAAAATGGCAGCGCCAAGGCTAGCTTTGTGAAAGAAAATGTATTTAGCGGTATCGATGCTTGCCTGATGATTCATCCCTCCAATACAACCAATGTTACTGAAAATACCCTGGCTTTAGATCCAATTGATTTTGAATTTTTTGGGAAGGCAGCTCATGCGGCATCTGCGCCGGAAAAAGGAATTAACGCTTTGGATGGAGTCATTCAGCTTTTCAATGGTATTAATGCGTTACGGCAGCAACTTCCCACGAATGTAAGAATTCATGGCATTATCACTCATGGGGGTGATGCACCCAATATCATTCCCGCATATGCCAAAGCCAGATTTTTTGTCAGATCTACAACCAGGTCTAGATGTAACGAAGTTACCGCCAAAGTAAAGGCAATTGCAGAGGGTGCTGCCTTGGCAACCGGAACCAAGGTTAAAATTAATTTTTTCCAAAATCAAGTGGACAATTTTTTAATCAATCAAAGATTGAATCATTTATTTAAGAAAGCCATGGAAGAGTTGGGGGAAGAAATGGCGGATCCGGGGAATAAAGGGAAAGGCTCAACGGATGCCGGGAATGTCAGTCATATTGTACCGACGATTCAACCCTCCATTAAAATTGGCCCCGAAGAACTGGTAGGACACAGCATTGAATTTTGTAATGCCGCAAAATCTGAAGTCGGAGACCGTGCTTTGATATTAGGTGCGAAAGCTTTAGCCATCACCGGGTTAATTTTATTGACCCAGCCCGATGAATTACCACAAATTCACGCTGAATTTCAAAGAAATGGAGGTCTTGATTTGTAAAAAAGCACTTCCAAACGTTTCAGGATATTTGTATCGGGGGATAATCATGTAAAATTTTATTATTTTGATAGGTTTACATATATCCCGGACTTTAATTTGAAAGGGGCTTCGCCAAAATATCATGAGTTTTAGCTATGTGGCCGATCTTTACTGTCCCCGGTGCGGGAAACGATATGCTGTTAACGAAATCCATCAATTGTGTGACTGTGGTTCACCTTTATTGGTGGCCTATGATTTAGAGCGGCTGAAATCACACCTTCGCCCGGAAGATTTTCAGGGCCGCTCCAATGACTTATGGCGTTATCATGAATTGTTACCTATCCTTGATCCTGTCAATGTAGTGACTCTGGGAGAAGGAATGACCCCTTTGTTGCCCATCCCCAAATTGGGCACAACAATCGGAGTACCCAAGCTTTATCTCAAGGATGAGGGGATTATTCCCACCGGTACTTTTAAAGCCAGAGGGGCTGCGGTCGGAATATCGCGGGCCAAAGAATTGGGTATTCAGGAGTTCGCGATGCCCACCAATGGCAACGCCGGCGCTTCCTGGGCTTTATATGCGGCACGGGCCGGGATCCAAGCCACCATCGTAATGCCGAAAGACGCGCCTCTGATTACCCGGAATGAATGCGCAATAGCCGGGGCCAAATTGTATTTAGTCAATGGTTTAATCAGTGATGCCGGTAAAATTGTCGGCCGCCTCGTCGCCGACAAGGGCATTTACGATGCTTCCACCCTGAAAGAACCTTATCGAATTGAAGGCAAAAAGACAATGGGCCTGGAAATTGCCGAACAGTTGGGATGGCAGTTACCGGAGGTGATCGTGTATCCCGCTGGAGGTGGCGTTGGTATCATCGGAATGTATAAGGCTATCCGGGAATTGATGGATTTGGGATGGGTTACCGGTCCATTACCCCGGTTGGTGGCGGTACAGGCTGAAAATTGTGCCCCAATAGTAAAAGCCTGGGAATTAAAGCAACCAGTATCGCAGTTTTGGGAGAATTCTTCCACGATGGCATTCGGTATTAATGTACCAAAAGCGCTGGGCGATTTTCTGGTCTTGGAAGCGCTGTATGCAACAGAGGGTTGTGCGGTAACGGTAGCAGATACCGAGATTTTACAGGAGCAGCGAAACTTGGCAATGGCAGAGGGAAGATTCATATGCCCTGAGGGGGCGGCAACTTTAGCAGCCATTCGAAAACTCTCTCAAAAAGCTTGGATTGGAGAAAACGAAGTTGTGGTAGCCCTTAATACAGGAAGTGGGATTAAATATCCGGATACGGTTCAGATGGACCCGACATTGCTTCAACCAACCGATAGTTTGGCTTAACTGACCGGCGATTAAAAATTAGTAGGTTGCTTTGGATTTGAAGGCTCAGATACGAGAAAACCGTTATGATGGGGATGAGGAGAAAGGGTATGCCGCTTGATTTTCAATTTATGAAAGCACAGATTCCGCTATTTATTCATGCAGCAGTTTTAACGCTGGAGATCGCTTTTATCAGTATATTGGCTTCCATAATCATCGGAGTTATCAATAGTATCATTTGTTATTACCGTGTAAAATTCCTGTCCGGACTGGTACGGACCTATGTAGAAGTTTCACGGAATACCCCTCTTTTGATTCAGCTCTTTTTCTTGTATTTCGCGTTGCCTACATTTGGAATCAAGTTAAGCGGTTATAGCTGTGCAGTTATTGGATTGATGTTTTTAGGTGGCGGATATATGACAGAAGCATTTCGTGCCGGGATAGAGGCAGTCAGTAAAAATCAGATTGAAGCCGGATTGAGTATCGGGCTAACCGGCAGTAAACTGATGCACTATGTAATACTTCCCCAGGCCATAGGGGTGGCGATACCGGCCATTACGGCCAATTGTATTTTTTTGTTGAAGGAGACCTCCATTGTATCGGCTGTAGCGGTGCCGGAGCTTCTTTATACCACCAACAGCCTGATTGCCATCTACTATAAAACATATGAAATGCTATTGATGTTAACAGTTAGTTATCTAATCTTGATTTTACCCATCTCGTTTTTATTATCATGGGCCGAGAGGAGGGTCAAATATGCTCAGTTCGGGATTTAAAACCCTCATTCAATCCATGCCTTTTTTAGGGGATGGCCTATTGACTACCCTTAAAATTGGAATTTATTCTATTTTGATTGGTTCCTTCGGCGGAATCGCTTTTGGGCTTTTACGAGTCGCCAGGGTAAAATGGCTTAGAATTTTAACACGAAGCTACCTTGAACTTTTCCGGGTGATTCCGATTATTGTTTGGTTATTTATTGTTTTCTTCGGTATACCCATGGCTACCGGACTGAATCTATCGGGAGAAGTGGCCGCTGTTTTGGTATTTTCTCTTTGGGGTATCGCTGAAATGGGGGATATTGTCAGGGGAGCGCTGGAGTCTCTTCCAAGAACTCAGGTTGAAGCAGGAAAGGCTATCGGATTGAATCAACTGCAATTATATATTTATATCCTGATTCCCCAAGCGATTCGGCGCATGGTTCCGGCGGGTATTAATCTGGCAACCCGGATGATCAAAACCACTTCCCTGACTGTTTTAATTGGTGTGGTTGATATAATCAAGAGTGGGCAGCAGATCATCGAAAGGACCAAGGAATCATTTTGGATATATAGCTTTTTGTTTTTACTTTATTTTTTATTGTGTTATCCTCTTTCGAGCTGGTCGCGATATCTGGAAAAAGCTTGGCAAGATTAAATAATTGTAAAATCCTAAAGGAAGTGAATCCCATTCAAGAGGTTGTGTTGGAATTAAAGAATGTGACCAAGTTTTATGGTGACAGACTGGCATTGAAAAGGATTAACTTCAAAATCCATCAAGGAGAGGTGGTCGTTATTGTAGGGCCGAGTGGCTGCGGTAAGAGCACTTTATTGCGCTGCTTGAATGGTTTAGAACAAATTCAGGACGGTCAAATCTTATATCATGATGTGGATCTTCATTGTGGAAATACTCGATGGCAGGAGATTCGGCAAAGGATTGGCATGGTTTTTCAAAGCTACGATTTATTTCCCCATATGACTGTGTTGGAAAATATTTTATTGGGTCCTCTAAAAGTTCAAAAGCGGTCAAAAAAGGTAGTTTTGGAACAAGCGGAAAGTTTATTGGCAAGAGTCGGTCTTCTTGAGCGTAAGGAGGCCTATCCCCGAGAGTTATCGGGCGGACAAAAACAACGGATTGCGATTGTCAGGGCACTTTGCATGAATCCGGAAATTATGTTGTTTGATGAAGTGACTGCAGCGCTTGATCCGGAGATGGTCCGTGAGGTTTTGGAGGTTATGTTGGGACTGGCCAAACAAGGGATGACGATGGTGATTGTAACGCATGAAATGGGGTTTGCAAAGGCCGTCGCCGATCAGATTATTTTTTTGGATGAAGGAGAAATTGGTGAAAGCGGTAGCCCTGCGGAGTTTTTTCATCACCCCCAAACGGAACGGGCCCAACGGTTTTTAAATAAATTATTCTTTTTTGAAAATTTACAAAGGAGTGAAGTATCGTGAGGAAAATTTTCGCAATTGTTTTCATGGCTGTAATGATTTCGGTGGTATTGCTGTCGTCAGGGGTTGTGGCTACCGGGGAAATCGCCAAGATTAAAGAACGGGGTAAAATTATTATTGGTGTTTTCACCGATAAGCCGCCGTTTGGTTATATGAATGAAAAAGGGGAAAATGACGGTTTCGACATTGCAATCGCCAAACGGTTTGCCAAAGATTTGCTTGGCGATGAATCCAAAATTGAATGGGTGGTCGTAGAGCCGGCCAGCCGGATTCCGTTTTTGCAATCCAATAAAGTCGATTTAATCATGGCCAATATGACGGTGACTCCCGAGCGTCAGCAGGTAGTCGATTTTACGAACCCCTATATGAAGGTGGCCATTCAAGTTTTAACCAATGACAAAGCAAAAATAAAATCGGTTAAGGATTTATATGGGAAGACCATCATTGTGGTGAAAGGGACTACGGCCGATATTTTATTTACCAAGAAATATCCTAAAATTCAATTATTAAAATTTGATCAAAATACGGAAGCTTTTCAAGCCCTAAAAGATGGCCGCGGTGTGGGATTAGCCCATGACAACCTGCTGCTGTTTGCCTGGGCCAATGAAAACTCCGGTTTTTCCATTGTCAACCAAAAACTGGAGGATCCGGCCCCGATTGCACCAGCGGTTAAAAAAGGAAATATTGAGTTACGCAATTGGATCAATGATGAATTTAAAAGGTTAGCCAAAGAAAATTACCTCCATAAACTATACGATGAACAGCTTAAAAAGGCGTTTGGTAAAGCGGTTCGTTCCCCTGAAGATGTAATTCTTGAAGGCGGTATTTTAAAATAAGCTTGCGCAATTGTTTTATATTGACACCGGAGCCTATTTGAGGTAATATAAATAGTAATCAAAACATATTAATCAGATAGATTTACTTACAAATTTCATAAATGAAGTTGACCAGAAAACTGGAGGCTAAGTCTTTTTTCCCCACTGGATTTCCGTGAGTGGAGGAATGGCTTAGCCTTTGTTTTTAGGTAGGGCTGGTATAAAAAATCCGATAGAGATTAAAAAATAAGTTCCGTAATTTTTCCTATTGCGGTATCCAACAAGCATTGGTCATGTCATCTAGCATTGATGGACTTGATAGATTTTCTTATAATTGACAGTTAATCTATATGTTTAATATAATATCGAAATAACTTGGAATGTAAAGAGGTGGTCACCATTGCCTGAGATGCTGGAAAGTCCCAAGGATTTTAGTCATCTCGTTAAACAACACCCTTGCTTTAGCGGGGAAGCCCACTTTAAATTTGGCCGGATTCACTTGCCGGTGAGTCCGGATTGCAACATTCAATGTCGCTTTTGTAAAAGGGGTTTTAATAAATTTGAAAACCGGCCTGGAGTTAGCCGTGGCCTTTTAGATCCGGAAGCCGCCTGCGAAATGGTTGGCAAAGCTTTGGAGAAGTGCCCCGAAATTACGGTAGCCGGTATTGCCGGTCCGGGAGACACCCTGGCGACCGATCATGCCCTGGAAACTTTTGAACGCATCCATCAGCGTTACCCAGCCTTGATCAATTGTCTCAGTACCAATGGCCTACTTTTGGAGGAAAAAGCCGAACGTGTCATAGCCGCGGGGGTTAAAACAGTGACCGTTACGGTGAATGCGGTTGATGAAAATGTGTTGCAACAAATTTGTTCCCATATCGTTTATCATGGCCAGTTATTAACCGGACCGCTTGCAGCCCGCTTTTTGGTTGCCGCCCAGATTGCCGGGATCCGGAAAATCCTCTCTTTGGGTGCGGTGGTGAAAATTAATACCGTTTTAATCCCGGGAATCAATGATCATCATATCGGGCATATTGCTGAACTCGTTTCCGACCTGGGAGCTTCGATCTTTAATATTATTCCGCTGATTCCCCAACATGAATTGAAAGACTATCCGGCCCCGGATTGTGTTCAGTTAAATGTTGCCCGGCAAGCGGCTGAAAAATATCTGATGGTTTTCCGTCATTGTCAGCATTGCCGTGCCGACGCCGTTGGGATTCCGGGGCGTATGGGTGCCCAGGGCAAAGACTTTGCGGAGGAACTTTATGGTCAGGACTTGAGTACGTTCTCACACGGTTAAAGTTGGTTGAAGCCCGTGCCAGAATAATTTTTTAAAGGAGTGAAGATTTTGTCGAAAAAAGTCAAACAGATTGCCATTTATGGTAAGGGAGGCATCGGAAAATCCACCACCACCTCGAATATTAGTGCCGCATTGGCCAAGAGCGGGTATAAGGTGATGCAATTCGGTTGTGATCCCAAAAGTGATTCCACCAATACCCTGCGTGGCGGTAAATACATACCGACCGTGCTTGACACCTTACGGGAAAAAAACGCGGTCAAAGCCGAGGAGGTTTTGTTTCAAGGTTTCGGTGGTGTTTATTGCGTGGAAGCCGGCGGCCCGGCACCGGGTGTGGGTTGTGCCGGACGGGGTATTATCACGGCAGTACAGCTTTTAAAGCAACTACGGGTCTTTGAAGAATTGGATCTGGACTATGTTCTTTTCGATGTTTTAGGGGATGTGGTTTGTGGCGGTTTTGCCGTGCCGATCCGGGAAGGTATCGCCGAGCATGTTTTTACCGTATCATCCGCTGATTTCATGGCGATTTATGCAGCCAACAATTTGTTCAAGGGCATTCAAAAATATTCCAACAGCGGTGGAGCGCTCCTGGGCGGGGTGATTGCCAATTCCATCAATGCGCCCTATGCCAAAGAAATCATTGACGATTTTGTCAAACAAACCGGCACCCAAGTGATTGGTTATGTTCCCCGTTCGGTTACGGTCACCCAGAGCGAACTGCAGGGTAAGACTACCATCGAAGCGGCACCCGATTCCGAACAAGCTAGAGTATACCAGCGGTTGGCTGAACGTATTGCCGGGCACACCGATTCTAAAACCCCGACGCCGTTGGATGTAAAAGATTTACGGGAGTGGGCGGCCAGGTGGGCTGATCAACTCTTGGCGTTGGAAACCGGTGAGGTGCGGAGTGCTGCGGCAAATATTTGAGGACTTGATCAAGAGGCATCACTTCAACTTTCAAAAAAATACTTTTAGCCTAGATTCTTCGGCTTTGACGGCTTGTTTTGTAAACTGAGGCAAGCCGTGCAAAGCCAGGGTGTGGCTGACTACTTCATAACTTCGGGGTTATAATCAGCTTAAAAAAGGATAAATGCAATGATTACAATCCAAGGATTAAGTAAAAGTTTTAATACCGTTGACGGTAAAGTGTATGCTTTACGAAACATCAACCTGCAAATCGCCGCAGGAGACATTTTTGGGATTATCGGTTTCAGCGGCGCCGGGAAATCAACTCTGATCCGTTGCCTGAACCGGTTGGAGGAACCGGATAGCGGGAGTATCCACATCGGCGATCCCGCGCACGCGCGCGAAATCACCGCTTTGAATTCGCAACAACTTCGGGAAGCCCGCAAGCGGATCGGGATGATTTTTCAGCATTTCAATCTGTTTGACTCCAAAACAGTATTTGAGAATATCGCCTTTCCCCTGGAAGTTGCCGGATCCTCCAAAAACTTTATCCGCAGACGGGTGGCAGAGTTATTGGAAATGGTTGAACTGGAAGAAAAGACCCGTGCTTATCCATCCCAGTTAAGCGGCGGTCAAAAACAGAGGGTTGGCATCGCCCGGGCGCTGGCCAACAATCCGGAAGTATTATTAAGCGATGAGGCGACTTCGGCCCTGGATCCTAAAACCACGTATTCCATATTGGAGTTATTACGGAATATCAATCACAAATTAAACTTGACGATTGTATTGATTACCCATGAGATGGACGTTCTGCGGCGGATATGTAACCATGTGGCAGTGATTGAAGATGGAACCATCACTGAAATGGGTTCCGTCAAAGACTTGTTCGCCCATCCCCAAACCGATACAACCCGGTTATTTGTCCAAAGTGATTTGGAATTGCAACAAAACAATTATGTAATTTGAGGCGGATAAATGGTATTGGCAAATGATGTTTTACCTTTACTTGGAGTGGCTTTACTGGAAACCATTTATATGGTTGTATTATCGACATTAGCGGCATTGGTATTGGGGTTGCCTTTGGGAATCGCCCTGGTGGTTACTGCAGAGGGCCATATATCAGAACTTCCGAAGCTAAATCATATTTTGGGAACGGTGGTGAATATTTTCCGCTCCTTTCCTTTTATCATTTTAATTGTAATCCTGCTCCCATTATCGAGATTTATGGTTGGAACCACTTTGGGTTCCACCGCCGCGGTCGTACCTTTGGCAATTGGTTCGGCCCCTTTTTTGGCCCGCATTATCGAGAACAGCCTAAAAGAAGTGGAGAGAGGCAAGATTGAAGCGGCACTGGCCATTGGCGCCAAACCATTGACGATTATTTGGAAAGTACTGATTCCGGAAGCTTTACCATCTTTGATTCGGGGGATTACCTTGGCGATTATTACCATTACCGGATTTACCGCCACTGCCGGCGCCATCGGTGCAGGGGGGCTCGGCAGTCTGGCCATCCGTTTCGGCTATATGCGTTACCGGAATGATGTGTTAATTGCCACGGTGGTGGTGTTAGTGCTGATGGTGGAGGGTATTCAATGGACAGGCAATTTTATCGCCCGCCGGTTGGAAATGAGGTATCAACGGTAGATCTAACTAGAAAAAGATTAAATGGGCTGTTGCCAAAAAAAAATTTATTGATAGAGATATCCAAAATAGCATGAGTATGAATAAATCCGATGCCCGGATTTGGTTTTCCTTGAGGAGGTGGTTTGTTTCGGAGAACATCTGGTTTCGAGAAAATTTACTTCCATAAAAAATTGAAAGGATGATTGAAATGAGTCGTAAATTATTGATGGTCGTAACAATTGTGATTTTAACCTTATCTTCTTTAGCCTTGGCTGACAATGTAACGTTGAAAGTGGGCGCTGCCGTGGTGCCTCATGCCGAAATCCTGGAGTTCATCAAACCGGAACTTAAGAAGGCGAGCGTTGATTTGCAAATTGTGGTTTTGGATGATGAGGGCCAATTAAATCCGGCTCTTGCCGACAAGCAAATTGACGCCAATTATTTTCAACACGTTCCGTATCTTGAATCGGTTTCGAAGGAAAAAGGGTATCAATTTACCGTAGCCGGCAAAATCCATGTGGAACCGATCGGATTTTATTCCCAAAAGATCAAATCGAAATCACAGCTTCAAACTGGCGCTAAAATTGCCATTCCCAATAATCCATCCAATGAATATCGGTCCCTAGCGCTTCTGGAAGCGAATGGCTTTATCAAACTAAAAAAAGGTTTATTGAATTATCAAGCAACCCCGAGTGATATCGCCTCCAATCCCAAGAAACTTCAATTCATCGAAGTTGAAGCTGCCCAATTGACCCGGAGCTTACCCGATGTCGATGGCGCGGTTATTAACACCAACTTTGTACTTGACGCCAAGATTGATCCCAATACAGCCCTTTTCCGTGAAAACGCCAATTCTCCTTATGCAAACGTGATTGTGGTGCGCAAGGGTGATGAAAACCGTCCGGAAATCAAAAAGTTGGTTTCAGTCTTGCAAACTCCGGCAGTTAAACAATTTTTACTGGAAAAATATAAAGGTTCCGTCGTACCGGCATTTTAAAAAAAGTACCGATGATGATCATGGGCGTGATAAAAAAACCCAGCTGGTTAATTCCACAGCCGGGTCTTTCTTTTGGGTAGGCACTTCTATAGGGTTAAGAAAAAGAAAACTTACTCCGTCATTTCAATGAATCCATTTTTAAATGTAATACATTGGTTCTTCCGGCACCATGCTCCTGGCTCGATCGGTTAGATCTTGCAGCGTGACACTGTCTAAAAATTCATTGATTTTATCGCGCAACTCCTCCCAGAAGGAACGGGTAATACAGTATTTCTCCCGCTCGCAATAGGATGAACTTTTTGAATCCTCTCCAACACAATGGACCGGAATGATGGGTCCTTCCAATGAACGGATGATTTCTCCTACAGTCATTTGGTGAGCCGGCCGTCCCAGTTCGTAACCGCCTTGAGAACCCCGGGAAGCCCGGACCAAACCGGCCTTGCGAAGATTGGTAAAAACCTGTTCCAGGTATGATTCGGAAATAGCTTGACGCTCAGCAATCACTCTTAGAGCCAGGGGGCCATCCGTCATATGAAGTGCCATATCCACCATCGCGCGTAAGCCATAGCGGCCCCTTGTTGATATTTGCAAAGTGTGACCCTCCTTTAAAGTTCAAAAATTACAAGTAAACAAATAGGTTTAATAAAATGCTACCATAATTAAAGATTCTTTGCAAGTGTTAGTTATATTCGGATTTCTTTTTCGATTGGATGAATGGAAAATTTTGGAGTAAAATCCACCCAAGGGAATGCAAAATATAAGGTCGAACCCTCCGTCTGAGGCACCTTGGTGCTGTAGATAGAGAGGGAACAATTATTTTTAGTGACTCATCGAATTAGTTGCATACGCAATGATTGAGTATGCTCGGAACGATAAAATTCGACGATGAACCACGAAATACACGAGAGCAGGAAAAGAGGATCGCCGGAGCGGCGAGGTTCTGATTCCGTGTAATTTCATGCTTTTCGTGGTTGAATTTGGAGCGACTTTTCGAGAAGAATATATGAAAGTATTTTTTTGCACTTCATTTTTCAAACTTATTCTCCTTCCTTTAGCCAAATGTTTTGGCAGGATATCCTCTTCCCATTATAGAAACAATGATCTGGAAGTTACTTTCACACTAGGATTCGGAGAATAAAAAGATGGGTAAAAGTTTAGTGCTGGCTGAAAAACCTTCCGTAGGGCGGGAATTGGCTAAAGTCCTTCAATGCAATCAAAAAGGCAATGGTTGTTTTATTGGATCCCAGTATATTGTTTCCTGGGCCTTGGGCCATTTGGTTACTTTGGCTGATCCTGAAGCCTACGATGAGAAATATCAAACTTGGCGCATAGAAGATTTACCGATGTTGCCGTCCAAGATGGAACTGACGGTAATCCGGGAGACCGCTAAACAGTTCGGGGTGGTCAAAAACCTGATGAGGCTTCCGGAGATTACTGAGCTGATTATCGCCACCGATGCCGGACGGGAAGGGGAACTGGTCGCCCGCTGGATTATTGATAAAGTGGGGTTTCATAAGACCATTAAGCGTTTGTGGATTTCTTCCCAAACCGAACGGGCTATCCGCGAAGGCTTTGCCAATTTGCGGCCGGGCAAGGACTATGAACGGCTTTATGCCGCGGCAGAAAGCCGGGCTGAGGCGGATTGGCTGGTGGGGCTGAACGTCACCCGGGCCCTTACCTGTAAATATAATGCCCAGCTTTCGGCCGGCAGGGTTCAAACCCCCACGCTCGCCTTGGTGGTAGCCCGCGAGAAAGAAATTAAAGAATTTGGTGCCAAAGATTATTGGACCATTCAAATAACCGTACCGCATTTTACCTTGCAATGGCAGGATCAACACGGCCAAAACCGTTTTTTTGATAAAAACGCAGCCGAGAAAATCGTGGCTGAAGTAAGCGGCGGGAGTGGAACGGTCATTGAAGTAAAAAAAGAGCAGAAAAAGGAATTGCCGCCGCTGGCTTATGATTTAACGGAGCTTCAGAGAGACGCCAATCGCAAATATGGTTTCTCCGCCAAACAAACCTCTTCCATCATGCAGCAGCTTTATGAGATTCATAAACTGGTGTCCTATCCCAGGACGGATTCCCGTTATATTAGCGAAGATATCGTCGGGACTCTGCCGGAAAGATTGGAAAGCATCGCTGTGGGCCCCTACGCCGAAACGGCCCGGCGGCTCCTGAAGAGTAAACCTATGCCTTCTTCAAGGTTTGTGAATAACGCGAAAGTCACGGACCATCATGCCATTATTCCCACGGAAGAACCGGTCTATTTGTCGAAACTCAGCCCGGAAGAACTGAAAATATACGATTTAATCGTTAAACGGTTTCTGGCTGTGCTTTCATCCCCCTTTGAATATGAACAGACCACTGTGAAATTTGAAGTTCACGGACAGTTATTTATCGCCCACGGAAAAACCACTCAATCCAAGGGTTGGCATGCCGTATACCAGGACAGTATTGAGGATCCGGGGGATGAGCAGGAATTCGCCCAATCCCTTCCGACTATCAACCAGGGGGACTCCTTCAAAGTGCTGGGGGCAAAAATCATAGCAGCGAAGACCAAACCGCCGGCCCGCTATACCGAGGCGACATTATTATCGGCCATGGAACATCCCGGTAAATGGATTGAAGATCGGGAATTACGAGAGGCCATCGAGAACACCAGCGGATTGGGGACCCCGGCTACCCGGGCCGAGATTATTGAGAAGTTATTTAACTCCTTCTACATGGAGCGCAGGGACAAAGAAATTATTCCCACCTCCAAGGGAATCCAGCTCATTGGACTGGTGCCGGAAGAGTTGAAATCTGCGGAATTAACCGCCAAATGGGAACAGCAATTGAATGATATTAGCAAGGGTAGGGCTGCCGGCGCCAACTTTATCAAAGGGATCAAAGATTATACGGGCGTGCTGGTGACTACGATTATAGGAAGCAGTCATAGTTTCAAGCACGACAATTTGACCCGGGTGAAATGCCCCCAGTGTGGTAAATTCCTTTTGCAAGTGAAAGGTAAAAAAGGTGAAATGTATGTTTGCCAGGATCGGGAGTGCGGGTATCGCCAGAATATTTCCTTGACTTCCAATGCCCGCTGCCCCCAGTGTCATAAAAGAATGGAACTTCGCGGTGAGGGGGAAGGAAAAACCTTCGTTTGCTCCTGCGGTTACCGTGAAAAATTAAGCGTTTTCACCAAACGGAGAGAAGAAGAAAAAAGCAGCATCAATAAACGGGACGCGCAAAAATATATCCGGAATCAAAATCAAAAAGAGCTGGTCAATACGGCATTAGCGGATGCTCTGGCTAAATTTAAAAAATAGCATCGGAGTTTTTATAACCTATTTTTTATCGTGAACCCTTATTTTATCCCCTATGTTAAACTTTCCAAGTATTTTGAAGGGGTAACGCCGAAGTGTTTCTTAAAAGCTTGTCCGAAATAAAGCGGGTCGGCAAAGCCGACCATCAGGGCGACCTCATGAACCATTAAGCGTTTGGTTTTAAACAATTGAGCTGCCTGTTCCATCCTGACCTGGTTGAGGTAAGCGGTAAAAGTCATCCCGAACTCCTTTTTAAATTGTTGGCTGAAGTAAACTCTGCTGATAAAAAAGTTTTGGGCAATGTTATCCAACGTGATATCTTCGAAATAATTCTTTTCCAGATAACTTTTGATGTTCACCAGCAGCGTTTTGGAACCGGCTTTCGTCTGCGGCACCGATTGTTCCGAAACCCTAATGGCGTAAGAGGTCAGTAATTCTTTCAGGCTTTCAACGGATGAAGGATTCGGAAAGTTTTCCTGTGAAAAGAGGTTGATGATAAAGACTTGCTCCAATGACAAGCCTTTTTTGTTGAGAATGTTTTCCAAAAACAGTACCATTTCAAAGTAAAGTTTTGTTAACATTTTCGTGGAGACTTGGGAATTTTGGCTCAGATTGTTAAAAGCCAAATCCAATTGTTCTTCAATTCGGGGATAATTGCCGCTTTCAATATAAAGGGCAAGATTTCGCCAGTCGGCAGTGGTGAAATAGGCCGCAAATTTTTCATTGATATTGATGTCCCCAAAATGAATGTATTTTTCTCCAGTATTTAAAAGCGTTTTATTGGCAATGGCATCCACAGCTTGAACATAAGCCTCATGAAACCGGGTTAAATCCGTAAAAGTATTACTGATACCAATACCGGCGATTTCTTGGGAGAAATTTTCCATCAGCTCTTTAGCCAAATTGCAAAGGTGATTTTTGGAACAGTCCTGTCCGTTATTGGAGATCAGGATTAGGTTTACTTCATGATAACCCTGCTGATTTTCACAAATATAAGAATTGAAGAATTGATGACTGTCGATGGCGGTCCGCAAGTCATTGATCAAGGGGCCAATATTGGACAAGGCTGTTTCAGCGATTTGGATCACCAAGATACAAAAAGGGTTTTCAACCTCGAAGGATAAATCGAGGTTTCGCGCTGTGCGCCGGATATAATCCGGATTGGAAACTTTACCGGATAAGATTTGCTGGAGGAAATTTTTTTGTAAAAGAGCAGTCCTCTCTATGAGTTTGAAATACAAAGCCTGCAAATCCGCCTTGGTTAGTTTCTCGGTTTCAAGCGCTTGAATAACTTCCCAGAGCGCATCATGAAGGGTGTTATCGTCGATGGTTTTCAAAATATATTGAAAGACACCCAATTTTAAAGCGGCTTGCGCATATTCAAAATCGGCATAGCCTGAAATGATAATGATTTTTGAAGCGGATTGTTGTCTTCGAATCTCCCTGATGAATTCCAAACCGCTTAAACAAGGCATATTGATATCCGTGATGATAATATCCGGTTGAATATGGATCGCAAGATCCAAGGCTTCTTGTCCATCTCCGGCTTCACCGACTACTTCCACATCAAGGCCCAAAGATTCCACTCTTTTAACAATCGCTTTCCGAATCCACAATTCGTCATCGGCAATCAATACTTTATACATGGCTACACCTCGGTAAGAAATCAATCATTTTACAGCCGGAAGTTTGATCGTGACGATGGTACCAGTTTTCCGATCGCTTTCAATGGTCAAACCATAATTTTCGCCGAAAGAATGTCGGATTCTAAAATGCACGTTCCCCAATCCGATAAAGGAGTTGGATTCAGAAGAAGGGTCATCAGAATCCTGGTTTAGAAATTCCTCAATGGTGGCTAATTTTTCAGGTGGGATGCCCGCACCATTGTCTTTCACCCGGATAATTAAAGTTTGATTTTCCAGCAACTCGGCGCTGATAATGATCAAACCGCCGCTTTTCATCTGTTTTAGACCGTGGGTAATGGAATTTTCAATGAAGGGTTGAAAAATGAATTTGACGACCTTATAATCAAGCAGCGATTCGGGAATTTCCATCTGCACCTTAAATTGACCCGGGCGTCTGATTTTTTGAATCTCAATGTAATTGGAAGTATGGTACAATTCATCGGCCAAGGTAACCCGTTTTTTTGTACTATCGATACTGTATCGGAATAATTCCGACAGGCAACGCGAGATGGTCGTTATTTCGGGAACATCCTTTAAATAAGCAATACTGTTGATGGTTTCAAGGGTATTATATAAAAAATGAGGATTTATCTGTGATTCCAAAGCTTTGAGTTCAGCGCCCTTGCGTCGCAAATCCGTTTCATATTCTTTGAAAATCAGGTGATTAATTTTTTCAACCATCCCGTTGAAATCTTGTGTCAGGGTTCCGATTTCATCATTGCTGGAGATCGGAAGATAAACATCAAAATTGCGGTTTTTTACTTGATTCATGGAAGAGGAAAGCCTTTTTAAGGGATTGGTTAACTTTATCGACAACAGGATGGAGAAAAGCAAAGAAACCACAATACTTAATATCACAATGATTAAGCTGATAACCCGTACTTCATTCGCTTTTTTCAGCAGAGTATTGATTTTAGTAAAAGTGACCAGTTTCCATCCGGAAACTTTAGAAGTTTCATACATCAACAGATAGTTTTCGCCGTTTATTTTATATTGGAGTCTTCCACTGGGAGTGCTTTTTATTTTTTGTAATAACCGGCGATCTAAAAATTTGCCTTTTTGTAAATTCTTCGAACCGAAAATAATTCGACCGGCATTATTGATGACGGCCAATTGCATATTATTCACAATACTGGCCCGGTTGAGAATATTCTTGATTTCCGCTGCTTTAACATCAACCATGATAATACTTATAATGTTTCCATGGGTACCGCGAATTGCTTTGCCAATAGAGAAAACTTTATTTTGATTTTGGGATGACGGAGCCAGAGGCCGGTGGGGAGGGATAAAAGCCTCGTAGATATCGGCATTGATGATCTGCTGGTACCAAGGAAGAATGGGATGTGGATAACCGAGAATCAAACCGTTTTCATACCAGATTACACTAATCCCTTGGACCGGCAAAAAACGGATGGCGGAGATATTATTTTTTAAATAAAGCGTGCCCCGAAAAAAATCGTTGATTCTTCGAAAATACTCGATTTTCTGACCGGGAGGAGTTTCTGTGGTCCAATGGGGATTATACAAAATCTCTTTTATTTCTGAACTGCTATAGGATGCTAATAATAGGGTTTTAACTGAATCAAAACTGGTATCGAGTTCCTGATTGGTTTGGGTGACTAGAGTTTCCATCCGTTTGGTCGTTTCAGATAAAATCGCGTTACTATAAATCGTGTAAGATATTACAGAAATGATCAAGGCCGGAAATAATGCCACTGACAAATGGGAAATTGATAGTTTCGTTCGTAATGGGATGTATGTATTCTTGAGAAAACAGGAAACGATTCCTTGGCGGCGCAATAATATTCCTCTTTCCATGATGCTGTTGTCCGGGATAGGTTTTTTGACCCATAACCAACCTCGTAAATTACATTATATCGAAGTTTTTTTCGAAAAGCATTAAAAAGTATCAAACTCCAAAATTATACGAGCTTCGAATTTTTAAAAATCTTGATATTGATTGAATTACGGCCGATTACTTATGTTGTATGAATGGCGGGAGTTGTAAAAATAATAAAATTTTCCATACCAAAACCAGAAAATTTTCGATAGGTTTAAATTCGGTTAAGTCGTATGTTACATAAGGGACTAACGGAAAGAGTTAGCCGGGTAAACATTTTGCTTTATAGGAGGTTTTAACATGAAAGAAACGATCAAGGAAATCAGGACGTACAAAGCAATTTCCAAATTGTCCGAACCGATTGCCGACGCCACACACGAAATCTCGGAAATATCTTTTTTAGTATCCGAAATTGAACTGGAGTCCGGCGTAACGGGGCAGGGTTATTTGTTATCGTTTCATTATTCGCCTGGGGCCATCGCCGGAGCATTCAAGGACTTGGAATCTTTTGTTCCCGGGTACTCGGTGTATGATACGGTAAAATTTCAGAAAGACCTGGCAGTTGAGACCGAATATTTCGGGAATAACGGACTTTTGAAATGGGTGGCGGCCACGGTGAATGTGGCGATGTGGGATGCTTGGGGCAAGACTTTGAAGCAGCCCGTTTGGAAATTGCTTGGCGCCAGCGGAAGGCAAGTTCCGGTTTATGGAAGCGGTGGCTGGCTTTCGTACAGCGATGAAGAGCTTATCGCCGAAGTCGTTGATTATAAGGCCAGAGGTTTTCGCGGCGTAAAAATTAAAGTGGGTTCCAAAGAAGATGGCCGTGATATTCAACGCCTCCGTAAAGTTAGGGAAGCAGTTGGCAATGAGATTAATATCATGATGGATGCCAACCAGGGAATGGATGTATCTTCCGCATTGAAACTTTCCAAAGAAGCTGCGAAAATACACATCCATTGGTTTGAAGAACCGGTTGTCCATACTGATTTTGCCGGGTATCAGCTCTTGCGGTCGAAAACCGATATTTCCCTGGCAATGGGTGAACGGGAGTATGATATGGAGCCGCTGAAGGAATTAATTCGCAGAAATGCATTGGATTTATGGCAACCCGATATCATCCGAATCGGCGGTGTTGAGGCCTGGCGGCAGTCGGCCTCATTGGCCAACGCTTACCAGATTCCGGTCCTCCCACATTATTATAAGGATTATGATGTGACGTTGTTGTGTACGATACCCAATGGTTACGGCGCGGAATCTTTTGATTGGATTGATGGGATTATTGATAACAAAATGGAAATCAAAAATGGCATGGCCTGCCCGCGAGAGGGTTCGGGATGGGGATTTGAATTTAAAAAAGAGCATTTGAAAGAAATTTGAAATTTTTCCGATTGAGTTCATGTTTTATAACAAGGATAAAAAAATCAATACAAGATCATAAAATTTTCAATACATTAAAGTTAGCATAAATATTATATTAAAAATAGATCTTTATCAAAGAAATTTTCAAAAGGGAGGGTTTTAAATGGGTTTTCAAAAATCCAAAAGGAAGTTGGCATTATTATTGGTTTTTGGTTGTTTGTTTGCTTTTTCCACATTTACGGGTTTTGCGGCTGGTGATGGGGTAACTCTGAAACTGGCTCATATTTTAGCTCCCGACCATCCGTTTTCTAAAGGTATGATAAGATTGGCGGACTTGGTGAAGAAAAAATCCAACGGCAGGTTGATGATTAACATTTATGACTCTGGTTCATTGGGTAGTGAAAAAGATATTGCCGATGGTATCGTCAACGGTATTGTTGATATGAGTTTTATTGGACCTGGCGAACTTGGTAAGCGGTTTAAACCGATCCAGGTTTTGGAAGCTCCCTTTGTTTTTAGAAGTGTGGACCATATGGTCAAGGTAACGACCGGCCCTATTGGGAAAAGCATGTGGGAACAGATGGCGAAAGATACCGGCATCCGGGTGTTGTATGCGCCGTATTACGGCACCCGATATGTGACAACTGCCAAAGTAGCGGTTAAAACACCTGCCGACATGAAGGGCTTGAAACTAAGAACTCCGGACATGCCTCTCTATGTTGCGGTTACCAAAGCAATGGGCGCCAATCCTACTCCAATGGCGCTATCCGAAGTCTATCTCGGCTTGCAACAAGGTGTAGTGGATGGCCAGGAAAATCCAATTCCAACAATTTATAGCCAAAAATTTTATGAAGTGCAAAAATATCTGATTTTAACGGGTCATATTTTATCGGTAACCCCCATTGTGGTTTCTGAGAAGAAATTGAATTCGTTGCCAGCGGACTTGAAAAAGATTTTAATTGATTCCGTGAACCAAGTAGGTCCTACTATTAATGCGGATATAGAAGCCAAAGAACAGTCGCTTTTGGCAGAATTTAAAAAGAGCGGGATGATCGTTGTTAAGCCTGATGTTGAAGCATTCCGTAAAGCCGCCCAGCCTGTTGTGGCCACTTTCGAAAGCAGCTGGGGCGTGGGATTGTATCAAAAAATTCAAGCAGTCAGGTAGAAAATCATTCAATGGTTGGAGGGATTTTATCGTTCCAACATGAATGGCTGGAGTCAAGTTCCCCCTGTCAGGCTACGCCGGGCCGGGGGACTTTTCAAAAAATCAGTAATTTAACCGGAGGTACTCATGAAAATACTTAATAAGTTGGAAGAATGGTTTTTACTGACCGGTTTGGCTTTGATGTGTATCATCGTGACCACCCAAGTTATCATGAGATTCATCTTTAGAAATCCATTGGTTTGGAGTGAAGAGTTGGCAAGATATATTTTTGTGTGGGTCGCATTTATCGGTGCGGCATATGGAGTCCGGTGGAATCTCCATATACGGATGGATTTGTTTTATGACAAGTTTCCGGTGATGGTACAAAAAATAGTATCTGTCGGCGCCAATATCCTCAGTATTTTTTGCTTTTCTTATTTGGTCGTTTATGGAGTGAAATTTTCCATTTCTCAGCATGGCATTGCCTCGGCTGCATTGGGGATCCCCATGAGTTATGTGTTTTTCGCAGTACCGGCCGGTTGTGCGCTGATGATTTTGAATTTATGTTTTCAGACAGTTGAAACTTTTAGCTCCAAAAACTCTAACCAAGGAGGAGTCGATTAATGTTACTACTTTTAGGCTCTTTGTTGGCACTGATTGCGCTTCGGGTTCCAATCGGTTTTTCGCTTTTTATCAGTTCCCTGATATATTTGATTACGCATGACATTACTCCGGTGGTCGCGGTACAGAGAATATCAATGGCGATCGGAGATTCCTTTCCGTTATTGGCTGTCCCCTTTTTCATCTTGGCGGGGGCTGTTATGAATACCAGCGGGATTACCAGGCGCTTGTTTGAATTTGCCAATAAATTGGTGGGTCATATTACCGGGGGGTTGGGACACGCCAACATCCTGGCCAGTATCATTTTTGCTGGTATGTCCGGGACCGCCGTCGCCGAAGCGGGGGCCCTCGGAAAAGTGGAATTGAAGGCGATGAAAGATGCCGGTTATGATGAAGACTTTAGTGTGGCTCTTACCGGTGCGGCATCCATTATCGGACCTATTATACCTCCCAGCGTTCCGGCGGTTCTTTTTGGAGTGATTGCCGGGGTTTCAATCGGCAGGCTATTTATGGCCGGCGTTTTACCGGGACTGTTAATGGGCGGCGCCTTGTCGGTCATGGTATATCTTCAGAGCAAGAAACACCATTATCCTAAGGCTGCAAGAAGAGCTACTTTTAAAGAGATGCTGGCCGCCACCAAACAAGCTTTTTTCCCAATAATGACACCGGTGATCATTATCGGTGGAATTTTGGCAGGTGTCTTCACGCCGACCGAAGCGGCTATTGTTGCGGTTATTTATTCATTGATACTTGGATTTGCCTACCGGGAGATAACGATTAAAAATATTCCGGAATTTTTACGGGAAACCGTTAATTCTACACTCAGTGTTTTGTTGATCGTGGGCAGCGCTTCCATATTCGGATGGATTCTAGCCAGCGAACAAATTCCCCAAAAATTGTCGGAACTGTTCTTAATGACATTTTCCAATAAATTTGTGGGATTGTTGGTGATTAATATTCTTGTGTTGATAGCCGGGACATTCATGGAGACAATATCGGCGATTACCATTTTAACCCCTGTGCTGATGCCTGTTGCAATGACGTTAGGCGTGGATCCGGTCCATTTTGGATTGATTTTAATTTTAAACCTGATGATCGGCCTGTTGACACCGCCAGTTGGGATGGTGTTATATGTGTTGGCCGGGATTTCCAAAGTGCCTTTTGAAAGAATAGCCCGGGTAATGGTTCCTTATATTATTGTACTGACTGTCATCCTGTTGATTATCACCTATGTGCCTCAAATTTCGCTCTTTTTACCCAATTTAATATTTGGTAAATAAAGTGGTGTCTGATTGAAATTTATTCGATGAGCGGAACCCGGTGAAAGGCTTTTTTCAACTCATCCTTTCACCGGGATCGATTTTTCCGGGTTTCTTTACTCAATCCCGGATGAAGATGAAGGGGAGAATTCTCTTTGGAGATGGAATGGTTTGGCATTCATTATAGAAATGGGAGAGCTATGAATGATTCAATGGAAAAATGATAACGAGCTTTTTCAAATGATTAAAAATGAGCTTTATACTCCGGTGGTGGGAGATATTTTGGATCGTAAAGGTTTGTACCACCGTTTCCTGCCGCAACCGATTCAACCCTTGAAGGAAGCAATGCGAATTGCAGGCCGGGCGATGCCGGTTTTAATGATTGATGTTTACGGCGAACAGAAAAAGCCCTTTGGTTTGTTAACGGAAGCCCTGGATCAATTGGAACCGGGCGAAGTTTATGTCGCTTCCGGAGGTGATATGCGGTGTGCTTACTGGGGCGAACTTTTGACTGCCACGGCTAAAAAAAGAGGCGCTGTCGGGGCGGTTATTAATGGCTTCCACCGTGATACACCCATGGTGCTGGAGCAAAATTGGCCGGTATTTTCACGGGGAAGATACGCCCAAGATTCTTCGGTGAGAACTCAGGTTGCCGATTTCCGGTGTCCGATCGAGATTGGCAATGTTTGGGTTAATCCTGGCGATTTGATTTTTGCTGATTTGGACGGAGTACTGGTTATTCCGAAAGAAATTGAAGCAGAAGTGATCGTTTCTGCATTAGAAAAAGTGCGGGGCGAAAAAATCGTCAGGAAAGAGATTGAAAATGGAATGTCGAGTACTGCAGCTTTTAAAAAATATGGAATCTTATAAGAGGGCTGAACAATGAAAATCATTCAATTTGAAACCTGGTGGGTTAAAAGAGATCAATGCCTGTTCGACGAGAAGAGACAAGGTAAAAGTAACATGCCTTGGGATGTAGTGGTGCTCAAAATCACCACCGATCAAGGGATAGAAGGTTTGGCAACTGCTTTGGCGGCCCGTTCGGGAGCGGTAACTGAAGCCTTTATGCAGGATAATATCGCTCCTGTTGTGCTGGGAAGAGATCCTTATGACCGGGAAGCTATTTGGCAGGAACTTTGGAATCTTGACCGGCATTTATGCTTTTTTCCGGTATATATGACCGGTCCGGTTGATGTAGCGTTATGGGACATTGCGGCCAAAGCGGCGGGATTACCGTTGTACCGGTATCTTGGAGCCTACCGGAGACAATTGCCCGTATATGCCAGCGGGCTTTTCCATGAAACAATTGATGAATACGTTCAAGAAGGCCTTTACTATAAATCAAAAGGGATTAAAGCATATAAAGCCCACCCGCCCGGGCCGGTTGAAACCGATCTCCAGGTTCATCGGGCACTCCGTGAGGCGCTGGGGGATGATACTGTCTTGATGTCTGATTCGGTGGCTGAATATAGCTTGGATGAAGCCATTAAGGTGGGCAGGCAACTTGAAAAATTGAACTATTTATGGTTCGAGGAGCCTTTCCGGGATTTTGAATTATACAAGTACCGTCAGTTATGTCAATGCCTTGATATCCCGGTCGCAGCTACTGAAACAACCTGTGGCTGCCATTGGGGGGTAGCTCAGTTTATCGCCGAAAAAGCCGCCGACATTGTCAGAGCTGATGTGTCATGGAAAAATGGTATAACCGGTACCTTAAAAATCGCTCATCTGGCAGAAGCCTTCGGTTTAAGGTGTGAGGTTCATACCACTACCATGAATTATCTGGATTTGGTCAATTTACATGTCTCATGTGCAATCAGAAATTGCAGTTATTTTGAGTATTTTGTTCCGGAAGCAGATTTTCAATTGCCGATGAAAGGCAATTTGCCGATTGACGCTCAAGGGATGATTACGGTTCCTGATAAACCCGGAATCGGCGGAGAACTTGATTGGGATTTAATTGAAAAACAATGTGTATCTTATAAGATATTGAAGCTATAAATGGCGGCCATTTCATCAATTGGTTTGTTATTTCGCCAGTATAACATTATCATCATTCTGGAAGAATGAGCCTATTGCATAACTTCCATATAAAATTCAGATTACAGGAACTTTGGAATATTCGAATATCGAAAAAGAGAGCCGAGATAATGTTTTCTGGCTAAAGGGAGAAACAAGATGGTAGAAAAGCTCAAATTGCATTTGAAATTACCGAATTTAAAACTTAAAACTAAATTAATGGTAAGTTTTATTATTGTTGCCTTTATCACCCTTGTGGTAGGCGTGGTAGGATTGGGCGGGGTTTACAAGCTTTCCGGCTCTTTTCAAAATGTCGCAGACACTCAATTACCGAAAATCCAAACCTTATATAAGTTAAATATGGCTAAAGCGGGGATTGACAGTTGCGAAAAAGCCTTATTGGATTCATCACTTACCGCTTCGGACAGAGAAACATATTATAGCAAAATTCAAGTTTTTTTTACCCAGATTGCTCTTTACCAGAAAGCCTATGAATCGCTGGTATTAACCAAAGATGAAATGGATATTTGGAATAATCTACTCTCTTGCTTGGAAAATTATCAGAAAAATGATGAAGAACTTCAGGGCTTAAGCAGACAATTCGATTTGGATAAATCGAAAGATACCTACAGTGAAATGGTTCGCGTAGGTGCGGATATGAATGGTATTTTGGCCGATGGGTATTTAAAACAGTTAATTTCAATAAATAATAATGTTTCCGATGGTATATCCAAACAGGCCAAAGTAACTGTCAATTGGGTAATGATAACAGTTCTTATCGGTATTGCCGGGGGAACATTTATCGCATTAGCATTGGGAATATTTTTATCGCTTTCGATAACCAACCCGATGAATTCCGCGGTGGTCCGCTTAGGGAAAGGTGCCCGGCAGGTGGCGTCGGCTTCCGTTCAATTGGAAGCATCTTCCCAACAATTGGCGCAAGGAAGCGCCGAACAGGCCTCCGCTACCGAAGAAACTTGTTCAACTTTACAGGAAATCGGTTCCATGTTGAAACAAAACACTGCCAATACCAAACAAGCGGCTTTATTATCGAAGGAAGCCCAGGATTCGGCTGTTAAAGGCAACATTGAAATGCAAGAAATGTTGAATTCCATTCAAGAAATCAAAAAATCCAGCGACAAGATTTCCAAGATCATTAAAGTAATCGATGATATCGCTTTCCAGACCAATATTCTGGCGTTAAATGCCGCCATTGAATCTGCGCGGGCCGGAGAAGCCGGGTTGGGTTTCGCAGTCGTGGCTGAGGAAGTGAGAAGTCTTGCCCAGCGGAGTGCTCAGGCTGCTGAAGATACGACGAGCATTATTGAGGCAAATATTGAATTATCCGGTGAAGGAGTAGTTGTGGCTGAACGTGTCCGTGAAGCCTTAATTGAAATTTCCGATAAAACGAAAAAAGTCAATGAGTTAATGGGCGAAATCGATGCTGCGACCCGGGAACACGCGCAAGGAGTCGAACAAGTTAATAAAGGTATGAGTCAGATTGATACAGTAACTCAGCAAAATGCTTCTAATGCTGAGGAGAGTGCGGCGGCGGCGGGGGAGTTAAGTGCTCAGGCCGATAATTTGCGAAAAGTAGTTTATGAACTTTCCCAACTGGTACATGGTAAAGCGGAAGATTTGAAGATTACGATGGTTGATACAAATTACCAAACGGCAAAGGCTTTGGGTACTTCCAAGCCGGATTTAAGAGGTAATGATAATGTATTACCTGATAAAAGTGGAAAAAAGACAAAAATCATATCACCCGAAGATGTAATCCCGCTAGAAAAAGATTCCCGTCAATTTTGAGAATTTCGGCATCTTCCGTAAAGATTAAGTGACTGATTAAACTTATTAGAGCCATCCCCATAAGGTGCATGGCTTTTTTTGTTAGCGGGAGAATTTTTCAAGTTAATGACAGTTCCATCCTGATGGCGCTTTTCAATAGATTCCCGGCATTATTTTGGCCAAAACTCCATAAAGGGAGGGATTTAACGCAATCTCCATATGAATATTATTTCCTAAACATTGGTGAAAACTTGTCAGTTACTCAATTTATTTATATAATAACAATGTTTGTAGTTTGAAATTTTAGCATAAACCGTAAACAATAAAACAAATAAACTTATAAAGGATAGGCTATGGAATCTTTGACTGAATTATATCGAATCGGGCATGGCCCATCGGCCAGCCATACCATGGGTCCCCGTAAGGCAGCTGAAATTTTTTTGGCTGGCCAACCCAATGCCTCTCAATTCAGGGTGAGCCTTTATGGAAGTTTGGCTGCCACCGGTAAAGGGCATTTAACAGACCAGGCAATTACCGAGGCACTAAAACCTCATCCAGTAGAGTTGATTTGGCACCCTGAAACAGAGTTGCCGCTTCACCCCAATGGTATGGAGTTTGAAGCCTTGGATGCCGATGGTGTTAGTATGGGATCCTGGCGTGTCTACAGCATCGGAGGAGGATCCTTAAAAGTTGAAGGCGCCAGTGTGCATCAGCATAATCTTTATAACCTAAACTCAATGGAAGAAATCGTAGCCCATGTCTCCCAAAAAGCGGAACCTTTATGGTGTTATGTAATTGAACAAGAAGGAGAGATGATTTGGGAATATCTTAAGAAAGTATGGTATGTGATGCGAGATAGTGTAAAGCGGGGTTGCAATGGAGTAGGAGTTTTACCCGGCGAACTCAAGCTGCCCCGGAAAAGCTTTTCTTTCTTTCTGAAAGCCAGACAAGATCGGGGCCCCTTTCAACGTGCCAATTTGTTGTTTGCATATTCACTGGCCGTTTCGGAAGAAAACGCCGCCGGAGGGCAGATCGTTACCGCGCCTACATGCGGTTCCTGCGGAGTTCTCCCTGCTGTGTTATATTATTTGCAAGAAACGAATCATTTGCCTGAGAAGACCATTTTACAAGCCTTAGCTACTGCCGGTTTAATTGGAAATCTGGTGAAGACCAACGGTTCCATCTCCGGTGCCGAAGTAGGCTGTCAGGGCGAAATTGGGACCGCCTGTGCCATGGCGGCTGGTGCCGCAGTGCAACTTTTGGGTGGTTCTCCGGCCCAAGTGGAGTATGCCGCTGAAATGGGGTTTGAACATCATTTAGGGTTGACCTGTGATCCGGTGGCGGGTTTGGTGCAAATCCCCTGTATCGAGCGGAACGCCTTCGCAGCCACAAGGGCATTGGATTCGGCTGAATATGCTCTGTTATCGGACGGCCGTCACCGGATCAGTTTTGATGAAGTTGTTAAAACCATGATCCAAACGGGACGAGACCTTAAATTATCTTATCGTGAAACCTCTACTGGAGGTTTAGCAGCGATTTACCCAAAAAAAAATAATCCAACGGGTGAATAAAATCGGAAGATTTTATTCATTTTATGATAAATAATTGGTAAAATAGTCAGGATAGCTTCAAAAATTTTTACTAAGTTTTTGGAAGGTGATTCATCTGGCCTACTGGTTGGTAAAAACCGAACCGGAAGAATATAGTTATTTTGATTTAGAACGGTTGGGTCGGGACCGTTGGAACGGGGTCCGTAATTTACGGGCCATCAAGTATATGAAAGGGATGATTCCGGGGGATCTGGTTTTTATCTATCATACCGGCAAAGAAAAAGCCATTATCGGGGTTGCGGAAGTTGCCTCTTTGCCCTATCCCGACCCTGAAGCCATGGATCCTAAATTTATGGTGGTGGATTTAATTCCACGTTATCCATTGCCCCGCACCGTTTCCTTAAAAACCATTAAACAAAACCCATTCTTTGGGGGATGGCAACTGATATCCGAACCCCGGCTTTCGGTGATGCCTGTAAATGGTGAACATTGGGAACTTGTTCTACGAATCGCCGGGGCGAGAAATGAAAATTTCATAGGAGAGTAACATGAATTGGTTAAATAAACTGGAACGGAAATTCGGCCGATTTGCAATTCCCGGATTGATGTATTACATTATTATTTTAAATGCGATTGTTTATTTTTTTATGTATTTGGATCGAACAGGCACTGTCTATAATATGTTGACCCTTGACCCGGGTTTGGTGATGCAGGGGCAGATTTGGCGTTTAATCACCTATATCTTTATCCCGCCTACCATGTCCTTACTATTCATTGTATTTGTATTATTATTTTATTATATGGTTGGAGTTGGCCTTGAGCAAGAATGGGGCAGTTTTAAATTTAACTTTTACTATTTGGTCGGCATGGTTGCCACCACAGTAGCGGCTTTTCTAACCGGTGGGGGAGCAACTGCCGTTTATCTCAATTTGTCCTTGTTTTTGGCGTTTGCTTATCTTTTCCCCAATTATGAAATTTTGCTATTTTTCATTATTCCGTTAAAGGTAAAGTATTTAGCTTGGTTTAACTGGGCATTTATTGGGTATACCGTATTAACTCAGCCTTTTTCTGAAAAAATTGTCGCTATCGTTTCTCTTGCCAATTATTTGCTCTTTTTCGGACCCGACATTATTCGACGTACCCGTCGTAGCCGTGGGGCCTATGAAAACCGCAAGCGTTTTGAAAAGGCCGCTGATAATTATGTCGCTCCGGTCCATGTCTGCGAATATTGCGGGATGACCGAGAAAACTGATCCCAATATGATTTTTCATCATTGCCCGGATTGTGATCCTGCGTATGAATATTGCAGTAACCATATTAAAATTCATCACCATGTAAAAGGGAAGGACGTTCAATGATTAGTACCACTGGATTAACTTTGCGTTTTGGAGGCAGAGCCTTATTTGAGAATGTCAATATCAAATTTTCGGCCGGAAATTGTTACGGTCTTATCGGAGCCAACGGTTCCGGAAAATCCACGTTTTTAAAAATATTGGCCGGTGATATTGAACCGAGCAATGGAGAAGTGAGTATCACACCCGGCGAAAGACTGGCGGTTTTGAAACAGAACCATTTTGAGTATGATCAGTTCCCGGTATTGCAAACAGTGATCATGGGACATCAACGGCTTTATACCATCATGAAGGAGAAAGAAGCTTTATACGCGAAGCCTGATTTTTCGGATGCGGATGGCCTGAAAATCGCCGACCTGGAAGCGGAATTTGTTGAACTGAACGGATGGGATGCAGAATCCGATGCAGCGAAACTTTTAAACGGCTTGGGTATTGAGGTCGCCCTTCACGACAAAAAAATGTTGGAGCTGGGCGATAATGAAAAAGTGAGGGTTCTTTTAGCCCAAGCATTGTTCGGCAATCCGGATATTTTGCTTCTGGATGAACCCACCAATCACTTGGACTTAGCTTCAATAACTTGGCTGGAAAACTTTTTATATAACTTTGAAAATACAGTTATCGTGGTCTCTCATGACCGGCATTTCTTGAATAAGGTATGTACGCATATCGCCGATATTGATTATCATAAAATTCAGTTATATGTCGGCAATTATGATTTTTGGTATGAGTCAAGCCAGTTGGCTTTAAAACAGTTGAAAGACGCTAATAAGAAAACCGAGGCCAAGATGAAAGAATTGCAGGAATTTATTCAGCGGTTTAGCGCCAATGCCTCAAAGTCAAAACAAGCCACGTCACGGAAGAAACAGTTAGAAAGCTTAGTGCTGGAAGATATTAAGCCTTCTTCCCGTAAATATCCGTTTATCGATTTTAAACCCGATCGGGAAGCCGGCAATGAATTGTTGGAAGTTAAAAATTTGACGAAGAAAAATGGGGACGAAGTTATTTTGGAAAACATCAGTTTCAGGGTACTCAAAGGTGACAAAATCGCTTTTGTCGGCTCCGAAGGATTAGCTAAAACGATACTATTTGAAATCTTGATGGAAGAATTGACTGCCGATAGCGGTTCCTTTCAGTGGGGGGTTACCACTTCCCGGACTTATTTCCCCAAAGATAGCACTGGGTTCTTTCAAGGAATCGAACTGTCGCTGGTAGATTGGTTGCGACAGTTTTCGAAGGACCAAACCGAAACGTTTCTGAGAGGGTGGCTCGGACGTGTTTTATTTTCCGGCGACGAAGCCCTCAAAAAAGCGCAAGTTTTATCCGGTGGTGAAAGGGTTCGTTGTATGCTGGCCCGGATGATGCTTTCCGGGGCCAATGTACTTATCCTGGATGAACCCACCAATCATCTGGATTTAGAATCAATAACCGCCCTTAATAATGGATTAATGAATTATAAAGGGACGTTGCTGTTTACCTCTCATGATCACCAATTTGTTCAGACGATTGCCAACCGCATCATAGAAATAACTCCGCAAGGTATTATCGACCAGCGGATAAGCTATGATGAATATCTTGAAAAACGAGATTTACAGATGGTTGGGTAATGAAGTGCTTCCAACGTCCGCTGCGTTTTCTTTCATTTAGATTTACAAAACCGTTATCGCTATAATCAAGTAATCGATAACAAAGGGTTTCAAGTTTAATAGAATCGCAAAAAGCAAAGCCGAAAATGAGGCTTTGCTTTTTTATTTCCGAAACATGTTATGTTCATGTTATATTTTAGATTTCGATGATGACGAATTTTTAGAAAAAAGGGTAGTCAAAGGCGACGCTTTTTGTATACAACATACTCAATACCCCGTAACGTATTGTTAACTTAATTTTGTAATGTTTGTGTTAGATATTAATTGACATTTTACAGAGAATGTTATATTTTATAAATAACCTAACACAAAACTTACAAAAATTCTTTTCGAAAGGTAGGTATGACAGATGCGCAAGATTGCAATTTATGGTAAAGGTGGCATCGGGAAATCAACGACCACACAAAACACCGTAGCTGGTTTGGCCGAAGCGGGGAAAAAGGTCATGGTGGTCGGTTGTGACCCTAAAGCTGATTCAACCCGTTTATTGCTGGGAGGACTCGCCCAGAAGTCAGTGCTTGATACTTTAAGGGAAGAAGGCGAGGACATCGATTTGGATTACATTATGCGTACCGGATACGGCAATACGCTATGTGTAGAATCCGGCGGTCCTGAGCCTGGTGTTGGTTGTGCCGGACGTGGAATCATCACTTCCATTAACATGTTGGAACAGCTCGGCGCCTACGATGCAGATAAAGAATTGGATTATGCATTCTATGATGTTTTAGGCGATGTTGTTTGCGGCGGTTTTGCCATGCCGATCCGGGAAGGAAAAGCCCAAGAGATTTATATCGTTGTTTCCGGCGAGATGATGGCGATGTATGCGGCCAATAACATCTGCAAAGGTATTATGAAGTTTGCCGAAGCAGGTGGAGTAAGACTGGGTGGCCTCATTTGTAACAGCCGTAAAGTTGACAATGAAGAAGCTATGATCCAAGCTCTTGCCAAAAAAATCGGTACTCAAATGATTTATTTCGTACCCCGGGACAATATGGTTCAAAAGGCCGAGATTAACCGGAAGACGGTGATTGATTATGATCCGACCCATCCTCAAGCCCAACATTATCGCAACTTGTCTAAAAGGATCGATGAAAACGAAATGTTTGTAATCCCTAAACCCTTGGAAATCGAAGAATTAGAGCACTTGCTGATTGAATACGGTATTGCGGACTAAGAATTCAGAAAGAAAATGAGGGGGAAAAATTCATGTTGATGATCAAGGCGATTGTTCGTCCGGAAAAATGTGATAGTGTGCTTGCCGCTTTAATGGATGCCGGGTTTCCGGCTGTAACCAAGGTGGCGGTTTTCGGACGGGGTAAGCAACGGGGCCTTAAAGTCGGTGAAGTTCATTATGATGAGTTGCCGAAAGAATTATTGATTATGGTCATACCCGATGGTGATAAAGATTTCGTAATTAATACGATTTTAGAAAATGCCCGGACCGGAGAGAAAGGTTCCTTTGGAGACGGTAAAATATTCGTTTTACCGGTAGCGGAAGTTTACACAGTGAGCTCCGGAGTAAAGGAATCCTAAATTAAGAATTTGGAAAGGTGGCAGCCCCATGCAAGAAGTAATGGCGATGATTCGTATTAATATGATGAATAAAACCAAAAAAGCCCTTGTGGATGCAGGGATTTCCTCTTTTACCGCCACTGGAAATGTGGTTGGAAGAGGGAAGGGGCAAGTTGACTTTAAGGTATTGGAAGGGGCCGGGGCTGGGTATGATGAGGCCATTTCGCAGCTTGGTAAAGGCCCGCGCTTAATTCCTAAAAGATTACTAATGGTTGTGGTGCCTGATAAATTGGTCCCGACAGTGGTTCAAACCATTATTGAAACCAATCAAACCGGTCAACCCGGAGATGGCAAAATTTTTGTAAATCCGGTTTTGGATGCCGTCAGGGTACGGACCGGTGAATCCGGCGATCAAGTACTCGATGATTGATTACCATGAATATTAATTGCGGAGGTGGACCTGGTGATAAATAAAAAGCCTGATGCGCAAGAAGTCAAAGATGAGATATTAAAGTCATATCCGGCGAAGGTGGCCCGGAAACGCCAAAAACATATGGTTTTAAATGAACCGGATCCGGTACTTATGCCCCAAGTAGAGTCCAATGTAAGAACCATTCCGGGGATCATTACCCAACGCGGTTGTACTTATGCGGGATGCAAAGGCGTGGTGCTCGGACCGACCCGGGATATTTTAAATCTTACCCATGGCCCAATTGGATGTGGTTTTTACAGTTGGCTTACCCGTCGGAATCAAACCCGTCCAGAAGGTGATGAAGATGCCAATTTTATGACTTATTGTTTTTCCACCGACATGCAGGAAGAGAATATCGTCTTCGGCGGTGAAAAAAAGCTGAAACAAGCTATCCGCGAAGCTTATGAAATTTTCAAGCCGAAGGCCATCGGTATCTTCTCCACATGTCCGGTTGGATTAATTGGTGACGATGTTCATGCTGTAGCCCGGGAAATGAAAGAAGAATTGGGAATCAATATTTTTGGTTTTAGTTGTGAAGGGTATAAAGGTGTCAGTCAGTCTGCCGGCCATCATATCGCGAATAACCAATTGTTTAAACATATCATTGGTCAGGATGATACACCCCACGAAGATAAATTTAAAATCAACGTCATGGGTGAGTATAATATCGGCGGCGATGCTTTTGTGATTGAAGACTTAATCGCCAAGACCGGAATTAAATTGATTGCGACCTTTAGTGGTAATTCCACGTATGAACAATTTGCCAATTCCCATACGGCAGACTTGAATGTGGTGATGTGCCACCGCTCTATTAATTATGTAGCGGAAATGATGGAAGCTAAATATGGTATTCCCTGGATCAAGGGTAATTTCATCGGGGCAGAAAGCACAGCCAAGACTTTACAAAAAATTGCCGCTTATTTTGATGATCCTGAACTCACGGCAAGGGTGGAAAAGGTTATTGCCGAAGAAATGGCAGAGGTTAAAAAGGTCCAGGATGATGTCCGTTCCCGTTGTGAAGGAAAGACCGCTATGCTCTTTGTTGGTGGATCCAGGGCTCATCATTATCAAGATTTATTTAAAGATATCGGCATGAAGACGATAGCAGCCGGCTACGAATTTGCCCATCGGGATGATTATGAAGGCCGCCGGGTAATGCCCACCATTAAAGTGGATGCCGATAGCCGGAATATCGAGCAGTTGGAAGTTGGACCTGATCCGGAATTATACCGGCCGCGTAAAAGTGAGGAAGAACTGAAAGCTTTAGAGGGAAAAGGTTTTCGGTTTAAAGATTATGACGGAATGATGGAAGAAATGGATGAAAAGTCTCTGATCATCGACGATATCAGCCATTATGAAACCGAAAGATTACTGGAAATCTATAAACCTTCGGTATTTTGTGCCGGGATCAAAGAAAAGTATGTGATTCAAAAATGGGGTATTCCTTGTAAACAGCTTCATAACTATGATTATAGCGGACCCTATGCCGGATTTAAAGGTGCAATCAATTTTTATAAGGAAATCGATCGGATGGTAAACACCAAAATATGGCACCTGATTGAAGCGCCATGGCAAAAAGATCCGGAATTAATTGCCTCTTTTAATGTCAACGGATAATGAGTATCGTTCAAATCGGGAGTTAAGTTTTTCCAAAGGAGAGTGTAAAATGCTATTACGCCATACACCCAAAGAAATTAAAGCACGTGAAGCTTTATTGGTCAATCCCGCCAAGACTTGCCAGCCGATTGGCGCAATGTATGCAGCTTTGGGTATTCATAATTGTTTGCCCCAAAGCCATGGTTCCCAGGGATGTTGTGCATATCACCGGAGTACTTTGACCCGTCACTATAAGGAACCGGTTATGGCCGCAACCAGTTCGTTTACGGAAGGTTCCTCGGTTTTTGGAGGTCAAGCCAATTTGCTGGAGGCCATCGGGAATATTTTTGCGATTTACAAGCCCGATGTCATTGCAGTTCACACCACTTGCTTGTCGGAAACTATTGGAGATGATATTCCCCAGATCGTAGCCAAAGCCAAGGAAGAGGGCAAAATTCCGGAGGGTAAGTATGTAATTCATACCAATACCCCGAGTTATGTCGGTTCTCATGTTACAGGTTTTGCGAATATGACCCGCGGTATGGTTGATTATTTTTCCGAAAAAACCGGTATCCAAAAAAATCAGATTAACGTTATTCCGGGATGGGTTGAACCCGCTGATATGCGCGAAATTAAGCTTCTGGCCAAAGAAATGGGAGTCAAGATCGTCCTTTTCCCGGACACTTCGGATGTATTGGATACTCCGCAAACCGGTAAGTATCGCATGTTTCCCAAAGGCGGAGTAACCATTCCCGAACTGAAGAGTACCGGCGACAGCAAAGCCACGATAGCCCTTGGCTCTTTTGCTTCAGGATCCGCTGCTGAAATGTTGGATTCTAAATGCAAGGTTAAATGTCATATTCTTGATTTACCTATCGGGATTCAAGCGACGGATAATTTTATCAATACCTTGCGGACCGTGGCCGGAGTGAATGTACCGGATTCCATCACTGAAGAACGTGGCCGGATGGTGGATGTCATCACCGATATGCAGCAGTATTTTTACCACAAAAAAGTGGCTTTGGTGGGAGATCCGGATCAATTAATCGCTTTAACCCAGTTTTTACTGGAATTGGATATGCTCCCGATTCATATCGTGACAGGTACCCCTGGCAAGGCTTTTGAAGAAAGAATCCGGAGCATTCTGAAAGACTCTGTTCCCAACGCCAATGTCCGCGCGGCCGGCGATATGTTTTTATTGCATCAATGGATTAAAAACGAACCCGTCGATTTGATTATTGGGAATACGTATTGCAAATATATTGCCAAGGATGAAGATATTCCTTTTGTTCGCTTCGGCTTCCCGATTGAAGACCGGATTGGTCACAGCTTATTCCCAACTGTAGGTTATCGGGGTGGAATGAGACTGGTTGAAAAAATTCTAGACGTTTTCATGGATCGTCAGGATCGTGATGCCGACGATACGACTATCGAGTTACAGATGTAATTATCTTACCAATCAAAATAAGGAGTGAGTCCAATGGCTGTATTGGAACAACGGCAAAAACAAATTTTTAAAAAAGAGGCTTCAACCTCTTTCGAGATGGAGTGCAGTAAACCCAGTTTAGCTGGTTCCGTCAGCCAGCGGGCTTGCGTTTTCTGCGGTTCCCGGGTGGTCTTATACCCGATTGCCGATGCGCTCCATCTGGTTCACGGGCCTATCGGCTGCGCCGCTTACACCTGGGATATTCGAGGAGCCCTTTCATCCGGCCCGGAGTTGCATCGATTAAGTTTTTCCACGGATTTACAGGAACTCGATGTAATTACCGGCGGCGAAAAGAAATTGTATGCGGCTTTGATTGAATTAATCGACCGTTACCAGCCGGGAGCTGCTTTTGTCTATTCCACCTGTATCATCGGAATTATCGGCGATGATGTGGCGGCTGTTTGTAAAAAGGTCAGCCTGGAAAAGAGTATTCCGGTTTTACCTGTGGATTCGGAAGGGTTTAAAGGGACCAAAAAAGATGGCTACCGGGCTGCCTGTGGTGCTTTATTTAAATTAACCGGAACAAAAACTCCCGAAGATATCTCGAAATATAGCATTAACATTATGGGTGAGTTTAACGTAGCCGGAGAAAGTTGGATTATTCGTTCTTATTACGAAAGAATGGGCGTTCAGGTTGTTTCCTGTTTAACGGGGGATGCCAGAATTGAAGAGATTCAACGTTCTCATGGAGCATCCCTGAATGTTGTACAGTGTTCAGGCTCCATGGTTTATTTAGCGAAAATGTTTGAGGAACATTATGGAACCTCTTACCTAAGGGTTGCTTATTTCGGGATCGAGGATGTTTCGGAAGCTTTATATAGCGTAGCCCGTTTCTTCAAAGATCCCGAGTTGATGAAAAGGACCCAGAAATTGGTCCGTGAAGAAATTGAGGCGATATACCCGAAGTTGCAAGAATATAAAGAAAAATTAACCGGTAAAAAAGCCGCTATATATGTTGGTGGAGCTTTTAAAGCATTCGCCTTAGTTAGGGCGTTACGCTTACTGGGTATGAAAGTTGTAATGGTTGGATCGCAAACCGGAAACAAAGATGATTATCAACAGCTCCAAAGTATGTGTGATGAAGGAACAATCATCGTAGATGATACCAATCCACTGGAATTATCGGAATTTGTTAAGGAAAAGGGGGTTGATCTGTTGATTGGTGGTGTAAAGGAACGTCCCATTGCATATAAAATGGGCATCGGTTTTTGCGATCATAATCATGAACGGAAGATCCCCTTAGCAGGATTCATTGGCATGTTGCATTTTGCAGAAGAAATTTATTCTTCGGTTCATAGTCCGGTATGGAAATTTGTATCTGGGCGTCGGGACTTGAAGGATAACGAAAGTATAAAGGCGGGTGCCTAGGAGGCTTCAAAATGGTTAACGAGAATGAGATTTTAAAGAATGCTTCAGTCGTGACAACCAACGCTTGCAAACTTTGTACGCCTCTGGGTGCCTGCATTGCCATGAAAGGGATTGAAAACTCAATGACCCTTTTGCATGGTTCCCAGGGTTGTGCAACGTATATTCGGCGTTATCTTATCAGCCATTTTAGGGAACCGATCGACATTGCTTCCTCCAATTTTACCGAAAATGCCACTATCTTTGGAGGTGGCCTGAATTTATCAACCGGGCTTAAGAACGTCACCAAACAATATCATCCTACTCTGATCGGAGTCGCTACTACTTGTTTGAGTGAAACCATTGGAGAAGATATGGAAACCTTGGTTCGTAATTACCGAAAAGAGGAAATGGCTGAAAATCAACCCTATATCATTCATATGTCGACCCCAAGTTACAAGGGAACTCACATGGACGGGTTTCATGCAGTAATACGGGCCGCAGTGGGAACTTTGGCCAAAGGCGGTCCTCCCCAGAAAAAAGTAAATATTTTGCCAGGATTTGTATCTCCGGCAGATATGCGATATTTAAAAGAAATCTTGCAAGATTTACGATTGGAATACGTGATGTTACCTGATTATTCAGAGACATTGGACGGCCCGACCTGGGACGATTATCAAAAAATCCCCGGCGGGGGAACAGCGGTTGCGGCGATTCAAACAATGGGATGTTCGCAGGCGACTATCGAATTCGGACGAACGTTGGATGCAGAGTCGACGGCAGGTGTCATATTGCGGGAGCGATTCAAAACACTCCGTTTTCTATTAGGAATGCCGATTGGAGTCCGCGAAACCGACCTCTTTTTTGAACTCCTGAAGACTTTCACCGGTATGCCGATTCCTAGAAAATACGAATTGGAACGCGGCCGCTTACTCGATTCTTATATCGATGGACATAAGTACGTTTTTGAGAAAAAAGCGGTGGTATACGGAGAAGAGGATTTAGTGGTGGGAATGGCCAGTTTTTTGGCGGAAATCGGAATCATCCCGGTTTTATGCGCTTCTGGTGGAACCAGCGGTCGCCTTGCCAAGGCTATTGATGAAGTTGCCCCTGAACTGAAAGATAAGATCACCGTCCGCCAGGGTGTCGATTTTATGGAGATAGCGGCGGAAGCAGAAAAACTAGGGGCTGATTTGCTTATCGGAAGCAGCAAAGGGTATCAAAACGCTCGAAAATTAAGTGTGCCTTTAGTGAGAATCGGATTTCCGATTCATGACCGCATTGGCGGCCAACGAATTTTACATTTGGGCTATCGTGGAGCCCAACAGCTTTTTGACCAAATTGTCAACACTTTGCTGGCCAGCCGCCAAGATAGTTCAAGTGTAGGTTATAGTTATATGTAGTATAATTTGCAAACCGATTTTTATGCAAATTATAATTTCCAGAAAATGAGGATGATGGAGATGGAGCGAAGTATTTTCAATCACCCATGCTTTAATCGGGATGCACGGCATCAATATGGCCGGATTCACCTGCCGGTTGCACCGAAGTGTAACATTCAGTGCAATTACTGTAATCGCAAATATAATTGTGCCAATGAGAACAGGCCCGGAGTGACCACGGCGACGCTCAATCCAAACCAAGCCTTGCTTTATTTGGAAAAAGTCGCTACCCAAAATTCCCGGATCGCAGTGGTGGGTATAGCGGGACCGGGGGATCCATTTGCCAATCCGGTAGAAACCTTAAAAACCCTTCGTTTGGTTCGAGAAAAATACCCGGATATGCTTCTTTGTGTCTCTACCAACGGACTTAACGTCAATCCATATGTTAGCGAACTGGTTAATTTACAGGTGAGCCACGTTACGATTACAATCAATGCAATTGATCCGGCCATCGGAGCCAAGGTTTATGCCTGGGTCAGGGATGGTAAGGTCATTTACCGTGGACAGAGGGCGGCGGAAGTTATTTTAGAAAAACAGCTTGAAGCAGTTCGCGCTCTTAAACAAGCAGGTATGATTGTGAAAATTAATACCTTGGTTATCCCCGGCGTGAACGATCAACACATTCCGGAAGTGGCGGGGAAAATGGCAGAGTTGGGCGCGGATATTATGAACTGTATCCCATTGTTGCCGACAGAGGATACCGTTTTTCAAGACATCGAAGAACCCCCGGCAGCTGTGGTTCAACAAATTCGAAATCAAGTTAAAGAATATCTTCCCCAAATGGAACACTGTACCCGTTGTAGAGCGGATGCGGTTGGTTTATTAGGAGAATCAATGAGTGCCCAGTGCCAACAATATTTATCTGAGAGTTCCCGGTCAACCGTGACTCCCGGTGATGATCGTCCCTATGTGGCCGTTGCCAGTATGGAAGGAGTTTTAATCAACCAGCATTTAGGCGAAGCAGACCGCCTCTTGATATATGCGAAAACCGGTAGCGATTTTAAGCTGATAGAAACCAGGGAGACTCCCGAGCCGGGAAGCGGCAAAAAGCGTTGGCTGGACCTAGCCCAAATTCTTCATGATTGCCGCTGTCTTTTAGTCAGCGGGATCGGAGAAAGTCCACGCGAAATATTGGAGCATGACGGAATTACCATTTTTGTAACGGAAGGTTTGATTGGTGAAGAATTGAAACTTGTTTTTGCCGGGGAAATACCTCATAGTGTTTGCAAGGGCAAACTCGGATGCGGTGATTGTTCGGGCGGCGGGATGGGTTGTGGTTAATGGCCGTAGGTACTTTAAAGTGTAGCAGTTAGAACTAATTCTGACACAAATTGTTCTTAGTGGGAAAAACAGGTCGTGTTTGAAGCCCAAATGTGCAAAAAAAATTAGGGAGGAATCATTGATGGAAAAACCAAAGCATCATATTTTTGTCTGTTCAAGCTCAAGGGTTAGCGGAGAGCCTAAGGGATTTTGCAATAAAAACGCCGCAGGTTTAATTCAATATTTACAATCGGAAATCAATGACCGGGGGATGGAAAACATTCTGGTAACCAATACCGGTTGTTTAAAAGTATGTGAACGTGGACCGGCGATGGTGATTTATCCGGAAGGATACTGGTACGGCGCTTTGACCGAAAGTGCTATCGACGAGATACTGGATGCCTTGGAAAATGAAGAGGCTGCGGAAAAATATTTATTAAAATAATCCAAAATGTTCATTTAAAAAACCCTGCCTTCATGCAAGAGCAAAATTCAGAGTCTTTTTCTAGCTGATTTTCAGGTGTTTGGGGAGGTCCAGATGTCGGATATGACGAACTCTTTTAGTCCTTGGTTGATTGATAGTACCCTCCGAGACGGCGAACAGGCCCCGGGGGTCGTTTTTTACCGTGAGGAGAAAATCCAAATTGCCCAAATATTAGCGGACATAGGTATTCCTGAGCTGGAAGTGGGAACTCCTGCGATGGGCCAAACTGAAATCGAGGATATTCAAGCAATTGTTGATGAAAATTTATCTTCTCGTTTAACATGCTGGTGCCGTGGGACGATTTCCGATATTGACAAGGCCACTCAATGTGGGACTCAGGGAATTCATATCTCTTTTCCGGTATCCGTGATCCATTTGAAAGCCCTCGGTAGAGATTATGATTGGGTTTTCAACCAAATGCGCCAAGTATTGCCATACGCCGGGACCCGGTTTTCATTTTTATCCGTGGGCGCCCAAGATGCGTCCCGGGCAGATGAAGATTTTTTAAACAAATTTATCGCGTATGCCATTGATTTGGGCGCAAAGAGGGTACGGATAGCCGATACTGTCGGTATTTTAACTCCTCTCAAAACCGCTTTTTTATTGAACCGGCTCCATGCAAACTTTCATACAATGGATTTTGAGTTTCATGGACACAACGATTTGGGGATGGCAACCGCTAATACTGTTACCGCACTTGAATCAGGAGCGCATAGCGCTAGTGTCACTATAAATGGCCTCGGTGAACGGGCTGGGAATGCTGCCTTGGAAGAAGTGGTTATGGCTTTAAAGGTAACCGGAATCAATCAATGCCCAATCGATTCATCAAGAATCATGGAGCTTTGTGAAATTGTGGCCCAGGCATCCAAACAGCCTATTCCAAAAAACAAACCGATAACGGGTCAATCAGCTTTTTCGCATGAATCGGGAATTCATTGTCATGCTCTTTTAAAAAATCGGCAGACTTATGAACCTTTTTCTGCCGAACTTATCGGTCGTATTCCTCCTGAATTCATGATCGGAAAACATTCGGGAACAGCCTCAATTCAGTATATTCTTCAAAAATACGGCTGGGTTATCGATCAGCCTTTGGCTACTATTTTACTGCAAAAATTGCGGGAATTATCCAACCAAAAAAAGGCTGAATGCTCCATGGATGATTTATTGAGGCTTTATAAAAATGTTGTTGATGGTACTATTACTGTTTCGTCCAGCACTGATTGTCATGACTAAAAACCGGGGAAGCCATTGGTTATTTTGGAGTTTCGAGAAAAAGAAAATTGATTGCTTGACAAATAGACCAGGTTAATGGTACAATAAATTTCGCTGACGGGGGGGTAGCTCAGTTGGTTAGAGCGCTACGTTGACATCGTAGAGGTCATCGGTTCGATCCCGGTCCTCCCCACCATATTGATACTAAGCATAAGGTTCTTTGGATATTGATGATCCAGAACCTTTTTTTGTTACTTTTTTTAAAAAAAGTAAACATGGACTTCTTTATAAAAGCTTATTTTTAAAAATTCTTTTCGACCAAACCCCGGCGGTGATGGCAGTTTTGTTGGAAAGAAGCAGGTTATGTTCCTTTGTTCTACAGTATACTAATAAAAAAGCGAACATATAATAGACCTAGAATGGAGGGGAATTCGATGTCAGGGATCACGATCAGCACCCTCAACTTATCAAATGAAGTGAAAGAAAGCCTTCTGCAGGAAGTGAATTTTTTGAGCCGGGAAGGCGTTCCTGTTGAATACGCAGAAATGCATATCGACAAATTTTATTTTCTGGATTGTTCGATAAAAGAGGATGATTCCCATATTAAAACTGCTCAGGAAAAAATTCTGCGTTTTTACTTAGCCAATATTATTACGGATCTCTTAATGAATAATATTAGCAAAGAATTTATTCAGCGAGTAATCCGTAATAAATACCGTTTTTTGGGACCCGGCGAATTTAAAATGGTGCTTCAAAACGCTTACACTTATTTAAATAATCTTCATGAAAGCGGGGATATTGGGAAAACTTTATCCCGTCATAATCAAATTCTTACGGAGGTAAATCAGTATTTAGACTCCAATACCAGTCTTTATTTAGAAGGTTTTTTCCGTTTCCGGTTAAAAGATTATTTTTCCGAACTCGAGAAATCCGTTGAATTATCCATGGACAATTTTTTGGTCGAGCAGGAATACCATGAATTTATCAGGCTATTGCAGTATTTCGTTGAAGTTCAGGAACCTAGAATCGACGAAGTTCATGTATTAATTAAGGACAAACAAAATTTTTATCTTTTGGATGAGGAAAAACAGCCTATTAATCAGGAACAACTTCAGGGAGTGTTAACAGATTTAAATCAGGATATCGATTATGATGATTTGTTACTCAGTGCGCTCATAACCATGTCCCCAAGGAAACTCGTTTTGCATTTGTCGGCTAAGACTGAAATCGTTGACACTTTAATAAGCGTTTTCCAAGAACGGATTATTATATGTGAAGGTTGTCCGTTATGCACAGGTTCGGTATCTATTCCTAATTTGGCGATCGAAACCAAGAAAATATAAAATGATTGGCCTGTAAAAAATTCTTCATAACCCAATCAATCATCCATATCGTAAGCACTCCCTAACTTGGAAGTAAAGGATAGGGCTTTTCAAATTTGGAAAGTTTATTGCAAATGATTTTCATTGCTACCCTATCTTTTACTTGAAAAAACAATTTTCTATGATAAAATATAGGAAATAATTTTTAGACTTCCAGGGGAGTGAATTTTTGTTGAATAATCGATTTTTGGAAGAAGCCCTCACATTTGATGATGTTTTATTAGTTCCTGCAAAATCGGATGTTCTTCCGAATGAAGTCATTACGAGCACTAAACTGACTCCAAATATTACTTTAAATATTCCATTAATTAGTGCAGCCATGGATACGGTGACCGAGGCGAGATTGGCTATAGCCATCGCCCGCGAAGGTGGGTTAGGAATAATCCATAAAAACATGTCCATTGAGCAACAGGCTACCGAAGTAGATAAAGTCAAACGTTCGGAACATGGGATTATTACTGACCCGGTTTTTTTACATCCCGAGAATAAAATTTCCGATGCTTTGAAAATGATGGAACATTACCGTATCTCGGGAGTACCCATTACTTCTGAAGATGGAAAATTAGTAGGAATTCTTACCAATCGCGATTTGCGTTTTGAAACCAATTTTGACCAGCCCATTAAAAATGTAATGACCAAAGATAACCTAATTACCGCTCAAGTCGGTACCACGCATGAACAAGCGAAGGCGATTCTCCAGAAACACCGTATCGAAAAACTTCCACTGGTTGATAAAGACTATACATTGAAGGGCTTAATCACCACGAAAGATATTCAAAAAACTCTACAATACCCCAATTCGGCTAAAGATAGCAAAGGTAGACTCCGTGTAGGCGCGGCTGTGGGCATTAGCGGAACCATAGAACGGGCAGGCGTTTTAATCGATGCGGGAGTTGATGTGATTGCCCTGGATTCATCCCATGGACATAGCGCAAATGTATTACGGGCAGTGAAGGAGTTACGGAAGAGTTTTCCAAGTATCGATATTATCGCCGGGAATGTGGCTACTGCGGAAGCAACTGTCGATTTGATAGAAGCCGGGGCCAGTGCTGTAAAAGTTGGGATCGGTCCGGGTTCAATCTGTACGACCCGAGTCGTTTCGGGTATCGGAGTACCACAGATTACTGCCGTAAATAATTGCGCCCAGGCGGCGAAAAAATACAATATTCCAATCATCAGCGATGGAGGCATAAAATACTCCGGCGATATTACCAAAGCAATTGCCGCGGGTGCCGATACGGTAATGCTGGGTAGCCTTTTTGCCGGAACTGAAGAGTCCCCAGGTGAAATGGAGATTTACCAGGGAAGAAGTTTTAAGGTTTACCGTGGCATGGGGTCTATTGCCGCTATGCGTCAAGGAAGCAAGGATCGTTATTTCCAAGAAGGGCAACAAAAACTTGTTCCAGAAGGCATTGAAGGCAGGGTCGCTTTTAAGGGTTCTCTTTCGGAAACCGTATTTCAATTAATCGGCGGCCTCCGTTCCGGAATGGGATTATGCGGGTGTAAAACCATTGAAGATTTAAAAACAAAGACCAAGTTTGTAAGAATAACTTCAGCAGGACTTCGGGAAAGCCACCCCCATGATGTTCAGATTACTAAGGAAGCTCCTAATTATTCGGTTGATTGATTTGAAATGAGTGTTTTAAGATGCAATGGTTAGAGATTTTATGCTTTAGTATTTTAATCATATCAGGCATCACGACAGGAGTATTGGCAATATACGGTAATCAGAAGAATCAATCATCTTCTGCTAGGACTTTCAGTATTTTATTGGCTGCTGTCACTTTATACACTGTGAGTTTCTTATTCCAGCTAACCAGTAAGTCTGTTCTGGCGATGTTTTTTTGGCTTAAATTTCAATATATCGGTATTTCATTAATACCTCCTTTATGGATTATTTCAGTTGTTCAATATATCGGGATGGATAAATGGCTAACCAAAAGAATCATTGGATTATTATTTATCATACCCCTTTTAACAGTATTTTTTAGTGTCACGAATTATCATGGTTTTTATTATCAAAGCATTACAATTGGAACGGAAGGACCTTTTACCGGGATTGAGACAACCAAGGGCTTGTGGTTTTGGTTCTTTATGATTTATTTGGACTTTGCTTGCATTATGGGTATTTGTTTATTGCTTAAATTCAGTTCTGGAAAAAAATCATTATTTCGCCGTCAGGTCATTATTATCGTTCTTTGCATGATTATACCCTGGACAGCCCAGTTGATTTATTTAAGCGGCTATAGTCCATGGCATTTAGATTTAACACCTTTTGCCTTAACATTAACCGGGTTAATGTTGGGATTGGGTGTTTTTCGTTATCAGATGCTAAACCTGGAGCCTATTGCCAGAGATAAAATTTTTCACAGTCTGCGGGATGGCTTACTTGTTTTAGATATTCAAGAAAGGGTTGTCGATTATAACCCGGCTCTGATTGAAATATTAACCCATATTGAGTTGGGTCGGCATATGTCTGACGGGTTGAGGGATTATCCTTTATTGGTCGATCAAATTGCGAGCCGAACCGAATGTACAACAATACAAATTCCGCAACAGGATGAATTGGAATATTACGAGTCCAGACTGGTTCCAATTTTAAATCATAATGGTGTGGCTGTAGGACAAGCTATTATTCTCAAAGATATTACGGATCAAGTTTTATTACTTGATAAACTTCAACAATTGGTGGCCATTGATGAACTTACGCAAGTTTATAACCGACGCGCTTTTATGGAAAGATGTCGGGAAGAAAACAACCGACTGGCAAGATTGAAACGTCCGGTTTCGGTTATTTTTATTGACGTTGATCATTTTAAACAAATCAATGATACATTTGGTCACCCAACAGGCGATCTTACCCTGCAAACCATCGTTCAAAAAATCCGTCGCGGTCTCCGGGAAGCCGATATTTTGGGACGTATTGGCGGGGAAGAATTTGCAGTCTTATTACCGGAAACAGGGAAGGAACAGGCGTTGGAAGTCGCCGAACGGGTCCGCCAAATCATTGATAACCCGATTTGTTTGAATGAACGTGTAGTTAAAGTAACAATCAGTTTCGGTATTACCAGTATTCCTCAAGCTGTTCAGGGAAATATGGATTCTTTATTTAAAAAGGCTGACGAGGCCTTATACCTGGCAAAACATGCGGGCCGGAATTGTGTACGAGTCGTCGAGATGGAGATAAGGGAGTGAAGTTCGTGAATTTAGCTTGCTATATAACATCAATCCGCTTTATATTAGCACCATTAATTTTTTGGCAATTGACTAACCATACACCTTCTTCTGTTTTTTGGATGGTAATCATGTTGCTTTTGGCAGGTTGTACGGATATAGCCGATGGATGGGTAGCCAGGTCCTTTCATCAAGTTAGTGAATTAGGAAAAGCCCTTGACCCTCTGGCTGATAAGCTGGTGATATTCGGGACATTGCTGGGGCTGACATGGTGGGGGCTTCCGGTTTGGATGGTTTTGGTTTATCTGGTCAAAGAAGGACTTCAAGTTTTGGCGGGATTTGTTTTATTACGGAAATGGCACCAGTTAATACCCTCCAATTTCTGGGGCAAATCTTCAACTGTAATTTTTTTCATTGGATTTGCATCTTTTTTTATAAAGTCTATTTTGGGAATAATTTTCATCGGTTTGGCCATTGTCGATTCAATATACGCCTTGTTTACTTATTATCAAGCTTTTGTCCGGATGAAACAAAAGGAACAATAATTTTCCCCGGGATAAGAAACCGCGAAAAAACATATTTTTTTTGCGATAGAATAGAAATGATAATGGCATGGATTGGAGACTACCGAATTAAACTTAGGAGATTAAACTTTGAAGGCTAGAAATGCTGAATATGAACTTACTGCTGTAAAACCGGAACAATATCCATCGGTTCATTTACCGGAAATCGCTTTTGTGGGTCGTTCCAATGTTGGTAAATCATCCATAATTAATAGCCTCACCGGCAAAAAAAACTTGGCCTATGTGGGAGCAAAGCCCGGCAAAACCAGGGGAATCAATTTTTATAATATTGAGAAACGGTTTTATTTTGTTGATTTGCCGGGATATGGCTATGCAAAAATTTCTCTCTCCGAAAAGTCATTGTGGGATGAGATGATTACTCAATATTTAGAAACACGAACCCAGTTAAGATTGATCGTTATGGCGGTGGATTGTCGGCACACCCCAACCGGTCATGATCAAATGATGGTTGAATGGATTCAAAGCCATTCAATACCTTTTCTTATTGTTGCGGCAAAGACTGATAAAATACCCCGCAATCAACTCAATGGGAAGGTGCTTGAGATAAGGACCGCCTTGGATTTACCCGAAGAAACCGAAATTATTGGCTTCTCGACCCTTAATAAACAGGGAATTGACAAATTATGGAGTAAAATTATCCCCCAGATTGAAAAATGAGTTTAAATAAGTTTAAATAAGTTTTTATGAACAAAAAAGAGGAATTATTTTAATTGGCCTTGAATATGTAATACAATATTACAGAATGTTTAGATTCTGAAATTTAAACGGTGTTTTATCAAAAGGCTCCCATTTCTTAAAGAACAGATTGACCGAAAGGAGTAATGTTGGAATGGAAGAAACGATTAAAGAAATTGCCGAACGGATAAAAGGTTTGAGGGATATCATGGGTATTAGCATGGATGATATGGCTAAAACTTTAAAAATTTCTACGGAGTTATATCAGGAATATGAAAGCGGTAATGTCGATATTCCCGCTAGTGTCCTTTATATCATGGCGCAACGTTTTAATATTGAATTGACGGCACTGCTTACCGGAGAGGATCCTCATTTACATAGTTATGCCTTAACCCGTAATGGTAAAGGGATTTCCGTAGAGAGACGCAAAGATTATCAATATCAAAATTTGGCCTTAAACTTTATTCACAAAAAAGCCGAACCATTTATGGTTACAGTTGAACCCGAACCTGAAGACGCACCGGCCCATTTAAATAATCATCCGGGTCAAGAATTTGATTATGTCTTGGAAGGCACTCTTAAAATCGTCCTTGGAAAACATGAATTGATTCTGAATGAAGGAGATTCGCTTTTTTACGATTCCAATATCGACCATGGAATGAAAGCCTTAAACGGCAAAACGGTTAAATTTTTGGCAATCATTTTATAAAATCAACCCGCGCCCACACGATATTTATGATAAGGAGAGGCTCACACAATGCTGGAAAAATACATCGATTTGAAAGATTATCATTCATTTGAGGAGTTTCAGGAAAATTTTAACGTTAAAGTTCCAGAAAATTTTAATTTTGCCTATGATGTTGTAGATGAGTGGGCAAGGAAATCTCCGGATAAAATAGCCATGGTCTGGTGCGATGAAAAAGGCGCTGAAGCTACATTCACCTTTGGGCAAATGAAATATTACAGTGATAAAGCAGCCAACTTTTTTCGATCCGTAGGAATTCAAAAAGGCGATCCGGTGATGTTGATTTTGAGACGGCGCTACGAATTTTGGTTTTCCATTATCGCATTGCATAAAATCGGTGCCATTTGTATCCCAGCCACTCATTTATTGAAGAAAAAGGATTTAGTTTACCGGAATACCGCGGCGGAAGTAAAAATGGTGGTTGCGGTTGCCGGAGATGAAGTCATCGAGCATATTGATGAAGCACAGAGTGAATCTCCATCCTTGAAATATAAAGCTTTAGTGGGTGGAAACCGGGAAGGCTGGTACAACTTTAACGAAGAATTGGAGAAGGCGAGCGAACATTGGACCCAACCGACCGGTGATGCAATGACCCAAAATCATGATGTGATGTTGTTATATTTCACTTCAGGTACGACCGGTTATCCCAAAATGGTCATCCATAATTTTATATACCCCTTAGGGCATATATTAACCGCCAAATATTGGCAGTGTGTTGAAGAGGACAAGCTTCATTTGACCGTATCCGAAACCGGATGGGCCAAATCGGTTTGGGGTAAGTTGTATGGGCAATGGTTGGCTGGAGCGGTGATCTTTGTCTATGATTTTGATAAATTTGTTCCAAAAGATCTATTGAGTATGATTGCGAAGTATAAGATAGCGACTTTTTGTGCGCCACCGACAATTTACCGTTATCTTATTAAAGAGGACTTTACTCAATATGATTTGAGCAACTTAAAATATTGCGCAGTTGCCGGTGAACCTTTAAACCCGGAAGTCTATAATAAATTCTTGAGCTTAACGGGAATTCGTTTACGGGAAGGCTATGGCCAGACCGAACTTACCGTTACACTGGCTACCTACCCTTGGATAGAACCCAAACCGGGATCCATGGGGAAACCTTCGCCCGGTTACGAAATCGATATTATTGATATTTATGATGAAAAAGGACGTTCCTGTGAAGTCGGGGAAATCGGAGAGATTGTGGTAAGAACCGACAAGAAGGTCCCGGTAGGTCTGTTTGAGGGGTATTACCGCGATCCCGAGTTGACCAAGAGTGTCTGGCATGATGGACTTTATCACACCGGTGATACCGCTTGGCGTGATGAAGACGGTTATTTCTGGTTTGTAGGCCGCACCGACGATGTGATTAAGAGCTCAGGTTACCGGATCGGGCCCTTTGAGGTGGAAAGCGCCCTTTTGGAACATCCCGCGGTTTTGGAGTGCGCTGTAACTGCCGTGCCGGATGAGGTCAGAGGTCAAGTTGTGAAAGCGACGATTGTTCTAACGAAAAATTATACCCCGGGTGATGCTTTGGTTAAGGAGTTGCAGGAACATGTTAAAACTGTCACTGCACCTTATAAATATCCCAGAATTATAGAATTCGTCGACGAACTGCCCAAGACGATCAGCGGGAAGATCCGCAGGGTGGAAATACGCGAGAAGGATCATGTCGATTAAAAAAGGGTATCCCAATGAATCTCGTTTGATTCGTTGTAATTTCAGTAAACTGTTGATTTCTTGTCAACAGTTTATTTTTTATTTCTCAAATTAATTATTTTTAATTATTTAAATTCGGATCGAAGATGGCTTTCGCTTGGCGTAAATCCCCGGAAAAAATTGTGTATGAAAAATGAATTCCGGCAGCCATAATAAGCTTATTAAAGAATGGGAGGTACTTTATGTTGCGTTTGCTGCTATTACTCGTCGCTTCGATTGGTCCCGGCCTTTTATGGTTATGGTATTTTTATAAACAGGATCGTTATGAGCCGGAGCCTTTAAAATTAGTTATGAAAATTTTTTTGGCTGGGTTAATATTGGTCGTCCCGGCCGGATTATTAGAACAATTATGGCGTGGTCAAATTTTATCGGCTGTGCGTACCGGCAATTGGCCGTCTTTTTTGGTAATGGCTTTTTTGGTCATTGCGTTGATCGAAGAAAGCCTAAAAACAGGTTTTTTATGGTGGCTGATTGGTAACAATCAGGAATTAAATGAACCGGCTGATGGAATTATTTACGGGATTACTTTGGGGCTCGGTTTTGCTTCATTGGAGAATTTATTATGGGCAAGCGCATTTGGGTTTGGGGTTGCCGCACTTCGAGCCGTCATTACGACTTTGGCTCATGCCACATTTACCGGGTGGATGGGTTATTATATCACCCAATATAAATTTCGAACTCAAGCTTTTTCAACGTTAGTTATTGGTTTTGTTTTAGCTTGGGCTAGTCATGGCTTTTATGACTTTTTGTTGTTTTTACGAAGACCGGTCGCTTCTTTGTTGGCTTTTTTGTTAATTGCCGGTTTGTTATTGCGATTATATCAGTTTTTACAGAAAGAAGTCGCCCACTCGCCTTTTCATCAGAAATGAACCGGTAATTGAATATCAAAGCGATAACTGAGAACTTTTTCTGCGACTCTCTTGATCTCTAGTTGCTCTTCAGGTATACTTTTAAAGGATATACCGGAAGGAGGCGCTCATTTATGTCTGGTCATTCCAAATGGGCAACAATCAAACGAAAAAAAGAACTTACAGATTCTAAACGAGCCAATTCGTTTACCAAAGTCACCCGCGAAATTATTGTAGCGACTAAAGCCGGAGGCAGTGGTGATCCGGAACATAATTTCCGATTACGCCTGGCAGTATTAAAAGCGAAGTCGACCAACATGCCAAACGACAATATACAGCGGGCAATTAAAAGGGGGCTGGGTGAAGGTGATGATGCCGCCCAATTCGAGGAAGTATTTTATGAGGGATATGGCCCTGGAGGTGTCGCTCTTTTAGTCCAAGGGTTAACGGATAACCGGAATCGTACTGCCGGTGATATGCGCTATATTTTTTCCCGGAACAACGGCAATCTTGGCGAAGCGGGCTGCGTTGGCTGGATATTCTCTTCCAAAGGATTAATCTCTGTGGAAGTCGAAGCCTCTGATAAAAGTGAAGAAGAAATGTTTGAGATGGCTATCGAAGCCGGAGCTGAAGATCTGAAAACTGTGGATGAGCTGTATGAGATTTATACCGATCCCGGTAGCTTGGAGGAAGTCCGCAAATTTTTTGAAGCGAAAAAAGTTTCTTTAAAGTCCGTGGAGCTGACAATGATTCCTCAAAATACGGTAGAGGTCAACAGCGAGCAGGCTGATCAGCTTCTCAAATTGGTGGATGCCCTGGAAGAAAACGATGATGTTCAAAATGTGTACGGTAATTTTGAACTGCTCGATTCGGAAAATTAATTGGGTTATCTTTAGAGTAGGCTCAACAAAAACTCCCATCGGGAGTTTTTATTTCATCTGAAATTCTCTTTGGATTGGAGGAAATTGATGAGTCGGGTTTTTTTTGATATCAGCCAAACGATAACTCCGGATATTGTTGTCTATCCGGGAGATCCGCAAGTCCGGATCGAACAAACCATGAGCATTGCCGCTGGGAACATCGTGAATCTTTCCAATATCGCCATGGGAAATCATACCGGCACCCATATCGATGCGCCAAAACATTTTTACGACCAAGGAATGACGATTCCGGAAATACCACTGGATTGTCTCATTGGGACAGCCAAGGTGTTTGAGTTTATGGGAGAGCCGGCGATCGCAAAGAGTCATCTTCAAGCATGCAATATCCATCGTGGAGATAGGGTTTTACTGAAAACCCAAAATTCTGCTCTTTTGGGGGAAAAAGGATTTGATCCCTCTTTTACTTATTTAAAGCCGGACGCTGCGGAATACCTGGCAGATACGGGCATCCGGACCTTGGGATTTGATTATTTGACGATTGACCCGATGGGCAGTAAGGATTTTAAAGCTCATTACGCCTTGCTGGGGAAGGGAATCATAATTATTGAAGGGATTAATCTTACCGGAATCAAACCCGGTGAATATCAAATGGCGGCTTTGCCTTTAAGACTGCAGGAAGGAAACGGCAGTCCGGCTAGAGTGGTGTTATATCGGGAGAAATAATTTTCTTTAGTCTGTGATATTGGAGTTTCTTTTCCCTTTACGCAACTTGGCCACAAAAAAACCTTCCATAACCTGATTTGGGTCAAGCCGTAAATATTTTTGGCTGTGAGGTTTTGAAAAATCTCCCACAGCGATACCGGGTCCTCTACCCGGTATCGAAGGGTATTCGGTGATGGCTTCAACACTCAACTCCGAGCCGTATTTTTCTAAAGCCCAGTCCAGAACGAGTTCATTTTCACTCGTTGATAAGGTGCAGGTAGAATAAATAAGGGTGCCCCCTGGTTTTAAAGCCCAGAGAGCCGTTCGAAGCAATTTTTTTTGTTCACCGGCTAGTTCCCGGACTCTTTTGGGATTCCAGAAACGGTAGGTTTTCGGATCGCAGGCTAAGAACAAGCCTTCTCCGCTACAGGGTGCATCCAGCAGTACCGCATCGAAATACTGATCATAATTTTCTTCGAGCCTTTTTCCGTCCCCGTGACGGACTTGAATGATGGAAGCCCCTTGTTTTTCACTATTATACTTTAGTCTTTCCACTCTTAACTCATTAATTTCATTGGCTAAGATGAATCCCTGATTATTCATGAGTGCCGCCAGTTGGGTGCTTTTACTGCCTGGAGCGGCCGTAAGGTCTAGAACCCGCTCGCCCGGCTTTGGATCAAGAACTAAAGGCGGAAGCATACTGGAGAGACTTTGCAGATAAATATGACCTTCCTGATATAAAGAATGTTTTTCCAGTTGGTTTTCACGGATGTTTTTAATGATCAAAGCATCGTTATACCAGAGAACTCTTTCGAATTTAATATTGTCTTTCTGGAAGATTTTCATGATCTCCCGGACATTGGTTTTTAAAGTGTTGACCCGTAAAGTCACAGGTCGCTCAACCATCATGCCGTTGAGGATTTTTTCAGCTTTTAAAGGATCATACTCATTTTGAATCCGATCGATAAATTCGGAAGGCAATTTTTGGAGCAGTTGGCGAAAGGATTTCATGAATGACCTCAGCAAAGAAAGTGAATGTTTTTTGAAATAAGATCAAATGCAATGGGCTTTCTATATTATACACCAATTGACGAAATTAGCCATATTAAAAACCTGCTTCAACCAAAACGGATCGGGTTCATCCGGGGAAATGCAGGAAATCAATTGGCTTAGCAGAATATTCCATTCTAATATCGGCAATAGCCTCAAAGTCCCAACGAATATTTTTGGGTATTGATGATTCGAATTAGAATATGAATAAAAAGTGATAACAGGAATTTAAAATGGAAGTGAGGCTGATATACGATGCGACGCACCCATATTTTTTTCTTATTTTTTATCATTGGAATATTCATGGCATTTTTCCCGCAAAATTCGAATGCTGAGATTTCTTTGGAGATGTTGCAGGAGGATATTCCGGCTTTCGACTTGCAGGAAGCCAAAGACTTTACTGATGAGATCGTGCCGTTGGTTGAGAATGCGGCGGGTCGTAAGTTTACTAAAATCCTGGAAATTGTAATTGCCGACCGGACCATGATCACGAAAATTTTAACGGCAGAATTAAAGCCCCAGTTGGAAAATTTATACCCTTCCTATTCGGTGGAAGAAATTGAACAGTTAAGTTTACTTCAGGCAAGAATATTATCCATTAGTTTACTGGGTAAATATGGTATCCGTGATGGTAAGTTATATTTATTGCCGAGGAATTTACCTCCGCTTCTGAAACTAATAAAATCAGATGATGAGGACGCCAAGTCTATCCTGAAGTTGATACTAGCCCATGAATTGACCCATGCTTTGCAAGATCAAGAAGTTAATTTGAAAAGAGTAAATCAAATCACCCAAATCGATCAATTTAATGCTTTTTCAGCAGTTTTTGAAGGTCATGCCGTGTGGGTCCAGGATACCGTGGGACGGCAGATGGGACTTCATGATTCGATCGTGACTATGTCCAGGATGATGTCTGCAGGGGCGATTGAATTTGAGGATCCGGCAATGCAGATGATCAACAAAATGGTTGCCAGCAAATACGAACAGATTTATCTTGGCGGAGAAAGGTTTATCGGCTACTTTTACCAACAAGGCGGTAATGATAAAGTTTGGCAAATATTAATCGATCCGCCTCAAAAAACCTTAATGATCCTTAAACCCGAGACTTATGACAATAAACCGGCCGGTGAGCCCGATTATGCTATTTTATTTCAAAATTTGGCGAATGAATTCGACAGCCAAGTGTGGCAGGTTCAAAATCGTGCTTTGGGACAAATGGAAGCTCGGGCGGTCTACTCTCAAATTGAACCAACCGACCGGGAGAAGATTTTAAATCAGATTGTCCATATTCAAACCTATGCCGCTCAAAATATTGAAGCCCAAAGTATCGTCAATATTTCGGCAATAGTAATTCAGGATTCCCAATTTATATCTACCTATATAAAGCTTTTGGAGAACCTGGTTCAAAAGAATGTTAAATTGATGAAGTCAAGCCCCACCATTAAAATCAAAGATTTTGAAATTTCCGGTTTTTCAGCATTACAGGCGGATTCAGCCCATAAAATCACTTTTATTTTAACCGGGAAAAATATTTCGGCCAAACAGACTTTTGTGCGGATCTGTAAGGGAAACTTAATGCTGGAGGTTTATTTAAATAATTATCCGATGAATGATACAAAAATTGCCCAAATTGCCGATGATATTTTTAAGAGATTTCAAAAATTATCAAAGGCAGATCATTAATAAAATTTTGCATGGAAAAAAGGATGGTTACTCATGATTTTGTCCGGTCTTGAAATCAAAAATAAACTTGGTAAAGAAATAATTATCGATCCTTTTGAAAATAAGCTTTTAAATCCAAATAGCTATAACTTACGTCTTTATAACGAATTATTAGTTTATGAAGGGACCCTCCTGGACATGAAGCGTCCCAATCCAACCCGGAAAATCATCATTCCCGAAGACGGATTTATCCTAAGACCCGGTGAGTTGTACCTTGGGAGAACACTCGAATATACCAGCACCGATAAATATGTTCCTATGCTGGAAGGACGTTCTTCCGTCGGACGGCTTGGCCTATTTATTCATATCACGGCCGGTTTTGGCGATGTTGGGTTTAGCGGCTACTGGACTCTGGAAATGTTCTGCATTCAGCCCATCAAAATTTATCCGGGAGTGGAAATCTGCCAGATTTATTACCATACGCTTGAAGGAGATTATCAAAAATATCAAAGCAATAAATATCAAAATAATACCGGAATTCAGCCCAGTCTGTTATATAAGGATTTTGAGGAAAAGTAACCAGCACTTCTCAGCCGCATATGCCTGAAATCGACCCTTTCGGATCGGACAATCTTTTTTGCCGTCATACATCCTCACGATCGACCATAGGTTATTAACGGAATAAAATATCAACGCTTGATAATTCTAAATATTTTTCCCAGTTTTGGTTAAGCTACCCCTGAAAGGTGGGCTTAACTTGAAGTTATCCAAAAGAGCTTTGACCTTGGTCCGAATTTCTATTTTATCTCTTTTGATCATTGTCGCCGTGTTTTTCATAAGCCGGGGACCAGTGTTTCAAAAATTGATGCCGAAAACAAGGGATCCGGCTTTAACATCGGCAGGGCAACAATGGAATTTGGAACTCGAAAGGACATACAATTTATGCGGACATCACGATGTATTCAATCAATCCTATCTGTCACTGAAAGATTTGAAAAACGCAGCGGAAGGCTATCACAGCTTTACATTAAAAAAAACTGAGGAAAATCATTATGTTTATGCGGTTACGGTTGAGGATTACTGCTCCAATTGCCGCAATCATAAATTTTTGGGAATCAGCGAAAATGATGTTGTCATTATGCGGGGAACGCCTGATATTCCCGGCCCGGTTTTGGGAAAAATTGAAATTTCCATCGAAAAATTGCCTCCGTTGGAATTGGAAGATCTTCGAAAAGGAATTCCTTTTAAAACCGAGGGGGAGAAATTGCAATTAATTGAGGGATTAAAAGGTTTGATTATGAATTAATGAACCCGTCTATTTTTTTATAGACGGGTTGAAGTCCCCCAAAGCCGATAATTGAAGACTGCAGCCGTGCATGCACCGAAGATAAAAGCAAAAAAATTTTCACTCTTATCCAGTCGACCGTGATGAGTCGCGGAGCAGAATCATCTGCCCCCTCATCATGCTTCCCGATTTGAAGTGTCCAAAAACTACACTCCAGGGTTGACCGTCTTCAACGCCGGTTGGAACTCTTTATTTATTATGCCAGCTGAGACCCATTTTATTCCTGATCCGAAAATTTTCCATCGAGGGAGGAAATAGGTAAGGGAAAATCGAATCTTTAACAAATCATTTACCGAAATATAATCAAATTGTCGAATTTAAGTGCTCGGATAATTATGAAGGAGGGTATCGATGAAGAAATTCAAAGTGGAACAAATTCGTAATTTAGTCCTATTAGGCCATGGCGGTTGCGGTAAAACAATGCTGGCCGAAGCTATGCTCTTTTCGACGAAAGCAGTTGATCGTTTTGGCAAAGTGGACGATGGTACCTCAACCATGGATCACGACCCCGAAGAAGTAAAAAGAAAAATCAGTATTGCCACAGCAATTGCCCCTTTAGAATATAAAGATCATAAAGTTAATTTGTTGGATACTCCCGGTTTTTTTGATTTTGTCGGAGAAGTCAAAAGCGCGGTCCGGGCCGCTGATTCGGCTTGCATCGTAGTTTGCGCGGTGTCCGGAGTGGAAGTGGGCACCGAAAAAGCCTGGAATTACGCAGATGAAGAAAATTTGGCCCGCTTCATCGTAGTGAATAAAATGGATCGTGAAAATGCCAATTTTGACGGAGCCGTAAAAGCTCTCCGGGAGCAATTGGGGAAAAATATTATCCCGCTTCAAATTCCCATCGGAGCTGCTGAAAAGTTTCAGGGTGTCGTGGACATTTTAAAAAATCAGGCATTGATGATGGAGGGTGGAAAAGTCGTTGAAAAACCGATTCCTTCCGAAATAATCCCGGCAATCGAAGAATATAAGACCATGCTGATGGAAGCCGTGGCTGAAACGGATGACGACTTGCTGACCAAATATTTGGACGGCCAAACCCTTACGCAGGAAGAACTACAGATTGGAGCCAGAAAAGGAACCATCAGCGGAAAATTGGTTCCGGTTCTTGCATGTTCCTCATTGAAACAAATCGGTATTCCCAATATCCTTGATGTGGCTGTCGGATTTTTGCCTTCCCCGGCGGATCGGGGGGAAGCCACAGGGAGCAATCCGGTGACCAAAGGGGAAGAAAAACGCAAACCTTCGGATAGCGATCCTTTCTCAGCCTTGGTGTTTAAAACCATGGCTGATCCGTTTGTCGGGAAATTAACTCTCTTTAAGGTTTTTTCCGGAGTTATCAAATCCGATTCCCAGGTTTTCAATGCCAGCAAAGGAGTTACGGAACGGATCGGCCAGTTGTTTATGATCAAGGGTAAAACCCAGGAACCCGTTACGGAGTTAGGCGCCGGAGATATCGGGGCTGTGGCGAAGTTGCAGGAGACTTTTACCAACAATACTTTATGCGATAAGGATAAACCGATTGTTTTCAACCCGATTCAGTTTCCCAAACCCAAGTTGTCCCTGGCCGTTGAGCCCAAAGCGAAAGGGGACGAAGATAAAATCGGAACCGGCCTGGCCCGTCTTACGGAAGAGGATCTTACTTTTGAAGTTTACAAAGATAAAATCACGCATGAAATCATCGCTTCCGGTATTGGCGATCTGCATATTGAAATCATCACCAGCAAGCTCCATAAAAAATTCGGTGTGGATGTCACCTTAAAAACTCCTAAAATCAGCTACAAGGAAACCATTAAAGGTACGGTCAAGGCCGAGGGGAAACACAAGAAACAAAGTGGCGGCAGAGGCCAGTATGGCCATGTCTGGCTGGAGATGAGTCCTCTTCCTGCCGGTTCGGGTTTTGAGTTTGTCGATAAAATCTTTGGCGGTTCCGTGCCGCGCAACTACATACCGGCGGTGGAAAAAGGACTTCATGAGTCTTTGGAAAAAGGGGTCCTCGCGGGGTATCCTGTGATTGATATCCGGGTTACTCTTTACGACGGGTCTTATCATCCGGTGGATTCTTCGGAAATGGCTTTTAAAATTGCCGCTTCCCTGGGTTTTAAAAAAGGTTTTATGGAGGCCAAACCGATCCTGCTGGAACCGGTCATGCGGATGGAAGTGGTTGTACCCGAAGAAGATATGGGAGACATTATCGGCGATCTCAATAAAAAACGGGGCAAAATTTTAGGGATGGAGCGGGATGGACGCTCTCAGGTGGTTAAGGCTCTCGCGCCCCAGTCGGAGCTGGCCAAATATGCAATTGATTTGCGATCGATGACTCAGGGCCGCGGGGAGTTTTCAATGGAATTTGATCATTATGATGAAGTTCCGCCTCACCAGGCTGAAGCTATTATCGCTGAAGCCAAGAAACATATGGTGGTGGAAGAGGAATAGGGCAAGCCGGCAGTGGATGAAATAAAAAAGGAGTGGTGGCGAAACCGCTCCTTTTTTATTTGTTTAAAGGGGGCATCCGATGGATGAAAATTTTTAAGCCGGTATTCATCCTTTGATTACAAATATTTTTATTAGCATCATTTCTTCTTTTTTGCAGAAAATTGCGACTTGATTTGTTTGCCTGGATGTTATAATATTCCTATAATAAAATATTATGCCAAAGTTACATGGATTATTCTAAAGTATGATCCAAATCTTCCAGCGGGGTTGGTTTTGTTTTTTTATAAGATATTCGGTCTTTTTCTTATAAAGTTGGCTAATTGATATAGCTTGGATTTAGTAAAGGAGGAACTTCATGAAAAGAGTTCTGGGATTGGTATTTTTGATTTTTATCGGAATAATATTGATTTCAAATTATTTTTTTGCTCATGCTGAAACAGTTGTTTTTAGTGAGGGGTTTGAGAATGAGCTTGAAAATTGGGCAACAGTTTATGGAACTCCAGCAATGAGTACAATCCAACAGCACTGCGGGCAGAGCAGTTATGCAATTATAAAAGACCAGGATGTTATAAAGTATTCAATGGATTCCAACCAAAATAAAGTAGTTGAGATTTGGTTTTACGATAATGCAGCAGATACGAGCATGGTTGTATTTGGTTTTGTAGATGACGGAGTTAACCGGGTAGGGATTGGGGTCAACACCGGTTCCTCGGCTACAAAATATATTTATCGATTGGGGAGTACTTACTATAGCACGAATATCATCCGCTCTACCGGATGGCATCAATTGATTTGGGACTATCGTTCCGGTATTGATGTTAAGTTATATATTGACGGAATTGATGATGCTCATTTAATTAAAATATCCACGTATCTTAAGAATTTTAATTTGATTAGCATAGGCGATTTTTGGTCTGATAAACTAACTGGAGCTGTATATTTTGATGATGTACGAGTATTGAATGATTTACCTTTGACATTTACTGGGGATGGGTTTGAAAATGGTTTTGATGATTGGGCATATAAACAAACTCCTGAGACAAGCTCAATGGAAATACATAATGGGGCTAATAGTTTTTATCTTTCAAATAATGCATCGAGTATTGCGAATTTTACTGGCGGACTAAAAAATAAAGTAGTAGAAATGTGGTTTTACGATGATATACGAAATACTAATTTGAGAATATTGGGGTTTGCTGACAACAATATTACCAGGGTAGGAATTGGGGTGGATACGGCAATATCAGTGACTAAGTATGTCTATCAAATTAATTCTACCGATTATCCGACAACAGTCATGCGGAGTACCGGATGGCACCGATATTTATGGGATTACCGGTCCGGCTCGGATGTAAAGTTATACATTGATGGAGTTGTTGCGGCTACTTCAGCCGAAGTTACAGCTTTCAATACCATTTCTTTGGGTGATTATTGGGCGGAAAATGTTATGAATACTTCATATTTAAATTATTTTGATGACGTAAATATCAGGGATGATTTGCCGTCAGGATTTACTGAATTTAACGGTGATGGATTTGAAGGAGGTTTTCGTAATTGGGCGGCTTTTAAAGGAACACCGTCTACCAGTTCTGATCAAAAACATAAAGGGGAATATAGCTACATATTAGATGAAGATTATGACACAATAAAATACACTTTTATCTCCAAAACTCAAAAAGTCGTGGAGATGTGGTTCTACGATAATGCCAATGATGCAGCTATGGTAGGGATGGGGTTTGTCGATGATGGGGTGACTTCCATCGGAATGGGTGTTCATGCCAAGGGATCGAAAACAAATTATGTATACTGCACGAATAACAGTGCTGCTTATACCGATACCAAAATTGTCCGGACTACCGGATGGCATCAATTAATATGGGACTACCGTTCGGGAAAGGCCGTTACAATGTTTATTGATGGTCAACCCATTGTAACATCTACATCGGCTACTTATATAAAACAGATTTGGATGGGTGATTTTTTGGGGGATGGACATGTCAGTACTGCTTATTTTGATGATGTCGAGGTTTTAAATGATCTACCGTTTGAAGTATCCGGATTTGTTGGGGATAGATTTGAAAATGCTTTCGCAAATTGGGCCAGTTATTATGGAACTCCAACTTTAAGTACGGTTCAAAGCCATTCCGGAGTTAGCAGTTATATCCTAGATTCGGACCAAGATGCAATCGTTCATTATATGAATGCGCCGACCAATAAAATCGTTTCAGTTTGGTTTTATGATAATGCGAGTGATACAGCTTTAAAAACATTTGGTGGGGTTCATAATGAAACAACTCCAGTGGTAATTGGCGTAAATACCGGCAAATCGACGACTAATTACGTGTTTGGAACCGGGACGGATGATTTAGCCAATTTCAGCGATACCCAGATTCCTCGAACAACGGGTTGGCATCAATTTATTTGGGATTTCCGATCGGGGAATGATGTTAAGTTATGGATTGATAATCAGCTAGTGGGAACTTCTTCTGCTTTGACCGCATTTACCCGAATTTTAGTGGGAGATTGGTTTGGCGACTCTAAAACAGGTACGGTTTATTTTGACGATATTGAAATCTTGGATACCATGCCTGTTCTGTTTGTCGGTGAAGATTTCGAAAAGGGTTTAGACAATTGGGAATATTGTTATGGAAGTAGCAACACCAGCCCTATCAAAAAACACGGCGGGAGTTACAGCTATCACACCAACGAAGTGGACCAAAGCGCCATAGCCTATCACTTTGGCAAGGCGCCGGCCAAAGTGGTGGAGACCTGGTTCTATGACAATCCCGGCGATGTGGCTCTCAAAACGATGGCCATGGTCGAAGACGAATCCAATGACGCCCAGAAATTAGGAATCGGCGTTAATACGGCCACTTCAACCG
>JAFABB010000018.1 GCA_023426245.1 Bacillota bacterium
TAAGGCGAAAAAGGTTTAATTCCAAATTTCAAACTTCGAACTTAGACCTTCACTCTTCAAACTTACTATAAGGGAGGTATACCCCATGCTTACCGACAAAGATCTCGGCATCAAAAAATTGATCCTCAACCGGCTGGACCAAATCACTGACGAGGCTGAAGCCGACCCTGAATACAAAAACTTTGGTGAGCGCCCAAATCAGTTACTGGAGCTGGCCGCCGCCAAATTGCCGCTGGAAGACAAAGCATTGCTGGAGGAATACGACGGCATCTGGTTTGCGCAAATCTGCCGCCGGGATGAGATGATCTACAGCGCGGCGTTGATGGACGGAATCTTGATTGGGTATTGGGTCGCAATGGTTGGGCAAGGAATAGAAAAGATAAAAGTGTAATACTGATTCACTTTAAATTAAAATCGAAAAGTATCTACCGGCACTGATTTTAAAATCCGTTTCATCCGTTAAATCCGTATAATCCTGGTTCAGACGAATGTTTAGGCAATAATAAAAGCCCCTGAAATAAGACCCGAATTTGGGAGAGGTAGGGGCTAGAAAGAAGGCCTGTCCCATGAAATCCATTCTGGAAGAATTATTCTACGGCCAATTCTTCCCCTTCGAACGGATTGTTCCCCACGACCCCGGATACCGCCCCTTAAACCAAAAAATATCCGGCCTCAAGCAAAAGTTGCAAGAGAGGCTCCCGGCGGAAGATTATCGAACGCTGAAAGAACTTTTGGATTTGGGTTGCGACTCAGGCCTGATGGAAGCTTATGCTTCCTTTGAATATGGTTTCAAGCTCGGCGCGCAGGTGATGATGGAGGTGCTGGGCGGCAAGGGGAAACTGGTCAGAGGGGAAGATTAGAAAGTTTGGAGAGACAAGTTTAAAAATGAAGCTTTTGAACTTCTATGAGTCAGAGAAAGGTTTTTATAATTTTTGGCTTCAATGATAATCATTTGTCGAATGCTCTGTCGCCAATCCGCGGGATAAATCCCACGGCTGGGATAACCCAACCCGTTTAAAACCGGCTATAAGTTCAAAAATTCAATATTGAAGCCCCGTTTACGGGGGTTGGATGCAAATAGCCGTGGGCTTTAGCCCGCGGTCGGCAAGAGATACAACAATTAAGGAGGTTAATTCCCATGCTTACCGACAAAGATCTCGGCATCAAAAAATTGATCCTCGACCGGCTGGACCAAATTACTGACGAGGCTGAAGCCGACCCCGAATACAGAAACTTAGGCGAGCGCCCAAATCAGTTACTGGAGCTGGCCGCCGCCAAATTACCGCTGGAAGATAAAGCATTGCTGGAGGAATACGACGACATCTGGTTTGCGCAAATCTGCCGCCGGGATGAGATGATCTACAGCGCGGCGTTGATGGACGGAATCTTGCGCACATAATATGTGCGACGGTTATTGGGTGGCAATGGTTGGGCAAGGAATAGAAAAAATAAAAGTGTAATACTGACTCACCGAAGATAACATCCATCGCTAGTCCCCTAAAAGCTTATAGGCTTCAACGGCTTCGATTACTCTCCCACTGAATGTACTGCTTTGATTTAACATCATTGGGGGAGAGCGAGAGAGAGGTCTGCGCCCAAATTTCACTCATTGGCCCTAAATTAGGTTTATTTAAGACTTTAGTTTTAGGAGGCATTCCCCATGCTCACCGACAAAGACCTTGGCATCCAAAAATTCATTCTCGACCGGATCACCCAGATCGATAACGAGATTGTCCAAAACGACCCCGAATATAAGGAGCGGGGCGAGCGCGGCGCACAGCGCTACGGTGAACTGCTGAAACTGGCTGCAGCCAAACTGTCCCCGGAAGACGGTATGCTGTTGAAAGAGTATGTCAATACCTGCTTTGATCAGATTTGCCGCCGGGACGAGCTAATCTACAGCGAGGCGCTGATGGACGGGATCTTGATTGGGTATTGGGTGGCCTTGATTGGACAAGGAATAGATAAAATAAAAGTATGAAGAAAGAAGCCTGAAAATCAGACCTGGGAAAATCCTTTTTTATTGCATCCCCAGAAGTTGCAAAAAAGAAAATCAATCGAAATCGACTCCATATTTAAATCGAAAAGTATCTACCGGCACTGATTTTAAAATCCGTTTCATCGGTCTAATCCGTTAAATCCTGGTTCAGACGAATGTTTAGGCAATCATAAAAAGCCCCCGACTTTCAGGTAATGTCGGGAGAGGGTAGCTCACATCGGGCATTCATTATCGTTTGTTCCAGACTAAGAGTCTTTGGGATAATCCCTTTTAACTTTTTAAGAATAAATGATATAATGGGAACGTGGACATGTCGATGGACAAGGTGTAACACTGGTTTAGGTAGCACAAGGAAGATTGCCGGTTAGCCGACGGGTCCGCCGTTTTGGGTGAAGGTGTATTATTGAATAAAGGAATTTTAATATGTGGAAAGGGGCGCTTTTTGCATGACCGAGCGCGAACTATTAGAATTAGCAATTCAAAAAATAACCGGAATCGAACAAAAAGTAGTTGGAATCGGACAAGATGTCAAACTGATGAAAATCCAGCAATCCGAACATGGAGAGATGATTCATTCGCTGGTCCATTCAAGTGAAGTTCAAAAGGCTCAATATGATGCCTTGCAAATGGAAGTTGCCAAATTATCCGGGGAAATGAATCAGGGATTCTCAGACTTAACCGAAATCCAAAAATCCCTCGTTGAAATGTACGGCGACCACGAAGCCAAAATCAGAATCTTACAACGCAAACCGGTTTGAGGATTTCCCCTGCTTAGAGAACGAATTATAAGAACTACTCCTCCTTTGCCAAATAAAAACCACTGTAGAAAAGTATCCATTTGCCTTAGGTTTATCTCATACTTCAAACTTATCTGGTAAGAAAAGGTCCACCCCAATTTTAAAATCACCTTCCGGTGGTTCTTTTTTTATTGGTATAATTATGTCAAAATAGGCTTGTGAGGTAGCTCATGTTTAATGATTTAAGACTCGTAAAGAACAAAGCGGTTTATCTTCAAATCAAGGATTATATCAAAGGGCTGATCCTCTCCGGGGTTTTGCTACCCGGCGTGAAACTGCCGGCCTCCCGGGAACTGGCCGCTATCTTGAAGGTGAGCCGCAATACGGTTGTCCAGGCTTATCAGTATCTTGAGGACGACGGGTTTATTCATACCGTAAAAGGTCGGGGCGTCTTTGCGGCGGAGGTCTCCGTCCGGAAAGAACAAGAAAACCTCAATTTGAACTGGGAATCCAGGGTCAGCGGGTTCGCCAAAAAGGCAGTAGCGCTGGATATTGAGAAGAACGAACTGCGTTGGGAGAAGGGAATGCTCTCTTTCAAGAGTATTGCTCCCAATCCCGAACTCTTTTCTCTGGAAGACTTCAAGAGAGCGGTTTTGAACCAGTTGGCGGCGGAAGGGGAAAAGCTCCTCAATTACGGGTATGCCCGGGGATACAAATATTTGCTGGAGTATTTAACCGGGTATATGAGAAATAAGGGAGTGGAAGCCTCCGGAAAAGAACTGCTGATCACCAATGGTTTTACCGAAGGTTTCAACCTGCTCTTATCAGCCCTCGCAGGACCCGGAGACAAGGTTATCTGTGAAAACCCGACTCATAATACGGCTTTAAAAATTATGCGGTTGGCCGGTCTAAAGATAACCGGGGTTCCCGTTGAAACAGACGGTATTAATCTTAAGATTTTGGAGGAACGTCTGGCCGGGGAGGAATTCAAGTTAGGTTTCCTGATTCCCTCTTATCACAATCCCACCGGTTTGGTGATGGCTCCGGAAAAACGGGTGGCGGTTTTGAAAATCTTTGAAAAGTATCAGGTTCCGGTGGTTGAGGATGGTTTCAATGAAGAACTGCGGTATTACGGATCTCACGTAGCGCCTTTAATGGCCTTGGCCGGTTCCGGTAACGGAGTCGTCTATCTGGGGAGTTTTTCCAAGGTGCTTTTTCCGGGGCTTCGCATTGGCTGGATTATGGGGGATTCAAAGCTGATCGCTTATTTGGAAAGCGTGAAGCGCAGTTTTAATATTCATACTTCCTTTTTGGATCAAGCCATTCTTTATGAATTTTTGCAAAGCGGCTCCTTTGAAAAGTATCTTCGCAAGGCCAGAAAAGTTTACCGGGAACAACACCAAACCGCTACCAAGCTCGCAATGGAGTATATACCCTGCCGCAGGATCTGGGGTGAAGGCGGGTTGCATATCTTCATCGAACTGGATGATGGCCTAAACGCCAGGGAAGTGCTGGACCAGTGCCACCGCCGGGGAGTTCTCTTCATGCCGGGGGATATCTTCTATACCGACGGCGGAGGGGCCAATACCTTCAGGCTGGGAATCTCCAGAGTCTCCCAAAAGGAGATGGAGCAGGGTTTTAGAATCATCGGGGAAGTGGTGAAGGATCTCCCTATGAAACTTCATTCCGGCAAATAATGAAGAATGCAACTTACACTTATGATGGATGATAAAAACATGTTTGTATTCCGGTACCGATCATGTTTGGCTGGAAATTGCTCAAGTATATCAAAAGAAGGGATAGAATCATGAGAGTTTATAAAAAGTCTACCAAGCTGGATCACGTCTGTTATGACATCCGCGGGCCCATTGTGGAAGAGGCCAAACGGATGGAAGAGGCTGGAGAGTCCATTATCAAGCTGCATACCGGCAATCCGGCCACTTTTGGTTTTGAAGTCCCCGATGTGATTCTGCGGGAAATGACCGAGAATCTCAGCCATGCTCACGGTTATACAGACTCCAAGGGGATCAAGACGGCCCGGGAAGCGATTTGCAAATTCAGCCGGGGAAAAGGAATCCCTGTTAAAGGCGTGGATGATGTTTATATCGGCAATGGGGTCAGCGAGTTGATTATGATCGCCATGCAAGGTTTGCTTAATAATGATGATGAAATCTTAATCCCCTCTCCCGACTATCCTTTGTGGACCGCTGCGGTCAATTTGGCGGGAGGCACGGCGGTGCATTACCGCTGTGATGAACTTTCCGATTGGAATCCGGATCTTTTGGATATCCAGAAGAAAGTCTCGCCGAGAACCAAAGGCATCGTGATTATTAATCCCAACAATCCCACCGGCGCCGTTTATTCCCGGGAAATCCTCCAACAAATCGTGGATTTGGCTGTCGCCAATCATTTGATCGTTTTTACGGACGAGATTTATGACCGGATTCTCTATGACGGGGAGGAACATGTCTCAACAGCTTCCCTATCCGATGAAACGCTGTTTGTGACCATGAACGGCCTCTCCAAATCCCATCGGATCGCGGGATTCCGGGCGGGCTGGATGGTGATCAGCGGCAATAAGGCCATGGCTTCCGATTACTTGGAGGGACTCACCATACTGTCTTCGATGCGTTTGTGCAGCAATGCCCCCTCCCAATATGCAATCAGTATCGCCCTGTCCAATCAACAATCGATTTATGATTTGACTTCGCCTGGAGGAAGGCTCCGGGAGCAACGGGACTATGCCTGGGAAAGGCTCAATTCCATACCGGGTTTTTCCTGCGTGAAACCTAAAGCCGCCCTTTACCTCTTCCCTAAAGTGGACACCGAGAGATTTGGTATCAAGGACGATCAGCGGTTGATTTACGATTTGCTGGTGCAAGAGAAAGTGCTTTTGGTACAGGGGACCGGCTTCAATTGGTCCCAGCCCGATCATTTCCGGTTTGTGTTCCTGCCGGAAATGGCACAGCTGAAGGAAGCGCTGGATCGAATCGAGAGATTTATGGGGTCGTACCGCCAGAGTCAAAAGGGAATCCATCGGGAAATGGTGGTTTGAACCTTTTTAAACCGGAATCAATCATCGATTTCTGATAGGAATAAAGCGCCCAAAAAAGTTCCACCTTCACCCGGAGAGAATAAGAAAGTAAAATAAAAATGGAATGAATTCCATTTTGTGGGAGGGTGGAACGAGTGATGATGAAAAAACGATTATTCATGGCAATATGGGTATTGTTAGTTAGTCTTGTTTCGTTTGAATACGCTGAAAGTGAAATTAATTACGGCCAATATCTCGGGGGAGATTATTGGCGGCGGCAAGCCCTTGAAGATATCATTCCTTTCTGGGTGAATACCCTGGATAAAAAGGATGGCGGTTATTTTACCGATGTTGGCCGTACCGGCACCGTCGGTACCAATCCGCTCAAATATCCCCGGATGGTCTCCCGGCTGGTTTTTGGTTTTAGTGTGGCCTATTTGTTCAGCGGGGATGAAAAATACCTTCTTTTGGCGAAACACGGTATGGATTACTTGGAAAAATACGGTTGGGACTCCAAATACGGCGGGTGGTTTATGGAATTGAATGCGGAGAACCGGCCAACCGCTCCAATGAAGGTCTTATTTGATGAAACCTATGGTAACGTCGGGCCGATATTTTATTACTATGCGACAGGGAACCGGGAAGCGTTGAATTTAGTTACAAAAACTCACCGTTTGATGAAGGGGAAGGCTTGGGACCCGGAGTATCAGGGTTACTATGGATGGCTTGAGCAAGACTGGAGTGTCAGTAACACTGAAAAATCATTTAATTCACAAATCGACACCGCGACGGCTTATTTGATTTATTATTATTTGAATGTAAAAAGTCCAGGATTGTTGAACGACTTAAGAGAGATTGGCAATGTGGCAATTGAGCGGATGTATGATTCGAATACCGGTTATATCAGGGAAAACTACAGTAGAGAGTGGAATTACCTCGGTAGTTACCTGGGAGACCCGGATCAGATTGATATCGGACATAACCTTAAAACGGCCTGGGTATTATTACGGTTATACCAATTAACCGGTGAAGAAAAATATTATGATGTTGCCCGGAAATTATCCGCCAAACTATTGGAGACGGCTTGGGACAATCAATATGATGGTTGGTATTTTACCAAAAATGTTTATCAGCCTGCCAAGAATGATGATGAGCGGCTCAAGTGCTGGTGGACCCAGACGGAAGGCAGTTTTATGCTGCTGAATATGTATAATATCACTAAAGACCCGCTTTACCTTGATTATTTTAAAAAGAACGCTTATTTTTGGGATCGTTTTATGGTAGACCATCAATACAAAGAAGTATATCCTTATGTTCTTGACTCCGGGACGCCGGATGCCCGGACCAACTATAAGGGGGATTTATTTAAATCCGCATATCACTCCATGGAAAATGCCCTCATGAACTATTTATACCTTCAGTTGTACGTCCAGCATCAAACCGCGGAGTTGCATTTCCTGCTTTCGGCTTCGAAAAATGGTACCAAGCACTATGTTAAAATTATTGAAGATCCCGACGTAGTCATTAAAGATGTCAAAATAAACGGGAGACCCTGGAAACGGTTTAATTCCCGGGAAGGGTATTTACTTCTTCCAAAGGGTGATCAATTAAAAGTCCAGGTTGTCTTGGGTGTTGGGAGATAGCGGGAAAGGCTGAACGATAAATAAAAGCTCCTGAAGAAGAATATCTTCTTCCAGGAGCTTATTTTTGCCCTTTAGCAGGAAATGCGATTGAAAGAAGACCCATGACAACGGCTTTCGATTTGCCATAAAATTCCCTCTCCCGGGCAGGATATTGGAAGGAAAATAGGGAACTATTTTTTGTCATGCAAGGATATCGATGTGGATAAATATACAATTCAGTATAATGACGATTGTCATTATAACCATAAAATATTCGTAAACAATTTCGATATAGACTTGCTGTTTATTCAATTTTTATGTATAATTATCACTAACAGTTTTGGCGGGCGAGTGAAGCATACCCCCAAAATAATCGAGTGGGGTTGGACGCTACACATAAAGTATAATCTCCCTTGCGAGCCGTAAAGGTAATTTGGGGATATTACACTTTGAAAAAATGGGCAAAAGAGGGGAATCAAAATGGTTAAGGTAGGAATTATCGGCGCCACCGGCTATACCGGCAGCGAATTAATCCGAATTCTGGCGGGGCATCCCGAGGCGGAAGTTACAGCCATTACTTCCCGTTCCAATGAAGGTAAAAAATTGGAAGAGATTTTTTACTCCTTCACCGGCTGGAATGGTCCGCTTTTCACCGGCTCCGATTCGCCGGAAGCGGTCAAGGGATGCGATGTGGTCTTTTTGGCGGTGCCGCATGGAGTGGCGATGGAGATGGTGCCTACTCTTTTGAAAAATGGCCAGAAAGTGATTGATCTGGGGGCGGATTTTCGTTTTCGGGATTACCAAATCTTTGAAACCTGGTATAAACACAAACATTGTGAACCGGAATTGACCAAGACTGCAGTTTACGGATTGCCGGAGCTTTACCGGAAAGAAATCCGCAAGGCGGCCGTGATCGGCAATCCCGGTTGTTATCCCACCAGTGTCATTTTAGGGCTTTATCCTTTACTGAAAAACGGCCTGATTGATCCGGAGCGGATCATCATCGATTCCAAATCCGGAGTATCGGGAGCCGGGCGGAAAGCGGATATCGGGTATCATTACCCCGAGTTGTTCGGCAACTTTAAAGCTTACGGGGTTGCAACCCATCGACATACACCGGAAATCGAACAAGAGATTTCCAAAATAGCAGGAAAAGATGTGCAGGTTTCCTTTACCCCACATTTACTACCGGTGGCCAGGGGGATTTTAAGTACCCTTCATTTAAGTCTGACCAAGCAGATTACCACATCCGAGGTAGAAACCATTTTCGTTGAAACCTACCAGGGAGAACCCTTTATTAAAGTCATTAAGGAGCCGGGATTGCCGGAACTTAAAGGGGTGACCGGAACGAACTGCTGTCATATCGGAGTCCGGGTTGATCCCCGCACCCATCAATTGATTGTCGTATCAGTCATCGATAATATGGTCAAAGGCGCATCCGGCCAAGCGGTTCAGAATATGAACCTGATGTGCAATTTGCCGGAAACCATGGGCCTGGTACAATGGCCGGTGTACCCGTGAAAGTGAAAAGAGAAAAAGTTTGAAAGTCAAAAGTAAGATACAACGATGGAATAAAAGCTGCGAAATTTTCGTGAGGATATCCTACGCAAATTTCCGGTGTCATCTGGAGGATTTATGATGAAGGATATAACGGACGGGGTGTGTGCTCCAAAGGGGTTTAAGGCGGGCGGGATCGCCTGTGGGATTAAAAAAAATGAAAAGTTGGATCTGGCACTGGTTGTTTCGGAAGTTCCGGCCACGGCGGCCGGGATTTTTACCACCAATAAGGTCCAGGCTGCGCCGGTAACAATTTCCAAGCGGCATCTTCAAAAAGGGAGCGCCCGGGCGATTATTGCCAACAGCGGCAATGCCAATGCCTGTGTTGGTCCGGACGGATTGACGGCCGCGGAAAATATGGCCGCATTGGCTGCCAAACAATTGGGCATTGGTGCAGAGTCGGTTTTAGTAGCTTCTACCGGTGTTATTGGAGTACCGTTGCCGGTTGAAAAGATAGAGCAGGGGCTGGAAAACAATCCCGGTTTTTTGTCGGTTTCCGGTGGTAACGCAGCCGCCCGGGCTATTATGACGACGGATACCTTTTCGAAAGAGATGGCGGTGGAGTTTACGCTGTCGGGTGTAAGTGTCCGAATCGGCGGAATGTCCAAAGGTTCCGGAATGATTCATCCCAATATGGCTACAATGCTGGGCTTTCTGACTTCGGATGTGGCGATTGAACAAGAATTACTGCATCAAGCGCTGCAACGCGCCGGGGAATTGTCGTTCAACCGGATTACCGTGGATGGCGACACCAGCACCAATGACAGTTTGTTCATTTTAGCCAACGGGAAAGCGGGAAATAAGAAAATCAGCGCAAAAGACGAGGATTATCAAGTCTTTGAAACGGCCTTAACCGATGTATGCATCGGGCTAGCCAAAATGATGGCCCGGGATGGCGAAGGGGCCACCAAATTTGTGGAGATTGAGGTAACCGGAGCCAAGTCAGAAGCTGATGCAGTAAAAGCCGGCAAATCGATTGCCACTTCAAACCTGGTTAAGACAGCTATCTTCGGTGAGGATGCCAACTGGGGGAGGATATTGGCGGCGGTCGGATACTCCGGGATTGATTTTGATCCCGCCCAAACCGATATTTATTTGGGAGATTTGTTAGTCTGTAAGGGCGGAGTCGGGTTGGCCTTTGATGAGGCGAAAGCCAAACAGATTTTATCGCAAAAAGATTTAGTGGTTACGGTCAAGTTAAGCAATGAAGCGAAATATGCGGCTCGTGTCTGGACGTGTGACTTAAGTTATGATTATGTCAAGATTAACGGTAGTTACCGGACTTGATGAGGTGTTTTGAATGGCTACTCAATATGTGGTGATTATTCAATGCGATATCGCCCAGAAAAGGTGCAGCGGATTTGCCTGTACCAATGCGTTTTATAATAAGGACGAAGTCTTCCACGATTATGAGGAAACGGTACGATATATCTCTTTCACATGCGGTGGATGTTGCGGTAAACTGATCGCCTCCAAGCTGGAACAGTTGGCGAAAAAGTTAAAAGCCAAGAACAATCTGACCCGGGATGAAGTGGTGATTCATTTGGCTTCTTGTATGGTCACGGATAATCATCATTATGACCGGTGTCCTCATATCGATTATATTAAAGACATTATTCGCAAGAGAGGTTATGCCCATATTATCGAGGGCTCTTATATCAGCCGTGTTGCAAAAAAGAAGAGGGAAACCGGTGAATATCATTGTTATCAATGAAAGTCATCCGTAGAAGATGGTAAGGAGTATGATTATGGAAGAATTATTCGCCAAGGTCGGCGTGCTTATCGAAGCAATACCCTACATACGAACCTATCGTGGGAAAACATTCGTCATTAAATATGGCGGCAATGCCATGATCAATGAAGATTTAAAGCAAGGGGTAATGGAAGATATCGTGCTGCTGAAGTTTCTGGGGATTAATCCCGTCGTGATTCATGGCGGCGGACCGGAGATTACCCAAATGTTAAAACGGGTTGGCAAGCAGTCTCAGTTTTTCCAGGGATTACGGATTACCGATAGTGAAACGATGGAAATTGTCCAAATGGTACTGGTGGGTAAACTGAATAAAGAGATTGTGGCCCGTCTGAATCTACTGGGGGCTAAAGCCATTGGTTTATCGGGGCAAGACGCCAATCTATTGGTAGCCCAAAAAACCAAGCCAACCATTCCTGCGGATTTTCAGGGGGATATACCGGATATCGGTTATGTCGGGGAAGTTACTCAAATCAATACGGCCATTTTGGAACAATTGATTCATGAGGATTATATTCCGGTTATTTCTTCCATTGGCGTAGGGAATGACGGAGTCAGCTATAATATTAACGCCGATACGGCTGCGGGAGAACTGGCGGCTGCGCTGAAAGCGGAGAAATTGATTATGCTGACCGATGTGGAAGGAATTTTTAAGGATTATAAAGATAAAGCAAGCCTTATTTCAGCGCTTGCGATTGAAAAAGCACACGAAATGATCAATCGGGGAGTTATTGAAGGAGGTATGATTCCTAAAGTTGAGGCTTGTATCACCGCTTTGCAAAACGGCGTGAATCGTACCCATATTATCGACGGCCGGTTGTTACATTCGATGCTGCTTGAAATATTGACCGATCAGGGAATTGGAACAATGGTGGTACAGTAGGGCTGTTGGTTATTAGCTACTGGCTTTTAGCTGTTGGCTAGCGGCTAAGAGCTAGACGATAAAAGCCAATAGCCAAAAGCTGATAGCTGCGAGCGGCGTGGAGAAGTATAAAAATAGGTTGGTGTTTATTTGTGAAAGGCAGGTGTTTGGTTTGAGTAACGAAGGCTATTTAAAGTTAGGCCAGGCCTCGATGATGAAGAATGTGGGACGGCTCCCGCTGGTGATTTCCCGTGGGGAAGGCTCAAGAGTTTGGGATGCCGATGGGAAGGAATATATTGATTTTCTGATGGGGATATCCGTCAATAACTTCGGCCACTGTAATCCGGAGATTACTGTGGCTCTTACCGAACAGGCCCAAAAAATTCTGCATGTCTCCAATTATTTTTATCTGGAAGAACAAATCCGTTTGGCCGCTGAATTGGCGAAGCTGTCCGGATATCAGCAAGTGTTTTTTGCCAATAGCGGGGCTGAAGCCAATGAAGCCGCCCTGAAGCTTGCCCGGAAGTATGGCAAAGTGAAACTTGGCGGCAAATACCAAATCGTTGCCGCTAAAGGAGCTTTTCACGGCCGTACCTTTGGGGCTCTTTCCGCAACAGGCCAGCCCAAGTACCAGGAGAGTTTTCAACCCATTGTTCCGGGATTTGTTTATGCTGAGTTTAATAATCTGGAATCGTGGAAAGCGGCCCTCACCGATCAGACCTGTGCGGTCTTGCTGGAGCTGGTTCAAGGCGAAGGTGGCGTCGTTCCGGCAACACCCGATTTTATCAAGGGCTTGCATGAAATCTGCCGGAAGAACAATTTACTCTTTATTGTCGATGAGGTTCAAACGGGACTCGGCAGAACCGGTAAGTTTTTTGCCTTTGAACATTACGGTATTCGTCCGGATGCCATCACCATCGCCAAGAGTTTGGGCGGCGGCATTCCCTGCGGAGCTTTATTGGTAAACGAAGCAGCCAATGTTTTGACTCCGGGGGATCACAGCACAACCATCGGGGGCGGTGGAATGGCGTTTGCAGCGGGTCTGGCAACCATGAAACTACTCCAACAAGCTGATTTAATGGCTAATGTGGTTCGAAAAGGGCAATATATCAAAGATGCTTGGGAACAGTGGCGGAAAACAATCCCTGTCATCGAAGGCTACCGGGGTTTGGGTATGATGCTGGCGCTGGAATTGAAAACTTCCAGTAAACAAGTGATGCTTGCCTGCCTGGAAGCCGGTTTGATCGTCAATGCGGTCAGTGAGACGGCGCTGCGGATTTTACCCGCTTTAAACATAGAAGAGGACGATTTGGACCAGGGTTTGACCATCATGAAAAAAGTGTTACAACAGTTCTAGAAAAATTGGAATAAATAGCAGCAACCCATTCATACGAGGAGGAATTTATTGTGGATCAAAAAGCAAAAAAAGTTGTCTTGGCATACTCCGGAGGGCTTGATACTTCGATTATCATCCCTTGGTTAAAGGAAAATTACGGTTGCGAGGTTATCGCCTATGCAGCGGATGTAGGACAGGGGGAGGAGCTGGACCCTTTACATGAAAAGGCTATCAAGACCGGTGCCAGCAAGATTTACATTGAAGATTTAAAAAGCGAGTTCGTGAAAGATTTTGTATTCCCGATGGTGAAAGCCGGAGCCATCTATGAAGGAAAATATTTAATGGGAACCTCGGTTGCCCGGCCGGTGATTGCCAAAAGGCAAGTGGAAATTGCCATTAAAGAAGGCGCTGATGCCGTGGCCCATGGCGCAACGGGCAAAGGAAACGATCAAGTAAGGTTTGAATTAACCTTTAAAGCTTTAAAACCCGATTTGAAAATCATTGCTCCCTGGCGGGAATGGAATATTAAATCCCGGGATGAAGAAATTGATTATGCGGAAAAACGGGGAATTCCGGTACCGGTTACCAAGGCCAAACCTTATTCCATGGACCGGAACCTCTGGCATATCAGCTATGAAGGGGGAATATTGGAAGAGCCGTGGAATGAATATACCGAAGACATGTTTATCTACACGGTTTCACCGGAAAAGGCTCCTGACAAGCCTGAAATCATCACCATCGATTTTGAAAAAGGAATACCGGTGGCCATTAACGGTCAAGGCTATGATCCGGTGGCGTTGATTTTTAAATTGAATGAGATTGGCGGCAAGCATGGCGTAGGCCGGGTGGATATTGTAGAGAACCGCCTGGTGGGTATGAAATCCCGCGGAGTTTATGAGACCCCGGGCGGAACCATTCTTTATGAAGCCCATCATGCCTTGGAAACCATTACCTTGGATCGGGATACCCTGCATTTTAAACAGAATATGGCCAACCGGTATGCGGAATTGGTTTACAACGGCCAATGGTTTACTCCGTTAAAAGCGGCTATGGACGCCTTTATTGATAAAACCCAGGAAAGAGTCACCGGCAGCGCGAAATTGAAACTTTATAAGGGTAACATCATTACTGTGGGCCGGAAATCAGCCTATTCATTGTATCAGGAAAAACTGGCCACTTTTGGCGCGGATGAAGTCTATAATCAAAAGGACGCCGAAGGATTCATCAATCTGTTTGGATTGCCATTGAAAGTTCAAGCATCCATGGAGCAAAACTTAAAGAAATAAACCATTCCACCGGGAATGGGCAAACGGATATTTACAATCGGGACCTGTGAAGGGTCCTTTTTTTATTCCAGAAATAGGCCTAAAGCCAACCCTAGCTCTGAAAGGGGACTCGCCCGTTTCCCGGGTCTTGAGGGTTACCCTTCGAAGCGCCAACATCCCGGTTGGCCCCCAATTCTTGCCAATTCCCTTTTCGGGGGAAGGGTAGAAGCATTTGGGCAAAAGTATTTTCTAGGTGGAATCTCATAACCAGCTTGGGTTGCTGGTAGATTTTACTGTTTCAGCCAGTTAAAAATGAAAAATCGCATCAATTTTTTGTAGGTTTTTTTGGTTTTATCCATAATTTTATAAGTGTCTTTGAATTTTAACATTAATTTTCAGGTTACTTTCAGATTAGAGATTTAAAATAATAAAAATATACGGTTGATTCGGCACCGATGTTCATGGTAATAAAATTTGACCAAAACACGGGCTCGTGGTATCGGAAGTTATTCTGATTGGAAAAGATAAGCGTTATAAATTGAAGCCAATTTTTAATAAGTTGGTTTTATTTAGTTTTAGATAACAACGAAAATAAGATTTGTATATTAAGAGGTAATTGCGATGAAAGTTTTGCTGGCTGAAGACGATAAACATCTCGGTAAAATAGTAACCCATATGCTGGAAAAAGAGGATGTCCTGGTTGATTGGGTAACCCGGGGAGATGACGTTTATGATTATGTCCGGGTGTCTCATTATGATGTATTAATCCTGGATTGGTTGATGCCGGGCGAAAGCGGTCTGCAAGTGTGTATTCATTTGCGCAAGGAAAACTACCAAGGCGCCATTCTAATGCTTACTGCCAAAGATACCTTGGATGATAAAGTAAAAGGGTTAACTTCCGGGGCTGATGATTATTTGGCAAAGCCTTTTGAATTTGCCGAGCTGTTTGCACGGTTACTAGCTTTAACCAGGCGCAGCAACCAGCAAATACCGGAAGATATCATTGAAATCGGCGATTTAAAGATTAACCGATTGGATAAAACAGTCAGTAGAGCAGGAATCGTTATTCAGTTAACCGCCAGGGAATTTCAGATTCTTGATTTATTGGTCCAAAACCATGGCCATATTGTCCCGAGAGATGTCATTATTGAACGGATTTGGGGTCTTAGTTCGGAAATCACCTCAAACAATTTAGACGCCCATGTTCATTTGTTGCGTAAAAAAGTGGATTACCAGATGGATCATCCTTTGATTCAAAGTATTCGGGGGATTGGTTATAAATTGGAGGATAAAAGTGTTCGCTGAAATCAGGAAACGGCTCGTTTTATTTAATACTGTATTAATGGCTCTATTATTGATTTGTTTAATGACTGTCAGTTATTTTGGACTCATTGGGGTTTTTTTTCATGAGGAACAGCAGGAGACGATTTTTTATACTAAAGAGGAGGCGGCGGAAGTTGTTCCCCTTTTAGAAAAAAAACCTCACCCCGAGACTCAAGAAAGTTTTGAGCCCAATGATAAAATGTACTGTTATGTCTATGATTTGGATCATCGATTGAGGATAGCTGAAACACCGGATAAAGAAAGGCACCAGGCTCTTTTTCCAATCATTAGAAATTGGAAAGTGCCGATTGGTCACGCTAGACCTGTGGTTGTTAAAATGTCCCCCAAACGCAGGATATTTGTCATTGCTTCTTCGTATGTCATGGATGGGAATAAAGTATTGGGAACAATTTATATAGCAAAAGATACAACCACTTATTACGATAGATTGCATGTTTATTTATTGGCATTGTGCTTGATTGGTTTTATTTTTTTAATTGTTATATATTGGGTGGGAAAGATTACGGCCAATCGAGCGATGATTCCGATTTACAAATCCTTTGAGCAACAACGCCGATTTACTGCCGATGCTTCCCATGAGTTACGAACCCCTCTGGCAGTTTTACTCAGCGGAACTGAAGCTATAATGGTTGATAAAGAAAGTAAGATTTCGGATTTTGCTCATCAGACCTTACATGATATGAAGGACGAGATTCAAATGCTCAGCAAGATTGTCGCTCATTTACTGACTTTGGCCCGGGCTGATGAAGAAGGTCAACAACTTTTAAAAGAGAACTTCGATATCGTTCAAGTTGCCCGTGATGTTGTACATTCTTTATCCCCATTGGCATGGAAAAAACAGATCGCTCTTCAACTGGATTTGCCGGAACAGGTGATGGTTTTTGCGGATAAAGAACGATTGTATCAGTTAATGTATATCCTGGTGGATAATGCGATTAAATATACGCAAAGTAACGGTAAGGTTTTTATCACAATATGCAGAAAAGAAGAGGGCGTAAAAATTTCCGTCCAGGATACGGGTATCGGTATTGCGCCGGAAGACCAGCAACGGATTTTTGACAGATTCTACCGAGTTGACAAATCCCGTTCCAGAGAGCAGGGAGGAACCGGACTGGGATTATCCATTGCAAAATGGATTGTATCAGCACATAATGGTTCGATAACAGTGAAGAGTATGTTGGGGAAAGGCACTTATTTTGAAGTGGAAATCTAAATTACTTCCTTATAAAATAAGGAAAGCTTTTATGCAAGGTACATTACTTCAAATTTTATGAAAAAGTAGTTCCAAGTCCTTTCGACTGCGCTTTAGGAGAAAGGACTTTTCATTGTCAGCATGTTGTTTGAGGAATTCATTGAAAATTAATATTCGATCACAATCCGCCAAGTTGATAGAATATTCACAAGGCGGGAGGTAATACTAAGAAAGGAAAACCTTGTAAAGGAGATTATCATGGAACGATTAAAAGTAGGGATTATTGGAACTGGTATGGCGTTTGAACGTCTTCATTATCCGGCTTACCAGGAATTAAGCGCCAATTACCAGATTGTAGCCCTATGTGATGAAGATAAGTCCAAAGCTCTAAACTGGGCGGGTAAACTCTCGATTTCTGAAAACGAAGTATATAGTGACTTCCGGGAATTGGCAAAGCGCGATGATTTACAGGTCATTGATATTATGGTTCCCATTGGTCTGAATTTTACTGTAACCGAAGCTGTAGCGGCTATGGTTGGAAAAACAAACAAAGCGATTATCTGTGAGAAACCTTTGGCACCAACGCTGGAACAAGCGCAAAAAAGTGCGGAACTTTCTGAGAAGTATGGGGTCAAGATTATGATTGCCGAAAATTACCGTTATAATGAAGATCCCAATCTGATTCGCGATTTGGTTGGAGAGGGGCATCTTGGTGAAGTTGACTATTTTGTTTGGAACCGGGTGCTCAACTTTCTGGATGATATGAAAAAGGATGCTTTTCCGTCAAAAGAATGGCGTCAGCATCCGGACTATCCGGGAGGAGTTTTTTATGATACAGCTGTACACGATATGGCGGCATTAAGGCACATTTTTGGACCGATTGACGAATTGATGGCTTATGGCCGGAAAGACAAGGAAGTTTTGAATCAATATGCCGTAGTGAATGTGATTTTTCGTTTTATGAGTGGTTTTACAGGTAGTTATAATTTTTATGCCGGCGGAAAGGAAATGCAACGGCCTTTAATTGGACTCAGAATTATTGGGCGTAAAGGAGAAATTTATCAGGAGGAACGCGATTGCGGAACCATTAATATCACTTATACCGATGGTCAATCGAAACAACTAGCATACAAGCCGCAAAGAGGTTATTATAACGAATTATTAAATTTTTATAATGCCTATATCGGAAAAGAACCCCTTGCAGTAACACCGGAAGTGGAATTTGGAGATGCCCAAACATTACTTGCAATATTGGAATCAATGGAGGAAGAAACTCCAGTTAAAGTTGATGACGCTCCAGCATACACCCCCATCTATCATCAAGTTGGGAAAATTGGTGATGAAGAAAAACGAATGTAGAGAATAAAATCCAAAATTAAGCGGACTTGCGAATTACCAGTTCCGGAATAAAACACTGTTTAATACCGGTATGTTCGGCGGCTTTCAACTGATTGACAAGTACTTGAACGGCCAGTTCGCCCATTTCATAACGGGGCTGGTGAATTGTGGTTAGAGGCGGACTGGTAAGGTGCGAAAACTCCAAATCATCGAATCCGATGATGGCAATATCGGAAGGTACATGTAAACCTGCTTCGTTAATAGCTTGTAAGGCCCCATATGCCATTACATCGTTGGCGGCGAAAACAGCTGTGCAAGTAGGCTGATAACGTAATAACTCCTTCATAGCAAGATATCCATCCTGCCATATGAATTTTCCTGTGGTAATGAGTTCTTCTATAAACGGCAAACCTGCCGTTTGAAGTGCTTTTTTATAACCTTCCAGCCGGTCTAAGGCTACTTGAAAGTCTAAATTACCGGATATATGGGCTATACGCTGGTGGCCGCCTTCGATTAAATGATTAACAGCCCGGAATGCCCCTTCTACATTGTCAACCCATATGGAGTTGACTCTAGGATCACTGAAATTCCGCTCAATTAAAACAAATTGAATCTCCCGCTCCAATAAATGCAATACGAAATTCTTTTCTTTAATATTACTGCCGATAATAATCAAACCATCGACCCGGCCGGATTCGATTAATTTTTGTACAACATGCCGTTGTTCCAGACTTTCATAAGAATTGGAAAATAAGAGCATATAACCATTTTTACTGGCGCTGTACTCCATTCCTTTTATGATTTGTGAATAATATGGCTCCGAAACATCGGCCATCATGACTCCGATTGTTTCGGTCTTCCGTGTTACAAGACTTCTCGCAGCGGCATGAGGATAATACCTTAATTCTTTTGCTGCATTCTCAATTAATAAACGAGTTTCGTCCTTGACGCCATACTTATTATTTAAAGCCCGGGAAACAACACTTACTGAAAAACCGGTATTACGCGCTATATCTTTAATTGTTGACATTTATGTTGCTCCATCACAAACGTTTGTGTTTGTTATAGTTTATTCTGACTTATTCTTTAAAATCCTTCTTGTTGTATCGCCGAACCTAAAGAATGCTCATTCCGATAAAACAGGATTCGCCGACGGAAAGGGAACTTTACGATTAATTATCTATTGTATAATAAATTTTCTAGGCTTACAACGTTTTTTGGGTGAAGAAACCCATTGAATTTGGTCATCTTTCGTTAAGCGAATGAACAATAGCTCACTCTCTCATATAATATAAAAAAGAATAGGAGTGAGGCATTTGGATTTTTCGAATGAATCTTTAAAACAGTTGGAAAAAATCCATCAGGAAATTTTTCAATTATCCGTGGATGACGAACTGAAGAAGGTAGTCTTGGGAGATGTGGAACTTGCAATGAAATATTTTCTTAGAGAGAATATTTTAGGTGTTTTTAATTCGTTAACAGTTGTCGTGATGAAATTACATACTTATTTATTAACAACAAAAGAATCATGTGAAAAGATAGACCCAATATTACGGGGAATTCACTGGATACAACAAGCTATTATTCGAAAACCCGTTAATTTTGTAGGTCCGGCGGGAGCAACCGGGGCAGAGGGACCGTCAGGATGTCCGGGGCCAGTAGGACACACAGGGGCAACCGGGGCGGAGGGACCGTTAGGATGTCCGGGGCCAGTGGGATACACAGGGGCAACGGGACCATCAGGGGCCGGTGGTACGACAACTTTCGTAACCACAAGTACAATTCCTATCGTACCGGCTTGGAAATACGAGCAACGGCCCTGTTATACTTTTATTTGCAGGGCTGATCAACATCGTAGAATAATGGGTTCGCATCATTGACAAAAAAATTTGGCTGTCAGGGGAAAATCTCCAACCCGATTCATTTTCCCCTGACTGTTCGACCCATTGACAATGACATTTGGAAGACTTTACTATCATCAAAAATGATGATAATTCGTTTATAAATTTTGAAATAAATGCCATGGTGCTGGTTAAACTATACATATTACCCACTGAGGGAGGATATCATGGAAATTACCATTCATCTTCAAACCGAAAGTTCTGAAGGGCTCTATTTAGAGCTATGGCATAATCATAAATACCGTAGAAAGCCTCAAGTAGTTCGACCCAATGGCACGGATGAAGATGGACCATTTTTCCAAATTGACTCACCCTTAAGTTCTTTTCATCTTCGGTTCTATAATCTAAAAGGTGATCCGGGTTTTGAGCGCTTTTACGGTAATTTTTTCGGAAAAGAGATCTGGTGTTTGGCGGACCGGCCCGACTTGTATCCGGTGAAGCCTGCCAAAGTAAAGGGCGATGTCAACAGTTACTATGGAGAAATAAGAAATTTAGTACCGGAAAACCTTTACTTGCCGGAAACAGATATTTCCTACATGCGGAATGGTTTTCCTGATGTGAGAGTGGCAGGTTCCAAAATAAAAAAAACGATGCTCGGAGCGAATCTTTTGAGTGATCGCTCTGTATTATTTGGTGTTTTTCATCCACGGGCGGCACAGCTTTATCTGGTTGGCGATTTTAACGATTGGCAATGTCCCGGTCATCCTACTCCAAATCCGGAAAAGTTTTTGCCAATGGATTTATTTCGGGGTTATTATGATTATCCTAATATTTGGTTATTAAGAATACCTGGGGACAAGCTGCCCCCAAAAATAAGGTACCAATTTTATGTTGTCGGAGGTATACCTCTCAATGGTAATAGACGCCCGGAAAAATATATCCATGACCCATATACCCGATGCTATGATGAAGATGTAACTCGCAACTCATGTTTGGTTGTTGATCCGAACCACTATGAGTGGCGGAGCAAGTATTGGAAAACTCCCAATTTATCGGAGATGATTATTTATGAAATGAATGTGTACGGGTTTACTGAAGGGGATGCGGATATTCCTGCTGCGGAACAGGGCAAATTTCAAGGCGTTATCCGTAGAATTCGCAATGGCTATTTTAATGATTTGGGAGTGAACACATTAGGATTGATGCCGACCTCAGAAGCTCCAACGATGCAAGGACCATCAGCACTTGGCTATGATCCCTGCGGGTTTGCTTCCATTGAACGTGACTTCGGTACACCGGATGAATTGCGGGAATTGGTTGATATTGCCCATCAGAATGATTTGGCGGTTCTTTTAGACCTTGTCTTCAATCACACAGCCAATACTTTCAATCCTTTATGGGATATCATCAGTGATAATAACCCCGGAGGTTTCTATTTTAGCGGGAATACTCCCTGGGGAAACAGAGTGGCCACTGAAAGAGAAGAGGTTCAGGATTATCTGATCGATATTTGTAAAATGTTTATTAAGGAATACCGCGTGGATGGATTTCGGTTTGACGCTACCCACTCCGATTGGATGGATCATGGTTTTTTACATCGGCTTCAATATGAATTGCGAGATCGCGGGTTTAAATCCGATTGTATTTTAATCGTTGAGAACTTGCCTAACCAGCCTGATCTCAATCGGGATGGCTGGAACGGTTTTGCTCAGTGGTGTGACCCTTTTCACGATAAAATCAAAGCCTTAATGCGTGAAGGTGTTTTTCAAGACTGGGTCAATAATTCAACCGAACACTTAGGGGATGTTTTTTATTTTAGCCGGAATTTTTATGCAAAACATACCAACAATGCAATTAATTATTGTGAGAGTCATGATGAGAACAGTATGCCTTATGAGGTGGCTACGGATGGACCGGGTTTGCAAACGGCAGCTGCTAAAGAAAGAAAATCACGATTGGGGTTAATGGCAACAGTAGCTGCATTAGGCCAACCAATGGTTTACATGGGACAAGAGTTTGATGTGGATAGACCGCGAAACAGAATACAATTCGACTGGCCGATGAATTTGAGAGAACATCATTTTTATCAATGGGTGCGGGGATTGTTTCATTTGCGCCGTCGTTATCCTGGCCTCCGGATGGCGGGTTCAAATTTGATAGAGGAAGGTCGCTTTCAATTTATCGTGGCACCCTGGCTTGAGCAGGGACGGGATCGAGTCGTTATCGGGTGGAGGACAAACCCGACTTCACAGCCACGTGACCAGATAGTCGTACTATTCAATTTCGAACCGTATGATGTAGAGGTGGGAGTCGATTTTGGCCTAGCCGGGAAATGGGTGAAATTGGCGGATATCGATTATGTAAATGATATTCCACCGTATGGAGATAATTCCCGTGAGGAATCTTCAACGATTGATACCAACGGTTTTCTGGAGGGGTTCCACATGCCGCCCAGTAGCGGATTTATTTATAAGTGGGAACATTAATTACCACCATTTTAAAATGCGTGTGAATGGGGATTTTTAACCTTGCTATTTTTTATTGATTCCAAGAACCTTAATAAGGGTATCTTCAAAAAACGACCTGATTATATTTTAAAGACCTCCATCATATTGTATATCGACCAAGGAAACATCGATTCCGAAAATTTTTGAAGCCTGAATCTTTTGCTTAAATTTCAATAAGGTATTAATGGAGGTCTTCGTATGGAAACCCTTAGTACAGAATACCGGCTTTTGGGGAGTATTTCGTATCTTATTTGGCCGTTGAGTTTAATCATTGTACTAACGACTTTCAAAAGGGATAAATTCTTACGTTTTCATGGTTATCAGGCCTTGTACTTGGGGATTTTAGGATCGGTACTTTGGTTGCTGGGTGGTCCTTTACTGCGAATTATTCCTATTTTCGGGGTTCTCGTATTCAATTCATTAGCTATTGTCTGGTTTTTGTTTCTATTTCTCCTCTGTTACCGTTGTTACCATGGTGATTATTTTAAAGTTCCTTTAATTTATGATTTGGCCCAAAGGAATATGGAGTGATCGTAAGAAAATTTTAAATAATCTGAAAATAGAGAAGGAAATTAGAAATAATTATCGAATACCATTTTTATGATCATAAGGAAAAAAATTCAATTTATTTTAATCCTATTACTATTGCTTCCGCTTTCGGGATGTTTATCCAGACCCAAGCCTCAAACCGGAGACTTTAGCGGTAAGGTTGTTGACGCTTATACCCGGGAGCCGGTTCCCGGCGTGTTAATGAAAATTGGTGAACTCACAATCAATTCCGATGAAGACGGTAAATTTTCGATTGCCTCTTTACCTCCCGGAGATTATCAGTTGATTTTGGAAAGAGACTGGTATAGTCGAACGATTCATGCGGTCCATCATATTGAAAAGCAAAATTCATTGATTTTCCCGATAGTTCCGGTTCCAATGGATGGGAGAATACTTTATTGCAATTATAGAGAATCTAACTGGGATATTTGGGAGCTGAACTTGGAAGACCGCTCCGTAAACCGGCTTTCATCCTTGCCGTCGAATGAAATCAATCCGGTTAAATTACCGAATCGAAATTTAATTTTTCAATCTGACCGGAGCGGTCAAAAGTATGACTTATATTTGAGTTCTTATGAAAATGTCAATAATGTTCTGACTCCTTTGTCTTGCTGTACCGTAAATGGAAATGACGAACATCCATCGGTTGATGAAACAGGCACCAAGTTGGTATTTAAATCCCTGGCAATAAGCAGGATTGTTTATAACTATGATATAACAAATGGTCTATGTACGGATGCGGGAGTAACCGGGTATAGCCCTGTAATCAGTCCCAAGGGTGATAGGGTTGCTTTTGCCAGCGGTGATTATAAGAGTCTTTTGGTTTACAGTACTTCCGGATCCAACATCACGAAATCCAAGGAGTATAATTTATATTTACAAAAGGGTTTAAGACTAAACAACCCTTGCTGGAGCCCGGATGGGAAAAAGATCGCCTTTGATGCCTGGACTACCAGCGGCAATAAAAATATCTATACGATAGAAATTGCAGACCCTAAATATTCTGCAGATAGTAAAGATGGCAATATTGAGCAGATTACTTATCGTTACAGGAATAAAGATGCTCATGAACATCCATGTTGGTCAAGGGATGGAAACTTAATGTTCTTTGTCGGTACAATCCTTTATTCGTCTCGGAAAGATATTTATTGCATTAAAGTCGCTGATGGGATTACTCTGAAAGAAAAAGCTCCTTGGGTAATGGTGACTAAGGATCCTGGCGATAAGAATTATCCAGCTTGGAGTGAGTGACGAAAAATTCCATTTTAGGCGTATGAATACTCTTGCCAAAAAGCATAATATAGTATAAAATATATAAATGCCGGTTGAGAAGCTTGTTGAAACATTTGGTTTCAATCGGGATATAAGGATTAGAAAAGTCCTTATGCGCCTTGTAGCTTGAACTACGGGCGAAGCAAAAAAGTTTTTCATGCGCCCGTAGCTCAGTGGATAGAGCACTGGCCTCCGGAGCCAGGTGCGTAGGTTCGACTCCTATCGGGCGCACCACCTAAAAATATTGAATCGACGCAGTTTTATGAGCGTCGATTTTCTATTTGACGTTCTAATTTTGAAAAGCGCGTCAGCAGGAAGCTTAAAAGATCACTGTTTGGGATTGATTGGGAATTAATTTTAAATTTTATGCGGAAATATGAATAATAATTATCATTCTTGAGAAACTTTTTGCTGAATATCAGGCCTTTTAAACTTTAAAATTTTACTCATTTTTTCATTGGCTTCTGCTTGCATTTTAGGTAACACATGGGTATAAATATTCGCAGTTGTCCTAAAATCAGCTTGTCTTAAACGCTCTTGAACCACCTTAATTGGAACCCCCTCAGAAATTAGCAGAGTGGCGCACGTATGCCTAAACCCATGAGGATTATTCTCCGGTATATCCGCATCATTACATATATAAGTAATATACCTGGTTATGACTTTCCGATCAATTGGATTGCCATTTAAACTAGCAAAAACCAAATGATTGTCTTTGTATCGAATATGAATGGCCGCACATTTCGCCATATCTTCCATTTGCAAATTCCTTTGCTGCTTAAACATAAGGATAAACCAATCATCAAAACTTACGGATGGTTTAGAAGCTTTTGTTTTAAGCTTCTTTTTGATTTTATTTCCTTGGGCTTGCTGAATTACCGAAAGCAGACAGGTCTTTGTGTTTATATCTTCCCATCTTAAACCCCTCAGTTCTCTTTAGTGTACCTTCTTTACCATCAGCTCTTTTGATAGTTAATTGCCGAAGCTTAAAAGCCGTGGCTTCCCGATTTGTTATATGTGGTAAGAATTTAGACGCAGTTCCGTGGAAAGTTTCCGGATAATATTCTTTTTTACCGGTAATTAAGGTGAAGGTTTGGTAGATATTCAACATGGAAGAAGGGTTATATCGTTGGGATATATTGAAAATAAAATCGTTGTTAATAGATTCAGGTATAGTTATACCGAGTCTAATTCCATAGAGCTTGAACAAGTCAATTGTTATAATAGAATCATGTTTTCAGGATTACTCATAATTGACAATTTTATTTTTAAAAAAGAAGGATTAGTGAAATTTGTGTAGTATTACTTAACTAGATAACAAACTAAAGTTTAAATTTAAGATCTGATAAATCAGCTTTTAAGATGCCATTCAAAACGGTTCAAGAATATTGATGGTAAAAAAATCTAAGGTTTGTCTTTCTAAATTAAATTCATCTATACTGTACAAAACATTTGAGGTAAAAAATGGGTAACCTAGTCGACGACAAACAGAAGAAAATAATAGACGATATTAAGATAAACCAGATTGGTCAACGGATCCGGATAGCACGGGAACATAAAAAGCTAACCCTTGATGAATTGGCCGTAAGAACTGGTTTGACGAAAAGTTTCCTTTCTCAGGTTGAAAGAGGTAAGAGTAATCCCTCCCTTGCTTCGATTCGAAGTATCGTGCAAGAATTGAATATTCCTTTGGTATCTTTGTTCGAGAATTCAACGAAGAATCTTTCGGATGTTGTGGTAAGGAAAAACAAGCGTAAAAATTTTAAGCTTCCGGATTCGATTTTAAAATTCGAATTGCTCACGCCCGATTTAAAGCGGCAAATGGAGATCATTCGGGTGATTGCGCCGCCGGAGGGGAGATCTGAATTCATGGCCCATGAAGGCGAGGAATGGGGCTATGTTGTTAAAGGCCGGATCCGTTTGACAGTTGGAAATGAAGAATTTGAACTTGAAGCAGGCGATACCGCTTATTATTCAAGTGAAATTCCCCATGGATGGGTGAATGAAACCGATGATGAAGTAGAATTAATTTGGGCGATTACACCACCATCATTCTAGGGTAGTATTAGTATTACAGGAGAAAAACATGGCGACAGGGATTATCTTGTCATTAATCGGAACCATTTTTCATGTATCGTTTATGGTTCCAAGGCATTATTGCGCCTGTGATGTTCAGTATTACTACACTTCGTTAACTGCTGGTGCTACATTCGCTGGTATAGTGATTGAATACTTTAGTCTGCTCTTTGGCCAACATTTGGGTTTACCCGTTAATTTAACCACATTATTGGCTGGGATAATATTGGGGATTACTTGGGCAATTGCTTGTTTTACATATATACAGGGTGTAGGGTTAATTGGATTGTCGCGCGCAACCGCACTAAAGAATTATACGGCTGTTATCGGATTGCTGATTGGGATCATTGGATTTGGTGAATTTCGACAGATGAGTCGGTTCATGTTTGAACTTGTGTTAGTTGGATGTCTCATTATGATGGGAGCTGGGGTTGTTTTGGCCCACACTTTACCGACGGGTCAATTGGCTTCCGCCAATAAATGGCGAGGAATTTTATACAGCTTGGTGGCAGCAGTGTTTTTTGCCATTTATGCAACAGAAGTTAAACTGGTGGCTTCCCGAATCATGGTGGTAGATCACATTCCCTTAGCTACCGCTTGGGGAGGCTTTTTGGGGGCTAGTGTCTTACTATATTTTACTAAAGGGAGAAAGGGAGTTATAGATTGGTTCCGAATGTCGGCTATTGAACATTGTTGTGCGGTGGTTAGTGGCTTTTTATGGCTGATGGGTACGTATTGTATGACTGCGGGGATCCAGTTGGCGGGAGTGGGAATTTCTTGGGCGGTAACACCGTTTGGAACAGTTTTTTCAGTGCTGATCGGATTGAAAATCTTTCATGAAATTGAACCATACCAGCAACGAACAAAATTACTATTCGGAATCATCGGCTCATTAGCTTCAATTATCTTATTATTATTTATCTTTAAACCCAGTTAAAAGAAATGGAGTAGGACGGTTAAAATCATATGGAAAGAAGTGAATCAAATGAAGGCAGCAGTGATTAAGGAATTTAACAAGCCGATTGCCAGTATTGAGGTTCCCAAACCACAGCCGGGCTATGGCGAAGTTTTAATCAAGGTGAAGTCTGCTGGGTTGTGCACCACCGATCAACACATATTAGAAGGCCGGATCCCAACAGTGCAATTGCCGCATATCCCTGGCCATGAAGGGGCCGGTGTTATTGAAGCTTTGGGAGAAGGAGTCCATGGCTGGAAAATTGGTGAGCGAGTCACTTCCAGTATTTACGTTACTTGCAATCAATGTCGGTTTTGTTATACAGGACATGAGAATATGTGCCTTAATGTTACCCGAATTGGGTTTGAACGGAACGGATTTTTTAGTGAGTATGTGGTAGTACCTCAAGAAAATTTGTTTAAAATTCCAGATAGTTTAAGCTTTGAGGAAGCCTGCATCTTACCGGATGCGGGAGCCTGTATTCTGCATGCCATTCGTAATAAAGCCCAAGTTATAGCAGGCGATTATGTGGTGGTCATTGGTGCTACTGGTGGCCTGGGAATGCAGGCCATACAGATTTTAAAAATGATGGGCGCCATAGTCATTGCCACCAGCCGGGATGATCAACGTTTGGATTATGCTGCCCAGTTAGGCGCTGATTATTTGATTAATACCAAACGCCAAGACTTAATTGCTACGGTCAATGCAATCACTGGTATCGGCGCTGATGTCGTTATTGATAATGTTGGTTTAAGCAGCACGGTAGCCCAATCGGTGCAGTTGACTCGCCGTTGCGGCAAGATTATTATCGTTGGCTATTTAGCGAATGAATTTACCGCAGATCTATTTAAACTTTTCATGGATGAAATTGAAATCATTGGTTGTCGCGCTAGCCTTAGGCAGGATTTAGCCGATATGATCCGCTGGTCAGCGGACGGTCGGATTAAACCATATATCAGTAATCGTTATCCCCTGAACGAGATTAACGAGGCATTGGCTGATCTTGGCAATGGCAGAATTATCGGCCGTTGCGTGGTTATTCCATGATCAACTGAAAGCGCTTCTAAAATCCCGGGGCTGAAAGAAGGTGATACCACAAAGTTAAACTTGATGTTAGTGATTAAAAAAGGAGGGAAACAAATGAAAAAAACACATCTTTTATTATCTGTCATGTTGATTTTTGTCTTTGCCTTCTCAAGTATCATTAAGGCTGAATCATCTATTACTTTACGATTTTGGATTCACCAGCATCCCCCGGAAGTCCAGTACATTCAAAATGTATTAATGCCGGAGTTTAAAAAGACACATCCTAATGTTAATATCGAATTTTCGTATTTCCCGGGCAAGGATTATGTAGAAAAGCTAATGGTAGCTAACGCCACCGGAACCAGCCCCGATTGTTTCGATTTGGGTGACTATTATTATCCCGGTTTCATTGCCAAGAAATTACTGGCGCCGGTCGATCCTAACGCATTTGGGTACAAAACTACGGCTGCATTGGAAAAGACCTATCTTAAAGGTAGTCTTTCCGGTATGAAATTTAAGAATCAGTTATATGGGATTCCCATTCAACAAAATTCGTTTAGTTTGTTAATTAATACTAAACTTTTTAAAGAAGCGGGTTTGGATCCCCAAAAAGATTACCCGAAGACCTGGGCGGAAATGGTGCGCGTCGCTCAAAAATTAGTTAAGTACAATAAGGATGGCCGGATGATTCAGGAAGGATTTGACCTGCCGTATAATGGTCCGTATTGGGCAATGTTTACGTTTGATCCTTTAATCCGGCAATATGGTGGTTCAGTATTAACTTCCGATGGCAAGAAAGCCGCTTTAAACAGCAAAGCTGGGGTAGCTGCCCTAACGATGTGGCAAGATTTACTCTATAAACATAAAGTGGGGGACGCAAACATTACAACAGCCACAGCCGCAGTTCCCAATGAGGACTTCACTGAAGGCAAGGTGGCCATGTGGACTACCGGTCCGTGGGCACTGGATCAGGTGAAAGTGAATCCTGAGGTCTATCAGAATACTATTGTTGTGCCTTATCCTCAAGCCAACCCTGCAAAGCCGGCCACCATGCAATATGGTTTCTCATGGAGTGTTAGCTCCGGCATCAAGGATTCCAAAGTAAAAAAAGCCGCTTGGGACTGGATTGCCATGGCATCCTCCCGTCCCACCGACTGGTTGTTGAAATTGGGTTTCCCACAACCGAAATTGGACTGGTACAAGTCGAAAGAAGCTCAGAGTTTCCCGTTTCTGGATGTTTGGATGAGCGATTTATCCCAGGCGAATTTTTTACCGCGTTCAGAATATTATGACGAAATTAGTGCATCGGTTGACCGTGCTATCCAACGGTGTATGTTTGCCAAGATGGATCCGAAACAATCGTTGGATATTGCAGCTAAGGAGATTAATAAAATTTTGTCCGGAAATTAATAAGCATGTGGAAGATAAGGATTCGGGCTAGGTCCGGATCCTTATCTAAGGTATTGGGGAGGGATTGTAATGAACAATAGTATCGCCAGGCCCAAAGGGTCATTTCAATTTGGGATCAACTTGTGGGGAATTGCTTTTATCCTACCGGCTATCTTCTATTTTGTTATTTTTAAATTTTATCCAATGCTTAAGGCTTTTTATATCAGTTTTTTTAAGTCGGATCTGATTAGTCGAGATATTTTCATTGGCTTTGGAAATTACCTTGCGCTTGCTAGTGATAGCCTATTTTGGCAGTCGATTGGAGCTTCGGTTTACTATGTGGCTGGGACCTGCATTCCAATTTGGCTCTTCAGTCTCGCCTTAGCGTTACTAATCTCTAAGCTGGGTCGCGGGAAGAATATTATTCGTTTATTATATTTTATACCGGTAATTATGTCGCAGATTCCAGTTGCGTTAGTTTGGAAATTTATGTACCATCCATTGGGACTTATTAATACATTATTACATAGCTTTGGGGTTGGACAACTTAATTGGTTAACCGATCCGCAACTGGCGATGCCTGCTTTGCTAATCCCCGGTATCTGGCGGGGTACTCCATATTTCATGATTATCTTTTTGGCCGGCTTGGAGGCCATTCCCGAACAATATTATGAAGCGGCCCGGATTGATGGCGCTACGGGTTGGAAGGCTTTTCGTCAGGTTACATTGCCATTGTTAAAAAATACTACCGTTTTAGTAATTATTATGTCATTGATTGTTGGCTTAAAAGTCTTTTTAAATCCGATGGTCATGACCGGCGGCGGTCCTGGGGGCGCAACTAGGGTATTGCCACTATTGATTTATCAAACCGGTTTTCAGTTTTTCAAAATTGGTTATGCTTCAGCTATGTCAATACTGATGTTTGGGGCAATTATGCTGTTAACGCTCTTACAATTCAAGATTTTTAAAGCCGAATGAAAGGAGAATTCGATGAACACGCAACGAATGAAAGCCCTAAATGGAATTTATTATACGATCGCGATTGCAGGAGCGTCAATGATAGTGATACCGTTCTTTTGGATGATATCGACATCACTGAAAAATGTGAATGAAGTTTTTGCTATTCCAATCGAATGGGTACCGAAAGTTTTTCAATGGGGAAACTATGTTACAGCCTTTTCTCGGTATGATTTTCTTTCCTACTTTAAAAATAGTATTGTCGTTTCAGTCAGTGTCACGGTATTAAACTTGTTAATCTGTGCTTTTGCCGGTTATAGCCTGGCTAAATTTAAATACCGGGGACGCAAAGCGATATTTATTATTATTTTAGCTACCATGATGCTCCCGTTGGAAGTCTTAATGGTGCCTTTGTTCTTGATTACTAAACAATTGAATATGTTAAACTCGTTGCAGGGACAAATTATTCCGATGGCGGTTGATGCATTCGGCATATTTTTAATGCGCCAATTCATGTTGGAAATACCTGATTCTTTACTGGAATCATCAAGAATTGACGGTGCTTCAGAACTTCGGATTTTTTTCCAGATCATTATGCCCCTTTCCAAACCGGCACTTGCGGCTTTAGGGATCTTTACTTTTAGGGAAATTTGGGATGCATATATTTGGCCATTACTGATTATTACTCAAGATACCTTAAAAACGGTACCTTTGGGCATGACCATGTTTGAGAATGCTTACGTTACCATGTATCATGAGCTAATGGCTATTGCCACAATTGCCGTCTTACCGATGGTGATTATTTTCTTCTTTATGCAGAATGCTTTTGTTAAGAGCATGACCATGTCCGGTATTAAAGATTGATATACCAGTATAAATTTTGATATCTATAGGGGGTTTTAGCGTGAAATATGATATTCCTGAGACGATGAGAGCAATGGTGCTTACCAAACCCGGAGAATTTGAGGTCCAAACGGTACCAGTTCCTAAACCCGGTCCCGAGGAAATCCTCTGCCGAATCGGCGGAGTAGCTATCTGTGGAAGTGATCCAGAAATTATAAAAGGTGATTTAGCCGGTACTTGGCCCCCGTTTTATCCATTTATTCCAGGTCATGAGTGGGCCGGAAGAGTGGTGGCTGTGGGTGAGGGAGTAATTTCATTTAAGGTTGGAGACCGGGTGGCTGGTGAAGCTCATAAAGGATGCGGTCATTGCCTGAATTGTTTAAATGGCCGTTATACCTTATGTTTAAATTATGGCAAACCGGAAAGTGGACACCGTCATTATGGTTTTATCACCAACGGTGCTTATGCCCAGTATTGCACTTATCATATCAAGAGCATTACTCCCATGCCGGATAATGTTACATATGCTGAAGCTGCGATGGCCGACACAGCAGGAGTAGCGTTGCATGGATTGGAACTGGCGGGGATTGTTGCCGGCAGCACCGTAGCAATTATTGGACCGGGGCCGATTGGGATGATGGCTATGAAAATTGCCAAAGCATTAGGAGCCGCTAAAGTAATCGTAGTTGGACGGGGTTCGCGATTGGAATCTGCCGGTAAACTTGGTTGTGATGCCACAGTTGACTTCACTAAATGCGATCCGATTGAAAAAGTACGGGAGTTGACCGAAGGATTTGGGGTTGATACTTGTATTGAATGTTCCGGTGCTGTCGGTACTTTAAACCAAAGTATTCGGATGGTGAATAAAGGCGGGCATGTCGTTTTACTCGGGGTAGCTAAAGATGGTGTTATGGAAGAAATTCCTTTTAAATATACCACGCATAATGAAATTACCATTCACGGTTCCCGCGCCAACCCCAATGTGGGCTGGAAAATCATGAAGCTTATTTCCAGCGGTAATATTTACGTCAAGGATTTGGTGACGCACACTTTTGATTTGGAAAATGTAGCCGAGGCGTTTGATACCTTTATTAAACGAAAAGACGGGGCGATGAAGGTGGTTATTTATCCAAATGGCGGTGAGCAAATATGAGTAGAGATTGCGTGGTGATAGTCGGCAGCGGCCTCATGGGAAGCGGTATCGCTGCCATAAGTGCGTTGGCCGGGAACAAAACGATTCTGGTGGATACTATTATCTCCAAAGCCGAAACAGGAATCAAAAACGCCATTAACAATATTGACGAACTGGTGGCAAACAATCTCGCCGATCAAGCAGCGGCTGGTCATGGAAAAGATTTATTAATACCATCCGGAAATTTAGAAGAGTCGCTTCAGCAAGCCAAAATGGTGGTTGAGGCAATCTATGAAAATTTACAAGCCAAACAAGAACTCTTCGAAAAGATGGATTGGCAATTACCAGTGGAGGTTCCTATTCTCTCAAATACCTCCGGACTAAGGATCACCGATATTGCCGCTAGGGTCAAACATCCGGGCCGAACCGTTACAACTCATTTTTGGTTTCCCGCCCATCTGGTGCCCCTGGTTGAGGTGGTCGTAGGTGAACAAACTGACGAGGCTGTGGCGGTCACGGTGAAGGAAACTCTGGCAAAGTGGGGCAAAGCTCCGGTGTTAGTCAGAAAAGACTTACCGGGTCAACTGGCCAACCGGATTCTTCAGGCGGTGATTAGGGAGGCTGTCAATATCGTGGCAACTGGATTAGCTTCACCTGAGGATGTCGATACTGCAGTTAAGATGGGAATGGGAATCAGGTTTCCGGCTTGGGGGCCTTTGGAGCATATTGACGCGGTTGGGTTGGATTTGGCTGTAGCAGTTCAGGATAGTGTATTGCCGGAGATTAGCAGTGCTACTGAAACGAATCGGTATCTGACGGAATTGGTCAATAACGGTGATTTAGGATATAAGACTGGAAAAGGGATTTATAACTGGTCGCAAAAGGATATGGATCAATTGGCTCGGGGGCGCAATGAATTTATTATTCATGCCCTAAAAAAAATCAGAAAGTAGTGACTGCCATGAAAAAAGATATTTATGTATATGTGGGGACCTATACTGAAGCTATAAAATTCGGGACCGGACAAATTCTTCAGGGCAAGGGCGAAGGAATCTATTTATATAAGCTGGATCTATCAGACGGGCGGTTGATATTTGTATCGAAAACTCTTGGAGTGGTCAATCCATCATATTTAACACTAGCGCCTTCCGGTAAATACTTATATGCAGTGAATGAGTTGAAAGAGTTTAACGGAAAAGCCTCCGGCGCCGTGAGTGCTTTCACAGTTGAAAGCGGAACGGGCCGGTTGAACTTTATTAATCAATTACCTACCGAGGGAACCGATCCCTGTCACGTCGCAGTGAATGATCAGGAGAGTCATGTTTTTGTGACGAATTTCATGAGCGGAAGCATTTGTATATTTCCAATTTTGAAAAATGGCGCACTGGGGCCATCCAGTCAATTTATTCAACATGTGGGATCCAGCGTTAATAAAACCAGGCAAGTCGGTCCCCATGCTCATTCCCTCGTGTTCGACCGGCTGAACCAATATGCCTTTGTACCCGATTTGGGTCTGGATAAGTTGATGATCTATAAAACGGATTTCTTTTACGGTAAACTGGAGCCGTCGCCAGTGGAGTCGTTCAATACGGAGCCTGGTTCCGGCCCTCGGCATTGCGTCTTCCATCCGAATGGGCTCTATTGTTACCTAGTGAATGAACTGAACTCCACGATCGCGGTGTTATGTTTTGATCACCTGAGGGGTTGCTTCACAATAATGCAATCCGTACCGATGATTCTGGTGAATTATGAAGGTGAAAATTCCGGCGCTGATATTCAAATTCATCCCAGCGGCGAATATATTTATGGATCCAACCGAGGACATAACAGTATTGTGATCTATAAAATCGACCAGAATAACGGATTGCTTTCAGGTGTGGGAATGGAATCATCGAACGGGGAAATACCGCGTAATTTCGCCATCGATCCGACCGGGGAATTTTTATTGGTGGCCAATCAGGATACAGATAATGTGGTGGTGTTTAAGATTGAGAATCGTACTGGAAAACTGAAAAAGATCTCCGAGGTAAAGGTACCCACTCCGGTGTGTGTGAAACCCTATTTGATGGGTTAATAAACGGGGCTACCGTGAAAACATACAATCAGTCAGTTTCTTTGTCCCTAAAGAGGTAAATAATAACTGAGACCTGACTGAAAAGCCGGGTCTCTATTCTTGTACAATGAAAACCACCGACTTGATAGGGGTTCCAAAAATGCTAATGTAATGGCATGAATAACCAACTGTGGCAGAACTTGCTAGTGATTTTACCCGTATTAAGCCCGCGTTTAAGAAGATGCTTCCGAATGTCCGAGTTGATTTTCAACAAGCGAACTCTGCCGATCAAATGATGAATACATTTAAGATCCGGCAATCTGCCAATGAAATGCCCGATGCGTTTTACCTAAAACCTGCTTATATTCTGGAACTTGCGGGTTCTAAGGGATATTGTTGGGGTAACACTCCTATAGTACCCAAGTACCTAAAAAACCGAGTATATTCAAGATAAGGTTTATCTTGCCAGAATCCTAGTTAAACGTGAGATCTTTGGATATATCGAAATTGATTACAACAATCGAAAACTCGTCTTTCTTCAATTAGTGGTACTAACCCCGAATATTTCGAAATTCAAAGGATATCTGCTTAATTTAGTGTCTACTTTGGTGAGGGAAGCTCAAAATGATGGTTTTAAACTAATTTTTCGATAGGCGTCAGAAGAGCAAATACCATATCAGCCTGTAAAAATAATAGAGAAATAGCGGCAAAAATCGTATGGAGATCTATTTCCAAAAAATAGAAGGTCCTATTACCTTTGTAATGCCTCCACCAGTTGCTTTGTTTCCAATACATTGATTATTCTTTTGAGATTGTATGTGAGAAAATGCAATAAGGATTCCGTTTGCACATTTTCTGTTCCTCTAGTTAGAAATTGTGCGAATCCGAATCCACTCTTCACAGTGCCAAATGGATGCTTCACCAATTCCTGCCGCTTTTTATAGAGCGGCATATTTGCCTTGGTATTCCTATCTATTTCATCGGCATGACGTAAAAATGCACGGTCGAATATGCAGCGATAACGGTCAGTCGTACATCGGGATTTTACAAGGCAATTTTTGCAGGCAGGTGGATTACAATAACGTATCCCCAGTGTTTTTGAAGATGGCCTGCGTATTTCTCCATAGAGGGAATGGCCTTGTGGACACACATATGCATCTTGTTCGGCATCATAGTGAAATTGTGCTTTTGCATAGCTTTTACTGGCAGCTAATCAAATAATTATTATTAATAATAGTATTAGTTTTTAATTTTTTTATATTGACTTATGCGCTAGAAATCGTTTACTCTAGGAGAAGAGAAATACATTTATTAGGAGCCGATTATGATTACTATTAAAGATATTGCTAAGCGTGCCGGGGTTTCGATCGCTACCGTATCACGGGTAATTAATAAAAATTACACCGTCAGTCCGGAAGCGGAAACAAAGGTATTGCAAGTCATCAAAGAGTTGAATTACTATCCGAACTCGATCGCCCGTAGTTTGAAAAAAGATTCCACATACACTATTGGCTTTCTGGTTTCAGATATCTCAAATACGCATTTGACAACTATGGCCAAAGCAGTTGAAGATGTGATTAGTAAGGAAAATTACAGTATGATTGTATGCAGCACGGAAAATAAGAAAGAACGAGAATTCAGTTATCTTAAACTACTAATGAGTCGTAAAATCGATGGTTTAATTATCAATACTACTGGGGAAAATGATGAATTAATTGCATCGCTCAGCGAAAAACTGCCTATCGTTTGTGTGCATCGTCGGATATTGAAGAACAACTTTCACGGTGATTTTGTCGACGACAATTGCATTCAAGGGGCGTATGACCTGACCAAACATTTATTATCTTTAGGGCATCGTAAGATTTTTGTGCTTAACGGCGGTTTGATTATTAGTACCGGAAGTGAACGATTTGAAGGTTTTAAACGAGCGATGCGTGAAGCCGGTATCGAAGTTAACGATGATTATCCATATCGGTATGATGGCGATTTTTCATTTCAAGCCGGATATCAAGGGGCAGCCCAAATGATGGGAATGATCGACCGCCCCACAGCCATCGTAATTATGAATAATACAATGACCTTAGGAGCGCTCAAGTTTTTTAAGACAAAAGGGCTTAAAATTCCGGAGGAGATTTCGGTGGCCTCTTATGTGAGCATTGGAGACACGGATTTATTATATGTCCAGCCCACAATTATGACTCAAAATCCATGGGTAATTGGAACTAAAGCCGCCAGGTTACTTCTGGATAGGATTAAAGACAAGGAACTTGGCAACCGTGAGATTATTTATGAATCGCAGCTAGTGGTTGGTAATGGCGTCAAAGCAATTGGCCAGTTTTAGCTTTGAAAATAGATTGATGACCTGATAGAACAGAGTTTTAACAAGAATAATAGTATACGTTTTCTTTTGGAACGGGTATAAGACAAATAGGTGTATAAGGTATTAGATTAGTGAATTAAAATTAGGCATGGAAATTATCCGTTTATATTAAAAACATGTTGACAAATTGTAAAAATAAGCGTTTAATTAAATTAGATAGTATACGTTTTCTTTTGAGAGCGAATATATGATAAATGGACGTTTGAGAAATTGGATTGGGGAATTAAAATTAGGCATGGAAAGTGTTCGTATTATACCAGCATATGTTGATGAATTGTCAAAAAAGCTTATCGAATTGTTGGTGAAAAAGAAGTGTAGTATTGATAAAAGCGAAAAAATATTTTTTTTGATTACAAAGTAAACGTTTTCAGACGAATGGATATTCCACATGAGTCAAAATGAAAATAGATAGTGTAAGTGTAAGACTATAATTAATATTTAAATATGCTCTGGTGTTTTGTAATAAAGTGTTTCTATTGTTGGGTTTTGCTTAGGAGGATGAACGGAACAGTGGTACTAATCCGTCATCGATAAAATTTGGTTTTTGATGAAATGGGGGTTAGAAGAGAAAGGTTAAATCTTTTTTTTGATTGTATATTTTAAACGAATGTAGCTTGTTTAAAAAATAAAAACAAAGGAGACAAAGTCTTGAGGATTACGAACATTAAAACGATTGTAACATGCCCGGGAAGAAATTACGTTATTGTGAAAATTAGTACCGATCAAGGAATTGAGGGATATGGCGACGCAACTTTGAACGGTCGTGAACTCGCAGTGGCAGAAATTTTGGAGAAACATCTTGCCCCTCTGTTGATCGATAAAGATCCTGACCGGATTGAGGATGCTTGGCAATCCATTTTCCGCGGGACATATTGGAGGAGTGGCCCGGTGTTAATGACTGCATTGGCCGGGATTGATATGGCCTTATGGGACATCAAAGGGAAAAGGGCGGGTTTGCCTTTGTATTCACTGCTTGGTGGAAAAAGCAGAGAAAAGGTGTTATGTTATACCCATGTTTCTGGCAGAGATTCTAAAGAAGTCAAGGATAATGCATTAGTTTCTCTGGAAAAAGGTTTTAAAGCTCTCCGCGTTCAAGTGGGGATTCCGGGGTGTAAGGGAACTTATGGTGTTAAACATAGTGAGCGGGATGACCTTCCATTTATAGAAGAATGGGAGCCGCGTCCTTATCTCCAGACTATCCCCAAATTACTGGAGTATCTTCGCTTGGAACTTGGATTCGATGTTGAATTTCTTCATGATGTTCATGAACGCTTAACTCCGGTTGAAGCCAAGATATTGGCAAAAGAATTAGAACCATATCACTTATTTTACTTAGAGGATCCTTTGCGACCCGAACATAAAGAGAGTTTCCGAGTTTTACGCCAAGGGGCCGCGATTCCTATTGCCATGGGTGAGCTGTTTAATAGTAAATGGGATTGTACTGTCTTGTTTCAAGAACAACTTATCGATTTTATTCGATGCGATATTAGTCATATCGGCGGTATTACCGAAGCTAAGAAAATTGCTAATTGGGCGGAGGTTTATCATATTAAAACTGCTTGGCATGGACCGGCAGATATTTCTCCAATTGCCCATTTAGCTAGTGTCCATCTTGATTTGGCTATTACTAATTTTGGAATTCAGGAAACTTGTCAATTTGCGCCACAAGTTCAAGAGGTCTTTTCAGCTGCACCGATCTTTAAAGATGGTTATCTAACAGTTGCTGACCGTCCTGGTATAGGATGTGAGGTAAATGAGACGGCGGCTGCAAAATACCCCTATCAACGAAGCTACTTACCGGTATCACGGCGTAGAGATGGAACGGTGCAAGATTGGTAATCCTTTATTCCGTAATCTAAACCACATCTATGAAGGAGGAGATGCCTGCAGCTTTATGAGATTTATCATTTTTAAAATTAAAGAGGGGGGAATCTAACGTTGTTGACAAAGAGAAGGTTTTTTAATTTATTTTGGGTAAGTTTTATAATGGTATTGATGATCACAATTAATGTCTTTGCAGATAATAAAGTCACTATCAAATATTTGACTCACAGTGTTCTAGAAGAACCAGCACGGACGGTGATCTTGGAAGGAATTAAAAACTTCGAGAAGCAATACCCTAATATCCATATTGAAATTGAAGCTACTCCTAATGATCAAATTAGTCAAAAAATTGTTACTTATGGGGCAGCCAAGGTGTTACCGGATGTTATCGGATTGCAAGGAATAGGGATCGAACCTTTTGCCTCAGATGGACGCCTCTTAGATATTACAAAGTGGGTTAAAAGGGACAAACTAAATGATGAGTTTTTCGACCTTGTACCAGCTACAGGATTGAATGGGAAAATTTATGGATTACCATTATATGGTGGAACAGATGCTCTGTTTTATAATCCTAAACTTTTTCAGGAAGCAGGACTTGATCCCAACAAACCTCCGAAAACTTGGGATCAGCTTATACAATATGCAGCTATATTAACCAAACCTGAAAAAGGTCAGTATGGAATGGGCTTATACGGAAAGACATCTCATGCTTTACGAATCATGCATTATATGAGCAATGCCGGGCCGAACGGGGACATTATTCGGTTAAATCGTAAGACTGGTAAATGGGACATCTTGGTCAACAGCCCAGCCTCGCTTAAAGCTTGGCAATATTTGAAGAAATTTGTCGATCAAAAAGTTGTACCACCCAATACAGTCGAGTTAAGTTATGCGGATTTGGTTAGCTTATTCGCTCAAGGAAAAATTGCTATGATGACAACCGGCCCTTGGGGAATTGGTACTATTAAAGCGGCAAATCCTAATGTTGAGTACATGGTGTCGATGCATCCAACTCCTGATGGCAGCATACCTAAATTAAGAACAGCGCCTTTGGTTACGGCAATCAGTAAGAATAGTAAACATCCGGTCGAAGCATATACTTTTTTGAAATATCTAACTGTCAAGATTGCGACTGAGATGAGTGCGAACGGATATGGCATTCTCACTCAGACAGCTGCCAAAGATCCGAGAATAGTTAATAACCCGTATTTCGAGGTCTTTGTCGAGCAACAAAAGCATGCCTATTTTTCAGAAAAAGAGTTGTTGTTGCCGGAATGGTATAAATGCAGAGATCAGGCATGGGGTCCGGCCTGGGAAAGTATGCTGATGGGGAGACTTTCGCCAAAAGAAGCGGTGGATCAAGCAGCTAAAAAAATAAAAGATATTCTCGGAGACAAGGGTAATTTAGTTTATCCTGTTCGTTAATTAAAAGTCCCGGGTCTGACTCAAAAACCTGGCCCGGGACAATATGATAATAAAGGTGGTAGGAATGGAAAAAAATCAAACGATCTTTTCATGGCATTCTGCGAAAATGGCTCCTTACATATTTATTCTACCATCTGTCTTAATCTTAGCGGGTCTAATTGTTTATCCCACAATATTGGCAATTAAGACAAGTCTGCATGGAATAGGCGGATATAGTTTTGAAAGCTACCTGGAAATTTTTTCCGACTCGCTGGTTTGGCAGACCCTTTTCAACACCTGCATCTTTGCAATAGCCTCTGTTATAGGCCATTACATTTTGGGATTAATGATAGCATTATTAACTAACGACCAGATATACGCCAAGAGTCTGTTCCGGGTGGGTTTTTTGATTCCTTGGATGTTTCCGGCGGTTGTACCAGGGATTATTTGGCGGTGGATGTTTCACGGACAGTTTGGGATTTTTAATAGTTTTTTACAGCATTTAGGATTGATAGAAAACTATATTCCATGGCTGGCTAATCCATATACCGCTTTGTTAATGGTAATTATCGCTAACATTTGGAGGGGGTTTCCCTTGTACGTAGCGACATTACTGGCCGGTTTGCAGACTATTCCAAAATCAATCTATGAGGCTGCCAAAGTGGATGGCGCAAATTGGTTTCATTCTTTTTGGTATGTAACGTTTCCTCAATTAAAAGGCATATCCCTTGTAATGATATTAACGGATACAATTTGGCAATTTAACAACTTTACGATGGTTCAGACCATGACAATGGGTGGTCCCAGCCATGTAAGCGAGGTATTGCCGACACTTATCTATAAGAACGCTTTTATTTATAATGATTATTCATTAGCATGCGCTTTAGGGATTTTTTTATTAGGGATTATGTTAATACCAGGCGCTATTTATGTAAGACATTCGTTGAAAAGAGATAATCAATAGTGCATTTATCAAGTCATATAAGGATTTTAAAGTGAGGGATCTGGAAATTGCAACGAAGTAAAGAAATTTGGATCAAAAGTATTCGTACCATTATCGCTTCCATCCTACTAATTTTAGTTTTATTTCCATTCTTATCGATTATTCTTACATCGTTTAAACCTTTAGAAGAGGCGATGTCTGTTCCTCCGCGTATCCTTCCCCTTCATTGGACATTAGGGGCTTATCAACGGCTTTTTGGCCCGAGAAATTTTAGCGTTTATATTATCAATAGTTTGATTGTTGCCTGTTCTTCAGTTGTTATTTCAACCTTAATCGGAGGGTGGAGTGCATACGGGTTATCAAGATTTAACTTTAAAATTAAGTCTCATGTTAATATATTTATTTTAATATGTCTGAGTTTTCCAACTCCGTTACTGGTGATTCCTTTCTTTCAGCTTTTATTGAAACTTGGGCTGTTTGATACGATAGTTGCATTGATTCTGGCTCATTTGACTTTTACACTTCCGTTCATCACATGGATGCTTAAAGCATATTATGATACAATTCCCCAAGAACTGGATGAAGCTGCAATTATCGATGGCTGTTCAAATTTTTCAATTTTTTGGAGAATTATTTTTCCTATCGCTAAGCCGGGTTATGTTGCGACAGGAATATATGCATTTTTGAACGCATGGAATGAATATATGTTTGGACTAACTTTAACCAGTTCTGAAGCTTCTAAAACTTTACCGGTGGCGTTAGGTTCTTTAATGGGAGAGTTTATGACGGATTGGTCCTGCATTATGGCTGGGGCTGTTATTGCCTCGATACCAGTTATTGTTCTTTTCTTCTTTTTGCAGAAACAATTAATTTATGGGTTAACTGGTGGTGCTGTTAAAGGCTAAATTTGCTTTACCATTAAATGATTCATGCTCGGACCGGAAGAGAAAAAGACGGAGGGTTTGAACGTCTATTTTATGACATAAAAGGTGGTACAAATTTTCGTATTTTTTTACTACAACCCCCTTAATGGGAATGAAAAAGAAAACGTTTACCAATAGATGCAAAATGATGCTAAAACGATTAAAATGTTTTGTTGTACGCGAATTGACTTGAAAGAATATTGAACAAGAATGAGTACATAAAATAGGAAATCAAAAGAATTTAATAGTTATTGAGTTATCCGGTAAACGTTTTCCGAAGCGTTTTGAATGACTTGCTTTAATATTTATATTTATCACTTAATGGGGTTTTAATAATGAATGAAATGAGGAGAACAACATGGAGAGTTTTGTGGGTAATGAGATAAGCAGGGTTTTGGTTATTACTTTACATAGGGGTGAAAAGTTACTCGAAAGTATATGTGAACAATTGCAAAAGGAAGGAATTAAAAATGGAATCGTACTTAGCGGGATTGGCACTTTGCAAAAAACGGTTTTTCATCGTGTAACCACTACCAATTTAATTCCAAATGACGAGTTCATCACGGTTGAAAAACCGATTGAATTATCGTCGTTGCAAGGATTTGTTGCGGATGGCGTACCGCATTTTCATATGGCTTTTTCTGATGTTGAACAGGCCTATACTGGTCATTTGGAGAATGAAAGTACGGTTTTGTATGTGGCAGAAATTATTATTGCCGAAATCAGCGGTTTGGATTTAAAACGAGAAAAAGATGAAAATAACATCGCCTTTTTGGTTAGAAAAGGAGTTTGACTGGAAAAAGAGGAAAATTGAAAATGAATAGAGATACGGTAGTTATTATTGGAAGCGGTCTTATGGGTTCAGGAATCGCTGCCCGCAGTGCTATTGCAGGCCATCGAACCGTCTTGTTAGATCAGTCCTTATCTTTGGCTGAGGCAGGACGGGAAAAAGCCATTCAGAATATTTGTCAATTGACTGAAAATCAAATCATTGAAAATCTTCAGGCCGAACGTGCCGAAAATTTGTTAGGTGCCGGTTGTGAACTAAAAAAAGAGTTAGCAAAAGCTTTTTGGGTTATTGAAGCCGTGACAGAAAATCTGCAACTGAAACAGCAACTTTTTCAGATCATAGATGAGCTCGTCCCCCCTGAGGTGATTATTACTAGTAATACTTCGGGTTTGCGTATCACAGACATTGCCAGATTAACGAAGCACCCGGAAAGAACAGCAACAACACACTTTTGGTTCCCGGCTCATTTAGTTCCCTTGGTTGAAGTGGTGATGAGTGACAAGAGTGCCGAAGAGGTGGCTTTAAAGTTGAAAGAACTATTGCTCGTCTGGGATAAGGCTCCGGTAATCGTTAGAAAAGATCTTCCTGGCCAGCTTGCAAATAGAATTCTTCAAGCAATTATCCGTGAATCAATTAATATTATCCAATTGGGTTTAGCGACTCCCGAAGATGTGGATACCGCCATTAAAATGGGCATAGGCATCCGCTTGCCGGTTTGGGGGCCTTTGGAACATATTGACGCAGTGGGATTGGACTTGGCACTGTCTGTCCAGAAGACGGTTTTGCCGGGGATCAGTAACGCCATGGAACCCGCCCGGTACCTGCTAGATTTGGTGAATCAGGGCGACTTAGGATGTAAAACTAGCCAGGGGTTTTACAACTGGAAGGAGAAAAACATCAAGGACTTAATGGATAAGCGAGATAATTTTATCATGCAGGCTTTGAAAATTATTAAGAAAGAATAAAATAGTATATTTTACTATTCAATTTTAATATAAACCTTTCCCGACTAAAGAGTTTTTTCATTGTTATGGATGAAAACGGGCATTTATCAGTAATCTTGCAGAACGAGAGGCAACCGGATGCTGGTATTTATATCCTGTCGAAAGGGAAATCATTCAGCTTTAAACCATTTTGGAGAGATTTCTTTATTTTCTTATTACTAATACAACATGTGCAAACCGGCTTAAGAGTTTAAAAGTCGGTTTTTATTTATTAACATGAAAGGAGTATCAACCTGATATGATTACAAATAAATAAGGAAGATTATTTTGATAGAATTGGCAATTATAACTATAATGATTTTTTCACTGGCGACCATTTTATTATGTGTGCCTGAAACAAAAGATAAAACGAATGTTTGGTTTGCAATTTTTTTATTTTCTGCTGGGATGGGGTATCCAGTAGCGATTCTTCAATATTATATTCTGCCGGAGACAAATAACAATACTTTTATGAAGATTACTGCGTAATTTATAGCAGCATTTAGTTTCCGTTTTTCTCCTTATTTTCTTCTCCGATCCGGCATTAGTTATTCAAATATGTTTTCAATGCAATGGAAAAGGCGATTGACGTATTTTTTCCCGCTGAACTGATTGTTCCCCAAGACCCCGAGTATCACCCGTTAAATCAAAAAATATCCGACATCAAAAAACGTGGGAAAGGAAACTGTCGGCAGAAGATTATCAATCGTTGGAAATACTGCTCAAATTGTGCTACGAATCAATGGATATGGAAGTTTCCGCTTCTTTTGGATATGGTTTTAAGCTTGGTGCGTTAATGATGTTGGAGGTGGTAAGCGGAAAGGAAGAACTGGTTTAAAGGGAGGATTAAATATTTTATTGGCTTATTTGACAGACTGAAATTCATTCCTGGCACATATTTATATGATGCTATATGGTATATATTGTATGTAACACAATTTTGGAGAGAAATTATTAGTTGCTACATAAGGAAATAAGCCCTTGAGGGCGGAGTATTGATTGATCCAAACCAATATTTCTCGGTCCCGGAATTTGGGTGCAAAATATACGGCGGCTTATACAATGCCGTATGAGTATCTGCGAAAGTGCATTAAACAATCTTAAGTAATAGTTTCAAGACTATCCCCAAGGTGATACGCCCTTCAATTCCCGGAGCGGGCTATTTTTTTTTACTTCTTTTCCACCGCATCTTTTAAGCCTTCCCGGCTTTAAATACCGGAACTTTACGGGCAGCGATATTGATTTCCTTACCGGTTTGGGGATTGCGACCCTTCCGTGCGGCCCGTTTTCTCACTTCGAAGGTGCCGAAATCAACCAAGGTAACTTTGTCGCCTTTGGCCAGAGCTCCGCTGATGGCGTGGATGGCGGCGCCAATTGCTTGGTCAGAATTTTTTTTGGTGAGTTGGTTTCTTTCGCTACTTTGTCGATGAGATCGGTTTTGGTCAAAATAAATGCCTTCTTTTTTGTTGGAATAATGAGCCAATCCTTATAGCTTTGATCTTCACTCTTCCCATGTAATTATTCGGCAGATATTTCGGGAGTCTTTACAGATAGTTTCCAGTGGCGCTTATTGTGGAACGCATGATGCCTTATGTGGGTCACTGAATTTTCAGCGTTGTCCGCTGTCCCGAGGAAATACACCGGTTTGTAGAAATTAATCGTTGCGGGCCTATTTCCCCTTTTTCTTTCATTATACGGGGTTTATCTGTCAAGGGAGAATACTTATCCTCCCGGTTCGGTAAATTCGAGGAAGAAGCCGGTCCGGTAAGTCTATTCGATGAGGATAAATCCCTTGACAGATCTGGATAACCCCGTTCCCCCCATAAGAAAAAGGGGTGTTCGAAGATGTCTAGAACCAATCAAACCGAAATCATTGAGAAGGCTTGGCGGAGTTTGCTGAGAATGTTTGAATCCGGGGAAATGCCGGAGGCGGTGACCCGGACGTTCATTGAAGCCGGTAAATCTGAAAAACCTTCCAACAAATGGAGTTTGGGCAATAAGCTGTTGATGCTTGCGGCGGGGGCTTGCGATGCCAGGGGATATGACCAATGGCAAAAGGTTGGACGCAACGTGCGGAAGGGTGCCAAGGCCTTTTATATTTTTGGGCCTTCAACCCGGAAGCTTGAAAGGGAAAATAAAGCAACCGGTGAGAAAGAGGATAAAGTTATCCTTGAAAGCGGGACAAGATGACGAACAGGAGATTATTACCGAGTTTGTAGCTTGCGTACTCTGCAATTTGTATGGAATTGAAGGTTTTGAATCTTACGCTTACCGGTATATTTTCGGCTATGCCGAAACGGAAAACCTGCCGATGGTGGTGCAAAAGATTATGAAGGTACTGGCGGAGGTGGAGAAATGCTTAAAGCTGATTTTGGAGAATGCCAATGTGGAATCATTGAAAAGGATTATCGCTTAAACGGGGGACGAATGCTCCTTGTTTTTTGAAACATCTTACTAAGAGAACGATATTGGAGTTTGATTAATGCACTGGCGACTATTCTAAGCTCCTAAATAATTCCAGTTTCTTTGGGAATAAAGAAGTCGTAAAAAAATGGAGCCGTCAGTGTATTGGATTCAGGTATTATGTAATAATACAAGGATTTCAGAATGTTTCTGTTTGATACCACTTTGGGTAATATAAATGACTTTTATTTGGGAGGATTAACTGATGGAATCTAATAATACCATTATTTATGATGTAGATAAAAGTGCCGACCGCATGGGTGAGATTCTTAATGCAAGTAATGACAATTATTCTGAAAAAGATTCTGTGCTTTTGCGTAAAACACATATGTAACCTCTGTTTTTGTTGATATAATCGGCTCTTCAGACATGACAGAGCATATCACTAATTCTGACAACACAACCTTCCAGTGTTGCCGGATGTAATTTACCCATATATACTTTATCGCTATAACATTTTTCCAGCATCTCATTATATTCTGTAAAAGTTTTAAGGCCACTTGGATGATATTCCTTAAAAGCTTTTTCTCCGTTGTGGCATAAAATACCATCGAGTGTTTGTAAAGTTAAATTTGTTTTTAAAATTGTCTTAAATACTCTTACACTGTGGACATTGTGATTGAATAATCTTCCAGTATTTTGAGAGTATAAGTTACATAAATAATATTCTCCTTTGTGACCAAAAGGAGTATGACCCATATCATGTCCTAAAGCACTAATTTATATTTCCTTTTTACGGACGTAGATAAGGTTAGGTGCGGCCCGACTTTTTCATATTAAGATGTCAATTTTGATACAAGATCATAAAAATACCGGCACTGGAAAATTTCTACCAGGGTAAAATAAAATTGGGTATCTTTTGGGAATCCCTAATCTAGATTTCTTTCGATTTAATCCGATTAGAAAATATTAATATATCGATTTTAACAGGCTTTTTTCCCTGATACCAACTACAAAATACTTGAAAATATCCTCCGCCACCAGGTTCGATTCCTGTCGGGCGCACCATAAAGTGTTGAGTTGACAGGTTTTTTAACCCGTCATTGTTTGTTTTAGCTATTAATTTCGCAAAGTATTGTTACTGTTTAATTTGAAGAATAAAATGGGTATCTTTTGGGAATCTCCAATTTATATTTTTTTCGATTTAATTCAATTGATTTTAGGAGGGCTTTTTCCACCTCCTCTGTAGTACGAAGGTTCTTTTAATTGTCCGTAGCATGATGGTTATCGCCTCTTCGGTCGGGGAGGGGTCTTCCCTCTAATGCCCAAATCTCCATAAAGCAAATTCCCAAAAAAACATTTAAAAATTTTTATGATAATTTCTTGCAAGAAATTATCATAACCCTTGCCCGTCAAGGTTTTTCTTGATTTTTGCAAAAAAATCCGTTAAGTGGTGGTTAAGTGACAACTGCTAAAATAAAAAATGGAGAATAATGTTTGGCAATCAACTGGGAACGAGGGAAACCTCAGCCCGATAAAAACGAGGTGGTATAGTTATGAATCAATCTTGCAACAAATTGCGGAATTTATTGATTATTGTTATTGTTTTGACGGCAATGATCCTAGGTATTCCCAGCCGGGCTTCGGCGTATATAATAAAGAAGATCGAAGAAAACACTAAACATATCAACTACATCGACGTAGCAGTGGATAGCGACGGGAATCTTTATACTTTTGACGCTAATAAACACACCGTGAAAATGGATCCGGACGGCAATATTCTTTACGATTTTGGAGGTCTCTATGATCCAAGACTGTTAACGGTGGATCCCAGCGGGAATGTTATCATCATTACTACAAATGAAAATAATAACGATTTTGGTGATGTCGTAAAATTCTCTAAAACTGCCACCGGGTATAGTTTTGCCTGGCAAAAAACGATGTGCGTCGATGTTTATCCGGGTTTAAAAGAACTAACGACGGACAGTAACGGGAATTTTTACCTAGTATTTGATAAATGCGTGAGGAAATATGACCCTAGCTTTAACTATATTACGTATATTTCTTCTACTTATTCTAACGGTTATATCAACGGCGTAGCGGTAGTTGATAACGTAATCTACTATACGGATGGATATAATCGAAAAATCATGAAAATAGATGCCCACGGCACCCACACAATCGTGAAAGTCCTACCTTTCGAGGGGGACTTGACCACACTGGACGGCAGTGGGAACATTTATGTTACCCAAACCAGGGAAAGCGATTGCTATATATATAAAATCGATGCCGGCGGCAATCTTTCCTTTTATGCAGGAGTTATGGAAAAATATGATATGGGGATAACGGGGTTAGCGGCGGACCGCAACGGAAATGTCTATGCCGGGTATCAAATTAATTATGACAATTCGGCAGTCGTTCGGGTAATCCCCTCGCCGGAGGTAAGCGGCATCAGTATAGGCAGCGGTCCGGCAAGCGGGGGAACCGCGGTAACGATTACCGGAACTGGCTTTAGCGGCGCCGCGGAAGTAAGGTTCGGTACGAATGCGGCCCCTAGTTTCTCGGTTGTTAATGACACCACAATCACAGTGACGTCGCCGCCGGGAAGCGGCGCGGTGTCGATAACGGTGAAAACACCTGCCAGAGGGACCAGTAATCCGAGTTCCGCCCAGTTTTACTATATTCCGGTGGTGAGCGGTATCAGCCCGACCAGCGGTCCGGCAACGGGAGGAACATCGGTTGATATTACCGGTACCGGATTTACCAGTGTTACCGGAGTGAAGTTCGGCGGAAATACCGCCAGTTACATATTTGTAAGTGACACTAAAGTCACGGCGACCGCTCCGGCGGGAAGCGGTGTGGCGGATATTACCATAACCACGGCCGGCGGCACCAGCCAGACCGGCCCCGGTGATCGGTTTAACTATATTCCAGTGGTGAGTGGCATCAGCCCGGCCAGTGGCCCGATAGTGGGAGGGGCTACGACCATAATTACCGGTAAAGGCTTAACCGGCACCACGGCGGTAAAGTTTGGTTCTGCCTCGGCCACTATCTTATCGGTCACTGACACGTCGCTCACTGTGACAGTCCCGCCGGGAAGCGGCGTGGTGGACGTGACTGTAACTACGCCGGGCGGTACCAGTGTTACCAGTACAGCCGGCCGGTTCAGCTATCTCCCAGTGGTAAACAGCATCAGCCCGAACTATGGTCCGCTGGATGGAGGGACCCAGGTAACAATATCCGGTTCGGGATTCACTGGAGCTTCGGCAGTCAACTTCGGCGCTAAACCGGCCGTTAGTTTTACCATCGTTAGCGATACCCAGATCACGGCGACCGCTCCGGCAGGCAGCGGCTGGGTGGATGTGACTGTTACCACGGCGGGTTGCGCCAGCGCCACCGGCGCCGGCGATCGTTTTTACTATCCCCCGGCTGTCAGCAGTCTCAGTCTTCACGAAGGACCGGCTCAGGGAGGGACTTCCATCACCATCACCGGTACCGGATTTATCAACGTTACCGGAGTGTCGTTCGGCAATATCACAGCAAAAAACTATTCTGTAAACAGCGATACTAAAATCACCGCAACCGCTCCGAAGTGGGGCGGTGTGGTCCATGTATATGTAACTACGGTGGGCGGCACCAGCCCCGCCACAGACAATGACCTATATACTTTCATCCCTGCAGTAAGCAGTGTATCTCAATACGAAGGCGGCCAAGGTACCGGCCCGGCTACCGGCGGGACAAAAGTGGCAATAAATGGATATGGTATTGGAGTCATTCGTGATGACGCCTCGGGTCAAAAAATCACGGTCGCAGCTACGGCCGTATATTTTGGCGCCATCCCTGCCACGAACGTCGCTGTGGATACGCTATATGCCGGCTTTATTAATGTTAATGCTCCGCCCGGGTGCGGTGTAGTGGATGTGACAGTGGTTACGGCCTATGGTACTACCGCAGTGAATACCAATGCCAAATATAAATATATTCCCATAGTGAACAGCATCTCTGCAACCAACGGCCCGGCAATGGGAGGGACCGAAATCACAATTAACGGGGCCGGATTTACCAGCGATACTACGGTCAGGTTCGGCGCCACCGCGGCTGCCAATGTAACATACATCAGCGACAAGCAGATTAAAGCCATCTCTCCCCCGGGCAACGGCAAGGTGGATATTACCGTAACCACGCCGGGCGGGACCAGCGCTACCGGCACCTATGATCAATTTAGCTATATTCCGGTAATCAGCAGTATCAGCCCTGCAAGCGGCCCGACCACCGGAGGAACAACCGTGATCATCTCCGGCGCGGGATTTACCGGTGCAACGGCAGTGAAGTTTGGCACTACTTCAGCCACTAGCTATACAATCAACAGTAATACCCAGATCACGGCGACCACACCGGCAGGGTTCGGTAAGGTGGATGTGACAGTAACCACGGCGATCGGTACTAGCGCTACCAACACTAATGACCAATTTGGCTTTATTCCGGTAGTGAGCAGTATCAGCCCGGCCATTAGTCAGGAAACCGGAGGCGTATCGGTCATTATTATCGGTACCGGATTCACTGGAGCCACTGAGGTGCGGTTCGGAACCAAAGCGGCTACTAACTTCACAGTTAATGGCGACAACTCGATCACCGCCACCGCTCCGCCGGGAAGCGGCACGGTGCATATCACCGTAATCACGCCGGGTGGAACCAGCGTTACGGGTTCGAGCGACCAATTCACCTATGACAGTCAAGCACCAGCAGTAACCATTGATTCGACTGTTTACAGCATTACGAATATCTCACCGATCCCTGTGCAGATCACCTTCAGTGAAGCGGTAACCGGGTTTGATATCGGTGATATTACAGTCAGCAATGGAACGAAAAGTAATTTCAGCGGCAGTGGGACCACTTATACGCTGGATGTCATTCCGTCAGCCCAGGGAACGGTCACCGTCAGCGTAGCCGCCGGAGTGGCCCAGGACGCGGCTGGAAATGGAAATAACGCCGGCACGGTGTTGAGTCTGACCTATGATAACCAGGGGCCCGCTATCACAACAGGAAATCTTGGTTTAAGCAACGGATATTTAGACATTACCTTTAATGAAGGGATATATACCACCAACGGAACAACGGCTTTATCCAAAAACGATCTGGCGTTGATATTCACCGCTAACAGCGGTACGGCGACCGGCGCAACAATTTCCAACGTAACTAAAACCGACGGCACGTCCCTGAGAGGTGGGGAGTCTATCATAAGGGTTGTTTTAAACATTTCAGGGACTCCCAGCGGAGTGGAGACCATCGAAATAAAGCCTGCCCCTGGTGTTACAATTTACGATATGGCCGGAAACGGCACGACATCCCTGACAACCGGGGCCATTCATTTAAATGACAAACTGGCGCCTATTTTAAATGGCGTGGCCTGGACCGATAATACCCATCTCACCGTTACCCTGAGTGAAAACTGCCCCAATCTGACCAAGAGCAATAATGGTGGCTTTACGGTATTTGAGACCGGAACTCCCGGCATTGTTTATCCGGTAGCGGCAATCACCCGGATTGATGACAGTAATGTATCATTAACCGTGCTAAATATGGGAATATCGGCTAAAGAGGGTGTAAGCGTCAAATATACGTCGGGAGGCAATGGTACGATCCAGGATACCGCCGGAAACGCCATGGTAACCAATAATACCGGTGTAACGGTTGCCGCCTGGGATACCATCGGCCCGGCTATATCTTTGGGGACTTTGGCAGATAGCAATCAATATATCGATGTCACTTTCAGCGAAGGCGTGTATAACTCCAGTAATGGCAGCGGAGCGGTACTCGCCAGCCAACTACAGATTTGGGATCAAAATGGTGGAATCGCCACCATTGCCGCGATTAGTTCCCTTAAAAAGCCGAACAGCGAAATTGAAAGCTCGGCTGCGTTCTTGACGGGAGGAGAGCAAACGATCCGGGTCTTTCTAAAGATTAACAGCAATCCCGGCGGGTCGGACAAGATTGAAATCAAGACTGCAAACGGAGCGCAGGTTTACGATCTGGCGGGCAATCCTGCTTCCGCCTCCACAACCACCGGCCTTATATCGTTGCATCCAGTCATTTTAACCCTGACAGCCGATCAAGTGTTAACCGAAACCACTCTGGCAACTACCAATATCCGGGCCTCTTTAACCGGGACCTCCTTGACGGACCGTAATTTGACCGGAAAAGTTTCATTGCTTGGCACAACAGGTTTGATTATAAGCAGTGTAACCTACGTCGATCCCACCCATTGCACCCTGAGGTTAACCGGCGCTTTGAACGGGGACGTCAATTTGGGAATTAAGATCGATGGGACGGCAATCGCCAGCGGTTACGAATTAGCCTCGGATACTATCAAGATCACCGACGATCTGCCGCAGGGAAAAACGACAATAATCATTGGAACAGGCAACGGCGACGGAAGTGCCGGGACCAGCGACAATCACTGGTATACGGCGGAGAGCTACCAAAATTCCTACCGCACGGTCTGGAACGGCGGCACGTTGCATCTGGGCAAGGGCATCGGCGGCAGCCCGGCGGGTCTGTGGTTATACGACCCCGGGCTCATTTCAGGGATTCCAAACAACGCCCAAGTCGACCGGAGCGAACTGATCCTGAAAATTAAAAGCATCAGCGGCGACAAAGTCAGGCCCAGGAAGATCAAGATCTATCAAGTTACCGACAATAGTAAGGGGATGCCTTGTTTCCGATATGATTCCAGCGAAGGCATCCGTACCGGGCTTGACTTTTATTACCGGGACCACCGGTTGGGCCGGAATATTCCCTGGAGTGACAGCGGGAAAGGGGATATCACCACCATATGTAATGACTCTTCTAATTTGCTGGACAGCTTTGAATTCGTCCCCCAAGCCTTCGCGGAAGGCGCATACGACAGCATCCGTTTGGATGTCAGTGAAGCCGTGAAAGCCTGGTTGAAAAACAATAACCCCAATCAAGGTTTATATATCACCGTCGACGGCGCCAGCTGGGAAGCAGGGGAACAGGTGGAGTTTTACGGATCAACTTCAGCCAACGCGGCGGATCGGCCGCAACTGAAGCTGACCTATCTTGATTCAACGACTGCCGGTGGAACGGCTCCCGGCAGAATATCTGCGGTTACAATTACCCAATTGTTGAACCAACGAGTGGATTTATCTTGGACAGGCGCCTCCGGCGCTGCGGGATATCGGGTAGTCCGGAAGTACGGAGTAACACCGGCCAACCCCGGTGACGGGACACTGGTTTATGATGAGCCGGTATCCAAGGGTACCAGCGTAAGTGATACTTCGGGCCTGGCGAACGGGAAAATCTATTATTACGCTGTGTTTGTCTATAACGCCAATAGTTCCATCACTCACTACTATTACGGTGGTAAAGCATATGCGCAAGCCATACCGGGCAATTACAACGGTATCCCGAATGCTCCAGGGGATTTGACAGTAACAGTTTCCGGCAGGAATGTCAGCTTGAGTTGGACCGATAAATCCGACAATGAAAAAGGATTTAAAATTACGCGAATTGCAACTGCCACCAAAGTATTCACTGTAAAAGAAAATCAAACTAACTATGTTGATCGGGAATTAACAGCAGGTAATTATACTTATCAGGTTTTGGCTTACAACGATGCCGGTGAATCGAGTTATATCCTTAAAAATATCTCCGTCACGGATCTCCCGGCTGCTCCTAAAGACTTAAAATGGAACGTCATCTCCTCCAGCGAAGTTCAATTGAGCTGGACCAATGACACCACCGTGACTTACCGGGTGGAGATCGTCGATGACCAAGGCAATGTCCGCAAGGAATACCCGACTGCCGCTAATTTAAGTGGTGGCACCTATCTCTATCCGGTCATGCGACTAACCGCCAATGTCGGTTACCGGTTCCGGATAGTGGCAATTAATGCCGCGGGTGGCGAAAACGCGTCAGAAACCGACGTGGTGAAGACATCGCCCGACCCGAAACCGATCTTTTTCTAGGAGGCAAGCATTATGAAAACTGTAAGATTATTATTTTTAATGGCTATGGTGGTAGTAAGCGCCGTTGGTTGCGGGAGTGGAGGCGGAGGCGGCGACGCCCCGATTACCGGCGAGCCGCAGTGGAATAAAGGGTTAGGTGTAATTGCAGCCAGCACCATGAAATCATTTTCCGCTTCCTCAAAGATGGCCACAGCGGGGCTGAATATAAAAGAGGTGCTGAACCGGGAATCATTTGCATCATTTTCGCCTTCCGCGGCGCCTTCATTTAAATCATCAGCCTTTAAGGCGTCCGCTGTATGGGATGATGACAGTGTTAAGTTTATCTATTTGGGCTGGGAGCCCCTAACCGGCGCCACTTATTATCAGGTTTACTTTAAGGATACGGACGGGACAAAAAATATCAAGGTATGGGATTCCCAGTATATAAGTAAAAATGACCCGCAATACGCCACAATAGCTTATTTAGATCTGACTGACGAATTATCGGGTAAAGTCGAAGGAGCATTAGTCAATACGGCAGGAAAATATAAATTCCAGGTTGTTGCTTATAATAATTCCTATTCGAAAGAATATCCGGTGCTTACCGTAAGTGGTTTTACCTATTGATTTTATGGAAATCGATATTAACCGTGAATTATAAGAGGGGAAAAAAGGTTTAGCCTGAAATTCGGGTGAAGATCCCTATCCGGCCTACGGCCACCTTTCCCCACCCGGGGACAGGAAAAGCCAACCTCCCCCGTAGCCCTATTCCTCCGGAGCATAGTGGTTATCGCCTCTCCGGGCGGGAAGGTGACAAAAGTGGTGGGGTCTTCCCTCCGGAGCACAGTTTTTTTATCCATCCGGGACCAGAACCATAGAAATCAACTTATGGAATCCGTTAAGTGCTAGTTAAGTGATAACAGGTATAATAAAGCAGGAAGGGTCCAAATAAAAAGTTTCTATTGAAAATCCGGCGGGGATGGACTGTAATATTGGGTTGCGGGTTGTGAGGAGCGTGTGATTAATGCTATTTTCCGGCGGACAATCCGGAATGGAATACGCCTAATCTCACCGGAACTGCTATCACTAGTCCGATTCCGGGTAGTTTAATTTTAATACAGATTTAAAAGATTTGGGAATCTACTGGGAATCCATAATCTAGATTTTTTTCGACTTAACTCGACTAGAAAAAATTTACAAATTAGATTTACCAGAGCTTTTTTTGTAATTTCGACTATAAAATATTAGAAAATATCCTCCGCCACCAGGTTCGACTCCTATCGGGCGCACCATCAAAAATCATTGATTTGACTGGGTTTGTGACCGTCAAAAATAAAGCGGGCTGTTGCAAAAGATTTTTAATGGATAGAGATATACAATATATTGGCAAGCAATCATAAGCTGGATTCAATATATTGTATATCTCATCATTTTTTAATTATTTTGCAACAGACCCTTTATTTTTAAAGCTTTGGTCATATCCGCGTTAACAGCTTGCTGCATTTTTGGAGTTACATAGGCGCATATATTTTGTTTTATTTAGGTTATGGTATATTAACTTTGTAGAGAGGAATTGGGTTCCTTTCGATCCATATATTCCTTGCCCCATTTTCCCATCATGTCCAATACCGGAATAAAACTCTTCCCTTTAGAGGTAAGCGAGTATTCAACCTTGGGAGGCACTTCTTTATAAACTTCTCTGTGAACCAGTCCGTCATCCTCCAATTCTCGTAGCTGTCTCGTTAATATCCCTTTTGAGATATTGGGTAATAGTCTTTGGAGTTCGTTAAATCTTCTTATTTGCTGGCTTAGATACCATAAAATAATAATCTTCCACCTGCCAGCAATCACATTCTGTGCAAACAGTAATGGACACACCGATTCGCGCTCTTCTTCGGAAGGTGGCTCCGGTGGAAATTTGAATTTAGCCATATATTTTCCCTCATTTTATAATGGTATTGTTTTTGCGACTATGTCATATAAAAATGCCTACTGTTATTTTCAATACTTTTAATATATTCTACACTTGAAGGTAATTCAATATAAAAAATTGTTGGAGGCAAAGAAAATGAAAATATTAGTTACAGGGGCAACAGGAAAATTAGGGTCAAGAATTGTTGAGACGTTGTTAAGAACTGTACCGGCAAATCAATTGGCCGTTAGTGTCCGAAATCCGGAAAAAGCGGAAGGGTTGAAAACACAAGGAGTTGAGGTTCGGCAAGGAGATTTTGACAAACCCGAAACATTGGATTACGCTTTTGCAGGAATTGACCGGTTGTTAATTATATCCACATCCGAGGTGCGGCTTGGAGGCGATGAAATAAGAATGAGGCAACTCGCCAACGCGGTTGCTGCCGCGGGGCGTGCCAGAGTTAAATTTATTGCGTTTACCAGCGCGCCTAAAGCAAGCGAAAGCAGATTTTTCCTTGCTTCAGTCTATAAAGCTACAGAAGCTGCTATTGTGAAAACAAAGATACCTTATTCGTTTTTGAGGAATAACTGGTATCTGGAAAATGAAATTGAAAGCATACAGGGTGCGATTACGGGTGCTCCCTGGATAACGGCGACCGGAGACGGAAAAGTAGGCTGGGTGCTTCGACAGGATTTGGCAGAGGCAACTGCCGCCGTATTGACTGAAAACGGACATGAGAACACGATTTACGAATTTTCCGGTAAACTAATGACCTACAAGGAATTAGTTTCTATCCTTGGAACTGTATTGGGGAAAGAGATTCCTTTGCAACAGGTCGATGATACCACTTATGCCGAAATCATGAAAGGCGCCGGAGTGCCGGAAGCTTATCTTCCTTTACTTGTAAACATTCAAAAAGGTATTCGTGAAGGTGGATTAGAGGTAGAAAGCAACGATATAGAAAAACTGCTTGGCCGACCTATCACACCGATAAGCGAGGCTTTAAAACAAATCGTCAATCAAATACCTTATACTAAAATTTAATCTACAGGTGGAGGTGATTTAAGCGAGTAAAACGTTAATCATTTTTTACTCCAAGACAGGGCATGTCAAATTGTTTGCCCAAAAAGCGGCAGAAATTTTAGACGCCGATATGGAGGAACTGATAGATCATTCTAGATGGACGGGAATCGATGGTTTTTTCAGACGCGCCAGACGGGCTATAAAGAGAGGCACTACTGAACTGGATGCTACACGTAATGATCCGAAAAACTATAATAAGATCGTGGTGCTCTCGCCTATCTGGGCCTCTACCATCACACCGGCAGTTAGAACTTATTTAAAGGATCATAATACATCAATTCGTGAATTAAACCTGATTGTGATGGGAGGATTTTCGGATGATCCCAGCATCTCAAAAGAGGAAGTGGAGTCAATGGGTTTTAAGCTGAATGGCATTTTGGGGCTTCTGGAGAAAAATAAAAGTGATAATTTGATGAAACTGAAGGAATTTATTGAGAAAATCTGACAAAAAGGAAAGGGAAGCCTGCAGGATGGCAACTATGCCATGATTGCAGAAGATTGGTAGGAGTTAGTTTGAGAGTCTTACATGAATTTGCATAACCTTAGTATTTTCTTTATATTGTTATTGACATTTTGTATTATTCAACTTACAATAAATTAAATAATCTTAAAGGTGCCGATCGGTAATCGATTGGAGAATAGGGAACGGGGTGAGAATCCTCGACGAACCCATCGCCGTATACGGAGAGTGAACCCTCAAAATGCCACTGGGAAAAATCCCGGGAAGGCGAAGGTAAGCGAAGACACGTAAGCCGGAAGACCTGCCTTAAGGTATCAAATCTTCAGTGGATAATGGTAAAGTCTGCGAGTATAGCTATATGCTGTATTTGCGGGCTTTTTTTATTCACCAAAAGGGGAGTGAAGCAATTCTGCAATGATCAACATTCAAATAGCAAAAAAAATTATCCAATAGGAGGTTATCATGAAACTTGAGGAAATTTCGGGAAAAATTAAGGGACTTGATAGTACCGCAATGGGTACCACCCGTATCTTACAGGACAGTTTGGTAAAACCTGCCGGTAGTCTCGGCATGCTTGAAAGCATCAGTATTCAAATGGCGGGAATTACAGGCAAGGTGAAAAGCAACATTGATAAAAGAGTTCACTTTGTTTTTGGTGCAGACAACGGTATTTATGAGGAAAGCGTATCCGCAGCACCGCAAATTTTCACCAACTTTTTGATGAAGGGCTATGCTTCCGGTAAAAAATGCGGGATCAACGTCCTTTGTGAATACAACAAGGTTGACTTAAAGCTTGTTGATATGGGTGTTATTGGCGAACTTGACTATCCCAATATTCTCAATAAAAAGTTGATGTCAAACGGCACTAATAACTTTTACAAGGAAAGGTCAATGAGCCGGGATATCGCTTTCAAAGCGATAGAAGTTGGCTTTGAACTTGTAAAGCTCGCCTGCGATGAAGGTTATGATATTATCGGTACCGGCGAGGTTGGTATGGGCAATACCTCTACGGCAGCTGCCTGCATCATGGCGGCACTCGGCAGTACCGATACGGAAAAAGCAATTGGTAGAGGCGGCGGGCTCACCGACGAAGCCTATGAAAACAAAAAACGTGTGATTTCGCAAGCCTTGGCAATGCACAAACCTGACACAGAGGATATTGTCGATATTATTTCAAAGGTTGGCGGGCTTGACATTGCTGCCATGACCGGTGTGTTTATTGGCGCAGCATATTATCGCAAACCTGTTATTATTGACGGTGTGATCTCCATCGCCGCTGCACTGCTCGCCTATAAATTCAACCCACTCACAAAAGAGTTTATGTTCCCCTCGCACATATCCGAAGAGCCGGCGTACAATCTTGCAGCCGAAGCCATGGAACTGAAACCCATGCTTAACCTGGGAATGCGACTTGGTGAAGGGACAGGCTGCCCGATAGCCATGGGAATTATCGGTAATGCAATGGCTATTATCAATAATATGAGTACCTTTGAAGAAGTCAATATGGATATTGAATATCGAAAAGGCATAAAGGCTTAAAAAAAGATGACGTTCAATTGTCGTTCTATATTCCCGATTTTTTTCGATTGAATTCGATTTGAAAATATATACATATCAAATTTATCAGGACTTTTTCTATGAATTCGACTAGAAAATATTAGTAAATATTGTACCGGCCACAGGTTCGACTCCTATCGGGCGCACCATTATTCTAAAATGAATTGGGGAGATTTTGACCGTCAATTTTTTATTTTTGGGAGAGCGGCTCATTTTGGTTCGTTTTCTTTTTGGTGAAACTTAGCGCGATATAAGATATCAACCCTTTTTCATCGGCATCAATCTCTTTTAGTTAACCCGTTACCTCGTCAGGTGACGGTTTTTTTGTAAAATTGAATACTACTCCCCAATAATATATGGCGCCTTGAATGGGCTGATTTCAATATATTATATTTTTATCGCGCGTGCGTGAACCCTCGAAATTTTCTTTTGGGACAACCCCCATTTCGATCTCCAAAAAAAATCAACCTTTTGCGTAAGTAATTATATTTCATTTCATTTCATCCAAGATTAATATGAATTTATCCAGTTTAGTCGTATCTTTAAAAAAATATATTTTGGATGACAGGTTTCAGATCGATTGTAATTGAGCTTTTGAACGGATCGTGTAAGGGTTTCTTCAAAAATTTTATGGGAGTTTTGGATCATGACGATCGGAATTATATTCGACATCGAAGAATTTGCCATTCATGACGGTCCGGGGATCCGGAAAACAGTCTTTTTTAAAGGTTGTCCCTTATCTTGCGCCTGGTGTCACAATCCCGAGGGTATGTCATTTCAGCCACAATTGATGGTGAGTCAAAACGGGTGTATCAGGTGTGGAGCTTGCCGGAAAGTCTGCCCTCATCCCCAAAACTGTGAGGTGTGCGGTTCTTGTATTCCAGTCTGTCCGTTGGGGTTGCGTAAAATCTGCGGCAGGGCGATTACTTCCGACAGATTGGCCAAAATGCTCTTGAAAGATCAGGACTTTTTCGCCAAAACAGGAGGTGGTGTTACGCTTTCCGGAGGGGAACCGCTCGCCCAATCCGGGTTTTTGATGGAACTGATTCCTAAATTAAAACCCTTGCATGTAGCCATTGAAACATCCGGATATGCACCCGTTGAAAATTTTCGTCAAATCGTTCCAATGGCCGGCTTAGTACTAATGGACATTAAACACACTAAACCCGATATTCATAAAAAATACACCGGTGTCGACAATCGTTTGATTTTAGAGAATTTAAAATTCCTTTGTCATTGCGGACAAAAATTTATCATTCGCATACCGGTGATTCCAGGAGTCAACGATACCAGAGAGAACTTTGAAAATACGGCAAAGTTGATTCAGAAGGCAAAAGGCTTGGAAAGAGTCGAGTTATTGCCTTATCATAAGACAGCCGGGGCCAAATATCCTATGGTAGGAAAGGATTATCAGCCGCCTTTTAATCCCGACCAAGTTCCCTATTTAGATACTGAAGTGTTTCAACAATATGGCATAAGGAGTGTTGTATTATGAAAGAACGCATTCAGAATTTGTTACAACAAGTCATCACCAAAAAACACCATCAATTCCGGCAAGATCTTCAAATCAACCTGGCATCGGAGTTTGCATCACAAAAACTTCCGGCTATGGAACGGGCTGTTATCCGCTTGGAAAAGGTGCTCGCCGCCGAAAAAGTGGTGATTCTCCCCGAGGAACGTATTGTAGGGTTAAGGACCATCCGAAAGATTCCGGAAATTTTCACTCCCTCTGAATGGGAAGCCATGAAAGGCCGACATTACCTCCATGAACTCGGGCGGGTTTGTAATATTAGTTCCGATTATGAGACCACTATCCGTATAGGGCTTGAGGCCAGGAAAGCCGAGGCGGAGGCGGTTTTAGCGAAATGCCGCAAGGAAAAGGATTCTGAAGGACTGGAGTTTTTGGAAGCCGTAATCCGCTCCATTAAGGCAATTGAAGCCTGGGTTGAAGGATATGCGAAAGAAGCCGAAAGACAAGGCCTGGACGAAACGGCATTGATATTAAGGAGAGTTCCTCGCAATGGAGCCCGGACTTTCCATGAAGCGTTACAATTTTTCAGGATACTGCATTTTGCTCTTTGGTGTTCGGGAAACTATCATAATACAGTGGGACGTTTTGACCAGTATATGTATCCTTACCTTAAAGCGGATATGGAGGATGGAAGACTCGATAATGAGTCAGCCTTTGAGTTGCTGGAAGAGTTTTTTATCTCCTTTAATAAAGATAGCGACCTGTACCCGGGAATCCAGCAAGGCGATAATGGCCAAAGTCTGGTACTGGGCGGAGTCGATGCGGATGGTAACGACGCCTACAACATACTTTCCGAAATGTGTTTGAAAGCCAGTTTGGAGTTGAAATTAATCGATCCGAAAATCAATTTGCGGGTGCATAAAAATACTCCCCTGGAAATTTACAGGTTAGGAACCGAGTTGACCAAACAAGGGTTGGGATTTCCTCAATATTCCAATGATGATGTGGTAATTCCGGGTTTGCAGGACAAGGGGTATGAGTTGGAAGATGCCCGCGACTATGTGGTAGCCGCCTGTTGGGAGTTTATTATCCCCAAGGTGGGAATGGATATTCCCAATATCGGAGCACTTTCCTTCGCCCAAGTGGTTGATCGTTGTTTGCATCGCGATCTTCCGGGTGCGAAAGATTTTTCCGTATTCATGGAATACATCCGGCGGGAAATTTATTCGGAAGTCGAAGCGATCACTGCTTCCTATAAAAATATTTACATGGAACCCTCGCCTGTTCAATCGCTATTAATGGAGGGATGCCTTAAACGCGCGCGGGATATTTCCAATGGGGCCAAGTATAATAACTTTGGCCTTCATGGAACCGGTATTTCTACCTCTACCGATTCATTAGCGGCAATTAAGAAATTTGTCTTTGAAACCAAAGAAATCGCACCGGCTGAGCTTATCGAGGCCGTTGATAGCGATTTCTCAGGTCGGGAGCAATTACGAGCCAAATTACGGTATAGCGAATATAAGATGGGCAATGATGATGATGAAGTCGATGAGATATCCAGCCAATTAATGGAGATGTTTGCCGATTCCTTGGAAAACAAAATCAATGAACGGGGAGGGGTTTACCGGGCGGGTACCGGGACAGCAATGTACTATTTGAGGCATATCGCGGAGTTAGGAGCATCACCGGATGGCCGAAAAAAAGGTGAGCCGTTAGCTGCCAACTATTCACCCGGATTAAATTCCAGAGTCCATGGACCGGTTTCCATTATTAAATCGTTTGCTAAACCCGATTTGAAACGGGTTATCAATGGAGGACCACTTACATTGGAATTGCATGATACGGTTTTTCGCAATGCGGAAGGAATTCAAAAAGTGGCCCTGCTCGTTCAATCTTTTATGGATATGGGTGGCCATCAAATGCAACTTAATGCGGTAAACCGGGATACCTTGCTGGATGCACAGAAAAAGCCGGAGCAATACCGTAATCTTATCGTACGGGTTTGGGGCTGGAGTGGATACTTTGTGGAACTGGACCGCGAGTACCAAGATCATATTATTCAACGTTTAGAATTTCAGGTATAACTTTTCGCTTTAAATTCATCTTCTTTCCCTCCTCCCTTGAGGAGCTGTTGCAAAATAAGATTGATCGATCGAGAAATACAGTATATAAAACTTTGCCCATCATTTTATGCTATATATTGTATTTCTCATTGATTTTAAATTCTTTTGCGACAGCTTCTCTTTTTTTAACGAGTCGTTTCATGTTCTTTTGCATGAAGCTAATGGAGCATCGTTAAAGTTCATAAAAATTTAATCGATATTCAAAAAAAAATGAACTCCCGGACTCAAAATGAGGGTAGCCCCGGAAAAATTTTAACTGTCCCAAAATCAAATCACATTTATAAAGAAGCAGTTAAAAGCTATGATAAATATGTTAAATCGGTTTTCAATTCAGTTATTCATAAGGCTGGAGGTTAATGATCATGGTGCAGCCGATTTTGGAAATGAAAAACATCACCAAGGAATTTCCCGGGGTGCGGGCTCTGAATCAAGTTGATTTTTGCCTTTATCCCGGGGAAGTCCATGCTCTCTTGGGCGAAAATGGGGCCGGAAAATCAACATTGATAAAGATTTTATGCGGTGCATATGTCAAGGACGAGGGTCAGATCTTTATTGACGGACGGGAATGTCATTTTAAGAGTACCAAGGATGCCCAAGACTGTGGAGTCACAGTTATTTACCAGGAGTTTAATTTATTTCCCAATTTATCAATCGCTGAAAACCTTTTTTTTGGTCGTTTATTTTTCAAAAAAGGAACGAAGTTGATAGACTGGTCTCGTGTATTTCAAGAAACCGAAATTATGTTGGCAAAAGTAGGTTTGGAGATTGATCCCCACACGCTTGTGGGCAACTTGTCCGTTGCCGAACAGCAAATGTTGGAGATCGCCAAAGCCTTATCATTTCATGCCAAGATAGTGATTATGGATGAGCCGACCTCGGCTCTGACGGACAAAGAGATTGACCGATTGTTTGGGACCATTCGCGATTTGAAGGCTAAAGGGGTCTCCATCATTTACATTTCCCACCGTATGGAAGAACTGCGGCAGATCGGCGACCGGGCAACGATAATCCGTGATGGCGCCAGAATGGCTACGGTTGATTTACATCAGACTTCAATCGATGAATTGATTCAATTGATTATTGGTCGCAAACTCGAGGAGCAATACCCTAAACTCTCTATTCCGCTGGGTCCAAACATATTGGAAGTTAAAAATGTGACCACAAAAACGGGACTTCGTAATATAAATTTATCTTTACACCAGGGAGAAATCCTAGGCATATTCGGCCTTTTGGGGTCCGGAAGGACTGAATTGGCAAGGGCCATATTTGGAGCGGATCCCATCACCGAAGGGGAAATTCAGATTCAAAATAAAAAAGCTGCTCTATCAAACCCACAAGATGGGATTGCTCAAGGTGTTGCATTACTCCCTGAGGATCGCAAACGGCAAGGCTTGGTCCTGGCCATGTCCGTCGCCCATAATATTACCCTTGCCAACTTAAACCGGGTTTCATTGTTGAGCAGGATTATCAGAATCATTAGCCATTCCAAAGAACGGGAAACAGCCAATGAATTTTGCACGAAGTTAGAGATTAAAACCAGCAATTTAAAGACAAAAGCCCTTCATTTAAGCGGAGGTAACCAACAAAAAATCGTGATTGCAAAGTGGTTATGTTCCAAGTCCCGTATCTTTATTTTTGATGAACCCACACGTGGCATTGATGTCGGCGCCAAAGTAGGGGTGTATCGCCTCATGAATCAACTGGCCCGGGAAGGTGCCGGAATTATTATGATATCTTCGGAATTGCCCGAGATTATGGGAATGAGCGACCGGATTGCAGTGATTAACAAGGGCCGCATTTCGGCGGAATTGGGCAAAGGTGAAGCAACACAAGAGAAACTAATGTATTACGCAACATTTGGGAGGAGTAAAGATGAATATCAAACCAATGATCCGAATTAAACCCGATTTTACCGGCGAACTATTGGCTAAGTATGGTTATGTAATTATTCTTCTGGTCATTCTAGCCCTTTTCTCAATATTAACGCCACGGTTTTTTACCGTGAATAATTTGATGAATATTGGATTGCAAGCATCGATTCGGGGAATCTTGGCAGTTGGTATGACCATTGTAATTATCAGCGGCGGTATCGATTTGTCTGTCGGTATGGTAATGACTTTAGCATCCATTGTGCTTGGCTATACAGTAATAAACCTCAAATTAGGCATACCCTTTGGCGTGATATCGGCCCTTGCTACCGGGGTACTCTGTGGAGTTTTTAACGGATTACTGATTAGTAAGGGCAAGTTGCCTCCGTTTATAGCGACACTCGGGTTAACAGGTATCGCCGGAGGGTTTGCCCTTGTGATTACAGCAGGTTATTCCATGTATGGGTTTCCGGATTCCTTTTCTTTCATCGCATCCGGTACTTTCTTGGGTCTGCCTATTCCACTGCTCTTATTATTCATTACCGGAATTATTTATCATTTTATTCTATTTCGCACTCATTCGGGACGGTTTTGTTTTGCAATCGGCAGCAATGAAGAAGCGGCCAAACTTTCCGGAATTAATGTCGGACGTAAAAAAATGTTGTTTTATATCAATATGGGATTGTTGGCAGGGTTTGCCGGTATCATTTTAACTTCCCGGATTGCTTCGGCCCATCCTGCGGCAGGAACCGGTTATGAATTGGATGCGATTGCAGCGTCGGTAATCGGCGGCGCTAGTTTAATGGGAGGGGAAGGCTCGATCCCGGGAGCTGTGGTAGGAGCCATTATTATGGCTTCCATTCAAAACGGCCTCAACTTGCTTAACGTCAACCCATTTTGGCAGAAGGTGGCGATTGGCGTGATTTTAATTGCCGCCGTATTAATGGATCAGCTGCGAAAAAATAACCGCCCAAAATAAAGTTCTTCCACTCAGACAACAGCTTTTTTTAATCCGAATCCGTGAAGGGGGGGATTTTGGCAGCCACATCACATTGAGGATCCGCTTGTATTCGCGATTTTACAGGTAAAATTAAGGAGGGCATCTTATGAAAAAGGGTCAACTCGTGTTTCGTCTCGGTATTGCTGTAATAATGGTTCTCATCATGTCGATCAGTACTACTTTTGCCGCAAAGAAGTATGTTATCGCCTATATTACGAAAACTCTCATTAATGATCCTTTCCAAGTCATCATGGCAAACTCTGCCAAAAAAGCCGGAGAAGCCAGAGGCGCAGTAGTTAAACTTTATGGCGGTTCCGGACAGGCTGCGATTGAACAGGAAATTTCGATTGTTGAAGATTCAATTGCCCAAAAGGTTGATGGTATCGTTTTAAATCCTTTGGATTCAAAGGCTTTGGTTCCTGCGGTAAAGAAGATTAATAAAGCGGGAATTCCGCTGGTTTTGGTAGATAACGCAATTGCCGATGGCAATTATATCACTTACATTGCTACTGATAACGTGAAAGGGGCGGCAGTGGCAGCTGATTACATCGCAACCGCATTGAACCACAAAGGTAATGTAGCCCAGATCGAGGGTGAACCCGGCGGTCAAGCGGCTGCGGATCGTCGGAAAGGTTTTCATGACAGAATGGCAAAGGAACCCCATATGAAAATCGTTTCCTCCATTACCGGCCACTGGACCACTGAAGGCGCCATTTCCGCAACCGAAGCAATTTTGCAATCCAATCCGGATGTAAAAGCCATCTTCGCTTCCGCCGATATGATGGGCGTAGGTGTGGCTCAGGCTTTAGAACGGGCTAAACGGACTGACATTATCCTTGTAACGTTTGACGGTATCAAAGAAGGTATGGATCTCATTACGGCTAATAAGAGCGCCGGGGATGTTGCTCAATTCCCAACCAAGATGGGGGCAATGTCAGTCAATATCTTGCTTGACGTACTTTCCGGCAAGAAAAAAGCCAGTGCTTATCCCAAGTATATCGACTCGGGAACGGAGTTAATCAATGAAAAGAATGTTAAACCCTTTATGGAGGATGTCTTGGGAATTAAATAGTTTTTAAGAATTGGCTTTGCGATGGCTCCACCAAAGGTGGGGCTATCTCAGTTTAAATTGGATGATATTGATTGGATGTGCGGAAACGATGGTAAAAGAATTGTAAAGGGTAATCGGCACATATCCAGAATTGATTTATAGTAAAAAAGCCATGGAATGCAAAGGGGAAAATAATTGGGTGGGGAAGGAAAAGGTGTTTTCAACGGTTCATAAAAATAGGTTGAATATATTTAAACTCATCCGTTCCAGCCTGCGCGCCAAGTTAATGTTGATATTCGTTGTTTTGACGAGTATTCCCTTAAGTATCGTTGGCGTAATTTGCTATACCAAATTTTTTACGACCATTTGGGATGATACTACATTATCAACCATCCAAATTGGTGAGCAATTGAATAAAAACATCGAGATTATGTTCAATGATACCCGTAATTTTTTAGAAATCGGCAACCGTGAAGCAGCCATTCAGTTTTTAAAAACCGAAACGGAGACCAATAACGCAGCCAAAGAGATATTGAATTTGTTCAATTTGTACCGCAACAATTACAAATACCGATTTAGTTCAAGCATTAAAAACATTCACATTATTGGAATTAACGGAAAATGTATCTCTGAAAGAGATGGAGTTTACCGGGTCAATAAAGCTTTTTTGTCCCAAAAGGCTATCCAGGAATTATTGGACCGGCCTGGAGAAGTGCAAATACTTCCCGAGTATCAATCTTACATTGATCAAAGTGATCCGCAAAGAGCCATTACGATCGGGGTCGCCATAAGACGGGCCACTACTCATGAAGTTTTAGGAGTAACGTTGATTGAACTGGATACCGCGATTGCCAATGAATTTTGTGATAATGTAAAAATTGGCAAAACAGGATTTTTCTATATTTTGGATCGAAAAGGCAGTTTAATTTCAACCCCCAGCCAAAATGCAATCATATCCGAAAATGACCGGACCTATTTTAAACGGATTATGCGTCAAAGAAAAGGAAGCTTTTTTAAAAAAGTAGCTGGGAAAAAAATCTTTGTCGTCTATAATACTTCGCTACTGACGGGGTGGAAAATTATCGGTCAGGTTAACCTGGAAGATATCATGAGACAAGCTTATGATATTCGTGATTTGATCATTATAAGTTTGGCGATTTGCTTTATTTTTTCGGTGGCGGTATATTCCTTTATAACCGACCGGCTTACCCTACCCATCCGGAGGCTGAAAAACAAAATTCGTCAAGCATCAACCGGGGATTTGGATGTAAAAGTTGAAAATGAAAAAAATGATGAAATAGCCGATGTAGGCTATAGTTTTAATATGATGTTGGATCGCATCAAGGCTTTATTGGAAAACAGTCTTCGGGAACAGGAAGAATTAAAAAAGGCGGAATTAAAGGCTTTGCAAGCCCAAATCAACCCCCATTTTCTTTATAACACTTTGGACACGATTGTTTGGATGTCCGAAGCCAATAAATCCGAACAAGTAGTGGAAATCGTCAATGCTTTATCGAGCTTTTTCCGGATATCCTTAAGTAAAGGAAAAGACTGGATATCAGTGGGGGATGAGGTTCAGCACATCCGGAGTTATTTGATTATTCAAAAAATGCGCTACCGGGACATTTTGGATTATAAAATCGATGTTCCGGGGGATATTTTACATTACTCCGTTTTGAAACTGACCTTGCAACCTATTGTTGAAAATGCTTTATATCACGGTATTAAGAACAAACGTGAAAAAGGCTGTATTCAAATTAAAGGCTGGGTGGCTGACGATGGTGATCTGGTATTTGAAGTGCTCGATAACGGTGCCGGGATTATTGAAGAAAAACTGGCAGTTATTCAAAGGGAACTTCATAGTGACTCCTTTGGAATGATCAGAGATACCGGATTTGGTCTCAATAATGTTCATAGGCGAATTCAATTATATTATGGGAAACCATACGGAATTTCAATAGAGAGTATTTACGGCCAATTTACCCGCGTCAATATTCGCATACCGGCGAGGAGATAATGTGATGTATAAGGTTTTTTTAGTGGATGATGAAATTGTAGTTCGCGAATCAATCCGTTCCAATATTAAGTGGGAGGACACCCAGTTTATTTTTTCCGGTGAAGCTCCGGACGGAGAGATGGCTTTGCCCCTCATTGAAGAGATAAAACCGGATATCGTCATTACGGATGTTAAGATGCCCTTTATGGATGGACTTGAATTAAGCCGTATTGTAAAAAAAAATATGCCTTGGATCAAGGTGATCATTTTGAGTGGCCATGATGAGTTTGAGTATGCTAAAGAGGCCATTCATATCGGAGTAACGGATTATCTGTTAAAGCCCATTAATTCCGGCAATTTGTTAAAGGAACTCGGAAAAGTTGCATTACAAATCGAAGAAGAGAAAAAGGCGAGAGAAGATCTGAATAACCTGAAAAAACAGATTGCCGAAAATATTCCACTGTTCAAGGAGAAGTTTTTAAATGAATTATTGTTGGATTTATTATCACCGGGTGAAGCTATCGAGAGGGCGGCTTTTTTTAATATCAATCTGGTGGCCAAATATTACTTAGCCGTTATTGTCGACCAGGAGATCAAGAAGTATACAAATTGCCAAAACGAGTATTCCGATTATATTAAAATTGAAACCATCGTTTCGGATATTGTGAAGACCAATCCCGATATTATCAGCTTTAAAAGAAGCCTCAAGGAGATTGTATTGATTTTTAAAGGCGACAATCCGGCTGAACTGGAAGACGCAGCTTACAGGGTTTCCCAAGCGGTAAAATATGAGGTTGAAAGAAATACCGATAACCTATTAACCATCGGTATCGGCAATATTAAAGAACGTATAGCCGGGATTGCCGAGTCTTATACCGATGCCAATACAGCCCGGAATTTTAAAAATATTTTTGGTAAGAGCAAGATTATCGGCATCAACGATATTAAGCTTCATGATGATGGTACTGAATATCGTTTTCAATTTTGCAGCAGTGATATTGCTGATTTTCTTAAATTTGGAGAAAAATCGGGCATTCAAAAGTTTGTTACGGAATATATGGAATGTTTAAACGAAACTGCCTCACAGGCACCGATTTATGTATATTACGCATTTATGGACATTGTTTTTACGTCAGCCCGTTTTGTAGAGGAATTGGGCGGCAATGTTGAAATGGTGATTCCGGAGATTAAGGAATTAATGGATATTTTGGAAAGCGCCAATTCATTAGGGGATTTAGCGGGGAAAATCGAAAAAATTTTGGGAGCGGCATTAGGGTATAGAAATAGTAAGAAAGATAACAAGCATAATGATATTATTAGTAAAGCAGTGGAATATATTGAACAAAATTATGCTGAGCCCAATATCACTTTGAATTCGGTTGCTGACAACGTTCATGTCAGTCCCAGCCATTTTAGCACCATTTTTAGCCAGGAAACCGGTGAAACCTTTATTGAATATTTAATCAAGACCCGGATTAAAAAAGCCAAGGAACTTTTAAAAAGTTCAAATCATAAATCTTCGGAAATCGCTTATCTGGTCGGGTATAGAGATCCCCATTATTTTAGTTATATCTTTAAAAAAATGGTCGGAATTACCCCCACCGAATTTCGAAACCATTGAATATGAAAAAACAGTCCCTCCTTTCGCTGGAACAACCCCGTCTTTTCTCAAACACCCCAAGAATTTAACCCTTTTTCAAAAAAGAATTAACCCAAAGTTAAACTTCATAAAAATTCATACTTTTGGCTAAAGCAATCGCATTGGTTGGAAGTCGCTTTAATATTATACTCTTCTTAACCGGCAGGCTCTTCCCGGGAGAGTGACTGCAGGAAAACTGGAATAGGAGTTGTTCATAGAGAATGAAAAAAGTATTCATCGCTATTACTATGATATCGCTGGTTATCATGGTTGCGGGGTTAGCCAGTGTTAATGCCGCCGATCAGCCAACGTTTGCCTTCGCCGTCAATAACGCATCGACTTTCTGGATGCAGGGCTTGGCTGGAACCATTCAGGCTGAAAAAGATTTTGGGGTGAAGGTAGAATTTTATATGACTCCCAATGCAAGTATTGAGGGACAAAAAAGTTTTATTGAAAGCATGCTCGCCAAAGGCGTAAAAGGTTTCGGACTCAGTATTATCGATCCGGAAGGCTCTACTCCTTTTCTTAATGAAGTTGCTAAGAAAGTTCCTATTGTTTTAACCGATAGTGATGCCCCAAAAAGTAACCGTATTGCCTATGTCGGCCCCAGCAACTATAAAGCCGGAAGGATTTGCGGTCAGAAGATCAGAGAGCAGATTCCAAACGGTGGAAAAATTGCTTTATTCGTCGGCAGAATGGACTCCCAAAATGCCATTGAACGCCGTCAAGGGATTATCGATGAGTTAAGCGAGAAACCGATGGCGGATTATTATCCCGGTAAAATGACCCCGGTTAAGCAAAACATTAAGGCCGGAAAATGGGTCATCATTGATACCAAAACCGATAACGGCGATGAAAGCCGTGCTAAAGCAAATGTCGAAGATGTCATCATGAAGAACAAAGATGTCAAATTGATGAGCGGCCTTTGGAGTTACAATACCCCGGCTATCATCAGCGCTTTAAAAGATGCCGGCAAACTTGGCAAAATTAAGGTCGTCGGTTTCGATGACGACGATGTGACTTTACAAGCCGTTAAAGATGGTTATGCAGCGGGATCAATTGTTCAAGAACCCTTTAAATTCGGTTACCAATGCATCGAAATTCTATACAAACTGTATATGAAACAAAATCCCGGTATTCCGGCTAATAAAATGGTGGATGTTCCTGTAAAGTGGGTTACCAAGGATGGTGTAGATCCTTTGATGGCCCTCACCAAACAACACCTTGATCTTGCCAATACCAAAGTTCAGAAATAATTCAGTATGCTTTAACTGCGCGGTCAGAATAATCTTTCCGCGCAGTTAAAGCAGCCTTTAACCTAAAATATATTGTAAGAAGGATAGAGGTATGCAAAACAATCAAAAGAGTCGACTTTTGGAAGTGAACAATGTCACCAAACGCTTTCCCGGAGTAACCGCCCTTGATAAAGTTTCATTGGATTTAAACCGGGGAGAGGTATTGGCGCTTATTGGAGAAAATGGCGCCGGTAAAAGCACCTTGATGAAAATCCTGGGTGGCATTCACCGGCCCGATGGCGGAAGCATTTCCATGGACGGTGAAAGAGTCACCATTGATTCGGTCCAAACTGCCACAGAACTCGGAATCGCTTTTGTCCATCAAGAACTTAATCTTTCAGATAACCTGGACATAGCAACGAATATTTTTTTAGGGCGGGAACCCCGCAAAGGTAAAGTCATTCCATTTGTGAACCGTCAGAAGTTAATTCGGGATACTGAAAAAATCCTGCAACGCATCGAAATGAAATGTTCTCCCAAGACATTGGTGAGAGACTTGTCCATTGGCTCCCGGCAAATGGTGGAAATAGCCAAGGCTTTGTCGATTGATGCCCGAGTTTTAATTATGGATGAGCCAACCAGCAGCCTTTCCCAACGGGAAGCCGATTTGTTGTTCAGAGTCATATGGGAATTACGAGAACAAGGAGTCAGCATCATCTACATTTCTCATCGTTTGGGAGAAATTCGGGAAGTCGCGGATCGGGTGTTGGCATTACGGGATGGAAAAATATCGGGCCACCTGGAACGCAGTCAAATTAACCGGGATAATATGGTCAATTTGATGGTAGGAAGGGATATCCAAAAGTTTTATCATCAGGGGCATACTCCAAGTTCCGATCCAGCTATGGAAGTGGAAAACTTATTGGTTCCTGCCCATCCGGATAAACCGATTAATTTTAAGATTTTCGCCGGAGAAATTTTAGTTTTCGCAGGTCTGGTGGGAGCGGGACGCACTGAATTGGTTCAATCCATTTTCGGGATTGATAAACCTCTGGGTGGATCGATCAAATTGAATGGGAATCCAATAAAAATCAATAGTCCCCGGGATGCAATCCGGGCCGGTATTGCTTTAGTTCCGGAAGATCGCAAAAAGGACGGTTTAGTCATTGATAAACCGGTAGAGTTTAATATAACTTTAGCTGGGCTTGGTATGCCAACGTGTCAAAAGATGAAAATGATTCAATTCTTGCGGTTGATTCATATCTGTAATGATATGGTAAAAAAGCTGAGCATCCGGTTACATAGCCTCAAACAAGTCGCAGAATCCCTGTCAGGCGGAAATCAGCAAAAGGTTGTTCTGGGTAAATGGTTGTCCATGAATCCCAAGGTGCTGCTATTGGATGAACCTACCCGTGGGATAGACGTGGTAGCCAAGGAAGAAATTTACCGTCTACTGGAACAATTAGCTTTGGAAGGCGTGGCGATCTTGGTGGTCTCCAGTGAAATGCAGGAAGTAATCGGAATCGCCGACCGGATATTGGTGATGTGTGAAGGCCGGATTTCCGGTGAACTTCGTCAAAAGGAAGAGATAACTGAAGAAGCTGTCGTGAGTCTTGCGAGTGGGGGAGGATAAAAATGAAACGAGTTTTAGGAATTGCAGTAATTTTACTGATCATCATGGCCATCTCGGCTTTAATTCAACCTGTTTTCTTTGATCCTTATAATATTAAAAATATTCTGCGCTGGACCGGGCTATTTGGACTTTTAAGTTTGGGAGAAGCGTTTGTGATTATGACCAGCGGAATCGATCTTTCGGTAGGTTCGATTGTCGGTTTTATAGGGGCGATGACAATTTACTTCTTAAAGGTTGAAGGAATGTCGGTTCCCATGGCTTTGTTTGTTATTTTGTTATTATCGGCAAGTATGGGTCTACTCCATGGATTTCTGGTTACGAAAGTTAAATTACAGCCCTTTGTGGTTACTCTTTGCGGATTATTTGTCTATCGCGGTTTATCCCGGTTTATCTTACAAGACTCCACGCAAACCTATGGCAATGGATTTCAGGGATTGAAATTTCTGGTCGAAGGGAGGTTTCCTTCATCATTTTGGCCCAATGCACCGCAAGTTATTATGGATTGGTCGCTTCCTATGCCGTTTGTAATTTTGATTGTTTTCGGTATTGTTCTGGCAATCTTTTTGAATCGTACAATATATGGCCGTTATATCCTCGCCTTAGGACGGAATGAATCAGCGGCCCGTTTCAGTGGAATCAATACCGTCCGGATGGTTAATTTGACTTATGTCATCTCTGCGGTGTGCGCCGGTTTGGCGGGACTCCTATTTTCTTTGGATCTTAACTCGGTTCAGCCCTCAACCGCCGGAAATGCTTATGAATTATATGCCATTGCGGGTTGTGTGGTTGGGGGAATAAGTCTTCAAGGCGGGGAAGGAAATATCCTGGGTGTTATCATTGGGGTGGCGATAGTGCGGGTGCTTTATAATGCCATTAATATTCTGGGTATTGCGACCCAGCTGGAATCGGCGGTAATCGGAGTAGTTATTTTAGTCGGAGTAGGTGCCGATGAGATAATCCGCAGTTATGCCCGGAAAAGAAGAGCTTTCGAAATGAAAAAGGAAGTAAATGAGAGTGTTGCAGCCTGAGTTTTCCTGAAAGAATGTAGTTGATTCCCCTTTTAAGGTGTAATATGATGAAATAGATTGCGAACTGTTTTTATTGTGAGATTTGGAGAATCCGATTTTTTCCGAAACGGTAGGTTTATTCGTTTTAATTTTCAATAAACCGTGGATCCATAACCCGGCTTGCTTTTCTTTCTTTGCAAGCCGGGTCTTTGACTTAAATTCCATTGGAGGGGATAAGGATTATGAATAAGAACTGCCGGGTTATCATTCCTCTTCTATTAATTGGTTTGGTCCTGATGTTGGGAATCTCAGCAGCTGCCAGTAAAGTAAGAACATTCGCGATTGTTTATCCCGTATTGAATTCTTTTTTCGATGAGACAACCAATGGTGCGGAAACTATGGCGAAAAAGCTAGGGTGTAAACTACTCCTCAAAGGTCCAGACGAGTTTAACATCAAGCAACAAATCGAGATCATGAAAAACTTAATTTCTTTACGAGTTGATGGAATTGCCATTGGGGCGACGGATTCTAACTCATTGGCACTCGTTATCAATCAAGCGGTCGAACAGGGTATCAAAGTAGTCTGCTTTGATACCGATTGTCCATCCAGTAAAAGGCTTTCTTTTATTGGTACCGGTAATCTCAATGCCGGTATTCACATGGGAGAAGTTGTTGCCAAATTACTGAATTATTCCGGTAAGGTCATTTGTAGTCAAGGTATTCCTTCCCAATTAAACTTGCAACAAAGGCTGGAAGGTGTACAAATCATCTTTAAGAAATATCCTACTATCAAAATTGTTGACATCCGTTCCGGTCAGGGAGATTCGACCAAAACCTTGGTGAATATCGAAGAGATGACGAGTAAAAACCCGGATTTTGATATGCTGATTGGATTGGATTCTTATGCTGGTCCTCAGGCAGTGATAGCTTGGAAAATAAAAGGATTAAAGAAACCAATCGTTACTTTTGATGACCTTCCAGAGGTAATGCAGGGGATTCGAGATGGCCAAATAACCGTCGCTATTGTGCAAAAGCAACGGTTATGGGGGGAATTAGTTGTTCGTAGGCTCAATGAAGCCTGTAATGGTCAGCCGATTCCCATAAAAGAAGATACCGGAACCATTGAAATAACCAAGGAAAATGTTGATAGTTATAAAAAGTAAAAACGGATCGAAACTTTATCAAGAGGATGCCGTTATATAGAGTATCAACCCTTTTTTCATTTGCATAAACCTCCTTTCGTTACTCCGCCACTTTAATAGGTGTGCGGGGTTTTTTTATGTGTTGTCTTCGGTGAGCGGTTGAAACAGTATTGACCATGAATTCAGAACTGGGATCTCATCAGTAATTCAAAACAAAAGAGAAACCATCCCGATGTTTTATTAACCTTTTTTTTCGAAAATGTTTATTTGGTACTCTCCAGACGCTCATTTTTATGGGCTTTTTTTGTTATAGTAAAAAAAGGATGAAGAACTATGTTAACCCAAAACCCAATGCTTCCTATTGACAATCAAAAAAGATAACGTTACAATAACATTAAAAATAATTAAAAAAAGTTAAAACAAGAAAGCTCATTGGTTTAATGGTACCGAAATTTTATCCGAGCGATACCGAATATTAATCGAACCATGTCCTGATGAGCTTTTTACATGTCTAATTACTAGTCACATAACAGTTCGCCTCATCTTCTTGCATTGTTGCAATAACGGGTTTTCTTCATTGAAAAGGGTGTTTTAACTAAGGTTATTCATGATAAAAAACTATTGGAGGGAGATTTAATGAGGAAATTATTGGGTTATTTGGTAGCTTTGTCAATGGTTTTTGCACTTGCGGGTTTCGGCCAAGCAGCAAGTAAGGGTTATGTAGGAATTGCAATGCCTACACAGTCATCCGAACGATGGATTAAAGACGGTCGCACCATGAAAGATATCCTTGAAAAAAGAGGATATCAAGTTGATCTGCAATACGCCGAAGATGACATCCCAACTCAAAAAGCTCAAATTGAAAACATGGTGACCAAAGGGGCAAAAGTTTTAGTTATTGCCGCAATCGATGGTTCCACCCTTTCGGCAACACTTGACAATGCAGCTAAAAGCGGAGTTAAAGTTATCTCCTACGACCGTTTGTTAGTCAATACCAAAGCTGTTTCTTATTATGCAACTTTTGATAACAGAAAAGTCGGTCAACTCCAAGCTCAATCTTTAGTTGACGGCCTCACGAAATTTAAAGGCAAAGGTCCTTGGAATATTGAAATGTTTGCCGGTTCCCCCGACGATACCAATTCCTTCTATTTCTATTCGGGAGCCATGGATGTTCTTCAACCTTTAATGAAAAAAGGCCAAATTGTTGTTCCGTCCAAACAAACCAAACAAGCTGAAATGGGTACCTTGCGTTGGGATGGCGCTGTCGCTCAATCTCGTATGGATGCACTCTTGGCTGCCAATTATTCAGGCGGAAAGAAACTGGATGGTGTATTATCGCCGTATGATGGTATTTCCAGAGGCATTTTATCATCCCTGATTTCCTTCGGTTTTGTTCCCGGCAAAAATTTACCGATTGTTACCGGACAAGATGCCGAAGCCGCTTCCATCAAATTGATTAAAGCCGGTCAACAATATTCCACTATCTTGAAAGATACACGCGACCTGGCGAAAGTTGCTTCCGACATGGTTGACGCTGTTTTAAAAGGAAGCAAACCTCAAATCAACGATACCAAAACTTATAATAACAATGTAAAAGTTGTTCCTTCGTTCTTGTTAGCTCCTTACATTGTTACCAAAGATAACTATCAAAAATTGGTTATCGACTCCGGTTATATCAAAGCGTCGGATATTCAATAAAAAAATCAATGTTTCATCTCAATCGGTTGTCCCAAAAGGATAACCCTTTGAGATGTTTTGCCAGAATGGTTGAAATAGTTAAAACACCAAGAACCATCATCTATTGTCAGGTTGTTTTTATTGAAAGATTTTATAGTGGAGAGAAAGCTTCGTTCGTATTGATTTCAATGGAATCCCTTGATTATATTTTTATGGTATAGCCATCGGTTAACAAGCTCCTATCCGGTTTTTTCTCAGCATTTTACCATTTCGGAGAGCCGATGGCTTGCCTTTATTTCAATATCAATTCGGATTGGGTCCAAAAACATTTTGTCGCCTCTATTCGAAGTTCGCTATATACCTTTATTGCCGGGTATTCATAAAGGAGAATCAAAATGGAAAATTATGTTTTGGAAATGAAAAATATTACCAAAGTATTCCCCGGTGTGAAAGCGCTGAATAACGTAAATTTGCAAATCAAACCTCATCACATCCATGCTTTGGTTGGTGAAAACGGAGCGGGTAAATCTACTTTGATGAATATTTTGAGTGGGGTTTATCCATATGGAACATATGATGGTGATATTATCGTAGATGGTGAAATATGTAAGTTTAAGGACATCCGGGAAAGTGAAGCCAAAGGCATCGCAATTATTCATCAAGAGTTAGCGTTAATTCCTACGCTATCGGTGGCCGAGAATATTTTTATCGGTAATGAACAGACCAGTAACGGGGTTACGATTAATTGGAATAAAACCCGGCAACGGACCCTTGAAATCATAAAAAAAGTTGGTTTAAATGTCAATATCGAGACCAAGATTATGGATCTTGGAATGGGTAAACAACAACTGGTGGAAATTAGTAAGGCGTTATCAAAGGACATTAAAATATTAATATTGGATGAACCTACTGCGGCCTTAAACGATGAGGATTCCGAACATTTACTCAGCTTAATCCTGGGCCTCAAAGAACATGGAATCACTTCGATTATTATTTCCCATAAATTACAGGAAGTGATCAAAGTCGCGGATGAAATTACCGTGATTCGGGATGGAGCCACCATTGAAACGCTTGTTAAAGGACAGGACGAAATCACCGAAGCTCGCATTATCAAGGGCATGGTTGGACGGGAAATCACCGACCGTTTCCCCAAACGTCAAAATGAAATCGGAGATATCCGGTTTGAAATTGAAAATTGGAATGTCTATGATCCGACCGATGACTCAAGGCAGATCATCAAAGACGTCAGTGTGAATGTAAGACGGGGCGAAGTTGTTGGCATTGCGGGCTTAATGGGCGCTGGTCGGACCGAACTGGCCATGAGCGTATTTGGAAAAGCCTATGGCAGAAAAATTTCCGGTAATATCAAAAAAGACGGCCAAAAGTTAGAATTACACAACGTTAGTGAGGCGATTAAAAATAAAATCACCTATTCAACGGAGGATAGAAAAAACGCCGGTTTGGTTTTAACATCCGATATTAGGCGGAATATTACGCTCTCGGCACTTCCCAAAATAGCCAAATTCAGTGTGGTTGATGAAAATAGGGAAATAAAAGTTGGGGAAGAATACCGTGAAAAATTGAGAATCAAATCTTCCAGTGTTTTTCAAAACGCCGGAAATTTATCAGGTGGTAACCAACAGAAAATTGTCTTTAGTAAGTGCATATTTGCAGACCCGGATGTCTTGTTTTTGGATGAGCCGACCCGGGGAATTGATGTTGGAGCAAAATATGAAATCTATTCAATCATCAATGAATTGGCTGAAGAAGGAAAATCGATTATCATGATATCTTCAGAATTGCCCGAAATTCTGGGAATGTGTGACCGGATTTATGTCATGAATGAAGGAAGAATTGTCGGAGAGCTTTCCAGGAAGGAAGCCTCTCAAGAAAACATTATGCATTGTATTATGCAAAGTAATAGGGAGGTCTCAAAGTGATGAAATCAAACAGCGCTCTCAGTGATAATTTCGGTGATGCGAAGCAGAACAAAGTTTTTAAGGGTAATATTCGACAGTATATGATGTTCATTGCACTGGTAATCGTGGTCTTGTTTTTTGAAATCATAACGCAAGGGGTATTATTGAAACCTCTTAATATTTCAAACCTGATCTCTCAAAATGCCTATGTTTTGATTTTAGCAATCGGAATGCTGATGTGTATATTAATTTGCGGAAATATTGACTTGTCGGTTGGCTCTGTAGCTGGATTCGTGGGTGCGGTTTCCGCTGTTTTCCTTTTAAAAATGAATATGCCGGTAGGTTTGGCCATTTTTTTATCTTTGATTATGGGCTTCTTAATCGGTGCTTTTCAGGGCTTTTTCATTGCTTATATCGGTGTTCCCGCTTTTATTACAACTTTAGCGAGTATGCTTATCTTTAGAGGATTGACAATGACTATATTACAAGGTACCAGCCTGGCGCCAATGCCGGAGAGTTATAATTTTTTGGCCGCAGGTTTTGTACCCGATATCGTAAATATTGAAGGAATCAACCTGCTGGCGATCCTGATCGGGATTCTGGCTTCCATCATATTTATTGTCAGTCAAATCATTGAAAGAGCGAATCAAAAGAAATTTGAATTTGAGGTTTCACCGCCTGCGGCTTTTATTGTGAAAATCGTGGCGTTCGTTTGTGTTATTATGGCCTTTACCTATGCCTTGGCAGTGTATAGGGGTATTCCTGTGGTTTTGCTGATAGTTGCCGGATTGGTGATTATCTATTCGTTTATTACCAATCGGACTATTGTTGGTAGACATATTTATGCTTATGGTGGTAATCCTAAAGCTGCCGCGCTTTCAGGAGTTAAGACCAAGAAAATCTTATTTTGGGTATATGTTAATATGGGAGTATTAGCTGCTTTAGCCGGAATTATCTTTACCGGCCGGTTAAATTCGGCTACACCGAAAGCCGGGAATGGTTTTGAACTTGATGCCATCGGCGCATGCTTTATCGGTGGTGCTTCAACCCTTGGTGGAGTTGGAACTGTCGTGGGAGCAATCGTTGGTGGTTTGCTAATGGGTGTTTTGAACAACGGTATGTCTATTATGGGTGTAAGTATTGACTGGCAGCAAGCGATTAAAGGATTTGTTCTCCTGGCGGCCGTTTCTTTCGATGTCTATTCGAAATCAAAATCAAAGGCTTGAAATCTGGTTTGATAATAAAAAAATGCAGATGTGTTATTTCCAAAAGGCACATCTGCATTTTTTTATTGCTACCTTCCCTGATTCGATGCATAAGCCTTCGCCAAGGATTGCGGGCGCCAAAAATGATTGGGACCTAAAATGGGTGTTTTTTGATATGACAAAGAGTTTTAGTCATTCACCCATACAAAAATATTGGCAAATCCGTTTGGATTCCTTATAATGAATATAAAATTTCAATGAAGGAAGGAATGAATCCATGTCAAATCGAGTCGCAGTTGCAAGCACCGATGGAAAATATGTGAATGAACATTTTGGCAGGGCCAAACAATTTCTTATCTTTGAACTCGGGGAAAATGATTATCAATTTTTAGAGCGAAGAGAAAATCAACCTTCATGTCACATAGAAAGTTCCGATGAGAGTGCTCATCTTCAGACGGTTAAATTATTAAAGGATTGTAAGGCGGTTTTGGTGGCTCGAATTGGTCCGGCGGCCGAAGAATACTTATTGCAACATGGAATCAAGCCTCTGATTATCCCGGATTTTATCGATGAAGCGCTAAAGCAAGCAAAAGAACAGCTCTAACGGTCAAGCAAGAAGAATAAATTTTTAGTTAAAATAGGGATAAAAGTAGAATTAATGTTGATTATAATACTCGGGTATGCTAATATGAATGTATAGTAAATTACTCAAGTTTATAGGGAGTGATTGCATGAAGCTATCTACCAAAGGCCGTTATGGTGTGAAGGCCATGGTGGACTTGGCCATAAACTATGGCGGAGAACCGGTTCCCATGAAGTCGGTGGCTGAAAGGCAAAATATATCGGAACAGTATTTGGAGCAACTTTTTTCTCAGCTTCGTAAAGCGGGCCTTATTCAAAGCGTCCGCGGCGCCTTGGGCGGTTACGTATTGAGCAGGCCTCCGGCTGAGATTTCGGTAAACGATATCATGAGCGTGCTTGAGGGTTCGGTGGAGATTTCCGATTGCATTGATGAAACCAACTGTAGCAATATGGATTGTTGCGCCACCCGGCTCTTGTGGGTACGGATGAAGGAAAGCATCGATCAGGTGTTGATATCGACGACTCTGGCAGATATGGTTGATGATTACGAAAGATTGAAAGAGAATCGAGAGGGTATAAAAATGGATAAAAACAAAGTATATATGGACTATGCCGCAACCACTTATATTAAACCGGAAGTTGTTGCGGAGATGGCGCCTTTTACCCAGGAATATTTCGGGAATCCGTCTTCGATTTACTCCCTGTCCCGCGAGACTCAAATGGGGATTGATAAAGCCCGTGAAAGGGTTGCCAAGGTTTTGAATGCGGGAAAGGATGAGATTTATTTTACCGGCGGTGGTTCGGAGGCTGATAATTGGGCCTTAAAGGGTGTCGCTTTTGCCCACAAACAACGCGGTAATCACATCATTACCACCAAGATTGAACATCATGCCATATTGCATGCTTGTGAATTTTTAGCCAAAAACGGCTTTGAAATTACTTACTTACCGGTCGATTCATACGGTTTTGTCGACCCGGAAGAATTAAAACGGGCCATTACCGATAAAACCATTTTGGTATCCGTCATGTTTGCCAACAACGAAATCGGTACCATCGAACCGATTAAGGAAATCGGAGCGATTTGCCGGGAAAGAAAAATCCTCTTCCATACGGATGCGGTCCAGGCTGTGGGCCATGTCCCGATTGACGTCAAGGATATGAATATCGATTTATTATCCCTGGCCGCTCATAAGTTTTATGGACCCAAGGGCGTTGGGGCACTCTATATTCGCAAGGGAGTTAAGATTGAAAACTTAATTCACGGCGGAGGACAGGAACGGGGACGCAGAGCCGGAACGGAGAATATCGCCGGAATCGTCGGCCTTGGTAAAGCGATTGAACTGGCAAATTCCGAGATGGCAGAGGAGGATAAAAAGCTTTTACGGTTAAAGGAAAAGCTGGTGAATGGTCTCTTACAAATACCTTATACCAAACTCAATGGTCCAACCGATGAACGCCGGCTTTCGGGTAATGTCAATGTTTGTTTCCACTTTATTGAAGGAGAGTCCATCCTATTACTTCTGGACAGTATGGGTATCTGCGCATCCAGCGGCAGCGCTTGTACATCGGGTTCCTTAGACCCTTCCCATGTACTGGTGGCAATTGGTGTGCCGGTTGAAATTGTTCACGGTTCATTACGGCTGACGATGGGCAGCGCGACCACGGAAGAAGACGTGGACCGGGTTCTGGAAGTATTGCCGGGTATTGTGGAACGGTTGCGGGGTATGTCGCCATTATGGCGGGAACATCAAAATAAGGAGATGATTGCACGATGATGTACAGCGAAAAGGTCATGGAACATTTTATGAATCCAAGAAATGTTGGGGAAATATCTGATGCCAACGGAATCGGGGAAGTGGGAAACCCGGTTTGCGGTGATATCATGAAAATTTTTTTGAAAATAAAAGATAACCGGATTGAAGATGTTAAGTTTAAAACCTTCGGATGCGGTTCGGCCATTGCCTCGTCAAGCATGGCCACGGAATTAATTAAGGGTAAGACCCTTGAGGAAGCTTGGGAATTGACCAATAAAGCGGTTGCTGAAGCATTGGACGGGCTACCGCCTGTCAAGATGCACTGTTCGGTCCTGGCTGAAGATGCCGTTCACAAGGCTATCAACAATTACCGGACTTCAGTTGGCCTTGAACCGTGGGATTTCAAAGAGCACGAAGATATTCACGAAAAGGTTCATGGTGAGTGAGTCTTAAAACGAATAACCTCCCGCCAAGGCGTTGGGGCTGTCTCAAAAGAAAATTCGCGCCCACGGGCATGATAAAGCTCGTACATGCGAGAAATACAATATGGAAACAAACTGATTCGAAGAAGTCTATAGGATATTTTTTATTGATGTTTTAATATTTTTTGGACAGCCCCGCAGGCGCAGAGAAAAGGCGGATATGGGGGGTTCATCGATGCTCTACCTTATGCCTGCGCCATCTTGATGACGACGTTTTGCATGAGAATAAAACGGAATAGTTTGATCCTTCCGGCTACTTCTTAATGAATATCCCGCTCATTGAGATATGTCGCATACTTTTTATCGGTCTGCATAATATGGTTGATGAGCCAATTTTTTAAGAAATCAAGCATCTCATCGTTTAGCGACATATTATCGGCGTGAAACTCTTGAATAAAATTATTGACTTTTATAACAAAATTGGCATGTTCATTTTTTTGGGTTTCTACTTCAGGATAATTGTTTTCTCGTAACACCATGATTTCATCGGCAAAATGATTTTTGGTATAGTCACTCAGCTGGGTAAGGATATTTAAAATGACTCCTTTTCCGGCATGATTCTTTTTGGCATCAAAAACTTCGTTGATGATTTCAACTAATTTTTGGTGCTGTTCGTCAAATTTCCGGACATTAACGGTATACTTATCTTGCTGCCATTTAATATATTCCATTTTTCACCTGCCGATGAGTGGTTGGTAAATATTTCTTCATGCTACTTTATTCTTCTTTAGGGCGAAAACCTCCTTCTTTTTCATTCCTAAATAAAACAACCAACAATATTATTTAAATCCCTGTCGGGAATTCATGTTTCTGCAGAAAAAACATAAAAACGAGGGGAGAAATGATTTTACGGACCAGCAAAACAATATTGTGAATGGGAGAAATCATTTTGTTCCTCGGAAAAACAATATTGCAGATGGGAGAGATGATTCTGCGGATCGGCCAGACGATTTTGTTGATGGGAAAAACCATTTTGCAAATCAGTAAAATAACATTGCGGATGGGAGAAACGATTTTGTCGCTCTGCAAAGTCATTTTACAGATGCTCCTAAACAACCGGATGGTTTATCGAAATGGGATCGGAAAACACCAAAACGAGTGAAAACCCCAATTTCCACAGAGGACCTAGCAAGCAAGGAGAAGAGCGAAAACCGGCTAAGAAATCCGAGATTTTAATCTTTTCTCGCGCGCGCACCTTTTCCATGGACACTGGATACTTTTTTATCATGTTGTGATGGGGGATATGGGGGGTTCTTGAATATAAGAAAGAATAGGATGGAATATTTTGCTATCCTTTTTTTATACATTATATTATACATGATCTTACAAATCTTAGCAATCCTTCCATGGATATATATTGTGAAGACCAATACGGGATTTGGATTTGAGTGGAATGAGGATAGGAGAAAATATTTCAACGCTAAAAAAAGGATCAATATTTGGAGAAATACCCGCTCATTCAAAAGTTGTTTTACATTTTTCGATGATAATCGAATATGTGGTTGAAAAATAACATGGATTAATATATAATTATATTAATAATTTATATAATTGATTAAGGTGAGCGCATGTTAAATCTTCAACCGATCCATCAAGCCATTATCGAACTTCAAAACGAATTTCAACAAAATCCTTCTTTGTTCTTTACGGAACAGGATTTAGCCGGCCGATGTTACGCCCTTGTCCAAAACGCCCTGCAATATAGGACTGTTACCGGTAAAGACAACCGATTGTTTCATTTGGTCCATCTTGACTATCCGACGCCATTCCGCTGCGATACGGCCAATAAAGAATGCGATTATAAAAACGAGGATGACCCCACACCCAATGGAAATAAGTATCAGCGCGGTCATTATGATTTGGTTGTTTTGAATCCGGCTTTTCTGAAAGAATCCACTTACGAACTGGCAAAAGGCCAAACCTATGAACTATTGAGACGGGAGCTGCCGGCGATACTTTATCAAACCCAGGAACCGGTAATTTTGTTGGGACTGGAATTTGAGCTTAACCGGGTTCCCTTTTCATCCCAACAGCAAGCTCGAAATTGGTGTGACTGGGTACTTCGGAATTATCAAAAGCTATTAAACTCGGAGACCTGGGAGTATATGCCCTTTATGAAAGAATATCGAATGTTGGTATTCGATGGAGCTGGAGAGAGTGAATATGCTGAATTTTTAAAAAAGGCATTTCAAAGCTATGAGGGGTTAGAATATATATCTATAGGCTCAGCTTAAGAACGATCCGGAATTCTTACAAAGGGTAATTAAAAACTAAGGAGGTTTTTTAATATGAATGCTTTAGAACTGGCAATGAAAATGGAGCAAGACGGTGAGAGCTTTTACCGGGAATTGGCTGAAAAAGCAACAACCCCCGGTTTCCAGGAGATCTTTACTCAACTGGCCAATGACGAAGTTAAGCATTATCAGCTGTTTAAAAGCATGCACCAGGCTCAGGAATCCTTCAAAGCAACCTCGATCTTAAAATATGCCGGTGATATTTTCAAGCAGATGATTGCCAAGGACGAACTGAAGAATCTGGATACCACCCAATTGGAATTATATCAAAAGGCCATGGAACTGGAGAAAAAAAGCCAAGTTTTTTATCTGGCCCACGCCGGTGAAGGTGTGGATAAAAATCAAAGGGAATTGTTTCAAAAAATTGCCGCTGAAGAAGAAAAACATTATTTTTTGCTTCATAATATTTATGAATTGGTTTTGCGGCCGCAGACTTGGGTTGAAAACGGAGAGTTTGTCCATTTGGATGAGTATTGATCTTTAAGCAATCGCTCCGAAAGAGGTAATCCCCATGACTTTGCAAGTATCAACATCTACCCGGCTTTCCGTAACTCCCTCAGGAACCGGAACCTAGCCGGGATGATGTTTTTTTATCCGCAGATTACGGGAAGTCGGCAAGAACACCTGTATTAGCTGTTCAGCTCATCCAACAACAGAAGAACCGGCATGTAACGTCATGAAGGCATCCCGCTATTCCATCTGAAAAATCTGTTAAATCTACAGACAAGCCTTGGAAAAATCTGCTGATTGTGTTACAATTACCAATTAAAACAATGTTTTGTACTGTAGAGTCGGATAAGATATTAAGGAGGGACTGTCATGCACTGTGTACAAGAAGTTACATCCCAAATATTTTGGGTGGGCGGCAGTGACCGGAGACTGGAAAGATTTGAGAACATGTTTCCCTTACCCAATGGAGTCGCATATAATTCCTATGTAATCCTGGATCAAAAAACAGCGCTTATGGATACGGTGGATAGCGCCATCAGCGCGCTGTTTCTGGAAAATATAACCCATGTGCTCAATGGACGCCAGCTTGATTATTTAGTGATAAACCATGTGGAACCCGATCATTGCGCCAATATCGAAGAATTGGTCCGGCGGTATCCGGGTGTCAAAATAGTCGGGAATAAGAAAACCCATCAGTTTATTGAACAGTTTTATCAATGTCCTCTCAAAAACAATTTTTATGCCGTTGAAGAAGGCGATGAACTTAACTTAGGCCGCCATACCTTGAAATTTTATTTCGCGCCCATGGTTCATTGGCCGGAAGTCATGCTCAGCTACGAAGGAACGGAGAAAATTCTTTTTTCCGCTGATGCTTTTGGAACCTTTGGCGCCATAAACGGAAATTTATTCAGTGATCAAAGCGACTTCGAAAATCTGTACCTGGAGGAAGCCCGGCGCTATTACGCCAACATCGTCGGTAAATATGGTCTGCAAGTACAAGCCGCTCTGAAAAAATTGAGCGGGGCGGAGATCCGGATGATTTGCCCGTTGCATGGACCGGTATGGCGTTCTAATTTATCCTATATCCTGGACAAGTATGACCATTGGAGCAAATATCTTCCGGAAAAAAGCGGAGTCGTGCTGGCTTACGGATCGATGTACGGTAATACCGCTAATGTAATGAACCTGCTGGCAACCAAGTTATCTCAAAAAGGGGTTTCGGACATCCGGATGTACGATGTGTCGAAAACCCATCCGTCTTATATTATTGCCGATGCCTGGAAATACAGCCATCTGGTGTTCGGCTCCCCCACGTATAATATGGGCTTATACTTTGTGATGGACGCTTTGCTCCGGGATATGGCCGGACTGCAATTGCAAAACCGTAAGGTAGCGTTAATCGGTAATTATACTTGGGCTCCTTCCGCGGTGATTAAAGCAATGCGCGGTTTATTGGAAAGCATGAAAAACATGGAGCTTATCGGGGAACCATTGGAAATTAATTCGGCGATGAAACCTGAGCAAGAGCCGGCTTTGGATGAACTGGCCGGGGCTATTGCCGCCTCAATAAAGAATTTCAATTCCTAGTACCTGGAATGTGCCGGAACCATAGCGGAGCACTCTTGAACCGGTAATGATTTTACCGGTTTATTTTTTTAGTACCATGGGATGAACAATAGGAAAATCACGGGAAAATAGAGAACTTAATCGTATAGAAATCGAGTTCATCTTCATAGCTTGAAAGATGAAATTTCATACCGGGGGGAAAGCGGAAAATGGTTCAATCGATTATTCATATCGCTTTGGTTGTGAAAGATTATGACGAGGCCATCGAGTTTTATACGAAGAAACTTAATTTCACATTGATGGAAGATACCTACCAGCCCGAGCAGGACAAACGGTGGGTTGTGGTCTCACCCCCCGGATCGGTCGGCACAACGTTATTGCTCGCCAGAGCGTCCAAACCTGAACAGGAGCAGTTTATTGGCAATCAGGCCGGCGGGAGGGTTTTTCTCTTTCTGAATACGGATGATTTTTGGAGAGATTATCACGAGATGATCGCCAAGGGGATAGAATTTGTCAGGGAACCCAAAGATCAGTCCTATGGAATGGTGGCCGTATTTAAAGATTTGTACGGCAATCTGTGGGACTTGGTCCAGCTGAAAGCCGAGATCACCCTCTGATGGAACGATGGAGTATGGAGTAGTCTAAATAGTCAATTAAACAGTCAATATTCGAATTGCAATCCGCAAACAACCTCCTGAACATCACACACCCGGGATAAAGCCAATTTGTTTGAGTTTGGATATAAAAAACCCTTCGCTTTGCAAAACGAAGGGTTTTTAAATTATTGGTAACTTTATTTTAAATTGGATTCCTTTGAAATTGGACATTCCATAACAAAACACTCTTTTAATTTACATTTTGTAGAAAACAATCTGAAAATATGCGGACCATTTTTAGGCTTCAGTTTTCCATAATTCCCCTCAACCGTTTGGTAACAATCAAATGTTGGGGTTTGTATCGTTGAGGAATGAGCCAAAATTTTTTTATCCATCTTGGTACGCCCCCTTCGCAATCTAAAATCCCTAATTTTTAAATATTTTAATCGAAATCTGGAAAAATAAATTTATTTCTTGCTACAATTTAATATTAACATAGTTAATTATAATTGTCAAATCCCTCGATATTTCTTGACTTACGATCGACTAAAATTGGGGTCTTGGACGGCTTTCAGACTTGCAATACAATTTCAACATTTTTTATTTTTGTAATAAATGCAATAAAATTTTTTAATATATTCATTTTGAATGTCTATCTGTTATCGTTTAATATTAGGGATTCGGACTTCCATACCTTTTTTGTGTTCATTTATAATTAATTATTTTATTTTTTAAGATAAAATGATAATATTTTCTGTTTTAACTAAAGAACTTGATATTTCTTGACGATTACATAAACATATTCCAAGTGATTTTGAGGTCAAAAATCGTCTCTTGAGAGGTGGATAAGTTAACCGGAATTGCATTGGGAAACCCCTGAGTTATCTGGGCTTAATGCTTAAATCTGGTTATTTATATATAAAAAGGGGAAGGAGGTGACATTTTTTAAGTAAGGTTCGGAGATGGATTTCACTAATAACAAAAAAAGTAGAGGTGTTACAATTTGCGTAAAAGGTATCTGTGGTTTTTATTGGTTATGATGGTGTTTTGCGGTTCGGTATTTGGAGCGACCTCTGATCCGAAGTTTTTGACGATTGGAACCGGAACAACCGGAGGGGTTTATTATCCGGTTGGCATGGCAATGGCCAATATTATTTCCAGTAAAGTGGGTATTCCAACCACTGCCCAAGTTACCGGCGGTGCAATCGAGAATAACACATTAGTGAATACAAAGGTCGTCGATATGGGTATCGCTCAAACGGTGATGTCCTATAATGCCGTCAAAGGACTGGCCCCTTACAAGGATAAACTGAATAATGTTTCCGCCTTATTCTCCGGTCTTTCAAAGGGTGTTTTCCAAGTTGTTGTCAATAAGAACTCAGCCATCAAATCCATTCGGGATTTAAAAGGAAAGAAAATTTCTCTCGGCCCGGCGGGTGGTGGAGCCATTACCACCTTTTTAGAGGTGTTCGGCGCTTATGGTTACACCGAGAAAGATTTTCAGCCGGTTTATAATGCCTATGATCAAGCCGCTGATGCTTTAGTCGACGGCAATTTGGACGCCATCGTGGTACAAGCTGCCGCGCCTACTGCCGCTTTGACCCAAATCATTGCAGCTAAAAAACCGGTACGATTCATCTCGATTGAAGATGATATGATGCAAAGACTATTGAAAAGGTATTCTTATTACGGTAAAGAAGTGCTCGGCAGGGATGTTTATAATACCGACGCTCCAGTGAATACTTTTTATATAGCCAACATGCTGGTTGTCAGAAAGGATCTTAGCACTGATCTGGTTTACCGGATTACGAAAGCTTTGTTTGAAAATCTTGACGCAATTCAAAAATCCCATCCTTCGATTAAAGGTCTAACCACGCATTCGGCGGTTGAAGGAATTCCGATTCCTTTGCATCCCGGTGCTGAAAAGTACTTTAAAGAAAAAGGGTTAATAAAATGAAACTGAATGCTGCCAAAACTGAAAAGATTATTATTTCAACCCTATTAATCCTTACATCGGTCATTTTTTTATACACCGCCGGTTTTGGCACTTTTTCCAGCATGACACAGAGAGCCTTATTATTGGCTCTCTTGTCGCCTGTTGTGTTCATAGGCTTTGGGAAAAGCGCCGAAAAAAAAGGGGAACACCTTTTAAACATTTTTTTGGCGGTTTTAATTTTAGCGGTTAATGTCTATGTAATGGTTGTCTGGCAGGATCGGACCCTTAGGACTGATAATATTCCATTTTTAGATATCTTGGTCGGCAGTATTCTGGTAATTTTAGTTTTGGAAGCCACGCGGCGAACCAACGGACTGTTTTTAACCTTAACCGCAGTTGCTTTTATTCTTTATGGGTTATTCGGATCTTATTTTCCTTCTTTCATGGCTCACAGGGGCGAAAGTTGGCCGAGACTGATAAATTTTCTCTATATGGGAACCGACGGGATTTACGGTATTCCCATGGATGTCGCATCGACATTCATCATTATTTTCATAATCTTCGGAGCTTTTTTGGAAGCCTTCGGAGGCGGTCAATGGTTTGTCGACACCGCGTACTCGATAGCCGGACGGTTTCGGGGCGGTCCTGCAAAAACGGCCGTTGTTGGCAGTGCGTTAATGGGGATGATCACGGGTTCTCCGGCAGCTAATGTTGCTACAGTTGGCACCTTTACCATTCCGTTAATGAAGAAAGTGGGTTATGAACCTCATGTTGCCGGAGCGATCGAAGCTGTAGCATCGACTGGAGGGATGTTTACTCCTCCGATTATGGGTGCTGCGGCTTTTATTATGGCCCAGTATTTGAATGAACCTTATTCTAAAATTTGTATCGCTGCCATTATTCCGGCCTTCTTATATTATCTTGCGCTGATGTTGGTAGTTGACGCGCGGGCTGTTAAGGAGAAATTGGTGGGTCTGCCCCAGGATAAACTACCTTCGATTTTCAAAGTGATGAAGGAAAGAGGGCATCTGGGAATCCCGATCATTTTTTTGGTCACAGTGATCATTATTGGGTGGACTCCCATGCGGGCTGCATTTTGGGCGACCATGATTACCATTGCCTCCGCGTTTCTAAGCCGGACAACCAGACCCAGTTTTTCCGGTATTTTAAAAGCGTTTGAATCCGGCGCTAAACAGTCGGTGCAAATTGCGATCACCTGCGCGGCTGCCGGAATTATTGTCGGTGTATTTCTCATCACTGGACTTGGAGCCAAACTTTCCTATACGTTGATCGCGTATTCTCATGGTAACCTTTATTTGGCCTCTTTTTGGTCGATGTTCATTGCTTTGCTGCTGGGATGCGCGATGCCACCGGCTGCAGTGTACATAATCTTGGTTACAATCTTAGTGCCTGTCCTTACACAGTTAGGAGCCGTTCCCCTCGCTGCCCATATGTTCATTTTTATTTTTTCATGTGTCGGAGCGATAACCCCACCAGTGGCCATTGCGGCATATACTGCGGCCGGAGTAGCCCAATCGGAACCTAATAAGACAGGATGGTTGGCCTTTCGGTTTGGATTGCCGGCTTATATCATTCCCTTCATGTTTATTAATGCACCGGCGGTTCTTCTTCAAGGAAACCCTGTTACAATTCTTGTTGCGATTGGTGGCATGATGATTGGCATCCTTTGTTTTGTATCGGCCATGGAAGGTTTTATGATCATTTCCTGGAATATTTATTCGCGAATTATCATGGGCATTGCCTCTATATTGCTACTGTTTCCTGAACTTATTAGTGATTTAATTGGCTTATTCCTAATTGTTTTGGCTTATGGAATCAATATGATCTTTACACCGAATTCTTCCAATCCCACAAATCGTCCTAAAGTTACCAAGGAGATGATATAATTGAAAGATTTACGGAGTTTTATTGATCAACTGAAACAATTGCCTGGGGAATTCTTGACGACCGATGTGCCGGTCAATTCCAAGTTGGAATTGACCCGGGTGGTTTACAAAATGGAGCGGCAACAAAACCTGCGACCGGCTTTTTTGTTTCAAAAAGTCCAGGGCAGTGATTACCCTGTTTTGACCAATCTTTTCGGCAGCAGGAAGCGGTTGGCATTGGCCCTGGATACGACTGAGGATAATTTAAATCAGGTTTACCGGGAACGGGAAAAAAATCTAATTGCCCCGAAGCTGGTATCCTCCGGCCCCATTCAGGAGAAGGTGCTCACCGGTAGTGAGGTTGACCTGAGGAAATTACCAATCATTCATCACAATACGGAAGATATCGGTCCATACATTTCTTCGGGGGTCATGACTGTCAAGGATCCCGATACCAATATCCGCAACGCCGGGATGTACCGCTTAATGTTAAAAGGACCCAATAAAATGGGGGTCCATCTGGCAGAAGCCAGTCATGTATTTTATATTTATCGCAAGTATTGTGAAAAAAAGCAAAATATGCCGATTGCAATTACAATTGGGGCTCATCCTGCATTTTACATGGGCAGCCTCAGCTTTTGCAGCATTGATACGGATGAGTATGAGGTAATGGGCGGTTTACTGGAAAGTCCCATGGAGATTGTTCGATGCAAGTCGGTCGATTTAGAAGTCCCCGCTTACGGGGAAATTTGCTTGGAAGGGTATGTGCATTGGGAGGAACGCGGCCCGGAAGGTCCTTTTGGTGAATGGCATACCTTATACGGCGACCAACAGAATTATCCGATTGTAACGATTGAAACTATTACAATGCGCAAAGATCCGATTTATCTTGATTTATGTTCCGGCGATACCGAGCATCAAATGATTGGAGGCCTGCCACGCCTTGGACAGATTTATAAACAGGTGAAGGTAGCCTGCCCGGGGGTTCGTGATGTTTACATGCCGCCGTCAGGCTTTTGTAGGGCAGCCTGTTATGTGGCGATTAAAAAGTTTGTAGAAGGCGAGGCGGCTAACGGAGCTGCGGCTGTTTTTTCTGCCGATCCCATTGTTCGAAACGTTATCTTCGTTGATGAGGATGTCAATATCTTTGATGACGGAGAAGTCTTAAAAGCAATTAACCTGTATATGGATATTAACAAATGCTTCATCATTCCAAACGCCAAGGGCAGTCCGATTGATCCAACCAGCCGCAATGGGGTTGTAACCAAAATCGGTATTGATGCGACCCGGCCAATTGTTCCTAAATATAAAAGAATTAACTTCAATGACGGTCTTCAGGAAATCGATCTCACGAAATATTTTTCATTAAAATAAAACGAAAAGCTGGAGATGACCGAACATTTGTCATGAATGACGTGTTCGGTTTTTTTCTGATTATTGAAAAAGATTAGGCAGGGGTTTATAATGCAGAAACCGATTGTGGTTGGAATTACCGGCGCATCTGGAAGTATCTTTGGAATTCGTTTGTTGGAAACTTTGAAAAGTTTGGAGATTGAGACCCATCTGATAATGAGTGAATGGGCCGTCCAGAATTTAAAGCTGGAAATGGATTATCCTCTTTCGAGACTTCAAGAATTAGCAACTCGCATTTATGATAACCATGACCTGACCGCCCCGGTTGCCAGTGGTTCTTTTATGGCAGCAGGGATGGTGGTGGTTCCATGTTCCATGAAAACCTTGGCCGGTATTGCCAACGGGTACAGTGAAAATCTTTTGGAAAGGGCTGCCGATGTTACACTCAAAGAAGGCCGCAAACTGATACTGGTGCCCCGTGAGACTCCCTTGAGTCCGATTCACCTGGAAAATATGCTTAAATTGGCAAGAATAGGGGTAACAATAGCTCCACCAATGCCTGCCTTCTACATGAAGCCTACCAATATTATGGACCTGGTTGATCATCATGTGGGCAGACTTATCGATCAATTTGGAATTGAAAATCAACTGGCAAAACGATGGGGAGAAAACCACCAATAACCTAAAAAAGGGGGCTGTCTCGTTTGAAACAGCCCCTTTATTTAGGTTATCCATTTTTAGGATTTCAATTCAATCGGGTCCGGTTAAAATTTATTTAAATCTTTATGAAGAGGAACCACCTCATTTGGGCTGACGATTTTGGTTTGACCGGTCTCTTTGGTTATCCTTGAATCCTTTGAGGACTCGGCTAGGTAGATAGAATCAGCTTGATAAATTTCGTTTTGTTTTTGATGGTTTCCGAAAATGCCAAAGCTAAGACGCTTTGAGTTTTTGTTGATTTGTTTGAATTTTTTGTTGGCGCCATAAATCATGTGAGTGAGTTCGCGGACGATATTTTTCATGCTTTCTGCCTGTGAACTTAATTCTTCGGATGCAGCTGCGCTTTCCTCGGAATTGGCGGCATTCTGTTGGGTAATTGTTTCAATTTGGGACATTGCCTGGGATACCTGTGAAATTCCTTTGGTTTGCTCTTCACTGGCGGCTGCAATTTCATCCATCAAGGAGTTGACTTTTTTAGTTTGGGTCGTGATTTCCGTTAGGGCTTCCTGCACTCTTTGGGCAACTAAAACTCCTTTACCAGAAAGATCGATATTGGTTTGAATCATTACTGTGGTATCTTTAGCCGCTTGAGCACTTCGTTGGGCAAGATTCCTAACTTCTTCGGCGACGACTGCAAATCCCATTCCCGCTTCGCCGGCTCTGGCTGCCTCAATAGCTGCGTTGAGTGCTAGAATATTGGTTTGAAAGGCGATGTCATCAATGACCTTGATGATTTTAGCTATCTGATCGCTGGACTTTTTAATTTCCTGGATGGATGCCATCATCTGCTGCATCTCATTACTACCATTATTAGCATATTCTTTAGCCTGTTCCGATAGTTGAGCAGCTTGTTTCGTATTCATGGAGTTTTGTAACATCATGGAGGCGGACTCTTGGAGTGTCGATGAAGTTTCTTCAATGGCAGATGCTTGTTCAGTGCTGCCTTGAGATAACTGCTGTGCCGATTGGGATAATTGATTGGATGCTGATGTAATTTGGTCGGAACTCGCAGACAATCCGTTTGCTATTTTGCTGATGGGTTTGGTAATACTCCGGGAAATGGTATACGACACAACCATTCCTAAAACAATTGCGATTCCGCCTAATAATAGCAGAGATATTAAGGAATTAAAAAAAGTTTGCTCAGCTTTTTCAGTGGCTGCTTTTCCATATTCCCTCTCGAGTTGGACTAATTCTTTAAGAGAGCCCAGCCATTGGGCCACAGCCGGGTTGAGCTGATCATTTAATAAAGCCGAACCTTCGGCAATTTGATTGGAGAGTGCCATACCCATGACTTGAAAGCTTATGGGCCAAGTACTATCTGCCGATTGTTGAATGCTATCGAATAGATTCTTTTCTTTCTCGGTTAAACTATTTTGGCTGAGTGTTGAGTAGGTATTGTTGTAATTGGAACGCGCCAGGTCAATTTCTTGTTTTAAATTCATCATTTCTTCACTATTCGGGTTCATCAAGATTCCCCGAACATTTCCTGTCACAACAAGGATCGAATTTTGCATGGTGTCACTGATTTGGATACGTTCGTTATAACTGTTGAGTTCCTTCAATTGCATAATGATAACATTGGCACTGTAAACCGCTAGTCCGATCATTAAAACGATAATTACCATCAGGAAATTAAAACCCAGAGATATTCGGATTCCCAATTTGAGCTTTTGTAGCATTCCAACCCCTCCTAAAATAGATAGATTTGTGAAAAAGAAAGTAAATATATAAATTTTATCTAAAAAAATCAAAAGGATTTTATATAGATAAAATAGTGCCAATGTATGCTTTTCGAAGATATCACTTATTAAGGTATTTATTTTTATATATTACTAAAATAAATAAGTTGTATAATGTGATAAAAACCATACAATTATGTCTTCTCTTTTTATCGGCAACATTATCGAATAACCTGAGAAATAAGTGTAATAATTTTTGTGAAATTAATTTTTTTTATTTAAAAATTTAATATTTTCCATAAAATGGTGATTAAATATTTTGATTTTTATGGAACCATGTCATTGTTTTTCTTTTCTAAATCCAAAAAAGCTCAACAGATTTACTGATGAGCTTTTTTATTATAATTTTTAAAGTAATAGTTTTAAAAATTAGGATAATTCTTCGGTCTATGAGTTTGTGAAGTTACCACCAATAACCGCCCCAAAAAGGCCCACCCCATCCGGGTCCTCTAAAAAACGGTCTTCGGTATCCAAATCCCCAGGGTACGCCATAAAAAGGCCGGCCAAAACCAAATCCAGGTCCAAACCAAAATTGTTCGGCATTCACCGGTGTATCGGATGGAATGGAAAGTACTTGACCGACACTAAGAGTACTTGGAGATACACCGGGATTGGCCGCCAAAATTGCATCGGCAGTCGTATCAAATTCATAGGCGAGATTTCCTAAAGAATCACCAGCTTGAACTGTATATTGAATACTTTCAGGGCTGTAACCCATCGACATTTATATCACCTCATCGCTTCATTTTGGTACATTGTATGAACCCGTGATAAAATCCGTTTTATGACAAATGACTGAATTCGTATTTTTTAATTTGGGGACTAAAAAAGCCTCGAGGTTGACTATCTCGGGGCCCATTGAATGAATATTATTATCAAGAATTCAGAAAGCCAAAGTATTAGTGAAGGGAATCCTCGCCAAATTCGATCTTGGGTTTAAATCCCTGCTTCTTAATGGTTTGCACTTTAGGAATTTTTAATTCAAGCACCCCGTTTTTACAGCGGGCGGTTGCCTGTTCGGATTTAACCTCGGCGGGAAGCGGTATTGTTCGGTAAAAACTGCCGTAACGGCGCTCGGTTAAGTGGTAACCCTTTTCTTCACGGCTTTCATCCACTTTAATCTCACCTTTAAGGGTAACCGTGTTCTCGCCCACTGTAATATCAAGGTCTTCTTGGTTTATGCCCGGTATATCGGCCTTTAGGATTATTTCTTGTTCGGTTTCCTTTAAGTCAACCGAAGGGCCGAAACCGTCTCCTCTTAATAAATCGTTAAAATTCCCAGGTATAACTTGGTTTAGAAAACGATCTCCCCAAAAATTACTACTAAATGGACTTAACCAATTCTTGTTTTCCATTTAAGAACCTCCTTTTATAATCTAATCGATATTATTTCACTGATTTTTTGATTTAATCGTTTTCAATGGAAGTAAGAGTCGCTTTTGGCTGTTATTTCTCCGAAATTCATTCGTTTCTCCCGGTTCTCGATAGGAATCCTTTCGCTGGATTTTAAGAAACAGCTTCGTATTGTTTTTATCTGATTTTTGGTTTCTGAGGAGTCATCCACCCCAGTTTTGCTGGGACAAAGAAGTAATAAAAATTCGCTGGGCTGGCTGTTCTATCTGGAATCTGGGTTAAAAGTATTTTCTAGAGATAGTATTAATTTTTTTGAACGGATAAAAATAGTTGGAGTGGTTGAGTAAATGAATATTCCCGAGGTTATTGAATACTCTTTATGCGTTATAAGTATGGGTTCCCGGAATATTAAAATCTATTAAATCTTTAGTGTTTTTTGTTTTAGCTTTCGTTTTGCCGACTAAGTGGGGCATAAAGTTTTTTTGGACTACAAGTAAAAGTTTTAAACAACTGGAGAGTAGTCAATTGGAAAAACCTTTAAGCAAAGGTATAATTGCCGGAATTATTGCCGGGATACTTAAAGATATCCCGGATGCGTTTTTTCATTATGGATTGAAAATTACCCGGATAACTTTTTGGGATTATTCTGGTGTTATTGCTTTGGGCCATCTTCCTTCTGGAGCTGCCGAATATATTTGCGCGGGATTTTTCGAAATAATTTTTAGTATTTTGGTGGGATTGTTCTTTGTTTTCGTAACCAATCGCATCATCATTAAGCATTATTTTTTAAGTGGCGCTTTTTATGGAGCTGTTGTATGGTTCCTTATACGCTCGGCTGTTGTAGGATTGAATATTCAATTATTGATGGATGGCGATATCGTTACTGCGACCATTAACTCTTTTAATTCGATAATGTATGGCCTTATATTGGCAATTATCATCCGTTTTTTAGAAAATAGAACACCGAACATAGAAATCTGAAAATCCATTCAGGAGGAAGTTAAAATTGGTTGAGCAGAAAAAAGAACCCTCAAAAATGAATTTTAAAGATGAACCGGCTGAAACAGAGAGCGGGATGTATCTGAGCCTGCTTGCAGAGAATTCAGGGGAGGAAGAGGCAGCTATGGTTTTGAATTCTTTGGTCGATGATCGGGATAAGTTAAATCAAGAAGCGGAAAAACTAATCGACGCGGCGAAAAAATTGGATTTAAAAAATAATAATCTCAGAAATTAGGGCGTTTTTGTAAGGTACCGGCGATACAAAAAGTAGATAACCGCAGCAGAAAGTAAAACACCAATGATTAATGCAATGAGGGGAAAAGCTCTCGTTGCCGGGCTTAACTGTCCCCATTTCCGACCGAAATATTTGCCGACGACAACCAAAGCACAATAATACAAACTATTGGAAATAATGAGCGAAGAAAGTGCAACGAAAGGTTTTACGCGAAAGAGGCCGCAGCAGAATACAGCCACCAGGCTCATGCCGGGCACGCATTTTCCAAGGAAGATAATCCATGCGCCATATCTTTCAAACCAATGATCAGCAGTTTTTAGATTCTGCTCATGAACCTGATCTTGGATGAATTTCCAATCCAGCAACTTTTCTCCTTTACGGTACGTAAGAGCATATATCGTGATACCGCCAACGGAAGTCCCCATGGAAAGCGCCAACCAAATGAGAAAAATACCATCACGGTGGGCACCTGCTAAATATCCTGTTAATAACAAACGGCAATTATTTTTTTATTTCTCTTGAATGAAATATAACAAGTTATCTTCTAACCGGTAAAATAAAGGTACAATCATTATTTTCGGATATTTAAATCGTAGCCGCGCCGATTCTTCAAGTACAAAATCAGTTTCATTTTTGATATCGAATTTCGGAGCATCGGTCAAAAAATGTTCTGTTGCTTGGGAGTGATTCCAACCGGCATTATCGACCAAACCGTTGATAAACCGCTCTTGAACCGAATATAAGTTGGCCATCCCGCAATCATTATGGGCAATTAAGGCAAGGGCCGAGAGATTGCCAATGGCGATGGCATAGGAAATATAAAAGTCGCAAAACCGTAAATTCCCGCCTCCGGTCCGGATCAGATAAGCGAAATTCGGGGGGATCCTTAAATTTTTTCGATTATCCATACACATTCCAATTAAAAGTTGGGCCTTTTGATAATCCGTAAATTTATGTTTTAAATTGTGATATTCAAATAGCAATCCGATAGGCGTATCCCAATATTTACTTGGAATGGCGTTTTTTTCAGTAACGGAAATGAGTTGCACGGAATTTTCTCCTTTCTTAGGGGCGCCTGAGTTGACTTTGCATTGCAAATAAAAAAGGTCAACCATAATTGAGTTTGCGCAAGATTCTACGCTTAAGCGCATAAGGCGCTTCCTCAAAGGTTGACCTACTGTTTATCAATTCTTCCATTACCGGTTTGTTCAACCACTTCCGGAGCAATTGATAACGAATAGTTTTATTTTATAGTTTTTACATGAAAAAGACTCTTCTGACTGGTCAGACTAGTCATTTTCTATGTAAAAAGTATCTTATCATGAAATGGTCTTCATTACAAGAAAAAGATGAATGTATTACAAAAAATGTTAATTTCTTTGGATTTGTGAAGTGTTATGATAAAATAGTGGCAAACTCGGATTGGAGTTTGATTTTTCCGGTTTTAATTAATTTTATAAATGGGAGGCCTTGAAAATGATTACCAAAGGTCAACTTGAAGACAGTATTAGTAAAGCGATTATTCAATTTGAAAAAGAATTTCTGGGCCGGGGTCCGGAAGAAGTCAAGACTTTTATTTTAGGAGATTTAATCTTAGTCCGGCTTAAAGGCATACTTTCCCCGGCTGAACAACATTTGGCCAGTAATCATGAAGGTAAAATGTTGGTCAAACAGGTTCGGATCCAGTTGATTGAAAAATCCAGAACGATGTTGGAAGAAATCATTCATAACCTGACCAAGCATTCTGTTATTAGTTTACATACCGACATTAGCACGACGACCGGAGAACGAATATTCGTTTTTGTCCTTGATGATGTGTTGTATTAACATTCGATGAGGCTTGAAGGGAGTAAACAATTCTTTCTAAATGAGGAAATGATACCGAATTGGAATCCTCAATCATCAACCGGTTATGATATAATATTAAAGTAAACTTGAAGGAGGATTGGCATGAAATTTGAATCACCCTTTATCATAACCATCAGCCGCCAGTTGGGTAGTGGCGGCGCTTACGTTGGTAAATTGCTGGCAGATTTTTTGGAAATCACTTATGTCGATCGGGAGATAATCACTCAAGCGGCTAAGAAACTTGAAATGCTGGAAGATGAAATAAAAATCCGCGATGAAAATGTGGTTTCATTTTGGAAATCTTTTTTGCAATTAAGCGCTTTTAGTATTCAGGACTCGTATTTGCCACCGCAGATGTATACTCCGAGCGATGCAGAACTATTTAAGGCGGAATCGGAGGTAATTGTCGGCATATCCAAGACTTATTCGTCGGTCATTATCGGGCGTTGCAGCTCTTATATTCTTCAGCAACATCCTCGGCATATCAGCGTTTTTTTACATGCCGACCTAGAGTTCCGGCAGAAACGCATCCAGGATTTATACCAATTATCTCCGGAGAAAGCTTTGAAAATGCTTCATGAAAGCGATTATGCCCGAAATCAGTATTTTCATAAGTTTACCGGAAAAGATTGGACAGATGCCAGACAATACAATCTTTCGATCGATACAAGCTGTATTGGACTTGAAAAAACCAAGGAATTGATAATCAATTACTGCAAGTCCAAATTTACGGAAATGGGATTTCCGTCCATAGGTGCCTGATGGTAAAGAAATTAGAGATTATTTTATGGATAGCGGCATGTGTTTTTGGAGGTCCCATTTTAGCTGATAATGGTGAAATTGCTAAAGCAGGCCGGTATTGGGATAACCGTGCAACGCAGGGCATGACGGAAAAAGCCATAGGCGTAATGGAGAGCTCGTTAAAAACCGAGCCCAATCAATACGAAGCCCTATGGAGGCTCGGCTGTTATTATCAGTTTTTGGGGGATATGTCTTTTGGCAAGCTTAAAATGGAAGCCTATAAAAAAGGTTTGTCCTATACGGAGAAGGCCATTAAAATTAAAAGCCAGGGAGCAAATGGACACCTTTGGCGTGGGTTATTAATCGGCAATATTATATTGGAAGGCTCTAATCAGAGTAATTTTAAACTTGCTCATCAAATGGCCGGTGAATTCCAATTTGTTTTACGTTTGGAACCCCAGAACGCCGAGGCCCATTTGGCTTTGGCACGATATTATGATGGAGCGTTTGGAACCGGGAACGATAAGAAAAAGGCCCTGCAAGAAATTAACCTGGCTTTAAAATACGACCCGGATATTCAAGACGGTTGGATGGTTTTAGGCGGGATTGCAATGAAAAATAATGATCTCGCCACCGCAAAGGTAGCCTTTGCCAAATTTTTGGATAAGACTGACCCCTACAAAAATTATGGCACCTTAATCCGTGAGGAAAATAAAGTGGGGGAAGATTACGAATCCCTATGGCATTTGGGGTATCTCTATGAGTTTATGGGGCAAAATTCCCCTAATAAAAAAACCAAAATTGCTTTGTTGGAAAAAGGCTTAGCTTATCTGGAACATGCTGAAAGAGTAAATCCAAGGGGAGTGGCAGGCCATCTTTACCGGGCGATCCTCTTAGGCAATATTGGTTTGGAAAAAGGAATTCTTCAAAGTCTGCGAATGGTTGAACCGATGGTTGAAGAACTACAAACTGTGGTGAAGCTGGAACCAGGAAATGCTATGGCCCATGCCATGCTGGGCCAGATTTACTGGAGAGCTCCAGGAAAACCCCTTAGCATCGGTAATAAGAAAAAAGCGTTGGATGAGACAGCCTTGGCTGTTCAATATGATTCAGGTAGTATTGCCTATTGGTTTAATTATGGCAAAATTGCTGTTGAGAATGGGAATTACGACTTGGCCCGAATGGCGTTTACCAAGGTGCTTAGTTTTTTTGGCGGTACACCGAGTTTTAAAATTCAAGCCCAGCAGGAACTGGATAAATTGTCAAAGAGATAATTTTTTTAAGGGATAAGCCTTTTTATTGTGAGGTCTGTTTTTACCAAGGAATAAAACGGTAAAATTGAAAAGGTTGAAAGGGGTTTTTCCATGAATAAAGAGCGCGGCAGTCGAGTGGTTATTGTAGGGGCGGGTTTGGTAGGTTCGACTTTTGCTTACAGCCTAATGATCAACGGCGCGGCTTCAGAGATTATTATGATTGATGTTAACCAGGAACGGCTGGCAGGGGAAATTATGGATTTGAACCATGGAATTTCTTTTGTTAGACCGGCCCGGGTTAGAGCCGGAAGCTATGCTGATTGCAAAGATGCCGACATTATCGTGATCACTGCCGGAAGCAACCAACGGCCTGGAGAGACCCGTATCGATTTACTGGCCCGAAATACCGAAATTTTCCGGGGTATTATCGGACAAATTACCGCAACCGGAACCGAAGCTATTTTATTGGTTGCTACCAATCCGGTGGATATCATGACTTACATAACTTACAAACTGAGTGGGTTACCGGATTATCGGGTTATCGGATCGGGAACAGTATTGGATTCAGCCCGGTTCCGTTATCTGATAAGTTCCCATTGCCACGTTGATCCATCCAATGTACACGCTTACATTATCGGAGAACATGGGGACACCGAGGTACCGGTTTGGAGTTTGGCCAATATTGCCGGTATCCGCTTCAGTGACTATTGTCCATTATGCGGTGGAGGCTGCGAAAAACAATTACCCAAAGAAGAAATTTTTGATGATGTTAAAAATGCCGCCTATAAAATTATCAAAGGAAAAGGCGCTACCTATTATGCGATTGGTTTAGCTTTAACTGAGATTGTCGAGAGCATTATTCGTGATGAACATTCGGTATTAACTGTTTCAACCTTATTAAAAGGGGAATATGGAATTGGGGATGTTTATCTGAGTTTGCCATGTGTAGTAAATCGGAAAGGAATTGAGCGTAAAATCCAGCTTTCACTTTCGCCTGAGGAAGAAAGCGCTTTTCGCCGTTCGGCTTTGGTGCTCAAGGATCTACAGAGCCAGATTAAGTTGTTGTCGGATCGGTAACTCTTTGGGTGTTTTTTGACCCGAATTTAATCTTTCTAGAGGTGAATAAAAATGGAGCAACAACAGTTCCATGGATGGCAAATCATAGCTGAAGTATATAATCATGACGAAGCCTATTTTCTAACCGGATTGCTAAATTCTGTAGAGATCCCTGTGAAAATGGAACGGGAAACCTTGGGGAATATCTATGGATTGACGGTGGGACCTTTGGCAACGATAAAGATTTTGGTGCCCTGTGAACGGGTTGATGATGCCGAAAAGGTCCTGGCCGAGCAAAAAGAAGAGAATAAGCAGAACAAAGATGAAACAGAATCTTAGACGGTGATTCTTTCGGAAGAAAATGGAACCTTTTTAACGTTTTTTCGTTGGAGGAGAATATGGAGTATCGATCATTTACGATAGGCGATTTGATGACCAACTGTTATGTGGTTTGGAAGGGAAAAGAAGCCGGAGTTATTGATCCCGGCGGTCCTGTTTCCGGCATTGAAAGATTTTTAATGGAGCATTCATTAGAATTACAATGGATTATCAACACCCATGGACATATGGATCATATTGCGGGCAATGCTGCCTTACACCAAAAGTATGCTGTTCCGATCCTGATTCATGCCGCAGATCGTGAAATGCTTACTTCTCCAACCGCTAATTTATCGACTTTTATGGGAAGAAGCACCATCAGTCCCGATGCGGATCGGCTTCTTTCCGATGGTGATCAGATTGCCTTGGGAGATGAATTTTTTCAGGTTATTGCAACTCCGGGGCACACTCCCGGCGGAATTTCTTTATATACTCCAGGATTAGCATTTGTCGGTGACACTTTGTTTTTTGAGAGTATTGGACGGACCGACTTCCCGGGAGGGAGTCACAGGCAGCTGCTTGACTCCATCCGGAAACGATTGTTTTCTTTACCGGCTGGAACCAAGGTATTCCCCGGGCATGGCGAATGTACAACCGTTGATTATGAAATGATAAATAATCCTTATGCCAATGAAGATTGCACTGATTCATTATGAACTATTCAGTGAAAATTAAAGATTCCAGGGAACTTCCCAATGTTTTAGCAGCTTTAAAAATTATCGATCCCTGTGCCGAACTGTCCGATGAGCAATTTGACATCCGGTTGATTGTTGAATATTCTTCCAATTTTCAGGTGTGTGTCTGGTCTCCGGATTTACCTTCCGGGGATAATGTCCGGCAATTGCAGGATCGGGATATCCTTGATTCGCGTTATCAAGAAAGTGATTATCCAAAACGGCTCAAAGAACTTATCCGCTTGGGCGTTATCTCGCTGCTTGGTAATAATTTTCATAAAAAGCCTGTATGGGGGATTTTAAGCGCGGTCCGGCCGACCAAAATTTTTCATCATTTACGCCAGCGGGGTTTTTCAATTGAGGAAATCCGTGACAAACTTTTGAATATCTATGCGCTCACACCGGAGCGGGCGGAACTTCTTATTCAAATTGGAAGCCATCAGGAAAAATTTTTCAAGCCCGCTAACACCATCAGTTTATACATCGGAATTCCCTTTTGCCCTAGCCGTTGCCGCTATTGTTCCTTTGCTGCAGTCTCTTTGGAAACCCATCAACATTTAGTCCGGGGTTTTCTCGAAGCGTTAAATTTGGAGATTGCCGCTACGCAGCAATTAATCAGTGAATGGGGCTTTCTGGTAGAAAGCGTCTATATGGGTGGAGGTACCCCCACCAGCCTGAGCACGAAAGATTTTTCCGATTTGCTACAAGTCATTAAGGAACACTTGATTTCCGATCATACGAAGGAGTTTACGGTTGAAGCCGGGCGCCCTGAAACTATCGATATCGAAAAGTTAAAGGCTATGAAAGATGCCGGAGTTACCAGAGTTTGTGTGAACCCCCAATCAATGCATGATTCAACCTTGCAGCTTATTGGTCGCCGTCACACGGTAATGGAGTTCCTTCAGTCGGCGGCATTGGTAAAGCAAATGGGTGATTTTTTAATCAACATGGATCTGATTCTGGGTCTGCCGGGGGAAAAGGGGACTCATTTTTTGGAGTCGTGCCGGCAAGTGTTGGAACTGGAACCGGATAATGTTACCATTCACACCTTAGCTCCCAAAAGAGCGGCGGCCTGGTATAAAGATTTTGCGTCATTGGCTTTGACAAAAGAACAGGATATTAATAAATCATGGAATCAGGCCCTTGTCATGTTGAGAGCGAAACAATACTTTCCATATTATATTTACCGGCAACGTTCGATTTTAGCTGATCAGGCAAATGTCGGCCTGGCTAAACCGGGAACTGAAGATATCTATAATATTCAAATGATGGAAGAACGCCAAACGATTTTCGGCTTAGGAGGTGGAGCGATCACAAAATGGGTCTACGGACCGGACTTTCAGGTCGTGCGACTCCAAAATCCAAAGTGTCCTGCTGCCTATCGCCGGGATATTCAGGAGCTGATAGTAAAAAAAGCCCAACAAACCCGGTTACTTCTTGGTTGACATTTAGGTTTACATTAGGTACAATATTAAACGTACTTTTGCTAGGTAAATAAATACTAAGCGTATCTATAAATTACCTGTTTATTTGTAAACACGTTACTTGTAAAGGCGTTTACTCGTAAACGAGTTTACCTGCAACTTAGTATTTTATGGGTATTTGGCTCATTTTTTTTTTGGAATTTATAAAGGGGAGGAATTTTAATGGGTATGTCAATTTTGTCAATTCGTCGTTACGCTAAACGTATCTTGGCACCTGTCATTCTTGTTTTGGTCGTGACGATGATGGTTGGAGTGTTTTATATCGGTTTTCCAATGATGACCAAAGAAAATACCGGATATACCGGTCCATCAATCAAGGTTAACGGCCAAAAATTGTCGGATGAAGATTTTAATAACTATATGGCACAGGCCGGTCAGCAAGCCAGTCAGTTTGCGCAATACGGTATGTCTTATACAGAGGCCCAAATCCGTGACAGTGCAATCAATATGGCAGTTCAGAATATTGCATTCCAACAGGAAATGGACAAGGTTAAGTCCAAGATTAAAGTCAAAGGGTCCGAAGTCGATAACTTGATTCATAAGTATTTACCTACGGAAGAAGAAGTCCAGAGCTTTATGGAACGGCAAGGATTCACCAGTAAGCGTCAGCTCAAGGATATGGTTAAAAAGTCCTTGGAGCAACAAAAGTTCATTGCTTATAAAGCAAAACAATTAAAAGTGAATGTTTCCCGTGCCGAAATATTGGGTCAACTGGATCAAATTACAGTCAGCCATATTTTAATCGGTTTAAAAGATCAAAATAATAAATCCCGGACGGATGCTCAGGCTCTGCAACTGGCCAAAGATGTTTACCAGAAAGCCACCAGCGGCCAGGATTTTGCGGCACTTGCCAAACAGTATTCCGAGGATCCGGGTTCCAAAGATAAAGGCGGCACCTATGGACCAATGGGAGTTGACCAATTCAAGGGCAGTATGGCAAAGGAATTTGTCGATGGCGCTTTAGCTCTTAAAGTCGGTCAAATTGGCGCTCCGGTCAAAACTCAATTTGGGTATCATATTATTAAGCTTGATGCTCGTGGGTTACCGACCGGTAGTGAATATAAAGAAAAATATAACGAAGTACGGGACAATTTATTGCTTCAGAAAGCACAACAAAGTCCGGCATATAGCGACTGGATGCAAAAAATTAACCGTCAAGCTCTCAACAAACTGGAGATTCTCGATCCCGGACTGCGCGCATTCCGGTTAAAGAACGAACAAAAATGGCAAGAAGCTTCCGAAGCCTATGAAAAGGCTTTAAAGAAAGGTTATTACAAGAACCGTGTTGACACTTATACTGACGCTTCCGAAGTGTATATTCAATTAAAACAGGCTGCTAAGGCTATCAGTGTTCTGAAAAAAGCTCCAGCTGCATTAGTTAATAATATTGAGTACCAAGAGGCTTTGGCCAATGCTTATAAAGCCAATCAAAATATGGCCCAGGCGAAAGCTATTTTGGTAAAATGGGGCCAGGCGCATGCTGATGACATTCAAACCCATGCAAGGTTGAAAGATATCTATACCTCATGGAATTTGACGGACTTAGCGGCTCAGGAAACCCAGACCATCGCGAATATGCAAAAATTGCAGGCGGAAAAAGATAAAGCATATCAAGAAAGTTTGAATCAGAAGCAATCTGTTGTTGGACAAACTCAACCTGCAGTTTCTCAACCGACTCCGGTTAAAAAATAAAAACCGGGAAATGAAAGATGCTAACGCGGAGGGTGAATTAACGCCTTCCGCGTATTCGTATATGGATTCATATCCATACCTGTTTTTTTTACTATCGATGATTTAAATTTTTAAAAACGAGGCGGTTTCATTGGCTCAAATTAATGCTCCCAAAGGAACATATGATCTTTTATCCGAGGATTTGACTCATTGGTATTACTTAGAGGGTAAACTGCGACAGATTTTTCAAGAGTATGGTTACGCCGAAGTAAGGACCCCGATTTTTGAGCATACCGAATTATTTCAGCGCGGTATTGGTGAGACTACCGATATTGTCGAGAAGGAAATGTTTACTTTTCCGGATCGGGCTGGCCGGAGTCTGACATTACGTCCTGAGGGTACCGCTTCCGTAGTCAGGGCTTTTTTGGAACATAATTTGGCTGCTTCCGGTGGAATCAGTAAACTTTATTACTATGGGCCGATGTTTCGTTGCGAAGCGCCTCAGGCTGGCCGGTTCCGCCAATTTGTACAATTTGGCGCCGAAGTCCTAGGTAGCGAAGATCCGAGGGTCGATGCAGAAATCATATCCCTGGCGGTCAACTTTTATAAGCGGTTGGGGATTACCGATCTGGATATCAATTTGAACTCAATTGGTTGTCCGGAATGCAGACCGCTTTATCGTGAGAGATTAATTGAACATTTACGACCCAGGGCTGAAAAATTATGTCCGAATTGTCAGCGACGGCTGGAAAGGAATCCTTTACGGTTACTGGATTGTAAAAGTCCTATCTGTAAGAGTTTGACCGAAGATGTTCCCCTGATAACTGAAACATTATGTTCAAGCTGCGGTTCTCACTTTCAGCAATTGCGTGAACTGTTGGATGCAGTTGGAATTCAGTACCACCTGAATCCACGATTAGTCCGTGGCTTTGATTATTATACCAAAACTGTATTTGAGGTATTAGCCGGGGATTTGGGGGCTCAAAATGCCCTTTGCGGTGGCGGGAGGTACGACGGTTTGGTAGAGGAATGCGGAGGAAGTCCGACTCCGGGGATTGGTTTTGCAGCTGGAATGGAACGCCTATTGATGGTGTTAAAGTCAAGAAACTTATTGCCGAAGGAAACTTCCAAACCCCATATTTACCTGGCGCCATTGGGAGAGGCAGCCCAGTTGAAAGTTTTCCCGCTGGTTATTCAATTACGGGAAACCGGTTGGGTCGTGGAAACTGATTTTCAGAGCCGAAGTCTGAAATCTCAAATGAAATTGGCCAATAAATTAGGAGCTACGATCGTGGGAGTCATTGGTGAGGAAGAAATGGCAAATGAACAAATTTTAATCCGCAAAATGGAAACCAGCGAGCAGCAAACTATTGCCATTACCAAATTACAAGACTTTTTGAAAGAAGAATTTCCAAATGGAACTTTTTGTTGACTATCAACAACAAGTTTCAGTATAATTAATAATAACATTGAATTTGCATAAATACTATTATAATAGTAATGATAAGGAAAAGTAGCTATTCAAGTAAAACGTCTCGTTCTGGCGATAAAAATGGAGACATTCTACTTAAGCGGAGCGTTTGTTTTATAATTGATGAAACGTTCTGCTAGTTCCTTTAGGGAGAGGGCACCGTGACTGAAAGTGCCTTTAGGTCCACTGATAGTGAAAAACACCTTTGAACTGATTGGGTGAAAGTACGCTGTTGTTTGCGTAATAATAATCCAATCCGTATTTCTGCGTTAAAGAAAAACGAGTAGAGTAGGCGCGGCTTCACATATTGATATCCACGATCGTAGGGATATCTGGTAGCAATGTAGAAGGCAAACTCTATGAGGGTGGTACCACGGGTAAATCTCTCGTCCCTTATTTTTAAGGATGAGGGATTTTTTATTATGATGATTGTCTCAACTAGGGGGATTCAAACCCTCGGCTTTAGCTGAACAAATTGCCTTCGGGTTTGAATTCCCCGGTTCTTGCGCCAGTAAGCTGGCGAGCCGACTTCCAGTCGGCCAAAGAATCCACCGGCTTCTGCCGGTGGTGGTTGAGTTAAACTATATGAAAGGGGCTTTATGATGCATCAATATCGAACCCATAACTGTGGGGAGCTATCTGAAAAAAATGTTGGGGAAGTCGTTCGAATTGCCGGATGGGTGCAAACAATTCGGGATCATGGTGGAATTATTTTTGTCGATGTCCGGGATCACTATGGTGTCACGCAGGTGGTTGTTGATGGAGAAACTTTAAAAGAAACCGTTATTAAAATTCCCCGTGAGTCGACGGTTTCGGTTTTAGGAACAGTAAATAGGCGCTCGGAAGAGACTGTTAATCCCAATTTGTCTACCGGGTATATTGAGTTAAAAGCGGAAAGCGTAGAAATTTTAGGTAAAGTAAGAAACTCTTTGCCTTTTGAGCTTTCACTGGCGAGTGAAGCTCGTGAGGAGCTACGGCTCAAATACCGTTTTTTGGATTTACGAAATGACAAACTTCATAAAAATATTATTTTGCGGTCAAAAATCATCCAGAGTGTTCGTCAAAAAATGATTGGCATGAATTTTATGGAAATTCAAACTCCGATTTTAACCAGTTCATCTCCGGAAGGAGCCAGGGATTATTTGGTACCCAGCAGAGTGCATCCTGGTAAATTCTATGCTCTGCCTCAGGCTCCTCAACAGTTTAAGCAATTACTCATGGTTTCCGGTTTCGATCGTTACTTTCAAATTGCACCCTGCTTTCGGGATGAGGATGCCCGCGCTGATCGTTCTCCGGGAGAATTTTATCAGCTCGATATTGAAATGGCTTTTGCCACCCAGGAAGATGTTTTTGCAGCTGTAGAAAAAGTTATCTCCGAGATCTTCGGAGAGTTTTCCTCATGGAAAGTGACGACCAATCCTTTTGTCAGAATACCATATAAAGAAGCTATGCTGAGGTATGGCAGCGATAAACCGGATCTTCGTAATCCGCTATTAATCTACGATATCTCCGAGTGTTTTAAAAACACGGAATTTAAAGCCTTCCTTAACCGAACAGTACGAGTCATACCGGTGCCGGATTGCAGCTCGCAATCGAGAAGCTTTTTTGACAATATGGTTGAGTTCGCTACCAGTATCGGCGCTAAAGGTTTGGCATGGCTAAAAGTGGATGATAATTTGGATTTCATCGGACCGATCGCCAAATTTATGAGCGCCGAGGTGAAGAAACAAATTATCGAGATTACCGGTGCAAAGTCAGGACATGCTCTGTTTTTTGTGGCGGATCATTTAACGGAAGCCGAAAAATTGGCGGGTCAGGTCCGAAATGAATTGGGTCGAAGATTGAATTTAATCGAAAAGGATGTTTTTAAATTCTGTTGGATTGTTGATTTTCCAATGTATGAAATCAATCCGGATACTCATCAACTTGAGTTTAGCCATAATCCCTTCTCAATGCCCCAAGGAGGAATGGATGCTCTCCTTCATATGGACCCGTTGGATATTTATGCCTATCAGTATGATATTGTCTGTAACGGAGTGGAATTGTCCTCAGGAGCGGTTCGTAACCACGACCCGGAAATTATGATCAAAGCTTTTGAGATTGCAGGTTATTCCGCAGATGAAGTTCAAAGGAAATTTCCGGCTTTGTTTAACGCTTTTCAATACGGGCCACCACCCCATGCCGGTATCGCGCCCGGGATCGACCGGATGGTGATGTTGATTGCCAATGAACCCAATATCCGCGAGGTTATCGCATTTCCAATGAGCAGTAAGGCTCAAGATTTGTTGATGAGCGCACCATCGGAAGTTACGGACAAGCAGCTCAGGGAATTACATATTAAAGTGGATGTAAAATCTTAAATTTCTTGCTTGCTGGTTCTAACCTTGACTTTATTTAGATCTTGAGGTCTAACGGCGCTCTATTTGAATAGATTTTCCGGGTTTTAACCGGGGTTACAATTGAGTTTCCGTTCTTTGGAACTTGAAGGTTATTTCAAGCTGTGGTATGATCTAGATAAGTCAATTACCGGAAGTAATGAAGATAGATAAGGTCATAAGGTCCATTTTTTACTGATTGTCAATTTTAAAACCCTGCTTTGTACGTGATGAAGCTGATTTTGTTATGAACCAACATAGCTACCTCGGGAGTCCGGCTCTATTTATGGCAGGTAGGCCGTCTTTTTAAGACGGAACCATAAAATAAATAGGAGGACACCCACCTTGCTTGCGCAGGGTTCAGGTAACGATCAGCATAACGGCATAGTGGGGCTTTATTTTTTTTGTTGGAGAAATTATTACTGATTATTTCCAAATTAGAGTTGGGCACAGGGAGATCTTTTTAAAAAATTATTAAGGTATGTACTATTTTAAGCAATTCATTGTTTAAACGGGCTGATTGGCTGTAGTTATAAGATTTTGATAAGAAGTTTCTTATTTTGCCTTTCATTGAATAACCCTTTTAAATATGGTATTATCATATGGAAAGAGGTTAGACGGAAATTTGTTTGGGAAACAGGATTGGAGTTAGTCTGATTTTATGGATAGAGGAGAAGTCAGCATTTTGTAATATCACGGTTAACTAAGGGAGTTATTGTGATCAGTCAGAGTCAGAACCTTAAAATTAAAATTCGTCAAGAAATGAAAACTAAATTGGCTGCGCTTACCCCCGGTGAATATCATTCTTTTAATTTTACGCTCGAACAGCGTTTTTTTAACCTCCCAATCCTTCAGACGTCTCAGACGATTATGCTCTATTATTCAATTGGTCATGAAGTTGCAACGATTTCAATTATTTTAAAGCTATTAAAAGAAGGGAAAAAGGTTGCTTTACCGACCTGTATCGATAAGACAAATATCAGGGCCGGCATCGTTCATGATCTTAATGAACTCAGGCCCGGGGTATTTGGAATCCATGAACCATTGTTATCTTCCCTGGAAATGAATCCGGCTGAAATCGACCTGCTGATTGTTCCCGGAGTTGCTTTCGACCGGAATGGAATGCGTTTAGGTCATGGTGCCGGTTATTATGACCGATTTCTTTCAAAAACTACTGGCTATAAACTTGGGTTGGCTTATGATTTTCAGATCATGGATAATCTTGCTTTTGAAAGCCATGATGTTCCAATGGATGCCTTACTTACGCCTTCTAGTTTCATAGAAATTTGAGAGAAAACCCTAATCTTTTAAGAGCATAAGTTGAAATGGGTAAAGGTGATTTGTATTTTATAAAATACCAGATAAAGCTGCATTTTCTCTCTTTAGTTTTTTAATGAATTACCGATGAAGAACTTATCAAGATCATTGATTCAGATTAAGATTGTAAAATCCCTAGTAGATGGTGAGGCCAATGTTCAAAGACTTCAATCGCAAAAAAATCTCCATCTTTTTTTATTTATTGATAGCTCAAGTATCAGTTGTTTTATTTTGTATCGGCGGAGTAGGAATTTTTAGTTATTTTTTAGGAGCCAATCTGCTTGAGCGGGCTGCAAACCAATTAAATTCAGCTTTGCCGGCGATTCAACATCAAAAACAGCTGTTATTTTTCCAAATCGGTTTGGTGATGCTTGTTTGCGGGATACTGGCGATTTTAGCGGCTTTTTTCATTGCTCGGAAGATGGCTGAAATATTGAAACGCTTTGCTGTCAAACTTCAAGATTTTGCTCACGCGAAAGATAATTTGACACAGCGGTTCGATACAGCTTCCCCGATTAAGGAAATCGCCTCGGCAGAGGATAGTTTTAATCAACTTCGGGATTATGATTGGAATGCTTTACAGTCGGTATCCAGGTTAACGGATGGATTAAATGAATTGACTCGGAAATTGTTAACGACGTCTCAGTATGTTAGCACCGGAGTCAAACAGGTTTCGGAAGTTATGACCGGGGTCAATCAAGGCGCCGAAAGTCAATCGGAAAAAACCTTCCATCTTGCCGAAGTGGTGCAAAACATTTCAATCAGTTCAGTTGAGGCGGCAACCACTGCCACCGATGCTCAAAAGGTTTCTCTACATTCCAAGCAGGCTGCTGAAGATGGCCAAGTTACCGTCAAAGATACCCTATCTCTTTTAATTCAAATTGAGCATTTTGCTGGAAAATTAAAAGATTTAAGCAACGATTTAAATGCCCGCTCGGAGCAAATCCGTCGTATTCTGGATATTTTGATTTATATCTCCAGGCAAACTAAAATTTTAGCCCTCAATGCCAATATTGAAGCGGCAAAAGCCGGCGAAGCGGGCCGGGGGTTTGCCGTTGTCGCTCAACAAATTCGCGATTTGGCTGATAATTCCCAGGATTCCATCGGTGATATTGCTGAGCGTATCGGCGAAGTTCGTGAGGCTCTGGCCGAAACCGTTTCTTTGGTGGGCAGTTTTTATGAATTAGTGGAAAAGGGCGGCAGTAAGATAATGGAAGCTGAATCACATTTGGTTGCGATTCAGGAAAGTTCCGACTCTAGTCTGTCCTTGGTTAACCGTCTATCTGAATTAGTGGCCAATCAAAGTAGCCCAATTGAAGAAGTCTCCTCCCTGGCACAAAATTTAGCCGAGGCCAGTAAACAATTTAAACTATCCAGTCACTCGGTTGCGGTGACGGTTAATAACCAAGCGGGAGCCATGGGGGAATTCTTAGCCCATGTAAAAGATATTCAACAAACCTTGGATGAACTGCAACGTCTGATCATGGACTGCAAACTTAGTTGATTTTTCGCTCTTATTTTTGGAAGTTGTTTGTTCATAAAAAAATCTCCTTTAGCGATAGACACTTAAAGGAAGTTAAATTGGTAAAAAAAGAGAAGGCCCCTTATGAGCTTCTCTTTTTTATTTGCAAAATTTCAGGCGGATAAAGTTATTTTTTGGTGTCTTTGGTTTTAATGTCAAGCCATACGGCAAGCAGTAGTACGAGGCCTTTGATAACAAATTGCCAAAATGATTCGGTATTCATCATACTTAATCCATTATCAATACTCGCCATAACCAAAGCACCGAGAATAGCTCCGGGAATACTTCCGACACCGCCCATCAAGCTGGTGCCACCGATAACACAGGAGGCAATGGCATCGAGTTCCATATTGGAACCGGCTGTGGTCGTAGCTGCATTTAATCGGGCTGTGGTTAAAATTCCGGCTATTGCAGACAATAAACCCATAAGAATAAAGACCAGCATGGTTCGACGCCGGATGTTAATACCTGAAAGCTTGGCGGCATCGGCATTGCCACCCATGGCATATACCTGCCGGCCGAACTGAGTATTTTTTGTGATGAAGGTAAAAATTAAAACTAATGCCAGAACCACAAGAATTGGATAAGGAATGCCTTCGTATTGATATAAGATATAGGTGAAAAGGATAATGAGGCCACAATAAAAAGCAAGAATCAATAGTTCGATTGCTAACGGGCGAACTTCAAAACCATATTTGAGTTTGGCCCGGCGAGCACGGAGCTTGCTGATAATTAATGTTAAAATTCCAAGGGAAGCAAGTATCACTCCGGGAACCAATTCTAAATAACCGCTACTGATATTTTTAAAATCCGGCCACATCGGCGCTACAGTCAATCCCTTAAGAATACCCATAACCACACCACGAAAAGCCAATTGGCCGGCGAGTGTGACAATAAAAGCCGGTACTTTTCCGTAGGCGACCCAAAAACCTTGCCAGGCACCGATTAGAACTCCCAGAGCTAACGTTGCTAAGATTGCCCAGACAGTCGGTACATGGTACCAAACCTGCAATACGGCAGCTAAAGCGCCGGTTAATCCTAAAACTGACCCGACGGACAAGTCGATATGGGTTGCTACAATGACCATGACCATACCGATTGCCAAAACCGCGGTAATTGACATTTGCCTGGAGAGGTTTGAGATATTACGGGGGATTAAATATCTTCCATCGGTTAACACCGAAAATAACAGCCAAATTGCAATTAACGCAAAAATCATTGTATAAGCCCGGATATCAAATTTAAAACTTAAACGTTGCCAGTAACTTTTCTCCTGGACTGGGGCATTTCCATCTACAGTCATCATTTAATTCCCTCCTGTCGCAGCATACATTAGTTTTTCTTGATCAGCTTCATGATGCATGAATTCACCATTGATTTTTCCCTCATGAATGACGATAATCCGGTCGCTCATGCCGATGATTTCGGGCAGTTCCGAAGAAACCATAATGATAGCAACACCTTGTTGCTTCAATTGATTCATCAGGTTATAAATCTCAAACTTTGCGCCGACATCAATTCCCCGCGTCGGTTCATCCAAAATTAAAACCTTGGGATTTGTCATTAGCCATTTTCCAACAACCACTTTTTGCTGGTTTCCACCGCTGAGATTGTTGACTTTGGCGGCGAGGGAAGGAGTTTTAATTTTCAATTGCTTGACCGAATTCTCGCTGGCTAAAATTTCTTCATTAAAATTAATGATGCCACGGCGGCAGAAGTTAGGCAAATTGGCTAAGGTCAGGTTGGTTTGCACTTCTTGTTCCAAGACCAAGCCAAAACGTTTTCGATCTTCAGTCACCAGAGCAATACCTTGTTTAATGGCATCCAGGGGAGAACCGATTTCAATCTTTTGGCCGTCGATATAGATTTCACCATCTTTTTTACCGGCAAAACCACCAAAAATACTGCTGACAAGTTCAGTGCGTCCCGCACCCATCAGACCCGCAATACCAAGAATTTCACCACGACGAACGTTAAATTTGGCATTTTCAACTAATTTACGTTCCGGATTATCCGGATCATACACATTAAAATTCTTGACTTCCAAAACCACATTACCGGAGTTGTGCTCAACTCTTGGGAAACGTTCGGATAATTGGCGCCCAACCATCATTGAAATTACTTCATTTTCACTCGTGTCACAAATCGGTTTGGTGGAAATCGTTTCACCATCTCGAAGAATAGTGACTGTATCGGCAATTTGAAAAATTTCGTTTATTTTATGAGAGATATATATGCAGGTTACTCCACCAGCTTTAAGCCTTCGGAGTATTCCCATTAAAGTCGCCACTTCACTCTCGGTTAAAGCCGCTGTCGGTTCATCCAGCAATAAAATTTTGGCCTGTTTGGAGAGGGCTTTGGCGATTTCTACCATTTGTTGATGACCGACTCCCAGATTCATTACCGGGGTTTCCGGGCGGATCTTTAACTCGACTTCAGCTAACCATTTTGACGTTTCATAATAAAGTTTGGGCCAATCAATAATTCCAAAGCAATTAGGTTCGTTGCCAAGAAAAATATTTTCACCGATTGTCAATTGCTTGATGACCGATAGCTCTTGGTTAATAATCGCAATCCCGGCTGCCTCGGATTCGCGGATGTTATGATGCTTTTGTATGATACCGTCGATGATAATCTCTCCGGAATAAGTTCCAAAAGGATAAACACCACTTAAAATCTTCATTAGCGTAGACTTTCCGGCGCCATTCTCACCGCAGAGGGCATGGATTTCTCCCTTACGCACCTGGAAATTGACATTTTTAAGGGCTTTGACTCCCGGAAATTCTTTGATGATATTTCGCATCTCCAGGATGAATTTTTCCATTCGGGATTCCTCCTCTCACCACAAATTAGAATAAACTCAAAGGGCAATCAATGTTTCAGCCATACTGTCCGTTTATAAATTAGAGGAAGAGAGAGGTTTCATCTCTAAGAAGTTTACCTCTCTCTTCTAAAGGCTTTTTCCCAGGTTAAATTATTTCTGAGCAGGCCATTTATCCTTAGGAACGTTGCGGTAAACTTCTTCAAGCTTTTGGAAACCGTCTTTAATAATGACGTTGTACATATTGGTTTTGGTAACGGCGACAGGAGTCAGAGCCAAGAATGGAGTATTCTTGTTTTTTCCATTATCAATAACTTTGTTGGTCTTTACTTTTTGGCCTTTGGCTAAAGCCACAGCGGCCTTCGCAGCCTCGGAAGCAATGATTTTGATGGGCTTATAAACGGTCATTGTTTGAGTTCCCTCAACAATCCGTTGGCAAGCTGCCAAGTCACCGTCTTGTCCGGAAACCGGAACTTTACCGGCTAATTTTTGATCAGTTAAAGCCTGGATGACACCACCAGCGGTACCATCGTTAGCTGCAACAACTGCATCAATTTTATTATTGAGTTTGGTTAAGCAGTTTTCCATGTTGGTTTGGGCTACTTCAGGTTTCCAGTCATTGGTGAATTGATCATAAGCCAATTTGATATCGCCCTTCTTAACGAGCGGTTCAAGCACTTTCATGGCGCCGGCCTTGAACATAAAGGCGTTGTTGTCTGTCGGCGAGCCGCCAATATAAGCATAGGTACCTTTAGGGACTAGCTTGGTGATGGCTTCAGCTTGGAGCTGTCCAACTTTCTCGTTATCAAAAGAAATATAAAGGTCAAGATCGCAATTTTTGATAAGCCGGTCATACGCTAAAGTTTTAACTTTGGATTTAGCGGCTGAATCGACGACAGAAGCGACAGCTTCCGCATTATGAGGAATGATAACTAAAACCTGAACGCCTTGGGAAAGTAGATTTTCGCATTGAGACACTTGAAGAGCGTCATCACTATTTGCAGCCTGAACATTGACCTCACAGCCTAGTTTCTTAGCGTTGGCAATGAAAATATCGCGATCTTTCTGCCAACGTTCTTCTTTCAACGTGTCCATTGATAACCCGATTAAGAGTTTGGGTGCGGCGGAAACGACACAACCAAGAACAAATACCACCAAGAAACTAGCCACTACCAAAAGCCTAAACTTTTTCAATTCCATTTCCTCCTTTTTTCGGAGCCTTTGTTTAGAGGGCTCCATTCGAGCTTTATCCTACCATTTATTTTTTAAAAAATATCTGGAGTAAGTTGCAAACCACAGCTAAAAAATTGTAAAAAAAAATTTACATTGCTGTAAATTAGTTTTGACTAGTATTTTTTTGCAGTTAAAAAAATCCTGATTATTTATGGTCTATGAAAAAATAGGGCTTATTTAGTTTTGGCGATAGCTTTTATGACTTAGGCCATTTTGTTTTGGGGATATTTAAATAGATTTCCTCTATACTATGAAATCCGTCTTTAATGATAATTTCAATATTATCAGCATCAATTGGTATGGGGGTTATAATTTCCGAAGGTGTAAAGTGTTTGCCGTTAAATGTAGGGCTATGATTAGTCCTGATCTCTTTGTTTGCACCTAAAGCCATGGCTAGATCCGCAGCTCGATAGGCAAGTTTACGAATAGGTTTGTAAATGGTCATCAACTGAGTGCCTTCCACAATTCGCTGGCATCCGGAGAGATCCGCATCGTGACCGACGACCATGATTTTACCGGCCAATCTCCATTCCGATAAGGCTTCAATTACAGCACTGGCTAAGCTGTCATTGGCGGCAATTACCGCATTAAATTTTTTGCCTTGGGACAGGAGAGTTTGAATAAACTGGTAAGCATCCTCCGGACGCCAATCTTCCGCCCAAGATTCGAAAATAATTCTGATTCGGCCATCTCTGACATAATTATTTAAAATATTTTTATAACCCTGGTTGAACATGTAGCAATTATTGTCAGTCGGGGCGCCATTGATAATAACATAATTGCCGTTAGGAACTTTATTCACCAAATATTCAGCCATGAATTCACCGACTTTGATATTATCAAAAGAGACATAGAGATCCAGATCGGCATTTCGAATCAGGCGATCATAGGAAATAACTTTAACTCCGGCTTTTTTTGCCATTTGGACGGCAAGAGCGGCTTGATTCAAATCGTGGGGAACAATCACCAGAACATCGATTTTCTGGCTTACCATATACTCAACCTGTTGAGTTTGGTCTTGTTGATTATTGTTGGCGTTTTGAATGATTAATTCACCGCCGAGTTGGCGGACTCTTTCGGCAAAATAATCCCGGTCTCGCCTCCATCTTTCTTCCTGCAAGGTAGCCATTGCCAGACCAATCTTAATGGGCCTGGATTCACTGGAAATCGGTTTGGCGGTTCCCCAATCACAGCCGGGCAGCGTTACGATGACTATAAAAAGAAAAATGATTCCAATCGTAATCAGAGTTTTTTTAATCAATCGAACGTTCCCCCTTAAACTGGGTTTGCTCATCGCGGTATTCAGTGGGAGTCATTTCATAATATTTCCGGAAAATCCGGCTGAAATAGTTCGGATCATTGTATCCGATTGAAAAACAGCATTCCTTAACGGAAACGCCTTGCGCCAGAAGGGATAAAGCTTTATCCATCCTTAATTTTGTGACATACTCGCTGAAACTGACGCCCATTTCTTCCCGGAAAAGCCGGCTGAAGTAAAAAGGACTGATGCCGATAGTATGCGATATGTCTTCTAAGTTTACCACTTGGGTAAATTGGTGGTCGATAATGTCTTTTGCCTGGCGAATAATGGTTTTGACTTGATTGGTTCGTCCCTCCTGCACGAGTAAGGCCAAACTGATCAATCGCTGGGTAATTTCTTTGAACACTTCATTTAAGGTTTGTTTTTCTTTAAATATAGCCATGGTTTGTTCAAAACTTGGCAAACTTGCATTGCCTGCTTTTGAATCTTTGCTGATTCGGTATGCATGAATTAATAACTCAAGCAAATAGAAAAATAAGCGATCCTGATTTCCTTGAAAGTTATTGTATTTCGAAAAAAGTTGAGTTGTCAATGTTTCAACTTTTTCGACATTTCCATAACGAATGGATTCCGATATTTCCTGGATCCTCTGGTTGAAATCATTTTCCCAGTCCTGTCCTTGCTGATCCTGGACATCATCGTAATGAAAAATGGGACTTTCACCACAATAACTTAAGGCTAGCAAGGACTCCTGATAAGAACGTTTCAATTCGGATGAAGCGGAGTAGACGCGTCCAATTCCAATGTGAATATCGGTAATGGTCGGTTCCTTTTGAATAAAATTGATAATTTTTCGGGATAGAGATACCGGTTCCGGCTGAGTCGCCGGAAGATTCGGCCCAAGCGGAATGAAAATCGCCAGCGGGTTGGTCTTAACCGGTGAAACCAGGCAAGGAATAAAATGCCGGATTTCTTCGGCAATGTCGGTCATTTTTTGTCGACGAACAAAACTCAGTTCAACCAAGGCATCGGCGGCGGTGGTGATTTTATGGTGGTATGAAACGGACAAAAAGAATCCGCTGGTAAATTGCAAAGCCAATAATTCCTGGTATTCAGCTAAAGTGACCCCATCAATCCCATTTACCAACTCATTCATCAATTCATTTTCAATAACAGGCAACAATTTTTTATAGCGTTCTCTCAGCGCCAACTCATCAAGACGTTCTTTCCGTAGCTTGGCTAATTGTTGCCTGGCTCTGTCAATTAGCTCCAGTAAACGTGTTTTATTAATCGGTTTCACCAGATAGTCGTAAACATTAAGGCGGATCGCCTCCTGAGCATAGGAAAAGTTTTCATAGGCTGTTAAAACGATTAAGATAGCCGCGGTATCCATGCGGCGGATTTCGCTTAATGCTTCTAAGCCATTGATTCCGGGCATTTTTATATCCATCATGACCAGTTCTGGACGAAAAAGCTCAGCCTTTTCAATAGCTTCCCGTCCGGAATGAGCGATTTCAAGTTGAAGGTCTGGTTCTTTTCCGAGAATCATACAAATTGAATCTAACATGATCTTTTCATCATCAACGACCAGTACTTTCATAACTAGCCTCCTCATTAATTCTTCTTGAAGGGTAATTTGATCCGGATGGTTGTCCCATGACTCGGGACACTATGTATAGCAAACAAGTCCTCCTCACCGAAGAAAAGTCTCAGTCTTTCCTGAACATTATGCAAACCTAGACCCGTAGTATGACCAGATAATTGACTGCCTTTTTGAATTTTAATCAAGGTGTCGTTATCCATACCCACTCCATTATCGGAGACTAGGATCATTGCCGATTCACCCTCTTGAAATGCCTGGACTTCGATTTTACCGCCGCTTTCCATGTCCTCGATTCCATGAATTAAAGCATTTTCTATAATCGGTTGCAGTGTCAATAAAGGGATTTGATAATTTAATACATTCGGATCGATTTTTATTTGAAACTCAAAGCGTTCGTCCCCAAAACGGGTTTTTAGAATAAAGAAGTAGGTTTCTAAATGGTTGAATTCATCCTGAAGAGCAACCGGCGTATCAAGAGTCCGTAAATTGTAACGCAGCAGGGAAGAAACTTTATCGACGAATTCTGCTGTTTTATCTGCATTTTCCATAATGGCCAGTTGGACCCCGGCATTGAGCATATTAAATAAAAAATGCGGATTAATCTGAGATTGGAGAGCATGGAGTTCTGCTTCGCGCAGTACGTTTTTCATGGAAAGATTTTGCAATTCCTGCTCTTGAAGCCGGATTTCCAAATCGGATTTGTTTTTGATCTCGGCAATCAGGCGGCTGATACTGGACACCATCTCATTAAATGCCCTGGTCACTACTGAAATATCATCATTACTGAATATTGCCAGGGGAGCTATGGTAAAATTCCCTCTTGAGATCGATTTGGCTGCCTCAACTAAGTTCCGGAGGGGTTTTGTAAGACTGAAACTGGTCCAAAGCGTAATCATAATGCTAAATACCAGTGCTCCAATGATAAGAGCCAAGCCAAGTTGTTGAATGTAAATAAGACGCTGGGATATTAACAAATACCGACGGGAGTTGGCTTCAAGCTGTTTGGTGATGAGGCGATCAATTGCCCATTTGATATTGTTATTATAACGGACGACTTCATTAAAGGCCTGGAGGTAATCTGCGGAATCCCGGGCCCGTTTTGCTTTTTCAGCGATTTCGGCCTGTTGTAAAAAAGAGCGTGTCATATTACGAATATTCTCCAACAGAAGATAATTCTCGGGTGTTTCTTCAATGACTGTTAAATTGGAATATTCGGTGTCTATTTCCTGAATATATAGATAATACTGTCTTAACATATAAAAGTTCCTTGAAACCAAGTACTTTTCTAGAAAGGTGACGGCATTATCGATATCCGCACTAAATTCTTTTAGACGGATATTATTGGTCAGTAGAATATTGATATGGTTTAACAAAAATTGTTCATTATAGTGTGAAAAAAGGCTCACTGCAGCAAAAATAGCGATCATGGATAAAAAGGGGAACAGCAATTTGCTGCGTATACTTTGGGGAGTTTTTTCTCTAGCGGTCTCCATATTTCCCCTCTTTTTCCATTGTATTTAATTTGTATAAATAGGAATTGATGTTACTGCTATTGATCAAAAAGAGCGGAATATTGTAGCTCTCTTGAAGGGCTTTTCCTTCTTTGAGCCGAATCATTGTCAGCATGCCCTGGGCGCCAAGTTCAAAAGGATCATCCGTTAAGACGCCCCAGATAACCCCCCGTTTGATGTAATTGGCGATTTCATTGGTGAATCCACTGCCGATGATGGTAACGTGCGTTACCCGGTTCAGGTCAACCACCACTTTGGAAACCCCCAAAGTATCACTGGCATTGGAACAAATAATTGCTTGAATTTCCGGATAGTTGGTCAAAATAGACTGGGTTTGTTCCTCGGCGCTGATGCTTCCTCCCTTGGAAGTTAAGATTAGTTTCAATTGCAAACCCGGATAACCCCGGAGCGCATCTTTTATTCCTTGTAAATAATGCTGATAATTGGTACTGGAAAAATTGGAATCAACCAAGACGGCTATTTTTACAACTCCTGAAAGGGCTTTGGTTAAGGCGTTGCCGGTTTTATAACCTAAATCATAGGTATTAATCCCCACCATGGACACTTGCTTAACGTCATCAACATCATTGGAAAGTGCAACAACAGGTATGTTTTTCTCAATGGCCTCATGGATTAGAGATTTTATCGAAGGATTATTGGGGATCGAAACCATGATTCCATCGACACTTGAAAGAATAGACATTTCTAAAAAACGTTCCATCTCTTTTAAATCTAAAAAACGGGGGCTGAAGATTTCTAAGGCTACTTTTTCATAATTTGCAACCCTTTGCGCCCCGGCGTGAGCTTGGTCCCAATATTCTTCATCAGTAGCTCTAGTAATCATCACAAAATGGAAACGATAGTTGCGTGGATCTTCCGAATGAAATGTCAACCCTGTTTCTTTCCATAAAAAGTCAGTGGTATTACAGATTAAAGCGATCACAATGATCACAATCAAAATCAACAAGATGCTAATCCAGTGATATTTCATATCAACCCTGCCGCCAAACCAATTTATTTATAACTGAGGATAGCAATGAGTCATGTAAATAAATTTAACAAATGTTTAAAAAATCCTTTTTTGCCCAAACCAGGAGATGTGGTTTGTGTTTATCACCATGAAATGGTATAATATTACGGAAAATTGCGCTGACACTTTTTGGGTAAGATTACGTTTAGGTAAAAGAGAAGTTTTGGGGATGAAACCTGGAATGGTAACTTTAGTAAAACGGATTGACCGTATTTGCCTTTTCCAAATTTATACCCTAAAAAAATAAAGACCATTAAATCGGGGTGTGGGAATGTTAAAATTCTTGAATGAGTTATGGGATACAAATTTACGGGAAGTAAAGAACCTTCGGAAACAGATTGTAGCTATCAATGAGCTGGAACCTGAATTTGTTAAACTTTCCGATGAACAGCTACGGGCAAAAACAGCTGAATTCAAAGAACGATTGGCTGCTGGAGAAACCCTCGATGATTTGTTGCCGGAAGCCTTCGCCACCGTCAGGGAAGCCGCCAAAAGGACCTTAAAACAGCGCCATTTTGACGTCCAGTTAATGGGGGGTATCGTCCTTCATGAAGGTAAAATTGCTGAAATGAAAACCGGTGAAGGAAAAACCTTGGTCGCTACATTGCCGGTCTATTTGAATGCTTTAACCGGCAAAGGGGTTCATGTGGTTACGGTCAATGATTATCTGGCCAGACGGGATAGTGATTGGATGGGCCGGATTTACCGTTTCTTGGGGCTTTCAGTCGGTGTAATTCTTCATTCGCTAAACGCCGAGGAAAGGCGGGCCGCCTATCATGCAGATATTACTTACGGTACCAACAATGAGTTCGGGTTTGATTATTTAAGGGACAATATGGCTTTTTCCGTTGAGGAAATGGTTCAACGTGAGCTACATTACGCAATCGTCGACGAAGTCGATAGTATTTTAGTCGATGAAGCCCGGACCCCTTTGATCATTTCCGGTCAGGCGGAGGAATCCACCGATCTTTACTATAAATTTGCAAGAATCGTACCAAAACTACGGATTGAAGAGGATTATACCGTCGATGAAAAAGCCCACACCGTTGCCGTTACCGAGGAAGGCGTGGCGAAGGTTGAACAAATGGTTGGCGTGGAGAATCTCTATGATGATCAAAATACCGACATGGTCCACCATTTGAATCAGGCTCTTAAAGCCAAAGAATTGATGAAGCGGGATCGCGACTATGTGGTCAAAGACGGTGAAGTTATTATTGTTGATGAATTCACCGGGCGTTTGATGTTCGGACGCCGCTACAGCGAAGGCCTTCATCAAGCGATTGAAGCGAAGGAAGGGGTCAAAATTGAGAATGAAAGTCAAACGCTGGCAACCATTACCTTCCAAAATTATTTCCGGATGTATGACAAATTAGCCGGTATGACAGGTACTGCGGAAACTGAAGAAGCGGAATTCAGGAAAATTTATAATTTACCGGTAACCGTCATGCCGACCAATCTAGATATGGTCAGGGCGGACCATCCCGATGTGATCTACAAAACCGAATCCGGTAAATTTAAGGCAGTTGTCGATGAAATCGTGACCATTCACGAAACTGGCCGTCCGGTCCTGGTAGGTACCATCTCCATCGAAAAGTCGGAAGTCTTAAGTGGGATGTTGAAACGTCGCGGTATTCCTCACCAGGTATTGAATGCCAAATACCATGAAAAGGAAGCCGAAATCATTGCGCAAGCCGGCCGTTCGGGTTCGGTGACCATTGCCACCAACATGGCTGGCCGTGGTACCGATATTGTGCTCGGTGGTAACGCCGAGTTTTTAGCCAGAGATATCCTGCGTTCCCGGGGTATTGAACCGGAACAGGCCACGGATGAAGAGTATCAAATGACTTTGGAGGAAGCCAAAAAAATTACCGAGGGGGATCACCAGAAGGTCATTGGCGCAGGTGGTTTGCATATCATTGGTACTGAGCGGCATGAGAGCCGCCGTATTGACAATCAGTTGCGGGGACGCGCCGGCCGCCAGGGAGATCCGGGTTCCAGCCGCTTCTTTGTGGCGATGGAAGATGATTTGATGAGGCTTTTCGGGGGCGAAATGATTTCGGGCCTGATGGAACGGCTTGGCTGGACCGAAGACATGCCCATCGAGCATAAAGCTATTGCCAGCAGGATTGAAACCGCTCAACGCAAGGTTGAGAGCAGAAACTTTGAAATCCGGAAACATGTGCTTGATTATGATGATGTCCTCAATAAACAAAGGGAAATTATTTATGAACTACGCCGCAAACTTTTGTTTGGGGAAGATATTCATGAAAAAGTGCTTGAGATGTTCGACGATGTCATCCGGCAGTTGATGGAAGTCTATACCAATGAAAAGGTTATTCCGGAAGAGTGGGACTTGGAAGGCCTTTTACAGGCGCTCTTTACCAACCTTCTGCCGCAGCAGTCAATTTCTTTGGGAGAAATTGGTAAAGCCAATTACGAAGAACTCCATGACATGATTCATAGCCGGACCCTGGAATTTTATGAGGATAAAGAAGAGGCAATCGGTACCGAATACCTCAGGGAAATCGAAAGGCGGGTCATGCTTCAAACGATAGATACCAACTGGATGAGTCATTTGGAGGCTATGGATGATTTGAAGGAAGGAATAGGTCTGCGGGCATACGCTCAGAACGACCCACTCGTTGCTTATAAGATTGAAGCTTATCAAATGTTTAAGGAGATGCGGGATAACATCAATGAGGAAGTTATCCGGATTCTCAGTAAATTTCAGTTGGTCTCCGAGGAGAAAGTCGTTAAAAAACCGAAAATACGCAATATTGCTACCAATTTGAATGAAGATGGCACATCGGCGGTTCAACAACGTACGGTAGGGAAAAAGGTGGGCCGAAACGATCCCTGCCCTTGCGGAAGCGGTAAAAAATACAAAAAGTGCTGTGGTCAAGCAGCGGGATGATTGATGAATGGTTGGAGAATACAGAATTCAGGAGTCAGAAGCCAGGGTTTGGACGGATTCTATTCCGGCTTCTGAATTCTGGATTCTATAATACTTTGATGAGGTGATGATTGTGATTGAAGCCAGTGACTTAAGAAATCGTTTGAGTGGATTAAAAAAGCGTTTGTCGGAATTAAGGGAGTATCTTTGATTTAGCTAAAAAAAGTGAACGAATTGATGAATTGAGTGTTGAGGCTGGAGATCCTAATTTATGGAATGATCCGGCTAATGCTCAAAAGATTTTGCAAGAGATGACCACCTTAAAAAATCAAGTTGAGCAAATCCAGCGCTTGGAGGAACAGGAGGCGGATTTGTCCGGTTTGCTTGATATGGCGGTTTCCGAAAATGAAGAGGAACTTTTCACCGATATTGAAAGTGGAATCGGTCGGCTTGAAAAGACTGTGGACGGTTTGGAACTATCCAATATGCTCGGTAAGGAGTTCGACCGTTTTAATACCTATTTGACCATCCATCCGGGCGCAGGCGGCACAGAATCCCAGGATTGGGCGGAGATGCTGCTTCGAATGTATGTAAGATGGTCGGAACGCCATGGCTTTAAAGTCGAATTTTTGGACTTTCAACCCGGAGATGAGGCGGGTGTAAAGAGTGTTACGCTTTATATCGGCGGTGAAAATGCTTTTGGATATTTGAGGAGTGAAAAAGGTGTCCATCGTCTGGTACGGATTTCACCATTCGATGCCTCGGGACGAAGGCATACCTCTTTTGCCTCAGTCGATATCGTACCGGAAATTGATGATACCATTGATGTTGAAATTCGGCCGGAAGATTTGAAAGTGGATACCTACCGTTCCAGTGGGGCCGGTGGACAACATGTCAATAAAACGGAATCGGCAATCCGGATTACCCACATACCGACTGGCATTGTGGTTGCTTGCCAAAACGAACGTTCCCAATTTCAAAACCGCGACCGTGCCATGCAAATGTTACGGGCCAAAATTTATGAACTGCGGCGTGAAGAACAGGAAGCCAAAATGGCTAAGATCAAAGGAGAATATTCCGAAATCGCCTGGGGAAATCAAATACGTTCCTATGTATTTTGTCCTTATACCATGGTGAAGGATCACCGGACAGAGGCCGAAACCGGGAATATCCAAGGGGTTATGGATGGTGAACTTGATCCCTTTATCGAAGCCTATTTACGATCCGATCTGAATAAGTAAAGGGAGTTAACCCTCGATCCGGCGAGTAAGTGTCAATTTCTTGGCGGTGGCGCATCACTTAGCCGGATTCATGTTAAATATTGATATGGATACCAAACTCTGGTTACACTAAGTAACCGGAGTTTATTTTTTGGTATCGGGGGTTTATCCTTGATAAACAGAGATATACATTACCGCAGGGTATTAATTCTTTTCGGCTTCCTATTTTTGATTTTCAGCGCACTTTTGATCCGCCTGATTATCATTCAGCTCTTCCGCTATCCGGAATACTCCAGGATGGCAGCGGTGCAGCGTCAAATTCCATTAATTAAAAATGTACTGAAAGGCACATTTTTTGACCGTCATGGCAAACCATTACGGGGTACCGCCAAAACTTGGTACCTATTGATCGAAAAAACGACTCCCATCCGGAGGAAACTGATTGCTGAAAAAATAGGACCTTTGATGGCTGGTAATTTTGAAGAAAGGTACCATCGAAATCAAGAGCAATCTTTTTGGATATTTCCTGAACCCTTAAGCAAGTTACAAATAACCGCAATTGGCTCTTTCGGTTTACCGGAATGCAAAATCGTTGCCGGCCAGGCGCGGAAAGATCGTTATCCGGGGATTGCCTGGCACATTTTGGGCACCAATGATAACGGTCGCGGATTATCCGGACTGGAAAGTCTCTATCAAAATTTTTTATACGGATCGGGGAATTATGGTTCTATTTTTACTTTAAATGATGGAGAAAAAGGATATTTTCCAGGACTGGGTTTGCGTTTTCGAAGTAACCCCAATCCATCCGGGGTGGTATTAACCATTGATTCCAGGATTCAACGGATCGCCGAAGAAGTCCTGGATAAGCATGGAATAACCGGCGCAGTTGTAATCCTGAATGCGCAAAGTGGAGAGATATTGGCTATGTGCAGCCGGCCGTTCCTTCGTTCCTTTGGGGAAAATTCTATGGAAAATCTCCCCTATCTCAACCGGGCGATATCCGCTTATCATCCGGGGTCTATTTTTAAACTGGTAACCTTAAGTGCCGGGTTAGACAAAGGTCTTTTGGACCCGGATGAATATTTTGAAGATCCGGGATTCTATCAAATCGGCGATAAACGCTGGCGATGTATAACTTCAAATGGGGGGCATGGTGTGATTAGCCTCACAGAAGCGCTGGCATATTCTTGCAACCCCATCTTCATTCAAATTGCCCTGCGATTAAAACCAAAACTAATTTTGGATTATGCAGAGCGGTTTGGCCTCGATCAGCCTTTAAATATTGGCTTGCGAGAAGAATCATGGGGTAAGTTGCCTTCAGGCATTGGTTTTTCAGATGGAGACATTGCCAACCTGGTCCTTGGTCAGGGTGACGTTTACACGACACCTTTGCAAATCGCTTCTTTGGTTCAAACCATTGCCAATGACGGAATTCGATGTATGCCCCGACTGGTGCTGGGAATGATTCAAAACGGAAATGATATCAGCCGATTAAACCCGCTTTCAAAGAAACGGGTAATTAAAACGGAAACTGCCTGTAAAGTCAAGGAGATGATGACTGCGGTAGTAACCTTCGGAACCGGCAAATCAGCTCAGCTTCCCCTGGGAGTAGCCGGAAAAACAGGTACAGCACAGGTAAATAACGATTTAGATGGGCCATCCCATGCTTGGTTTGCCGGATTTACCCCTGTGGACCATCCCCAATATGTAGCCGTTATTTTTTGTGAACAGGGGTCTTCCGGCGCCGAGTCGGCCGCACCTTTGTTTAAAGAAGTTATGGAGAAAGTTACCAAGATAGCAGACTAGCACTTTCAATGCCGCTGGCACATAGGCTATGTTACACCCAAAGTTCGGGCACATCCAATAAAAACCTATGGAGGTGGCGTGAAAATAGATGGTTATTCCCATCTTAGGGCCGTTGGTAGAATTTGTATTTACCGGCTTTTTTTATCTTTTCGGTTATATTTCAAACAATAATGTGTTTCCCCTTCCATTGACAGAGGAAGAAGAAAGTGCCTTACTGGCCAGGTTAGAACAGGGGGATGAGGAAGCCCGCAACATTTTAATTGAGCGTAACCTAAGACTAGTAGCCCATATTGTCAAGAAATTCGACAGTACCGGAGAGGATGTAGATGACTTAATTTCCATCGGTACCATAGGTTTAATTAAAGGAATCGGAACCTTTAAGCGGAATCGTAATACCAGGCTTGCCACTTATGCTGCCCGCTGCATTGAAAATGAGATATTAATGCATTTACGGACTATCAAGAAGAATAAAAACGATCTGCTGCTTTATGATTCCATAGGTTCGGATAAAGAAGGCAATGAAATCACTTTGCTCGATATTCTGGATACCGGGGCCGAAATAGTTTCCGAACAAGTGGAAATGAAACTGGAGGAGGAGAAGCTAAAAGAGAGAATCGCACTCCTTACGAAAAGAGAACGTAAAGTAATCGAATTACGGTACGGATTGGTTGACGGAATCAATAAAACACAGCGGGAAATTTCAAAACTATTGGGAATATCGCGTTCTTATGTTTCGCGGATCGAAAAAAAGGCTTTGCGAAAACTGTTTTCGGATCTCAATATCTGTGACGGCAACGAGAATTAGAAAAAAATGGAAAATAAATCTCGTATATATTTACTCCGGGTTGGCTACTCTATAATCAGAGATTTGTAGTAGCCAAGGCGCAGATTGATAACGGCTCCGTCATTTACGGCCTAAGGCCGCACGACCTGATGCGCTGTAATGTGCATCCTAGGGTCGTTATCAGTCGAGCAACTGATTGGTATGGGTTCAAACTGCAAGACCACGTGTTCCACATTTCGCAATTTAAATGTGCTCGTGTGATGGATCCATACCGGTCTGCGTCAGATTGTACGGGTTGGGCCAACTTATTACGGTAGTCCAAAAAACTGTTCTACAGTTTTCGATTGCCGTAGTAGGGAAACCTAGGCCGTATAGTCGGGCCCAGATTGTCCTTGGAGCGAAAGGGTTTGTTTGCAGCCGTAAGCACGCTGGCGTGATTTGGTTGCAGGCAGATCACTAAGTTTCAATGGCAGTCGGTCAAAGGTTATCGTAGTATGTGTAATGGGTGTTTGTAGCCGAACCATCGGTTGCAGGTATCCACGTAACGTGGTGCGGTAGCCGGAGATAAAGTTACTACAAGTCTCTTTTACTTAGTAATAGTGATATAAAACGATATAATCGTCATTAACGATAAAATATAGTGATTAATCTGGATATTTAACCCTTGTTTTAAAAATCAATATCCTGTATTATATAAACATAGTCCCTAAGTGTACGGGTTATTTTTTAGGGACTTCTAGAGTGTTCTCTTGACGCAGACGTCGGCGGACAGGCGGATGCTCACTCCACCAAGGGCCAAGCCGGCACCCAAAGTGGCTGAATGTCTAGGTTTTGGTTTTAAATGCTTTTTAGTTTTTAGCTTTTTGGTTTTTTTGGTTTTTCGGTTTTAAAGTTTTACCCTTATAATATTATGATTTTTACATAGACCACCATTCGGTGGTTATTTTTTTTTATTTAAAAAGTCAAAGTACCTTGACGTAGAGGCTAAAATTTGATACAATCTTCCAAAAATACTCCAAATGCATTGATTGGGAATACACACTGGAATAAGGGTCATAAACCCGAAGTTGCTAGAAGAGAGCTGTTGGTTGGTGCGAAACAGTGCGGCTTAACCGTTGTGAACTCACCCAGGAGCAGTCGTCTGAAAGCCATGGTAAAAGTTGATCATGGCAAGTAAGTCCGGCCGGTTTCTTACCGTTATCATGAGAAGGCATTCGTTTGATTGAATGCCGTTAAGTGGGCGAGCGTATTTGTAACACCTCGCCAAGTCGGAGTGGTACCACGGAAGTTAAAGCTTTCGTCTCATGCAGAAATGCACGGAGATGAAAGCTTTTTTTATAACTTAGATTTAAATGAACGTACTCAAAAGGCCGTTAATGCGCGCGAGCGCGAAGGAGGAAACAACATGAAAATTGCATTTTCAACGCTGGGCTGTCCTGATTTCGGTTGGACCGATATTTACTCAATGGCCAAAGATCTTGGTTACGACGGTATTGAAATCCGCGGACTGGGTCAAGAAATCTTCGCCGTGAAGGCCCAACCTTTTACGGAAAATCAATTGCCATCCACTATCCGAAAACTAGCCGAGTTGCGCCTGGAGATCCCTTGTCTTTCATCGGGATGTTGTTTGAAATTTACCGAACATACTGATTTAAATGATCAGGAAATCCTGCAATATATCAATTTGGCCGTTAAACTAGGCACACCCTATGTTCGCATTCTCGCTGATAGCAGCCCCAAGCCGGACTCGGAAGTTGATGATTCGCGGGTTGTTGCCACGTTAAAACGGTTGGCCCCGGTTGCCGAAGCAAAGGGCGTAACCCTTTTGGTGGAAACAAACGGTGTGTATGCCGACACCGACCGCCTCCGTAAACTGCTGGATCAAACGGCCAGTGATGCCGTGGCGGCCCTCTGGGATATTCATCATCCATACCGCTTCGCAGGGGAGAAGCCTGGAAAAACAGTACAGAATTTGGGTGCTTATATTAAATACGTACATATGAAGGATTCGGTCGTTGAAAACGGTGAAATCCGTTACCGGATGATCGGCGAGGGTGATTTGCCCATTGACGATTTTATGTTCGCTTTACGTTCCATCAATTATGACGGATATGTTTCATTGGAATGGGTTAAACGTTGGATGCCGGATCTGGGAGACGCCGGAATCGTTTTTCCGCATTTTGCAGAATTTATGACCCGCTATACGAAAAGAAGCGCCGGGAAGAGCCGTTTGCTCAGTAATAACGCGGGGACCGGCCAATATATCTGGGAAAAGGAAACGTTGATTGATTTGACTTTCCCTCAAGTGCTTGACCGGATGGTTGAAGAGTTTCCGGGCCAGTATGCCTTTCGCTATACCACCATGGACTATACCCGAACCTATTCGGAGTTCCGGGACGATGTCGATACTTTTGCCCGCTCTCTGATTGCCTTGGGCGTAAAACCCGGTGATCACGTTGCCGTATGGGCTACCAATGTTCCGCAGTGGTACATTACATTTTGGGCCGCCACAAAAATCGGGGCGGTTCTGGTTACGGTAAACACAGCTTATAAGGTTTATGAAGCCGAGTATTTGCTCCGCCAGTCGGATACTCATACCTTGGTGATGATTGACGGTTATAAGGATTCCGATTATGTCGGGATTATCAAGGAACTTTGCCCGGAACTGGAAACCTCCGAGGCTGGAAAGCCGTTGCACACCAAGCGGTTGCCATTTTTACGCAATATCATTACAGTGGATTCAAAACAAAATGGCTGCCTGACCTGGAATCAAGCGATTGCCTTGGCCGATAAGGTTCCGGTTGAAGAAGTTTACCGGCGGGCCCTGTCCATTAATCGCCACGACGTCTGTAACATGCAATATACTTCCGGGACGACCGGATTTCCAAAAGGTGTTATGCTGACCCACTATAATGTGGTGAACAACGGGAAGAATATCGGTGATTGCATGGATCTTTCCACAGCCGACCGGATGATGATTCATGTTCCGATGTTTCACTGTTTCGGAATGGTTTTGGCCATGACTGCTTCGATGACCCATGGTGTAACGATGTCTCCGATGCCTTATTTTTCACCGAAACTGTCACTGGCCTGCATCGACCGGGAAAAAATTACTTGTTTCCATGGGGTCCCCACGATGTTCATCGCCATGCTGGAGCATGAAGATTTTCCCAAGACCGACTTTTCTCAGATGAGGACTGGGATAATGGCCGGCAGCCCTTGTCCAATCAAGGTGATGAAGGACGTAGTTGAGAAGATGCATATGACTCAGATTAGTATCGTTTATGGCCAGACGGAAGCTTCCCCGGGATGCACCCAGAGCCGGGTGGATGATCCGCTGGAAGTACGTGTACATACTGTAGGCCGGGCTTTGCCGGGGGTTGAATGCAAGATTGTCGACCCGGCCAACGGTGAAGATTTGCCGGATAATGTGGACGGTGAGTTCGTAGCCCGCGGGTATAATATAATGAAAGGTTATTATAAAATGCCGGAAGCCACTGCCGCAGCCATCGACGAGAACGGCTGGCTCCATACAGGCGATTTGGCCAGACGCGATGAAAATGGCAATTATAAAATCACCGGACGGATCAAGGATATGATCATCCGCGGCGGAGAGAATATTTACCCCAAGGAAATCGAGGACTTTATTTATACCCATCCCAAGGTGAAGGATGTCCAGGTGATCGGGGTGCCCGACAAACAGTACGGTGAGGAAATTATGGCCTGCGTAATCCTGAAGGAAAGTGAGAAAATGACCGAGGAAGAACTGAAGGATTTCGTCCGTTCCCATATGGCTAAGCATAAAACTCCCCGTTATATCGATTTTGTAAGCGAGTTTCCGATGAATGCCGCCGGGAAAATCCTCAAATATAAAATGCGGGAAGAGGCTGTTGAAAAGCTGGGATTGCAGGCGGAAAGCAAGATTGCAACGGCGTAAGCTAAAAACCGTTATTTTCTTAGGAAGTTCCGCGTATAGATTTTCCGAAGGGTTATAACATTGGATGTTTTTTTGGTATTTATAAAAATCCGGGGCCTATCCCTTTTGTGGGAAGACCCCGGATTTTAATCTTTAGGGATTTCTTCTCCGAAAATAATGGATAGATAATCCCTCATCCCGTTAAGAATCCGATAAACAGAAAGGAATTCCCCTTCAATTTTATTGAATTCACCCTTCCTCGCCGGCTAGTTGCGGCATTAGACGCTGCTTTTGGTGCTTTTCGGTCAGGTGCTTCATTTCGATAAACAAACAACAGCCGGTTAACATGAAGGAAAGAAAATCAGCTAAGGGAAGTGCCATTAGAACGCCTTGCAAGCCCAGATAATGAGGTAAAATCAGTAATAAAGGCACTAAGATCAGTAATTGCCGGGAAAAATTGAGCAACATGGACAGAAGCGGTTTTCCCACCGCCTGGAAGTAACCGGCGCCGATGATTTGAAAACCGATGAGCGGAAGGCAGAATTGGCAAATGGTTACGGCGTGGGTGCCGAAAGCGATCAACGCTTTGTCATGACTATTAAATAAAGATATTAATTGGACCGGAAAGAGGCGCGTGATAATGTAGCCCAGGGTGGCAATAGAGGTCGCAGCCAAAATTGCGTATTTCAATACTTTTTTCACCCGGTCGAATTTTTGGGCGCCATAGTTATACCCGATAATCGGCTGAGAGCCTTCCTGGAATCCCACAATCGGTAAAAAGATCAGAACACTCAAGCTATTGACGATTCCCATGCCGGAGATGGCGATATCTCCGCCGTATTTCAACAAGCTGTTGTTCATGATCCCGAATAATAAAGATTGGGCAAGTTGCATGACACAGGGGGCAATACCGATGGACAAGATTCCTTTGACAATGTCCCATTTCAATCGTAAATTGGCGACCCGGATTTTCAGAACGCTCCGGCCGAAGATAAAATGGGAGGCAATCCAAATGGAAGACACCGCCTGAGCCGTTACGGTAGCCAGGGCCGCTCCTCGGATTCCCCAGTGAAACACGAAAATAAAGAGCGGTGCGAATACGGCATTCAGAAAAGCGCCGATCAACATGGTGGTCATAGCGATAACGGGCTGGCCTTCGGCCCTCATAAAATTATTCATCCCGAAACTGAAAGTTTGAAAGATACTGCAATAAAGGATGATGCTCATGTAATCCCTGGCGTAGGGAAGCACTTCCGGGCTTGCCCCGAAGACTTTCAACAAAGGGTTCAAAAAAGCCAAACCCAAGGTTACCAGGATCACGGTACCGATGGCGATCAGAGTCACGGCATTTCCCATATATTGTTCGGCTTCGTCCTTTTTTTGCTGGCCGAGCCGGATTGAGACCAGGGCGGTGGCGCCCAAACCGATTAGCATCCCGAAAGCCATTTGGATCAGCATCAACGGAAAACCTACGGTAATAGCGGCGATTCCCAGCGAACCGGCGCTGTTGCCGATAAATATCCGGTCGATTACATTATAAAGCGCATTGACGATCATTCCGATAATGGCCGGAACGGAAAATTCCATTAATAATTTGGAGAGTTTGGCTTCTCCGAGCCTAGCGGTGTCACTCATAGCAAGCTCCTATTGATTCTTTTTAAGTTTGTGGCAATTCCAAGAATACTTTTATTGTTCATCATTCATACCGCAGCAATTTTCGCTGTTGAGGCAATCCAGGTTATGAATGAAACGCAGCAAATAACTTTTGAAAATTTCGATTTCCGAATCGGGAAACCCCATTAAAGAGTTGTCATTGACTTCTTGAAAGAAGATTTCCATCGTCTGAACGAGTTCTCTTGATTTGGGTGTCAGGGATATGTTTTGGGATCGGCGATCCTCGGGATTGGTTTCCCGCAAAACAAAACCCTGTTTTACCAGTCGATCGATGATGCCGGTTATCGTCGGCCGGTCGTAACCCAAATGTTCGGCGATGGATGCCGGAGTATGGGCGAATTCGTGATCGGAGGCAGTCTCTGCTTTTCTTAAATATTTGATGATGAGAAACTGAGGAAAAGTGAGCCCGATTTCGCTTAGTTTTTGATTGACCTTCAATTTGGACAGCCGGGCAGCTTTGTTCAACAAATATCCGATGTCGTCATTGCATTTCAATATTTTACCTCCCTTTTTCGTAAGGGGTTAGACGATGAAGTGAGTTAACTGTTTTTGCACATATAATTAGCGTACTAATTATTATACTACAAATTAAATTTTACTTGATGACAGTTGTGTTAAGGTTTTGAGAAATGAAAGGTCAACGAAGACAGGATGAAAGAGCCACGGCCTGAGGCATTAAACCCGGCAGATTGGTTTCCTAAAACCCCAAAATTGAACTTCCGGGTCGGCGGAGGCTGACCAATACCCAATGGGAATCCATAAGAAAAAGTAGCTCAAAGGGAGCTTTTTCTAGCTCGGAGGTACCTTTTAATAGCTCAGAGGGAGCTTTTTCTAGATCAAAGGGAGTTTTTTCTAGCTCGAAGGTACCTTTTAATAGCTCGGAGGGAGCTTTTTCTAGATCAAAGGGAGCTTTTTCTAGCTCGAAGGTACCTTTTAATAGCTCAGAGGGAGCTTTTTCTGGATCAAAGGGAGCTTTTTCTAGCTCGAAGGTACCTTTTAGTAGCTCAGAGGGAGCTTTTTATGGTCGTGTCAGGTCGTGTCAAGATCGATGTGTAAACTTGGAAAAGTTAAGAAACAAATTTAGAAATTCGGTTTCCAAAAATGACAAATAATTGATTTAAAATTTTGGCCCAGTTAGGAACGGGTTTATTCCATTTT
>JAFABB010000034.1 GCA_023426245.1 Bacillota bacterium
ACTTTATCCTCCCGCTTAGTACCCTGCATCTCTACGAAGCACCGGGATTAGCTACCCAGCTCCTTGGTGATTACTGGGACGGGACTTTCACCCGTTAGTGTAGTCCAGCTTCGCTGGACGCGCAATATACGGCGCCCCGCCTTCCTCCTTGAAGGCGTAGATCTTTTGTGTGTAAAAATATGCCTAACAAGTTGCTTATTTGACTTCTAAAATCTGTAGGAATAAAAGTGTGACCTATCCGCTTTTCTTTCACTTTTTATTTTTGTCCACCATCAACAGCAAACATCCTGACAATTCGCTAACTGTATAGTTGCAACCGGGTTTAAAACCGCACCGCTCCAGCCACTGGCCGGACAGGCGGAGCATGGGGACTTTTTTGCCGTTACTTAGGATGGAATAAACGGTGTGGTCGTGGGAATTCATAATATAAAACCTCCTTTAAATGGGCATAGAAGAGTAAGCCTTCTACGCGCCTTGAGAGGAAAAGGCGTTTATGGTAAAATGAAGTGATTGGAAAAAAATAGCACAGTATTATTTCTATTAGTGTTTCAATATATTGCATTAATCAATATGAAAATCATAATCCTTGGTTTTTGTAAACTATCAGTGGACTATAATTTCAAAAAAATCTCTTTTCTGAATATTTACAGTTTAATTATAATCCACGATCAGTAGACTGTCAATTGCAATTTTCTATTATTACCAATTTAGTTTAATCTCTTTAAAGCATTTAGGAGGAGATACTTTGAAAACACCCACGACATTTGGCGAACGATTCAAGCAATTGCGGGAAGAACGAGGCTTAACTCAACCGGAAATAGCTAAGGAGTTAGGCGTAATCAAACAAACCATATCTAACTATGAAAACAATGATCGTGAACCGGAGTTTTCTGATTTGGTAAAGATCGCGGACTTCTTTCAAATATCCATTGATTATTTGTTAGGTAGAATTGATAAAAGATGATGTCGATAGTTTTTGATTTTACAAATTGCTTGGTGTTAATAGTACAAATATGATCATTCTTCTTTCAAAGTACAAATTTTTTCTTTTAACGATTGTGCGGTTTTTGCTTTTGGGACAGCCCCAGCAAGATGGAGGGTTGGCCCCACATCACCCCCAAACCCAATCCCCGCCGGCCTTCAATCCGTTGGGCTACCCTTGGCCAAGACGTTAAATTTAAAAAAACGCTGGAAGATTCATCCCAAAAAGATGCCTTTCATCTTTATATGATTCGTGGCCCTCCTTCCCCTCCAACCTCACAAACCCTCTATCCGCCCGGCTTTGCTTCCGGCCAACCATGGTCACGGAAGGGGCCACTCCCCCTTTTTGGGTGTGACCCATTGGCTGAAAATACCGTCATTGCAGCAACGGTGGCTTAGGAGGGGCAGGAGGGCATAAAAAAAAAATAAACCAGGATAAAAACGGCCATCCATTATTTGTTCATTTGCGTATGCATACTGAACGACTTAGTATGTATACCGAACCGTTGCGCATGCATACCGAACGACTCAGTATGTGTACTGAACCATTGCGCATGCATACTGAACGACTCAGTATGTATACTGAACCGTTGCGCATGCATACCGAACGACTCAGTATATATACCGAACCGTTGCGCATCCGTACCGAACGACTCAGTATGTTTACCAACCGGCAAGTGCGGTTTTTATATTTCGGTCACCCTATGATACACGACCGCCTTCCAAAAACCATTTTGGCAGTTCTAACGGTTTCTCATTTCCTCCCGACAATCGTCGCCATCGATCAGGAAATCGCAGCTAAAATAATAATAACCCCCAAAAAGGTGATTATGTTTTCCGAAGCCTTTGCCGTTATGCTCCGTAGTCTGTCCAACAAGCCATCGGCCCTCAATTCCAGCCAATTCCCTTGAAGACCAGCTAGGGTAATAAGCCCAAAACCTACCCTAGCCCCGAAAGAGTATTCGCATGTTTCTCGGGTTCCGAGGGTTACGCTCCCAAGTTTAGACATGTTTCGTGATATAAATTCCTCGAAATAAACAAAAAGGAAATCTCACAGACTAAGAAGAATATGGGCCAGACTGCGCGGGGCGGATTCAAACGGGCAGTGTCCTGTTTCAAGGGTGTACACCTCGCCGCAATAGGTTTCGGCAACCATTTTGTCTTGCAGCCTTACGTCGATCACCTGATCGAGTACACATCGCACATATGCTTTTGGGATGTCATTAAACTTATCATTAAGAACCACGGGCTGATTCTGGGCTGCATTAGCCTCGGGGCCAAGACGCTTCGCTATCACCAGCGCTACATCTCTCGGAATATCATTATAAACAAAGTCAGCACAGGAATCTGGCGCGACCTTTGATGTCTTTCCATCCGCAGACAGTATAAAATCATGGCCGGATGCCACAAGTTTTTCACGAAATGTTGGCTGGATGCTTTTGGTGAGCCCGACGCAGCTTTGACCGTTTCGTGGTAAAAACGCTGAAATATAAACAAGTTTTTTGATTTTGTTCGGGATATAGCACGCCGCCTGGCTCGTTATCATACCGCCGAAACTGTGACCGACAAGAATAACCGACCCGTTAAGCGGCGCAACCAAAGCTTCAACAGTACGGGCATATTTTTCAAGGTTCTGATCTTCTATAGGTAATCTGTCCTCTCCATGCCCTGGCATGTCCGGGACTATAACGGTATGCCCTTCGGCTTCCAGCAATGGTCGAAGTTTCTCCCAACACCAACCGCCGAGCCATGCTCCGTGAACAAGAATAAATGTATTACCCATTTTAATGTTCCCCTTTGTTGCGAATATAAATTCTCTCCGCTTGCCCACGTTATCCCAATACCCGCCGCCGACAAGTACAAGCCTTCCCAACTTGGTCCGAAGTTGAGTGGGCTCCGGGGCTGTCCCAAAAGGAAATTTGACGATAAAGAAATACAATATATTGAAACCGACCTATTCGAGATGAAGTCGCACGCTTGCGTGCGCGCGATATATATTGTATTTCTTATTGATTTCGAATTGCTTTTTAGACAGCCTCGTGAAAAGCGCGGAAAGCATCTAAATCATCAACTATCCCATTGAAAGTTTTTGATTCTGTTGATTTTCATTCATCCAACTGTTCGGATCATTTCAACAATCGTTTTTTTCCATCAACCGGTGATCGAAATCATTTCAACAATCACTTTTTCCCTTCACCCAATCGCCCGGTTCATTTTTTCAATTCATTTTTCCGATCATCCAATGGTTTTTGGCCGTCATCCAATCGTCCGGATCATTTCAGCAATCGTTTTTTCCAATCATCGAATCAGATTTTTTCGTCAACCCGTTGTTTTTTTATTTCAACCCATCTCTTTTGGTTATCATCCAATTGTTAAAATCATTTCCACGGTTTCCGGCTTTTTATGAAAAAAATTTTCTTCCCAAACCAAGCTGATTTGTCTTTATAACCATAAAGCAAAAAAAGCCCTCCAACCGGAAGGGCTTTTCTCATCGGATGAATCTACTCATCGAAACCGTCTGACTTTGCCACCCTCTTATGGGGCGGAGAGTATCAATCAACAACCGCGCTCTAGTAGAGCATATCGTAAATAAATGGTAATCAGCAATGGGGAAGATACGCTCTACTTAAGTAAAACGTTCACAATCATTGCGTAATTATTTAGAGAACGTTTTACTAGTATGCTCCAGCATATTTCAGCTATTAATCTCTTCCCTTTTTTCCAGGTAACGTTCTAATTTGCGTTTAACTCTTTGCAATGCATTATCAATCGATTTGACATGCCTGCGCAAATCTTTGGCGATTTCCTGATAGGAATGACCATCCAGGTAAGACATTAAAACTTTCCACTCCAAATCGCTTAAGAATTCACCCATTTTATGTTCAATATCGACAAATTCTTCACGGCTGATGACCAATTCTTCAGGATCCGTTACTTTGTTCCCGGAAAGCACATCAAGCAATGTCCGATCCGATTCTTCATCATAAATCGGCTTATTCAGCGATACATAGGAATTTAAAGGAATATGTTTCTGACGGGTGGCAGTTTTAATCGCAGTAATAATCTGACGAGTAATGCATAACTCGGCAAATGCACGGAAAGAAGCCAATTTATCGTTGCGAAAGTCACGAATTGCCTTATAAAGTCCGATCATACCTTCTTGAATAATATCTTCCCGATCGGCGCCGATCAAAAAATAAGACCGGGCTTTGGCTCGTACAAAATTTTTATACTTATTAATCAGGTATTCTTGGGCGGCGTCGTCGCCTTCGCGAGCAGCTTCAACGATTGTTTCATCTAACATCACATCATATATCTCAACAACATCTCTTTGTGGTTTTGCCCCCACGTTACAATCGCCTCCGGCTGTTATTTTAACACGAATCCAACAAGCGGTTTTCGGATTTCCCAAAGCGAAACTTGGCGGATTCAGCAACCAACTATTGTTGATTAAACCAACCATGTTGGTAAAACACCAATCCAGTGAATTGTAACGTAGCGGAAGAGATTTTGTTCCTTACGTGCCGGATTGAGGTTTTAGGAAACCGGTTCAAAATTTAACAAAAAAGCATGTCCAAAATAGCATAAGAATATTATACAATAGCAGATATTTGAACGTCAAGGGAATGGAAAATTACTAAAGTTTCTTTTGATAGGTATTTCATTACGAGGGGATTTTCGTAATGATTGCTTCATTTGAAATGTGATTCACGGTGACCACTTTTTTTGCATTGTATCATTCTCATCCCAAAATTACAATATGTAAATTACCGTTTTAATACCGCATCATTTCATAATCAACTAAAGTTTGGCATTCCATGGCTGTTATTTCAACTTGAATCCGGCAAGTAACTTCAAAAACTCAGTCACATTTAAACTTGCCGGATCGAGGTTCAAAATATCGAATTCAAACATCATTTGCTGATTTTAAAACGCCAGCGGCGCGTGCCGCTAGCTGCTGTGGATACTTTCATTCACTTCTCACTACTTGAGGGTTCGCCGCCAAGTCCGCGCTGACGCCTTACTTCATATAAAGAAATCGCCGTTGCGGCTGCAACATTCAATGAATTGATCTGGCCCCACATGGGTATCCGCACCACTTGATCGCAATGTTCCCGGACCAAACGGGAGATCCCCTTGCCCTCGCCGCCCAGAACCAGACCCATTGCCCCTTTGAGGTCGGAGGATTGAATCTCTTTCTCCCCGTCCATCTCCACCCCGGTGAACCATAAACCGTCCTTTTTCAGATCTTCCATGGTTTTGGTGAGATTGGTGACCCGAACCACCGGAATATGTTCGATCGCACCGGCAGAAGCTCTTCCTACCACTGCGGTCAGTCCGGCAGCCCGCCGTTCCGGTATCACGATGCCATGGACCCCTGATGCTTCGGAGGTCCGGATGATCGAACCTAAATTTTGGGGATCTTCCACTCCATCCAGAAGTAGAAAAAACGGCGGTTCCGATTTCTCGGCAGCCCGGGCCCAGATATCCTGCAGCGAAGCGTATTTCCAATCGGCCGCCATCGCGATGACTCCCTGATGGTTTCGGGTCACCGCCATTTTGTCCAACACCTGGTTATCCACTTGATTGACAGGAATTCCTTTTTGGGAAGCCTTTCCTAGAATTTCCCTCAAGGGACCGGTTTGGGATTCGGTTTTTAAAATATAAATTTTGACCAGTTCATGGTCAGCCCGTAATGCTTCCAGGACTGGATTTCTTCCTTCGATTTGTTCCGCCATTGTTTACTCCATTTTTGATAATATTGAAATAATGGTATTCATCGTTCTATTTTACCAGATTATCTCCGAACTAACCATAATAATCTTCATTGAATAGTTTCCGCCCTAAACCGTTCCGGATAGAACTTGCGGGCCAGATATTCCACGGTGTCGACGGCCCGAATCCCTCCGTTATTGACCGTGAAGAAAGGTAAATTCACCATAGCGCCCCGGCGGATCGCCCGCATGCTCCGAAGCTCTTGAATCCCTTTCAACTGGGCTACCGCCTCCTTGTCGCTCAAATCCCGCAGCGTTTGTTTCAACGGTACATAGATGATAAAATCCGGGTCGAGGGCGAGGATCTGCTCCGCACCTGCAAAAGAAATCTGGCCATGCCCCAGGTTTTCGGCACCGGCCAGCTTAACCAGGTTGCTAATTAAATAATTGCGGCCATAGACGGAAAACCGGCCATTACCATGATACTGCAAGACAATTACGGTTTTTTTACGGGGTACATCCTTGACCCTCTTGGAGATACGTGCAACCCGATCCCCCAGGTCAAGAATATAACTGCTCGTTTGCTCACTGATCCCGAAAATCCGACCCAGATCCGCGATACAACTATAAATGGTATTTTCCAGGGTGGGTTTTTCCCTCTGCAAGGAGCTGGGCATGATGTAGGTGGCGATTCCCCGTTGCTGCCACCCTCTTACATCTCCCAGTTCATTCTCATTAAAATGATGGGCCCAGCCGATGATCAGATCGGGCCCCATCGCCAACATTTCCTCCCGGGTCGGGAGGAACTTGGCTTTCATAATATTCAGACTGGCATACTTATTGGCCAGCCGCTCCAAAGGAGCATCATAAGTTGCAACACTGGAGACAATCCGGCCTTCCAATCCTAACTCCAACAAAATTTCAGTAGCGCCGGGATGGGTTATCACCACCCGGGACGGTGCTTTATGATAAATATAAGCGGCCGGTTTACCAGAGGCATCATAATTGATAACCTTCAGTGGAAAGGCCGCCGGGCTGGAATGACTCTTTCCCTGCACTCCATGAGAATCCGTTTCCGCCCTCAACGGACGATACCCTGGTACAAAAATAGTTACTATCATGATGGCGCCTACGAGGGCAGCCCATTGCCATTGCTGATTTTTCATTGCCAAGCTCCTTTTTTATCGCTCATTTCGGTACTCAGAAAATACTCTCAACAAAGTGTAACTGAAAGCTCAAAGATCTATTTATTTCACCACAGGGAACCCAGAGAGCACCGAGTAAAGTACTATAAAAATGTTTATTATTCTCAGTGTTCTTAATGTCCTCTGTGGTAAAATCGTCCCATGGCTTATTTTCATCCTTTCGATTACCCGTGGCTAGCCTACTAGCCGGAGGTGGGGGACTACTTAGCAACCGGAGTAATAAGATATCGCCAAACAACCGGTACGCGGGTTTTCACTAACCTCACAGTCAATCTCATAGACAGACTGTACCAATTCAGAAGTGATAATTTCCCGGGGTTTGCCAAACCGGACAGCCTTCCCGTTTTTCATGATATAAAGTTGATTACAATACATCGCCGCCAGGCTAAGATCGTGTAATACAGCGAGCACCCCGATTCCCAGGGATTTAACAATCGACAGAATTTGCAATTGATATTTAATATCCAGATGATTGGTAGGCTCATCCAGGATCAAGATTTTCGGTTGCTGGGCCAGGGCCCGCGCCAATATCACCCGCTGTTTTTCTCCTCCGGAAAGGGTGGAAAAAAAATGGTGAAGTTCATGTTCCATACCGACTTTGGCCAGAGCCTCCAGAACAATCTGATGATCTTCCCGTTGTACCGCTTCCAATAACTTCTTATGGGGAGTCCGCCCCATCAACACCATTTCCCAGACGGTGAAATCAAATTCGACGGCATTAAATTGTCCAACCACCGCCACTTGTTTGGCGAAATCAACCGGTTTCATATCATTGAGATTGACGTCATCCAGAAAGATAGCCCCCCCGGAGGGTTTGAACATCCGGTATACCGCCCGCAACAAAGTCGACTTGCCACTGCCATTGGGCCCGATAATCCCTACAAAATCTCCTTGGCCAACCTTAAGCGAAATGTCATCCACTATCTTTTTTTGATCAATCGCCACGCTCACATGTTGTAGCTTCAGTTCCAATTTGGCTCCTCCCAGTAAAACGTTATCTAATTAACTCGCGTGCGCGCGCACTCAATCGTTGTGAGGGGCTGTCTAAAAAAGCAACTTGGAATCAACAAGAAATATAATATATCGCTTCATTGAACTTGTTAATTTCAATATATTGTATTTCTTTATCCTTAGATTTACTTTTGGGACAGCCCATCTACCCTATTTCTGATTACCGTTTATTTACGATACGCTCTAGTCGTTTTTAAACCGGAAAGTCTGCTTCAAAAGAATCGAAATAAAAAACGGTGCTCCAATCAAAGAGGTGATAATCCCAATCGGCAGTTCGCCGCTGGATAAAACCGTCCGGGCCAACACATCGGCCCAGGTTAAAAAGATCATTCCCACCAAAATCACAGTGGGAATCAACCTCCGGTGATCCGAACCCACTAAGTTCCGAACGATATGGGGAATCATTAAACCAACAAAACCTAAAATGCCGCAAGCGGAAACGATCAATCCGGTCATCAGGGAAACCACAATCATATAACACCGGCGGACTTTTACCAAATCAATCCCCAGCGTGACCGCAGCCTCTTCCCCCAGCAGCAACCCGTTAAGAATCCGCGGTTGCATCATAAAAAACGCACAACAAATAGTGATACCGGCGGCAGGCAGAGCCAAACTTCTCCACCCGCTCGAAGCCAGTGACCCCATGGTCCAAAAAGTGGCAGCCTGCGTTCCCTCGGCATTGTTGGATAAATAGACAAACAAGTTAGTCAAGGCGATAAATACCGTGCTGACCACAGCTCCGGAAAGAATGATCTTGACAGTGGAAGGCCGGCCCCCGATACTTGATAAAGTCATCACCAGAACCGCTGCAGCCAGAGCCCCCAAAAAAGCCCAAAAGGCCGTCCCAAACCCGGACAAAACTCCCAATCCTCCGAATAAAATTGCAAAAGTGGCTCCCATGGAGGCGCCGGAAGAAATCCCTAAGATATAGGGTTCTGCCAATGGATTTTCCACTGTAGCCTGGAGTACCGTTCCACAAACAGCCAATCCGGCTCCGGCAACCAGGGCCATGAACACCCGGGGCAAACGGATTTGCCACACAATGTCTATATGGGCTAAAGGAATCCGGCTGATGGTATCTCCGAAATTCAGACCGAACAATTTATAAAGAATGATCCGGTAAACTTCTCCGGGATTGAGCGGTATAATCCCTATACAGACCGCCAGCAAAAGGGAAAGCAAAACTGCGCACCCCAAGAGAAGCAATATCCAAACAAACCTCCGCTTTTTGGGGAGCTGAGGGTCTGTATGCAAGACTCGTTGCGTTTCGACACGCTTGATATTCATCATGAAATCTCCGTAAATTTATAATAAGCTCATTCATGCTTTAGGAATGCTCTTTGCCTGAAGTGGCAGTTCATTCCGGAGCCTTTTCCAAACGAAAGTTAATGGGTATTCTGAGATAACTCCGAATCAGCCTGCCGCTCTTGCGATCCTGGGCCGGTACGAAACGCCACCGCTTAATCGCTGCCAGGGCCGCTTTATCCAATAATTCATAACCGGAAGATTGAAGTACATAAACCCTTCCCGGGCGGCCATTCTCCAGAATTTCGGTTTTCAGCACCACTTTGCCTTCATTCCCGGCTTCCCGGTACTGATAAGGGTACAACGGCTCCACCTTTGATAAAATCATCGGTGGCACAACACCAGCCCGGCCGTTTCCGCCATTGCCATCTCCGTCGTCCCCGGGACCGCCATCACCTCCTGCAGTGCTTGAACCGTTGTTTCCGGTTGAATTGCCATAAGCATTAGCGGACATAGCCACAGAAGTAACACTCCTGATTTCCTTATCCGACAGTGCAGGATTTTCTTGACCCGTGATAGGCTTCACTGCTGATGGATAGACTTCCGGTATCGGCTCGGTTTTAATTTTCTCTTGATCAGCCGGTACTGACTCCGGGGACGGTAATTTTTCCGCCAGTAAGGGGGCCTTAACTGACGGGCTTACCGGGTTCACTTTAACAGGCTGCGGCGAAAGGGCACGCACGCCGCTTTGCAAACCACGATCTGGTGAATGATTTCCGGTTTTAGGACCACTCTCACCTGACTGGGCGCCGCCTGTCAAATCGATTTCCACCATAGTTTCGGGATCTTCAACATGATTGAGTAAGGATGTTCCCATAAATCCGACTACCACGATCACCATGCCATGAATAACGACCGAAACAATAAGGCCTTTGAACCAGCGGTTGTTTTCGAACATCCTCATGAACTCACCTCGATTTCACTTCACTCGCCAACGTCAACCGGTGAGCACCGGCCAGCTTGATCTGATCAATCGCCGCGATCACCTTCTCATAAGGGGTCTGTTTTTCAGCCCTCAGGATGAAAAATTGATCCGGCTGGCGTATCAAAGCCAGCTTGACCCGTTTTGACAGCAGTTGGATGGGGATTTGTTCCTGATCAAACATCAAGTCGCCATCCCCCATCATGGTAATCTCCACACTGGGTTTGGTATCACGGGCAGCTGTAGCTGCCTGAGGCATGTTGATAGGAATCGAGTGTCGTTCCACCATGGATAAGGAACTCATCATAAAGAAAACCAGCAAAAAAAACATAATATCGATCATCGGAACGATCATCAATTGGGGTTCTTGTTGGATTCGCAAGTTACGCAATTTCATCCGCCGGCCTCCCTCGCTTTGCCCCGCTCCCTAGAGAATTGATAACCGCTGCACAGATCCGTTCCATTTCGGTGACCATTTTATCCAGACGCTGCGAGAAGTAAGTATGGCAAATCAAAGCCAAGATGGCAACAGTTAAACCGGTTGCCGTGGCGATTAAGGCTTCACCGACTCCCCCGGTGATAGCCATCGGTTGACCGGTTTTCACGTTCAGCACGCTAAAAGTGTGAATCATTCCGACCACGGTTCCCAGCAAACCCAAAAGGGGCGATAAGGAAACGATCACACTAAGATAAGCCAGGTATTGGCGCAACTGGGCTGCAATCATCATACTGGCCCCTTCCAATGAATTCTCCACATTGCCGCCACGTTGATAGTCGGATAATCCCTGAACCGCTATTTTCCCAGCCAGCCCAGGGGTATTTTCCGACAACAAAATAGCCTCCTTCAGCCGGTTTTCCTCTAACAACGGCCGGAGCCGTCCTAAAAATCCTTCCGTATCCGTGGTCAAGCTCCGGTAATATAAAAACCGCTCTACAGCGATGATTACAACCATCAATGAACAAAACGCCAAAAAGTACATGACCGGACCACCCTTTTGAAACAACAGAAAGAACTGAGCCAAAAACTGCATTGTAAAATTGCCTCCTTCAATGCGCGCCTGCGCCTATTCCAATCCCAATTTTAAAAACAACAAAAACCCTGCATATCGGGACCGATTTTAGGGTCAATATTGCCGGGATTATGAAAAAACTGTCGATAAGATCCCCGGAGTCAATCCGTAGCGGATAAATACGGCTTTCGCAGCCCTGAATGGTGAAGCTGCGAAAGCCATCCATTCACAAAATAGCTCCGAAAGGGTGAATTGGGAATTTCTCAACAATTCTACATATCATAACTGTCTTTGAATACCGATAATAAAACTCCGCGCCGGCATCGGACAAGCTCCCGGAGTGCCACTGCTGAACATTTCATAATCTTCATTGGTTAGGTTATATCCCTTTGCAAAAAGCTTGGTCTTGTCATCCAACCGGTAATTGACAACCAGATCAACGGTTAGATAGGATTTGGAACTATAATAGTCCAAACTGCGGCCGGTAGCACTCATCAGGGTCAATCCTGCATTCCATTTGGTCTTCGTAAACTGGACATCCAAATGATAACCATTGGGCGCATTGTTATTGGGATCCACAGTAAAATCAGAATCCCCGCTATCCTTATTTTCAATATAGAGATAGGAGTAGCCCCCAGCAAAATTCCAGTAAGACCATAATTGTTTGCTCAGGGTAAAATCCATGCCCCGTTTCCGCTGCTGGTCGATGTTATACGCCACCGTCTTCGTGGTAACACCATCGCCGTAAATATAATCGATTGCATTATGGAGACGGCTGGCGAACACACTGGTTTGAATGTTTAAACCACCAGCGATCTTGGTGTTCATACCGACAGTTACAGTTTCGCCTTTTTCCGGTTCAAGGTCAGGATTGCCCTGCATAAAATCGGTGTTGCTGAAAAGATCCTCTGCCAAGGGTGCTTTTACGGACTGCCCCCAGGAAGCATAAAGATTGCTGGAATTGCCAAAGGCGCGATTGATTGTCAACCGCGAGGTAGCGTAATCGCCAATTATACTGTGGTCGTCATAACGGGTTCCGGCGGTCACCGTCCATTTTTCCGACAGCCGCCAACGGTCTTCCGCATAAATCCCCTTGGTGAAATATTCCTCATCAATTCCCTGGCTCGGATAATAGAGTTCAGAATCCCGCCAATCGGCGCCGCTGACTATGGTATGGCTTTCATTGATTTTCCAGCTTTGCTGCCATTCGGCGCCGCTAGCCCGGAGCTTTTTATCCACTCCGGAAGTTTCAGCCGCGTCAAACCATGTAGTACCGTCGAAAGCGTTATGGTAAAGTCGCAGTAAGCCATCCAATCCGTAACGATAGGTTAAAGCCGCGTCATTTGCCGAGGAATTTCCATGACCATCGGGGTAATAAAACGAACCATAACCTTCAGCCTGATATGTAAAGCCACTCTGGCGGTCGGAGTGATCGAGATCGAGGGTAAGTGAGCGTCCATCACCCAGATCCTTTTCGATCCGGCCGCTATACAAATTCTGCTCATAGTAGCTGGGAGCCAAGGTCTTAATCTCGCCGGTCTGCGAGTCTTTGTATTCATAACCATCCTGAGTTTTCCGATTCATGGTGAACAAATATTTATAGCCTTGCAGGTCACCTTCGGTACTTAAACCGTAACCCTGCATGTCCCAGCTTCCCTGCTCCATTTTAAAGCTGGTTTTGGCTTGAGTTGGTTTGCGGGTGATGATATTAATGACTCCTCCTACGGCATCACTTCCATATAGCGAAGACTGGGGGCCACTGATAATTTCGATCCGTTCGATATTTTCAACCGGGATACTGTTTAAATCAACTCCGCCCTTGCTGCCGCTCCGGACAATCAGATCCCAGTTCATCCGGCGGCCGTCAACCAGCACCAATACCCGTTTATCTCCGTTTAGAACCGGCTGAACGCCATTACTATCCGCCTCCATGGCGACATCTTTTTGGGTTAAAATTTCTGAAACACTCTGATAATTTCCCTTTTCGATATCCTCGTGGGTCACTACCGTAACATTGGCTGCAGTTTCCGATGTTTTGACGGGAGTCCGGTTAGCGGTTACAACATACTCTTCGGAGTCAAATTCTTGATCCGAAATTTCATCGGAAGTCTGCTCGGCAAAGACAGCCGCCGATAGATTGAAAATTAATAAAGCTCCGAACAAAACCATGTACAATTGCTGGACTCGATTTCTCATGAAACACCTCGGTTGTAAATTTTTAAACCGCGCATGACGAGGGATGCAAAACATCCCTCATCATGTCGCGGTCGATTTCTTATAAAATTAGGAATCAGAAAATTTTATTGTATAGAACAATCATTCAAACCATCACCTCCTTCAAAAAAGTTTTTGTTAGTCTAAACTAACATTTGAAACCATTTTTTCTACCGGTTTAAAAATATTTAAAATATTGTTAGTCGTAACTAACATCTAAAAGATTTTATTTTATCTTTGATGATAATGACAGTCATGTTATTGTTAGTCTTGACTAACAATTTAAAAATAATTGCCTTTCGATTTTTAATTATTCCAACAAGATTGTTAGGCAAGGCTAACAATAAAAACCCATACTCTCCTTCAAAAATTTTAGCAGAATTATTTTACCGTAAATCCCGGTATTTGTCAATATTTTTTCGTTACCAAGGTTGATTTTTGGATAGCTGCTCCATACAAAAAATTGTAAAAGCCAACTTGATAAGTTCAAGTTGGCTTTTGAGAGTCATTGAGAAGTTTCCGGCGTCCCCTCAAGTTTCACCGCTTGCTCCAATAATTCTTTTAAACGAAGATGCTCACCTTGTAAGTACAAGTAACCAATCAGGGCTTCAAATGCCGTACTGTGACGATACGTCAAAACATCCGTATGAGTAGGAATATGGCCACTCTTTACGTTGCGGCCTCTTTTCAAAATCTCCAGTTCGTTTTCAGATAGGGAAGATTCCAACTTGGTTACCAGGCCTGCCTGAAATGAAGCCCTTACCATCGTGGTGACTTCCCGGTGCAGAATCTTGGTTTTAGCCGGTCCACCGGAAAGAACATGGGAACGTATGTAAAGTTCATAGACAGCATCCCCGATATAAGCCCAAACAGCAGGTGATAACTGATCAGGGTTTAACTCCGGTAAATTTAAAAAATCAAAACTCGGCATTGTTACCGCCTTTTAGCTTTTGACTACTTGCCGTTACCATAGAAACCACAGTTGACAGTGGCTGTAGCTAGACCACTCTGATAAATCCATTTTATCAGTCACCTTCATAATGTACCATACTATAAACTTCATAAGGTTCCAATCTTTGGCGGCCTTTCAAATCATCCAGTTCGATCAGAAATGCAAAACCCACGATTTCACCCTGAAGCTTTTTTACCAGCTCGGCTGTGGCCGCCATGGTGCCGCCGGTTGCCAGTAAATCATCGACAATCAACACTCTTTGACCTGCTTTAATCGAATCCAGGTGAATTTCCAACGAATCCTCGCCATACTCCAATTGGTAAGACACTTTCGCCACGGCGGCCGGAAGTTTTCCAGGTTTACGGACGACGACAAGTCCGCATCCCATTTTATAGGCCAGAGGAGCTCCCAATAAAAAACCCCGTGACTCGGCGCCTACGATAACATCAGGCTTAAGGGCGGCAAAATGGGCAGCCAGCTCATCCGTAACCTGCCGTAAGGCCGGACCATCTTTCAGCAAGGTGGTAATATCTTTAAAGCTAATGCCCTTTTTGGGGAAATCGGGCACTTCCCGAATTAATGACTTGTAGTCCACTTTTAATCACTCCCGTTCATTTTATAAACCAAACTCATGATACAATACTTTAATAGCCTCCGAGATTTGACTCTCCAACACCAGGCAAGAGATGGTGACTTCGGAATCAACGGTTTGCAATAAGCGAATCCTGTGCTTATGCAGAGTTTCAACAACTCTAACCATGATTCCCGGCACATCCTGCATTCCAGTGCCAATAAGTGCTATTTTAGCAGTATGAGGCAATAGTTCGACATCATAACCAAAGGGTAATAATAAATCACCCGTTTTCCCCAAATTTTCCTGCTTTACAATAAAACTAACCTGACCCGTTGAAACGGAATTCATATCAACACTGATGGAGTTTTCAGCTAATTTTTTAAAAACTTTCACCGAATCCTCGGAAGTGAGCTGTCCGTTTTTTCCCTTCACCAGTATTAGTCCAAGGCCGGTCTGATGAGCTATTCCGGTAATAATCCGGGAAGTTTTCCCTTCATGGATCAAGGTACCCCCGTCATCTGAGAAAGTACTTTTTACTTTGACCGGTACTTTCTTGTCCCTGGCTATAGCCACCGCCCGGGGATGAACGACTTTGGCGCCTTGATTGGCCATTTCACAAATTTCTTGATAGGTAAGTTCCCGCAAGATTTTGGCATCGGGAATAATCTGGGGATCAACCGTCATCACTCCGTCCACATCAGTATAAATCTCAACCAGCTCCGCCTCTAACGCGGCTCCTAATGCTGTCGCGGTCGTATCGGACCCGCCGCGGCCGAGCGTAGTAATATCTCCACCGGCAGTAATCCCTTGAAAACCGGCTACCACAACAACTTTTCCTTCTCCCAAATGCCTTAAAACAGTCTCAGGATTAATCCCGATAATTTGGGCTTCCCCGAAAATTTGATCCGTCAGAATGCCCGCTTGGCCACCGGTAAGAGCTACAGCGGCATGACCATGTTTTTCCAGCGTTTGCGCCATCACGACGGTGGATATGATTTCACCGCAAGATATTAATAAGTCTAACTCCCGGGAACCCACATTCTTTTCGATATCTTTTGCCAAATGGATTAAACTATCCGTGGCATAGGGTTCTCCTTTTCGGCCCATCGCCGAAACAACGACTACAACAGAATACCCTTCTTTGATGGCCTTAATGACTTTGACCGCAGCTTTGCTTCTGCCCTCATCGGTAGCTACGGAAGTGCCGCCAAATTTTTGGACAATAATTTGCATTCCTTGGACCATCCTTATTTGAGAGTATCAAGCCATTCCATCACCACATTCAATTGGAACCGGACTTGCTTATGAGAGGTTCCTCCATAGGAATTTCTTACTGCAACTACATTTTGAATATCCAGTTTTTCATAAACATCTTTTTCAATCAAAGTGGAGGCGGCCTGAAACTCCTCCAGACTTAAATCCTCAAGCCTTTTCTGCTTCTCGATACAATAATGCACTAATTTCCCGGCGATGGAATGAGCCGACCGGAAGGGCAATCCCTTGGCCACCAAATAGTCAGCCAGATCCGTCGCATTCAAATGCCCATCCTTGGTTGCATCCAGCATTTTTTCTCTTTTAAAAACCAACGTTTGCAACATAGGGATGAAAATACCGATACAGCCTTTCAGGGTATCCACCGCATCAAATAACGCTTCTTTATCCTCTTGCATATCTTTATTATACGCAAGCGGCAACCCTTTGAGCATTGTCAGAATTCCTATTAAATCCCCATACACCCTACCGGTTTTCCCCCGCACCAACTCGGCGACATCGGGGTTTTTTTTCTGCGGCATGATACTGGAACCGGTGCTATAGGCATCATCCATTTCCACAAAACCGAATTCCATGGATGACCATAAAACCAATTCCTCGCTAAACCGCGACAGGTGCATCATGGATAAGGAAATCAAAAAAATGAATTCAGCGACAAAATCCCGATCGCTTACCGCATCAAGACTATTGGATGCTACCCCTTGGAAACCAAGTTCCTCTGCAATTTGATGACGATTAGTTTCAAAACCGGTTCCGGCCAGCGCTCCTGCGCCCAGCGGCATAACGTTAACCCGTTTCAGACAATCACTTGCTCTTTCAAAATCCCGTTTAAACATCTCAAAGTATGCCAATAAATGATGACCCAGCAAGACAGGCTGAGCCCGCTGCAAATGGGTGTATCCGGGTAGGATGGTAGCTTGCTCCCGCTCGGCCATTTCCAGCAATACTTTTAATAATTCCTTCAACAGGTTTTGAATCTCGACAATCTCTTTGCGGACATACAACCGGGCATCTAGAGCTACTTGATCGTTACGGCTGCGGGCTGTATGGAGTTTCTTGCCCAGTTCCCCGATTTCTTGAATTAATAGTTTTTCAATATTCATATGGATGTCTTCCGCCTTAACATCCCATTCGATTTGACCGTTTTTAACTTTCTCCAGTATTTTTTTCAGCCCGATAATAATGGTATCAGCCTCGGAACGTTTGATAATATTACAATCACCCAGCATGTTGGCATGAGCAATACTACCTTGAATATCTTCCTCGGCTAAACGGCAATCGAACCCGATGGACGAATGAAAATCATCCATCAAAGCCCCGGTATCTTTCTGAAAACGGCCGCTCCAGGCTTTCATTTTTTTCAATCCCTCCACTTTTGGGCTACCAAATAACGTAAATTGATTCCACAAAAAGATCAAAATCCCTTTTTTGCATTTTTTTAAATCCACTAACGAATTGGGGCTAATCGCAATTTGCAATTAGCCCCAATTTAGTTTTTGATTCAACAAATGTCTCTTAAGCGGTTTCTTAAATTTCTTATCAAATCAAAATAATAATCGGAAAAATATGTTAGAATTTATAGGAATCAATATTCGAGCTGTTATAAATCAATCTCTCGGGAAGGATGATTAAGCCGTTGTCTTTCCTGTCGTATTTTTTGTCGTAGCCTTGAGCAGAGTTTGGAAGAATATTAAAATTGCCGTTCACTCCCGGCATACTAAATGAAGAACCGACTGTAAATTTTTTGCCGGTTAAAATTTGATGCGCGACATAGACAGTTGCAGCGCCTTGAAGTCCGCAATCCCATAAAGCTCCTTGAGCGATCGTGCCTCTTTCAATGTAGGGTTTCATTACGCTCGGAGTGGAAAAACCGACCACAATAACCTTGCCGCCTTTATTTAAGTTTTCCAAAGCTTTTGAAGTTCCCGGAAACGCAGTTGAATCCGGACAAATAATGGCATTTACATCGGGATAAGTTTTCAAAATCTGTTCGCCGGTGGATACTGCTTTCGGGAAATCCATATCACTGTATTGAGTCGTTACAATCTCCCAGTTTGGATGTTGGGTTTGGATAATTTTTTTGGCTACATTCGCCCAAGCGTTTTGGTCGGTAACTGTTGGAGACGAATAGTGGAAAGCAACTTTAAATTTACCTTTGCCGGCTTCCCCCGCTTGATTTTCAATCATCGAAACCAAAAGTTTTCCTAAAATATCCGGAGTTCCTTGATCAACATAGAAATTTCGGTATTCCGGGTTTACATCCGAATCCCAGGTCAAAACTAAAATTCCCTTTGATTTGGCACGTTTTAGTGCCTGATTCAATCCTTCCGGTGAATTCGATGAAAGCAGGATGGCATCAACACCCATGCTAATTGCGGTATTGATGAATTTAACTTGTTCAGAAACAGAAGCTGCGGAAGGCCCATCATAAATTACTTCCACACCGAGTTTCTTTCCTTGTTCAACAGCATTTTTTCCAGCTACTTCAAAGAAGTTCTCACCAATCATTTTCGGTAAAAAATAAAATTTCAACTTCTTCTGGGCAGCCATACCTGTCATTGAACCTAATACCAATGATAATACAGCTAATACCATTACAGCACGGAGAGACTTTCTCATTTCTTTCATTACCATTTCCTCCTGTTTTTTTATTTGAGCCGACCCGCTCCCCCCAACGACCCGGAAATCATTTGAAAAGCGAACCAGTAACTCACTTTGCCACATGTAAGACCCTAACATTCTTACGATAATTCGCATATTCTCCCCAAAAATGACGTCCTGCAATAACGGTGATTAAAAGCAAACCCAAATAAATATTGGTGGCTTCAGAAGAAACCCGTATCATTTGTAACCCGTATTTAAGATAGCCAATCAAGAAACTGGCGAGTAAAGTGTTGACAATGCTCCCTCTCCCACCATAAATACTGGCTCCCCCCAGTACTACGCAAGTAATTACCGATAGAGGTGAATCGGAGCCTAAATCTGCCCGGGCGGAGGTGAAATATGAAGTCAACATTATCCCGCTGCAAGCTGCTCCCACCCCCATAATCATATAAGTCGCAATGGTTAATTTAATGGTATCGAAGCCTGAATATTTTGCAGCTTCCGGGTTAGTCCCCAGTAAAAATAGATATCTGCCGAACTTCGTCATATGAAGTATCCCATAAAAAATCAAAGCGAAGAAAAGTAAAATCCAAACCGGATTTGGAATATTGAAGATCATTCCGTTGGCAATGTTCGAAAAAGACTCGGGTAAGCCGCTGATACCTTCAAAACCTGTAGCACCAGCCAACCCCGACAAAATCAGCGCTACCCCGGAAAGGAGAAAGCTACTTCCCAAAGTAATAACCAAAGGATTCACCCGAGTGAGCAGGATTAACCACCCATTCAATAATCCTGCTAAACCGCCTGATACCAAACCGCAAAATAGCGCGACCCAAATGTTCATACCGGAATACCATAATAAGGCTGTTACTATCGATGACAAGCCCATGGTTGCACCGACAGATATATCAATACCTCCGGTCACTATGACTAAAGTCATGGGCAATGCAGCAAGTGCGATATACAGGAAATCGCCGACACTATAAAGTAAATTATCGATATCCAAAAATTTACTGTCTAGAAAGCCAAATATTGCAAATTCCAAACAAATCAGGATAATTAACGTCATTTTCCAGCTATTAAATATCTTCATGACTTTACCTACCTTATTCTCAATTTAATGGGCCGACGAATTCAGCATTTGCTGAGCCTTCTTTTTATTCCGTGAAGCGTTTTGCTGTACAAGTGAACTGGCAACGATAATTGCAAGCAGCATAAACCCGGAAATGGCATTATTCCAATAACCCGGCACCTTTAAATAGATCAATGAATAATTTATGGTCTGTAATAAAATACCGCCAAGCAGTGCACCGATTATATTTCCTTTCCCGCCATTCAAGCTGATTCCGCCGATAACGGCTGCGGCAATCGCCTGAGTTTCCAAACCCAAACCCGTTGTATTGGGCACCGCGCCCATTTGGGAAATATAAATTGAAGCTGCTATCCCGGTTAACAGTCCACAAATCACATACGACATCACAATAAATGTTTTAACCGGAATACCTTGCAAATTAGCCCCTGCACAGTTATCGCCCACTGCATAAAAATATCTTCCAAAATGCGTTTTACACATGATGACCCATAGGATTGCTGCTACGATAATTACAATCCAAATCATCAAATTCAGTCCAAAAATAGTATGATGGGATAATTTCATATAAAAATCAGGAATGGTTTGAATCCATTTCCCGCCCGTAAAGGTAACCAGCAAACCGCGGAATACCGCCATGGTCCCCAATGTCATGATAATTGAAGTGACTCCAAAATAAGCAACTCCAATGCCGTTAAATAAACCCCCAAGAATGCCGGTACCGATGGTTGTTAACAGCAATAACGGTATGCTACCTGTGACATTTATAACGGCACCTCCAAAAGTGGCGGCCAGTCCCAATAAACTTCCGACTGAAACGTCAATGTTCTTGGTTATAATCACCATACTTACCCCAAGGGTTACCAAACACAAGGTTGAACCATTGAACAGAATTCTGATTAAAGTATCTAAATTGGTGAAACTCCGATTAATTAAGAAAATCAGCAAGAAGTATAAACCAATAAAAATCAATGTCAAAACTTCAGATTTTTTGAATAAAGCATTGATCCAATTATTTTTCATATCAAACCTCCTTGGCATAGCCAAAAGCCGCATAAGTAATATTCTCCAAATTCATATTGGAACGACTGATTTCCGAAGCCGTTTTGCCGTTATACATAACGACCACCCGGTTGCAAAGCAAAGTAATCTCTTCAAAATCAGAAGAAATCACAATGACTCCCATACCTTGTGCGGCTAGATCCTTGATAATGCGGTAAATATCTTCCCGGGCGCCTGCATCAATACCCCGGGTCGGTTCATCAAACACAATGACCTTCGGTTTGGTAGCGAGCCACTTCCCTAAAACCACCTTTTGCTGATTACCACCTGATAAATGTTGCAAATTCTGATCGGGTGATGCGACTTTGATACTGAAGCATTTTACATACCGATCATAAATATCCATTTCATTTTGATGTTTAAGAAATATTTTAGTGAGCTTGAACAGGATGGAGGAAGTTATGTTATTTTTGATACTGGCTTCCAAAAAGCCGCCATGTAAATGCCGATTCTCAGGTACATAAACCAAACCCTTTTTAATAGCATCTTTAGGATTTTTAATTTCGACCGTTTCACCCATTAATTTCAGCAAGCCGGAATACTTTTTCTTTAATCCGAACAATGTTTCCGCAAACTCAGTACGTCCGGCTCCTACGACCCCGGTTAAGCCAAGAATTTCATTTTTACGTAAATCAAACGATACTTCGGAAAACCCGGGACCAGAATATGAATCCACGGTTAAAATATTTGCGATATCATTTTCCAAAACAGACTTGAAATTTTCCGTCTTATCGGCATCTCCCCTTTTAATCTGTGGAACCATGATTTTAATGATGTCATCCAAGGTATACATGGAGATTAGGTTGGAGGCAATGACTTTTTTATCTTTTAAAACTGTTACTTCATCGGCAATTTCAAAAAGTTCATTTAAACGATGGGTTATATAAATAATTGCTAAAGATTTTTCTGCCTTGAGTTTACGAATATTATTGAATAACGCTTCAGTCTCCTTTGCAGTCAAAGCTGAAGTCGGTTCATCCAAAATAACAACCTTCGTCTCCCTGATAAGCCCCCTGAGCAGTTCTATCTGCTGCTGTTTAGCGATTGTCACATCACCCGCCAGTTGTCCCAGGCGAAAGTCGCAATTAAGAGATTCCATAACTTGGGTAATTTTGTCTTGATTGAAATTTTCTTTTTTAGGAATACTTAACATAATGTTTTCTTTAATGGTCATGCTGGGGTAAAGCATTGGGTCTTGGGGAACCAAGTATATTCCATGATTGTGGGCATCATTAGGATTTCGAAAACACACCCGTTTTCCCCCAACCCAGATTTCCCCTTCATCCGGTTGAAATAAGCCTGATAAAACTTTCATTAATGTCGATTTTCCGGCCCCATTTCCACCAATCAGGGCATGAACGCTTCCTGGTTTAATTGCCAGATTCGCTTTTTCCAAAACCGGCACACCGGAGAAAGCTTTACTAATTCCCTTCAGTTCGACAATGTATTCCATTTTTCACTCACTCACTTTCTCCCCTCATCCAAACAAATGTTAATTAAATTTTCATTTGTAACTAACAAAATTATAAATTACTTTATTGTTAATGTCAATCACAAGCAAAAACTAATTAAATTCCTTCGTATTCTTTTGAAATTTTTCTTACATTATATAATGAATTATTTTGAGACCCTGAAATTTTGTTTCCAAAAAAGCAAAATTACAGAATGATGAAATGTCATTTGCTAATTTAACTATCGAACAAATTTTTCCCGTCAATTAAATGTCCAATAAAAACAACCGCTAGATTAAGATTTTTTCACAAAACAGATTCCACTTGACGAACCTTTGAATGCGATGGTATTATATAGACAATCAAAACATTTGAAATACATTTTTACAAAAGTAAATGTGAGGTAGCTTAAATGAAAGTTCTTGAGTCGGAATTGACTAGTAAAATCAATCAGGAAGAGTTGTTACGGGTAAGTTGGTATTACTATAAAATGGGCTTAACCCAAAACCAAATCGCAAAAAAACTCAAAACCAACCGGGTCCGTATTATGAAACTTTTAGAAATGGCCTTACAAGAAGGGATAGTTGAAATTCGAATCAAGGATCCGCGGGCTAACTTACTGGCAATTGAACAAGACTTAATTAATAAATATAACCTGCTGGATGCAGTGGTCGTTCCGACCGGTAATTGTTCCATTCCGGAAATCAATAACCAGCTTGGAATGGCTGCTGCCCAATATATTAATTCGAAATTTACCAATGAAGAAATTCTGGCAATTGGCTGGGGGGATTCCGTTTCAAAAACTGTTAAATATTTATCACTGGATGAGTATAAAAGTTTTTATCTGGTTTCCCTTTCCGGCGGCATGCTTCCCATGTTGTCCGAATGGAAATTTTTTGCGAAGTATCTTAATCATGTTAAAATATTGCCTTCTCCATTTTTGTTACTAAATGAAACTACGGCTAACTCTATATATATGGAACCGGAAGTTCAAGAAATATTTAAATTATGGGATATTGCCAGTATGGCCTTAATAGGAATCGGTTCCTTGGATAAAAACGCTACGATTATTGAAAAAGGTTATATTTCAGAAGTCGATACGGCTTATTTAAAAAAGGCCGGTGTTGTCGGGGATATCTTGGGACAATTTTTCGATAAGGATGGCAATATTGTTCCCTATGATACGGATCGCCGTTTAATTGCCCAAAACATTAAAAAAGTAAAAAAGATTCCCAATGTGATAGCGGTAGCAGGAGGCATGCACAAGCTGGAAGCTATCCAGGCCGCCCTCAATGGGAAATATGTAAAAACCTTGATCATTGATGAACAAGTCACCCAAGAATTATTGAAATAAATTTGAAAAGAAATGAAGGGAAACTGATGGATCATTTTTTGATTATCGATGCCGGTACCGGTAGTGGACGAGTTATAATTTTCAACCAACAAGGCCGTCAAATCATGATGAACCAACAAGAATGGGTCCACCCTAATATATCAGGCGTACCCGGCGCAATTGATTTTGACACTGAATTCAGTTGGCAGACCATTAAAAACCTAATCCGCAAAAGCATCTCGGAAGCCAATATATCCATTGATAGTATTAAGGCTATTTCTTCAACATCCATGCGTGAAGCGATGGTACTTTATAATAAAAAAGGCGAAGTAATTTGGGCTTGTTCCAATATTGACGCCCGTGCTAATGAAGAAGTTGTTGAGTTAAGAAAATTAGGCTTGGAAAAAGAAATTTATGATTTAACCGGCCAGACGTTTTCCCTTTCCGATGTTGCCCGGTTATTATGGGTCAAAAAGCATTTACCGGAAATTTATCAACAAATTTACCGGGTTGGGATGCTGAGCGATTGGATCCTTTACAAACTATCCGGTGTTTTTGCTTTTGATCCGTCCAATGGTTCGACTTGCGGTTTCTTTGATACTTTTCACCGTACATGGAGTCAAAAAATTATCGACCGCCTTAGTTTACCAAAAGATATTTATCCGGCTGTTTATGAACCATCCTCGGTGATCGGCACGATCAAACCGGAGATTACGAAAGAGTTGGGCTTAAACCCGGGAACATTAGTGGTCGTTGGAGGTGGAGATACTCAGCTTGGCGCGGTCGGTGTGGGGGCTGTCCATGAGAATGATGTAGTCATTCTGGGAGGAACATTTTGGCAACAAGTTTGTAATATCAAAAGTCCTCATCCGGAACCCAATGCCAAAATCAGAATTAATGCTCACGTCGTGGGCGACTTATGGCAATATGAAGGCATATCATTCCAAATCGGCTTAGTCATGAGATGGTTCCGTGATGCTTTTTGCGACCGGGAAAAAGTAATCGCCAAAGAACTGCACATATCAACTTATTCCTTGCTCTCGGAAATGGCCAAAGAAGTTCCTCCCGGGGCATACGGCATCGTCCCGGTATTCTCAGACGTTATGGATTATCTGCATTGGAAACATGCCGCTCCATCTTTATTGAATTTTAACATCAACGAGCCTGAAAAATATAATAAAGCTGCAATTTTTCGTTCTTTAATGGAAAACGCCGCCTTTAACAGCTTGGGCAATTTAAGAACCATTGCCGATACCACCGGTTATTTTCCAAAAGAAATCATTTTTGCTGGTGGAGCCTCGTATAGCCCGGTCTGGTGCGGTATTTTGGCCGATGTGCTTGGCGTGCCGGTTAAAGTCCCGCGGATCAAAGAGGCCACGGCTTTAGGTGCACTCATTTGTGCCATTATCGGTTCCGGTTTATATAAAAATTTCAGTGATGCAGTTACTGACATTGCGGGCTTTGAAGCGGTTTATCTGCCCAATGAAAGTACTCATCAGACATATCAAGACTATTATCACAAATGGCATACCGTCTATCAAAAAGTGGCCGAACTCTCCAATATGGGTGTTCTGTCACATATGTGGAAGGCGCCGGGTGAATAAGATGCTGCGCGATCGCGTAACACCACGAGGAGGTGAAAATAAATGATATTGGTCAATGAAAATCAATTTCCTTATCGTTTCGAAGTGTCAGGTCCCAAATATCTTTTACGAGGTCCTAATATCGATTTCGGTCTGGTTCGGTTGATGCCGGGTGAAGATTTTTCAAATCATTTACATGAAAGAATTGAAGAGAATTTTTATGTTCTAGAAGGAGAGATAGATATTCTGGTCAATGATAGGCTCAGTACAATTCGACCGGGCGATCTGATCCATGTGGAACCAACCGAAACCCATTATTTAAAGAATACCGGCAAGGTACCAGCTACTGCTGTATTTGTAAAAGCGCCTTATGATCCAAAAGATAAAGTTGATGTTGCATTAAAAAACAAATAATAAATTTCTGCGTAACGCGCCGAAAGGAGATTTTGATGAAAAAATATCAAAGTTGGGGAAAAGCTAGCCGGATGAAAAAAATCTTTGCCAGTGACAACAAAACCGTAATGCTGGCATTTGATCACGGCTACTTTTTAGGTCCCATATCCGGAATGGAGAATCCCACCAAGGTCATTCCTCCATTGATTCCTTATGTAGATGCTCTGATGATGTCACCTGGGATATTAACTTCCTGCATTGAACCGGAAGTTGACAAAGCCATTGTTTTGCGGGCATCCGGAGGAAATTCCGTTGCTACCGAGGAGTTATCCAATGAAGATTTAATCCTGGAGGCGGAAGAGGCAGTTAAACTTAATGCTTCGGCAATGGCACTTTCATTTTACATTGGAACGCCCCATGAGAAACAAACACTCATGGCATTGGCAAAAGCGATTAACACCGCTTCCAAACTTGAACTTCCCGTACTTGCAGTTACTGCTGTCGGCCGGGAATTGGAAAAACGCGATGCCCGATTTCTATCCCTCGCCAGCCGAATTGCAGTAGAATTTGGAGCCGATATCGTAAAAACGTATTACTGTGAAAATTTTGAAAGAGTGATTAATGCTTGCCAGGTACCAGTGGTTGTTGCAGGAGGCCCGAAACTGGACTCCGAAAAAGATGTTATGGACCTGGTCTATAATTCCATAAAATGCGGCGCAGCCGGTGTCGACTTGGGAAGAAACGTATGGCAAAATGCCGAACCGGAAATTATCGTTCAAGGCATCAAAGGAATTGTTCATGACAATCTAACTTCTGACCAAGCCATTGCATTAATGAGAGATTTACGAGCCCATAAAAAATGAATTTCTTTATTGTTTAATATTATTATTCAATTGAAACTGTACAGAAGTTTTAAAGATGAGATATACAATATAGATACGGTATTTAGGATGCTCGTTCTATATTGCATATCTTGCTTTATTTTCAGGAAGCATCTATACAATTATTGCTTTTATTTTTCTGGTTTTCATCAATCCATAAAAAAGATGCCGAAAAGTACTAAATATCTCTTTCATCAATCACCCGTTTGGATTTCTTTTCACTTCGCGGCAAGCTACCAAATAGCACCACTTCAACATTGATAATGACGCCAATGCGCTTTTTAAAGTTGCTTCCGATTCGTTCCGTAAGCGTTTGGGGATCAACGCCCCTCTCCCCCTCCACCCGGAGCAGCATCTGATCCCTGGCATCCACCCGGGTCAACCGGATTTGATATTCACTGCTCGCTCCCGGTGTTTCTTTTAACAAATCTTCAATTTGCCCCGGATAAATATTGACTCCCTTGATCTTGATCATATCGTCGCTGCGTCCCAAGATGCGATCGATTCGTGGATAAATACTGCCGCACTCACAAACGCCGGGGATAATCCGGGTCAAGTCATGAGTCCGGTAACGGATAAGCGGGGCCCCTTCTTTAGATAAAGTGGTAATGACTAATTCACCCAATTCACCTTGAGGCAAGACTTTTCCGGTGAGGGGATCGATAATTTCAAAGTATAAATAATCGGACCAGTAATGAATTCCTTGATGGAACTGGCAGTCGATTCCGATTCCGGGACCGTATATTTCGGTTAGCCCGTAAATATCGTAGGATTCAATCCCCAATTCCTTCTCAATCCGGGCCCGCATTTTATCGCCCCAGCGTTCTGAACCGAAAATGCCGGTCTTCAGGTGAACTTTATCCGTTAAAGATCTTCTTTGAACTTCCTCCGCCAGCAATAAGGCATAGGAAGATGTGCTGCAAAGCACCGTGGATTTCAAATCAACCATCATTTGCAATTGTTTTTCGGTATTTCCCGGGCCCATCGGAATCGCCATGGCACCCAGGCGCTCCACGCCGGCCTGAAACCCAATACCGGCAGTCCATAGTCCGTAGCCAGGAGTGATTTGCACCCTGTCCTCCCGGGTCAAACCGGCGTAAGCGTAACAGCGGGCAAACATCATCGCCCAATCACGAACATCTCTCCGGGTATAAGGAATAATAATGGGCAATCCGGTGGTTCCGGACGAAGAATGGATTCTGACCACATCACGGTCGGGCACGGCTTGGATCCCCAGAGGATAAGCTTCCCGCAATTCTTCCTTGGTCGTGAAGGGGATTTTATGAAAATCCTCCATGCTGCGAAATTCATTCAAGACAAAACCGGCCGCCTGGTATTTTTTCTGGTAAAAAAGCCCTTGCTGATTTACTCTTTTAAAAAGCTTTTGAAGGGATTCAAATTCGAATGCCTCTTTGGCCTTATAGTTTAACTGTAAGTATTCAAGATTGTGCAATTCCTGAAGCTCCAGCGGAATGGTTTTATTCATCATCTCAGCTAAGCAACCTCCTCTAATCTGGCTATCTCACTCTAAATAACCCTTGCGTAACTTCTTTGCCCAATCAATCACCGAACTATCGGCGATACTTCCTCCCTCTCTGCTAATTTTCAAACATGCTGCCCATATCAAAAGCCTTTTCATTCATGGCCTTGGCCTTTTCCGGCACCATTTCCAAAAGGACCTTTTTGATTTCGGCTTTAGGGAACGGCAATAGCCCGCTATTGGCGAGCGCCCCCAGCATGACCGAGTTAATGGTCCTAAAACTTCCGGCTAGCGTTGCCAGACGAAAGGCGTCAATAAACACCATCTTTACAGGTAAGGAACAGAGATACTTTTGAATCTGTTCCAAAGGATAATTAGATCCTCCCAAAGCAACCGTAACCGGCCGGATGGGATGGATATTTACCAGGGAAAATCCGCTGCTCTTTACTAAATTACAACACCGCTGCGCTTCAGCCGGCTCAAAACCCAATAAAATATCAGCCTGGCGGCTTCCGATCAGGGGCCCGAACCCATCAATTCCTATGCGAACATGGCTTTGAACCGAGCCTTCCCGTTGAGCCATACCGATTGTTTCGGAGGTGTGGGCCGAGGCGCCCAGATTCAAAGCAGTTTGCGCCAAAACCCGGGAAGCAAGGACCGTCCCCTGACCGCCAACGCCGGCAATAATGATATCCAGTCGATTCATGAGTTAATCACCTCTTTGATGGCACCGGATGGACATACTTGGCTACATAAGCCGCACCCGTAACAAGATGAAGTGATCTGGGGTCTTTCTCCCGCCGCTAGCGCCGGACATCCTAATTCCCGCAAACAGCGCCGGCAATTGGTGCAAATTTGAGTATCAACCTGATAACTACATTTGGGCTTGGTAATGGCTGCACAGGGGTGCTTCATGACCACAGCGGCCACACCCGGATAGTCCATAGCCCTCCGCACGGCTTCAACGGTCTTTTTTAACTCCATGGGATTGACCGTTTCCACCTGACCAACGCCGCAAGCCCGAATGATGGTGACGGGATCGATTACGGCTGTTTCTTTTCCGACTGCCGTCCGCCCCATTCCGGGATGAGGCTGATGTCCTGTCATGGCCGTCGTGCTATTGTCCAGTAAAATAATTTTGATTGGATGATGATTATAAACGGCATTGATCACTCCCGGTATCCCGGTATGAAAGAAAGTCGAATCACCGATAAATGCAAATACCGGTACTTTGGAGTCGATTTGCAACAATCCCTGTGCGATCGTAATCCCCGCCCCCATGCATAGACAAGTATCAACCATGGAAAGAGGCACTGCGTTTCCCAAAGTATAGCAGCCGATATCACCGGTATATATAACCTTCATGCCCTTGATAGCGGCCTTCACCGCATAAAATGAAGCCCGGTGCGGACAACCCGCGCATAAAACCGGGGGGCGGACTGGCAAATCAGGGGGAGTTGCGATTTCCCGATAGGTTTCAATATCTTCCTTTTTATCACCCTTACACAATCCGGCCAGAGTTTTTAGAACCAAATCAATACTATATTCACCGGCTTTGGGCCAATCACCGGATATTTTACCGTAAACAGATCCTCGAAAACCTACTTTTCCAGCGAGGCCGATGATATGTTCCTCCAGGACCGGATCCAATTCTTCAATGACGATGACCTCATCGACCCGGGTGAGGAACTCGCTGATTTTTTGTTCGGGTGCTGGAAAAGGGGTTCCTATTTTTAAAATAGTAGGATTGATCCCTAAACGTGCCACTGCCTCCGTCACATATAAAAATGAAACACCGCTAACGGCAATTCCGGTGCGGTTTCCGGATTGAATAAAGTTCCACCCGCCGGAACTGAACTCTTGCGCCAGTTTGATCTGCTGTTCTTCCAGCCATTGGTGCCGCTGATAAGCAAGTTTCGGAAAGATGACCCATTTTGAATCCTTAACGAACCCTTCCGGATCGTTCTTCCGGATTTCACCTTCTTGAATCCCGGCGGTTGCATGGCAAACTCTGGTCGTCGGGCGGATAAACACCGGCATCTGATAACGGTGAGACAATTCAAATGCCGCCTTGGTCATTTCCAGAGCTTCTTCCGGTGATGCCGGATCGAAAACCGGCAGTTTGGCGAACTTGGCAAAACCCCTGGTGTCCTGCTCGGTTTGGGATGAGTGGGGGCCCGGGTCGTCCGCCACCACTACCACCAAAGCTCCCTTCACACCGATGTATGCAACGCTCATCAAGGGATCGCTTGCAACATTCAGTCCAACCTGTTTCATTGCAACCAACGAATAAGCCCCGGCATAAGCCGCGCCGGCTGCTACTTCTAAAGCCACTTTTTCATTGACGGACCATTCGGCGTAAAAGTTACAATCCTTTGACCAATTCGCTAAAGTGCCGACAATCTCGGAAGAAGGGGTTCCAGGATAAGCGGAAGCTAAATTAAGGCCTGCTTCCACAGCCCCCCGGGCAATCGCCTCATTCCCCATCAACAGTTTTTTCGTCAATTCTTTCACACCTCAAACAATTTTCTGTTCCTGGTAATTCATAACAAAAAGTTCGCTTTCTAAACAATAATTCCTGTCATACTAAGGAAAATACCTGTAATAACAATCGCTAGAAGGATGGAGCAAATCAGCCAGTCTTGGAAAGCAAAATCATTCCGGTGGAGGTATGTTCGCTTCCCGACCCCAAAACCGCGAGTTTCCATGGAAATCGCCATTTGTTCCGCCTTTTTCACTGAGGTGATCATTAAGGGAATGGCCAAGGGGCAAATAGAGAGAAACTTCTTAAGAAAAAGGCCTTTATCGAGACGATGGGCACGGGAACACTGAGCCTGAATAATTTGTTCCATTTCCTGCACAAAGGTTGGAATAAACCGGATGGAGGTGATAAACATAAAGGCATAGGTGTAAGGGACTTTGAACTTTTCAACCAACATCACCACCAGATCTTTAACCTCCGTTGTTCCCAATAACACGGGAAAACTGGCGGCAATCACCATTAAACGGATTCCCATCGCCAAAGATAACAACAAGCCTTGGTCCGTTACTCTTAAAATCCGGGTCCCGGGGATTAAAACGAACAAGGTTTTACCGTCCGGAATAAAAAAAACCTGAAATAACAAAAAGAAGGCCGCGAAACACAACAAGCCGATAAATGCCGGCAGCATTTCTCGAAGAATTTTGGCTACATAGGCCACCAGGAGGATGGATAAAAAAAGAACCGTCAAGATAACAACATCCGTAAACAGAAAACTCAGGCTCATTAATGTGATGGACCACATCAGTTTGGTCAAAGGATTGAGGCGGTGAATCATGGAATTTCGTTGAAAATAATTAGTTACAGCAGACATTCGAGCCACTCTCCATTATCGCTAAAATCTGCTCGTACAATTCTTTCACAGTCAGGGGACGGTCGAAGGGGTTTAAGCAGTTTCCAAATTTCTGGGCCAACCGGGCGATCTGTGAAGGAAACAAATTGGTCTGCAACAGCAGATCCGGTTGATAGAAAACATTTCTGCAAATGTCATCCATTAATACCCGTCCCTCACTTAAAACAATAACCCGTTCCGCATATCCGGCCACCAACTCCATATCATGCGTTACAAAGACAATCGTATGCCCCTTTCGGTGGAGTTCTTTCACCATTTCCATAATTTCAATACCTTCTTGATAATCCTGGCCGGTGGTCGGCTCATCAAGAACCATCACCTCCGGCCGCATGGATAAAAGCGAAGCGAAGGCAACCCGCTGCCGCTGCCCTTTACTTAGGAATAAAGGGTTTTCTTTTAAATAAGGAGTGAGCCCCACTTGACCAGCGGCATCCCGGACCCGCTCTTTCACTTCAGCTTTTGTAAGATCAAGATTGGCAGGGCCAAAACCGATTTCCTTTTCGACAGTCGGCAGGAAGATTTGATGATCCGGATTTTGAAACAGATATCCAACTTTTGGGGCCAATTCTCCGGTCGATGAATCCTTAGTATTGACTCCGTCAATAAAAAGGTTGCCTGCAGTGGGTTTTAAAAGACCATTCAATTGTTTCAGCAAGGTCGTTTTCCCAGCGCCGTTTTGGCCGATCAAAGCCACAAATTCCCCTGGATCAATTTGAAAGGAAATATGTTGAAGTACATTCACTCCACTTGGATAGGTAAAAGAAACATCAGAAGCGCGAATCATTTTTTCTCCCCACTTGGATTCAAACTTTTTTGCAGACCTAGGTAAGCCTCATCTACCGTAAGCGGCAGTTCCCCCACATAGCGGGCTTTCTTCTTCAACAAAAAAGCCAACTCACTTACGGGTGGAACCCGCAAGCCTACCGATTGAAGGGTTTCAGGCCCAGCTATGATTTCCCGGGGAGTCTTGTCAACAAGCAAAGCGCCCCGGTTCATTATCAATAAACGTTGGATATATTCCATCAAAATGTTGATTTTTTGTTCCACGACAAGAATCGTTAACCCAAATTCATGATTGAGCTTTTTTAAAACCTCAAAAACTTCCATGGTTCCGATCGGATCCAGTTCCGAGGTGGGTTCATCCAGGATAAGGATTCCCGGGCGTAGAGCGATTGCCGCAGCTATTGAAACTCTTTGCTTTTGCCCCCCCGAAAGTTCCGAGGTTGAACGGTTCCGCAAATGAGAGATCCCGATAAATTGCAAAGACTCACGAATCCGGGTTTCAATGGTTTCCGGTTCAAAGCCGAAGTTTTCCAAGCCAAAAGCGATTTCATCCTCGACTGTTGGAGCGACCAATTGCGCTTCGGGGTCCTGAAAGACGCTACCAACCTGCCGGGAAATCTCCGAACAGGAAGTTTCAAACGTATCATGACCATTGATCAACACCCTGCCTTGAAAGGTTCCGGATTGAAAATGCGGAATAATGCCATTGATGGTTAATACCAAAGTCGATTTGCCGGCTCCGGCCGGTCCGGTAATCCCGACAAATTCTCCGGCTTGAACCGATAAGGAAATATCGTTCAAGGCGGCATCCTTGACTTTAGCCGCTTCTGAATCCTGTGCGGAAGGATATTTGAAAGTTAAATGTTCAATGGCGATGACTGGGTCCATGCCAGCTCCCTTTTTTCGTATTAAAATAGATCACTTAACATCTCGCCAATATTCTTATCAGCGATTTTTTGATAAGGCGGTTTTCAAGGGGACATATAAAATACTTGCCAATATGGCATTGAATAAAGCGGTAATCAAAACAACCACCGATAAGGCGGCAAATGCCGGGGCATTTTTGCCGCTTGCCGTGAGAACTTGAACCATAATTCCGGCGTAAGTAAAACCGCTGACTGCTGTCCCTAGAAATGAAATAATAAAGACCCGGATATATTTCAAGACCCCAAAATCGACATTGATAAAAGCAAGTAGGTAAACAGCAATCGCCCCTAAAGGTTCACTCACAAAATTTAAGAACGGAATCGCCGATTTGGTGGTCAACTGGCAAACCGCTGCGGAGACCAAGCCAATACCGATAACTGCCGGTAATTTAGGACGCAAAAGCAATATCGCCAGACAATACATGCCAATTACAAAGTTGGGGGTAATTCCGACGACCAATGGCGGGCAGAAAATTCTTAATACTGCACCGACTGCCAATAACACCGCCACAATAGCTACGTCTACAGCTTTCAATCCTTTTTTTTCCACTACTCTCGTCTCTAAATTCATGCTCATCTAAAAACCTCCTCTAAATTTCATCGATTGTTTCCGCACGCGCGCGGTTTACATCCTTTAAACCAATATAAAAAAGCCAGGCAACTAGCGCGCCTGGCTTTAATAAACGTAAATATACGCTGCCTATGCACTCGTCTCCACTCATCTCGACTATAATTACTCTAAACTAAGCTAAACTCTTTAAAACTTCTCTTCTTACTTTACTATAACAAACTTTGCCATGGATGTCAATTCGTAATCCAAAGGTAAAACCAAAAAACTCCGGAAAAAGATATTTAAAAACCATAAATAGCAGGTTATCTGAAACCTAAATCTGGGGTATAATTGAATATGGAATACTATGATGATTCTCTCAGTCATTAAGAATGACTTGGACTTGAATGGAGGTCACCCTCTTGATCGTTCGATCTTGGCATGGCATCGTACCACAGGCTAAGGCAGGAGCTTACCGGGTTTATCTTCTACAAACCCGGGTGGTTCAAATCAAAGCGATTCCCGGAAATCTTGGAGTATATATCTACAGTCAACCCCAAGGTAACTGGGAACATTTTTTCATGGTTTCCTATTGGATCGATATGCAATCGGTTTGCGCTTTTGCCGGTTATATGCCTCATTTATCCGTAAGCTATCCAGAGGATTCCCAATTCGGACTGATTCCCGATCCGGTTGCCCTTCACTATACGGTTAATAAAATCCCTGATGATTTCCCAATTCCGCTTACCCTGGATAATTTATAATTAAAATCCATTTATTTTTTTATCGGATAGCGATCACTTTGATTAAAATAGGTCATATCGGCGTAACCCGCCATAATTTTACCTGAATGAGGCGCACCTTCAGGGATAAAATACCGATCGCCTTTGCGATATGTTCTTTTTACCCCATCAATGGTAAGTTCGATCTCACCTTCCAAAACAATGCCCCACTGACTGGCGTGCCGGTGTTCAGGCAATGTAACATCCTGGGAGAATTCCATAAAAATGATTTGATGATCGGGGCCTTGGGATAAATATGCCCTCACTCCTTCAAAAGGAAGAGCAGCTTCCGGTAAATTCAAAATTGGTTCAGGAAAAATCATTCAATAGCCTCCTTTTTAAGAATATCACTTTTAACATTAATACTCGCAACTTATCTTAATTGGTTATGGATATCATTCTGCAAATCGATCCTTCTCGGAGTTGGAATTCCAAATATATTCAATCCCATTCGCTATTTTTCTTGCAACTTCGATCCCAAAATTATCCGCAATAAATCCTTGAACCATATCCATACCGGCGGATACACCGGAAGATGTATAGATAATGGCGTCTCTTACCCATCGCGCCTTTCGGACCCACTGAACTCTTTCCGCTTGCTGGGTTGCCCAGTTGTAGACCCGTTTATTGGTCGAATATCAAAAGTAATCATGAATGTTCCAAATGAAATTTTTGAAGCACATTTTTGCGGCTATTATACCAATCGTGAATAACAAGTTCCATCTGATCGACCTGAACGACTCCTATTTTAAAATCTTGATAAGTTTCTATTTTCTTCAAGAATTTATTGCGGTTTTCTAATTTCGACACGAATCGTCCGAAAGTAACGTGAGCTGATATACTTTGATAGCGTTCTTTCGGCTTAAATCCATACTGGGTTGCAAATCTCCTAACGTTATCTCGCAACTCAAGAAGGCCTTCTTTGTAATAACCTTTCATGATAATCGCGCCATTACTTGTGATAATCCCCCGAAACTCAATCTCAAACGGTTTGACATTAAGGGTTGCAAAATTGATGATCTGCAAAATCCTATCATTGATGACTTCATCACTGTGAAAATGAGTGCTGGCACTTATCAGAGTGAGAACAGTCACATGCAAATCCGTTTCCGGATAATAATACTGCCTGGGTTCAACCCCTTTCATTTCTTTCACCAGTAAACCATAATTTTCCGACATAAGCCCGTTCAGATTGACTAATAAGGTCAAACCCCTCCTGCTATCCCGTTCCATATTTTGCAAGTAATAATCAAGGCTTTCCTTTCCATCTCTAAGGGCCTTGACTCCTTCGCTATGAATCGTGGTGTATAAAGTGTCTAAATCCCTGGCAATTTGCTCATTGGTTATCATTCTTTGACCTCTTCAACCTTCTAAATGTAATGGATTATGAATCAAAAGTCTATGAACCGATTTCTTTACGCATACAGACACTCATATCCATGCCAACATATGGTCCATAATTTTCAGTAATTCGATAACCCAAAGTCCGATAGAGATTTCGGGCTTCCATAAATGTCGCCGATGTTTCCAAAATTAAGAAATAACCATGATATTCAGTGGCTTTTTCCTCAAGTTTCTTCATTAAAAGCTTGGAAATTCCCTGTCCACGATATTTCTTTTCGACAAATACCCTTTTTACTTCATATGTACCTTTTTCATAAGGCTTTAATGCAGCTATACCTACCGGAATATCATCATGGTAAGCAATAAAAAAATCGCTAATCCCTTCCAACTTATTCAATCCATCGTATGTTTCCTGGATCTCGCCATTTCTCGCGGTAAACTCTGTATCCAATAATACCACTAAGGAGAGAAAATCCCGAGTGGGTTGGGCATAATGTTTTATTTGGGTGCCGCTTATGGTCAACCCCTTCTTTCATCAAAAAATAATCTATAACAACATCAATATCTACTAGATAATTTGTTTACTTATTTCGAGTTTCTTGACCCCATTCCTTGCAGTAAAATTTTTATATTTTCAAAAACACAATTCTAAAACCTCGTGCAGTTTATCTCCCCAAGAAGGCATTTCATTCCGAAATATTTGTAAATCAAAATAACAAAGATTGTTATTTTGATGACAAAGTTTAAAATAGAATATAGATAAAAATCAAGGAGGTGCTTCCATGCTTGATGGAATGAATGACCGGATGGTGCGTGCAATGTATGAAAATTTGCCGGTCGAAATCTTAATGATTGATGCGAATGACGAAATTATCGGTTGGAATAAACACGAAACTCGGTTATTTAGGCGTCCGCTGTCTGCCATGGGAACAGATTTCCGCCTTTTCCATCCAGCCGACAGTTGCACAAAAGCCGAACAAGTCATTCAGGAAATGAAACAAGGGCTCCGGGATAAGGCAAGTTTTTGGTTTGATATCAAGTCAGATATCACCAGAAAAAACCACAAAATTATGGTTGAAATGATTGCCTTACGTGATTATGACGGTACCTATCTCGGATGTATGCAATGTACCCAAGATGTTGAAGCTTATCAACACCTACAGGGTGAACGGCGCTTATCGGATGATCCCCGGTATGAATTTATTCAACAGACATGGGCACCCTTACCTGTCGCCAAAGTGAGCGGTTAATTCTCCAGAGCGGACCTTACTAAAAAAGTCTGCTGGCTAGTAGTTGAACAAAGCATTGTAGGAAGCTGGACTCTCCGCCTAATTGAGTTCCGGCTTCTTTAATTGTTGCAGTTTAAAAGATAATAACAAAAGGCTCTCGCTAATATGAACATTTTCTAGGATAATCCCTTCCGGAATTTTCAGGCTTACCGGAGCAAAGTTCCAGATACCTTTGACCCCTTCCTCGATTAACAGGTTAGCCATATCCTGGGCAGACTGCGCAGGGGTAGTAATGATGCCGACGTCTACCGGATGAGAATGCAGATAGGAGCGAAGTTCTTTAATGTTTTGAATAAAAATACCGCTGATATTATTCCCAATGATCTCCGGATTGGTATCAAATATTGCTGTGATGATAAACCCCCGGCGGCTAAAACTCTCATAGTTAGCCAGTGCCGTCCCTAAGTTTCCGGCCCCGAGCAATACCATCTTCAATTGTTGATTTAATCCAAGAATCTTGCCGATTTCGTGCAAAAGATCATTCACCCGGTAACCATAACCTTGTTGACCGAAAGAACCGAAATAGCTTAAATCCTGCCGCAACTGGGATGGGTTTATCCCCATTTTAACCGCTAGTTCTCTCGAAGATACTCTCTCAACTTCTTTGTTAGCCAAATCGGCAAGAAAGCGGTGATAAACAGGCAACCGTTTAATAGTGGCATAGGGTATTCCTTCTTTTATCCCTTCTCGTCCTGTCCTTTTTGAAAAAAAAATTGAATCGTCATCCACTTTTTTACAACTCCTTTAATCCAAAATAAAACTTCTGGACGAATTCCTTATTAATATAAGCCCGATGACCAACTTATTCAATAGCCTTTTTCAAGCCAATTCAAATAACGATGATCCCTAGACCGGCCTATCATTAGTTTCTGTAAATGATAACAATCCGTTTAAAAAATCTCCAGAAATGTTTCTTTGCCCAACTCCGAAAGGATGTTCTCAATGTTTTGTATCGCTTCGAAGCGGCTCTTTAATTGCAAAGACCGCATAATTTCTTCATGGGCCGGATTAAATGCCGTGCCCATCAGAAACGCGATTTCATCCGCCTTCAATAATTTTTTAACAAGAAGGGTTGCTCCATCGGAACCTTTAGCGATCTGACTGGTGATTCGATAATCCTCAAGTTTTTCCAAGCACTTGTTTAAGGTCAAGACCCCCTCGGTCACCAAATCCACACCTTCGATAGTGGCGATTGGGGGTACGCTTGGATCTTCATATTGCAAACTAGTTTGCAGCTTTTTCCCGGTCACTCGCGCCACCAAATTTCCCGAGGCGCCCCCACAAATGATCTTGAGGCCATCGCTGGCCAAAAATCTTTGCACAATGGCAGAATCTTGATTTTTGTCTCTGGGCGGCCCGGTAAATACCAAGGCATGTTTTTTAGGTCGGGCTTTGATCACAATCGCGGTTGAATCATCGCAAGGTTTGCAAAGATAACAGCATTCAGCCAGCTCTGCTATTTTACTGGCAATGACCTCCACTTCTTCTCCAAGTAAGGATCTTGATTTTAAATTATCAACCAAGCCCGTCTCGCCAAGGCCCAGTTTATAAATACCGCCGACACCGGCATTAATGACCCCATCACTGTTGAGTAATAGCATATCCCCAATCCCGACCTCAAAATAAGCTTCATTCACATCTTTACCGGCGATATTTCTTTTCCGGCGTTCTATTTCGAGAAATTCGCCATCCCGTAAGACAATGAGACCGGGATTATCATACTCAATCAAATGAGCCCTGCCATTATCCTGAATTTTCAAGATCGATAAAGTTGCGTAAGCCAAATTCCGGACCTTACAAGTTGGCAAAGTATCGGCTATTGTGGCAAAAACCTGTTCCAGCCCAATGTTACGCCGTATCAAACCGGCTGCTATTTTTGTCGTAAGAATAGACAAGATGCTTGCTTTGATACCGCTGCCCAAACCATCCGAGAGTATTATCGTGATTGAATCTTTTGCCTTAATCACTTCAGGGGTGTCTCCAGTTACTTCCTCACGGTATTTCGCAATCCCGGAAATCCCAACATCAAATTTCATCGCCGGAGGCCTCACCTTCATCCATGATGGCGATCAATTCCAAAAGTGTAGCCTTGGTCTCGGCGGTACTCTCTCCCAAAAGGCCGGCCACATTCTGCACAACCCGCATTTGTTCCCGGATTACCCGGGAAGCCCTAGTCAGCGCTTCCTGGCGCATATTATCATGCTTTTTCTTTCGTTCTTCCTCAACCGTAATATCCGTAATGATACCGATTACAATTCCATATTTCGGCAAGGGATAAATAATTTGCCGGGTTACCAGCTCATACTGTTCATATGATTTCAGATGGTCGACTAGAAAGTCTTGAGCCTTCCATACCTTAACAAAGTCGCTCGGGTCAATAAAAACGCTCAAATGTTCCCCTTTTGGAGAAATATTTCTCCGATTGAACATTCGATAGGCAGCCGGATTAAATTCCTGGATGATCATCTCCTTATTCACTACAACCACTGCGTTAAAAGTAGTATCAATGACCGTATTTGAAAAGGATTCGGCTTTTTCTTTCATATATGGAATACACATTTCCGGTTCAGCCATTCCTTGGATCACTGCGATGGCTTTATCACGGCAGCTGGAATAACCGCACCCTCCACAATTGGTCTCATCTTCCGGGCCATTTTTCCCCGTAAGTTTCAAGACTTCACGGATTTTGGATTCACTCGGCACGTTAGCTTTTGGGGAAATCGGAAAATGATTTCTCAAGAGCCCGTTATTGTAAACCTTAAGTAATTCCCCCTGTTTTCTCCGGGTTTGAGAAAAATCAAACAGGCGTTGCCGCCGGGCTTGAATTCCCAAACTATTCCCTATAGCCGGCCCTCCGATACATCCCCCTTTGCAGGCCAAGGCTTCAATAAATTTCGGCACAATCAGACCCTTTTCCAAATCATTGAAAGCATCCAGGCATTCTTCGATTCCCGAAACTGAAACAATTTCCGACTCCAGCCCATCCCGGATGCCGGCTGTCTTAAGAATCCCTTGCTTTAATGGAAAAATCGCCGCCAAATTGGAGGCAAGGTCCGGTAACTCATCCGGCAAATGTTCCGGTTCAATACCTTTTTCCCGGAGCCACGGCACCAGCTCCTCGAAAGTTAGTACGGCATCCATTGGATTTTCGGGACTATTCCAATCCGGTTCTGCTTTCTTTGCAAAACAGGGACCGACAAATACTACTTTTGTACTCCGACCCCGTTCTTCTTTAATTGCCATCCCATGGGCAATCATAGGTGATATTAAACCTGATAAATTAGGAATTAATGCCGGGTGATATTTTTCAACGACATTGACTACCACCGGACAGCAACTGGAAATTATCGTTCCCCTCTTGCCTTCGTGACAAATCCGGCCATACTCTTTGGCGATAAGTTCCGCCCCCAATGCCGTTTCCTCAAAACTTACCTTTCCTAATCTTTTTAGAGCTGCTACCAATTTCCACGGGGATGACAAAGTTGTGCCCGCCAGATATGATGGAGCCACTGAGAAAACGATAGAATCTCCGTTTGCCAAAAAGCTCTCCAGTCCCGCTAGGTTCGAAACCATGCTTTTGGCCTTTTGGGGACACGCGCCGATACAACGGCCGCATAAAATGCACTTTTCTTTATCAACCCAAGCTTGACCATCATTGAGGCCGATGGCCTTTACCGGGCAATACCGGATACACTTATAGCAGTCCCGGCATTGCGCTTTACTGGTTGTGATTGTGTTCATGGACTAATTCCTCCAGAATTTTTTGATGAAAGATTTCCGTAATATTGTCTTTCGATACTCCGGTCACCATGTCATCGCCTATTTTCATCACAACCCCTTCATTACATCGTTCCTGGCAAAAACAGGCTTCAAGCTCTATCTGGGCATCCAAATGATATTTTTGAATGAACTCTTGTACAATCGTAATAATCTGGCGTGAACCTTTGACATGACATCCACTGCCTATGCAAATCGTTATCGTCATGAAATCCTCCATCAATGTCATACAAATAACAAAGTTTGTGAAAAAAATAACTAACTTTATTAAAAGAATAACATACCAAAATCTTGCTGTAAAGACCATTTTTATTGAATACTGCCGCTATGCTTTTTAACTCTTTGTTTCGGTATTTCATTGCTTAATCTTTGCAACCTATTCAAACAAAGATTGTTATTTTTTTAACAAGGTTTATAATATAAACATCCAGTTTCCAATAGTATGGAAAACAATAGATATGAAATGCTATTCCCGTACCCGAACAAAACTTTTAGTGAGGTGGTTCAAATGGCTCGATTTACGCTCCCGCGCGATCTTTATTTCGGAAAGAACGCTATGGATGAATTAAAAAATTTAAAAGGCCATCAGCGGGCGATGATTGTTACCGGCGGTACTTCCATGCAAAAATTTGGTTTTTTAGCTCGCTTGGAAGAAATCTTAAGTAAAAGCGGCATGCAGGTTAAAACCTTTGCCGGAGTCGAACCGGATCCTTCTGTGGAAACTGTAATGGCAGGAGCTAAAGCCATGCAGGAATTTCAGCCTGATGTCATTGTATCCATCGGTGGCGGCTCCCCAATTGATGCTGCCAAAGCGATGTGGGTATTTTATGAATACCCCCATTTAACTTTTGAAGATATTAAAACTCCCTTCTCAATGCCGGTATTACGGAAAAAAGCCATCTTTGTGGCAATCCCCTCCACCAGCGGAACTGCTACCGAAGTAACCGCTTTTTCTGTCATTACCGATTACTCGACCAAAATTAAATATCCCTTGGCGGACTTTGAAATTACACCGGACATCGCCATTTTGGATACCAGCATCCCCATTACGATGCCGCCGAAGCTGGTCGCTCACACCGGGATGGATGCTTTAACTCATGCCATTGAAGCTTATGTGGCCTCCGCTCGTTCGCCTTTTTCCGATCCTTTGGCATTAGAGGCCATCTCGATGTGCTTTGACTATTTAATTGATTCTTTTAACGGAGAAGAAGAAGCCCGTGGTAAAATGCATATTGCCCAATGTCTAGCTGGAATGGCTTTCAGTAATGCCTTGCTTGGAATTACCCATAGTCTGGCACATAAAATCGGAGCTCAGTTTGAGATTCCCCATGGTTGTTGTAATGCCATTTTATTGCCCTATGTCATCCGTTATAATTCAAAAAACAGTATGAAAGAGTATGCTCAAATTGCAAAGAGAGTTGGTTTATCCGGAGCAACCGACAAACAATTGGTTGATTCATTGATTGACGCCGTTTCCGGACTGAACCGGAAACTGAATATAGCCGCTACCCTCAAGGAACAAGGAGTTTCTGAAGGTTTGTTTAAAAAGACCGTCGACTTTATTGCTGAAAACGCCGCTCTTGATCCTTGTACGGGAAGCAATCCCAGACCAAGCAATAAGATAGAACTGAAAAAGGTTTTGGAATGCGCATATTACGGAAATCCGGTTACCTTTTAATCGGAACATATTGTAAAAAAAGCGGCTGTCTACAAAACTTCAATCATGAAACTCACCAATATATAACTCCCCTTCCAACTGCCATAAGGTTATATATTGTTCAGCGACTCATGAAAGATGATTTTCAGACAGCCCTTTTTTTCTTGAGGAGGACTTTAAGGATGTATGAAATAGTTACCAAGCGCAGGTTAAATTCGGTTGTGGTGTTAATTGAAGTTGAAGCCCCCTATATTGCCCGCAAATGTGAACCCGGCCAATTCGTGGTCGTCCGGGTTGATACAAACGGGGAAAGAATCCCTCTTACCATAGCCGATTTCAATCGGGCAGAAAACAAAATAACCTTAATATATCAGGAACTGGGTTTCTCTACCAAACTTCTCAGCACCAAAAATGTAGGGGATTCCTTGCAAGATGTTGCCGGTCCATTGGGCATGCCCGCAGAATTAGAGAATTGTGACAAAGTTTTGGGAATCGGAGGTGGTGTCGGGGCAGCTCCGCTCTTTCCGCAGTTAAAAAGTTTAGCCGAAAAAGGCACCGAGGTTGATGCTATTTTGGGGGGCCGTACCGCTGAACTAGTAATTTTGGAAAATGAATTTAAAGTTTTTACCCATAGACTTACTGTTGCCACTGATGATGGCAGCTATGGAATGAAAGGCACTGTAGTCGATGGGCTTTTAACAATGATTGAAGCCAAACGCTATGATAAAGTCATTGCCATTGGGCCTTTACCAATGATGCGCGCAGTTGTCGCTCAAACCAAAGAACTGAATCTTCCGACCATGGTTTCTTTAAATCCAATTATGATCGATGGTACCGGCATGTGCGGTGGATGCCGGGTCACCGTAGGAAGCGAAATCAAATTCGCCTGTGTTGACGGTCCGGATTTCGACGGTTTTTTGGTCGACTTTGATGAATGCATGCGCCGTCAAGCCATATATAAAAACAATGAACGGCACTATGAAGAAAATCATAGCTGCCACATTGGATTGGAGAACAAATAACCATGCCGAATATCGTGAACGAAAAAATTAAAATGGCCGAACAAGACCCGCAGATTCGAAATAAGAATTTTACAGAAGTTGCCCTCGGCTATACTCCAGACCAAGCCCTTGCCGAAGCGAAACGTTGTTTGAATTGCAAAAATGCCAAATGTGTTTCCGGATGTCCGGTGGGAGTTCCGATACCCGAATTCATTCATAAAGTGGCTACCAGCGATTTTAGAGAAGCATATGAGACTTTATTTACACAAAATGCCCTCCCGGCTATTTGCGGACGGGTCTGTCCCCAGGAGAACCAGTGTGAAGGACAATGCGTTAAAGGAATCAAAGGTGAGCCGGTAGCTATCGGAAGGCTGGAAAGATTCGTGGCAGATTATGCGATGAAGGATTCGGCGTTAAATCAATCCATTGCCAAAACCAAAGCCTTACCGGAAGATCCCAAGGTTGCGGTTATTGGTTCCGGCCCCGCAGGTCTCACTTGTGCCGGAGAGTTGGCCCGGAAAGGTTATGAAGTTATGATATATGAAGCTTTACATGAGCCAGGCGGCGTATTGATGTATGGTATCCCGGAATTCCGTTTGCCGAAAGCCCTGGTTAAGAAGGAGATTGCCAAGCTTAATACTTTAGGTGTTACGATCATTCCCAATGTCATTGTGGGAAAATCCATCACAATCGAAGAATTATTGGCTGACGGTTTTCAGGCGGTATTCATCGGATCAGGCGCCGGGTTACCGAAATTTATGGGAATCCCAGGGGAAAATTTAAACGGTGTTTATTCCGCCAATGAATTTTTGACCCGCAGCAACCTCATGAAAGCGTATGATAAAGAGGCGCCGACCCCAATTTTTGTGGGCAAGAACGTCGCCGTAATCGGCGGCGGCAATGTGGCGATGGATGCAGCCCGAACTGCCAAACGTTTAGGGGCCGATAGTGTCTACATTATCTACCGTCGCGGCAAAGAAGAATTACCAGCCCGTAAAGAAGAAACCCATCACGCTAAAGAGGAAGGAATTATTTTTTATTTTCTTACCTATCCCACCCGAATTATTGGGGAAGAAGGTTGGGTTACCGGTCTGGAGTGCATCGACATGGAACTGGGCGCCCCCGATAAGAGCGGACGTCGCAGCCCGGTCCCAAAAGAAGGATCCGAGCACATTCTGGAAATAGACACAGTCATTGTTGCTATCGGCCAATCGCCCAACCCGCTAATCAGGCAGAGTACACCGGGGCTTGCCACTCAAAAATGGGGCGGCGTTATTGTCAACGAAAATACGATGGCTACCAATAAGGATGGGGTCTATGCCGGGGGCGATGCAGTAACCGGAGCGGCCACTGTTATCTCAGCCATGGGGGCAGGAAAGAATGCAGCGGCAGCTATCGACCAGTATCTCACTTCCGCTAGGAAAAAATAACCGAGCAATAAAAACTATTGCTAATCATTTGTGCATAATAAAAAGGAAGGCCCCGTAAATAAGGCCTTTCTTTTGGTTCAATTTCTTATTACTTTATCTTCTTTATCCTAGCCATCACCGTTTCTTTAAAAAATTGTTTTGCTGTTTCCGGCGATATGCTATAGTATTGGCCGTCTAACGTGATTGAAACGTTATTCTGACAATGTTTCATACAAAATGAAGCCTGTAAATCAACTTGATCATGGATTGAATATTCCTCAATCAATTGTTGAAAAATGTTGATAATATTATATGAACCTTTTAGATGACAGGAACTTCCAATGCAAATTTGCAATTCAATCATTGTTTCCCCTCTACTTCCCCTGGCTGATAATCGACATGAAGCAACTCGTGAATCTTCCCTTTGAGTAAACCTTTATACAAGGTCATCATCAGGGGGTTTTCTTCCGAACGTTTAATACTGCATAATTTATCGGCAGAATAAAGTCCCTTACCGCGATTCTCTCTTCCTTTCAATGACGTAAAAGGTTGGCCAGCCCCGCTAATACAGCCGCCCGGGCAAGCCATCACTTCTACAAAGTCGTAATGTTTGCCTGCTTTAATCCTTTGAAGTAAATCGTCGGCATTTTTGAGTCCACTGACAATGGCAATCTTTAATTCCCTTTCGCCATAGGCAATAGTCGCCTCCTTAAGCCCTTCCATGCCACGCACCCCGCTGAATGCTATTGAACTTAAGGTCCCAGGAGACTTATCCGTAGCAATCCGGCGGATTACAGCTTCAGTAACCCCTCCGGTAACGCCGAAAATGACGCCTGCCCCGGTCATACTCCCAAAAGGCATATCCACTGCTTCCGGTTCCAAATCCGCAAAAACAATGCCCGCTTCTTTGATCATCTTGACGAGTTCTTGGGTAGTGACCACATAATCAACCATTGAAACCCCATCAATCTTGAACTCATCCCGGGCCGCTTCAAATTTCTTGGCCGTACAAGGCATTACCGCCACATGAACGATTTTCTTGCCGGAAGTCTTAAACTGTTCCTTGATCACAGAACCAAACATTTGCATGGGCGATCGGCAGGTCGAAATGTGAGAGAGCAGTTCTGGGTAATTTTTTTCACAATAATTAACCCACGCCGGGCAGCAGGAAGTAAATAAAGGAAGATTTTCTCCTTCATCCAGCCGTTTCATGAATTCTGCCGCTTCTTCCAGCACAGTTAAGTCAGCGCCCGTCGAAGTATCAAAAACACTATCAAAACCCATTCTGCGAAGAGCTGCCACGATCCTGCCCATGGCATTTTCTTTGTCGCTTAAGCCAAATTCTTTATTGATCGCAACTCTTACCGCCGGGGCAATTTGAGCGATTACTTTGGTATTTTTGTTATGCAGTTCGCGCCATACCCGATCCCGGTCACTTTTGACAACTATAGCGCCGGTAGGACAGACTGCCGAGCATTGTCCGCAGCCGATACAGTCCGACTGGGCGATTGGTTGATTAAAGATAGTGCTGATTGACATTTTCGAACCGCGATAGGCAAAATCAATGGCACCCACATTTTGCACCTCTGAACACATCCGTACGCAGTCGCCGCATAGAATGCACTTATTGCTATCACGGGTAATGCATAAAGAGGAATCATCGATCTGCGGTTCCTCAGCGGTATTTTCGAAGCGGACCCTGTCGATACCGTAGCGGATGGCCAGTTCTTGCAGTTTACAATTACCATTTTTTGCGCATGTGGTACAGTCCCGGCAGTGATTGGCTAATAATAATTCCAGATTCATTTTACGGTGTTTGCGAATCTGTCCGGTGTTGGTGCGAATTTCCATTCCTCCCCGAGGTGGTGTTGAACAGGCGGTTTCAATACCACCCCATTTGTTCTCCACAATACACATGCGGCAAGCGCCATATATGGATAATTCCGAATAATAGCAAAAAGTGGGGAGCTCGATTCCGGCCTTGCGGATTAATTCCAACAAATTTTTTTCACCATTGATTTCAACGGTTATTCCGTCGATTACCATTGATTCTTTTTTCCCCATAATTTATCGCTCCTCTTTTATTGCATGAAAACTGCATGTCCCGATGCAAGCTTCGCACTTTATACATTTTTGGGCATCAATCATAAAAGGCTCTTTAATTTTACCGGAAATCGCCCCTACGGGACATATCTTAGCACATTTTGAACAGCCCTTGCATATGACCGGGTCAATGGTGATACGCTTTAATTTTTGACAATTACCAGCAGGACATTTCTTTTCATAGATATGAGCCTCATATTCATCGCGGAAACTTTTAATGGTACTGACTACAGGCAAAGCTGCCGTTTTTCCCAGCCCGCAAAGGGCAGTAGCGGTGATGGTATCGGCTAAATCCAGCAACAATTGGATATCGCCATCGCGTCCCTGACCGGCGACAATTCGTTCTAAAATTTCTAACATCCGCTTGGTGCCTTCACGACAAGGCACGCATTTACCGCAAGATTCTTTCTGAGTGAAATTCATAAAAAAGCGTGCTACTTCAACCATACAGGTATTACTATCCATGACCACCAAACCGCCGGATCCGATCATGGCTCCTACTTTCTTTAATGAATCGAAATCCAAAGGCAGATCCAGGTGTTCTTTCGTAAGGCATCCCCCGGAGGGACCACCGATCTGGACCGCTTTAAATTCCGCACCGCCCCTCATACCGCCACCAACATCGAAAATGACTTCACGGAGTGTAGTCCCCATCGGGACTTCTATTAAGCCAGTATTTTCAATATTCCCGGTTAGAGCAAAAGCCTTCGTTCCGGGGCTGCTTTCCGGGCCCATGCTTTTATACCACGAAGCACCTCTTAAGATTATTCCAGGGACATTGGCATAGGTCTCTACATTATTCAGTACGGTCGGTTTCCCAAACAAGCCTTGTTCAACGGTACGCGGCGGCTTAACCCTGGGCATTCCTCTTTTGCCTTCAATCGAAGCCGTCAGTGCACTTCCTTCACCGCAAACAAATGCTCCGGCACCCCGGTTGATGTGAATTTGAAAATTAAAACCCGATCCTAAAACATTTTCACCGAGGAGTCCAAACTTAATCGCCTCTACAATTGCATTTTTCAGCCTGCTCACTGCCATTGGATATTCGGCACGCACATATATATAGCCCTCTGTAGCGCCACATGCTATTCCGGCAATCATCATCCCTTCCAACATCCGGTGGGGATCTCCCTCCATAATGCTTCTGTCCATAAAGGCGCCAGGATCGCCTTCGTCACCATTACATACGATATATTTGGGCCCAGCCTTTTGGCGACGAACCTGAGACCATTTTTTCCCCGCGGGAAATCCTCCACCACCTCTTCCACGCAAATTGGATTGGGTAATTTGATCGACAATTGTCTCGGCATCGATTTCAAATAATGCGTTTTCGAGGGCTTGGTATCCCCCAATACCCAGGTATTCTTTTAGCGAAGTGGCATCGATATGACCGCAATGTTCCAAAACCACTCGGGTTTGTTTTTTATAAAAAGGGATATCTGCTTGTTTGGGGTACACTTGACCACTTTTTTGATAGATCAACCGTTCAATTAATTTCCCTTCGATAATTGTCTTTTCGATGATTTCTCGGCAATCCTCAGGCTGCACTCTGGTATAAAGATAGCCCTGAGGCTCGATCCGGACCAGCGGCCCCATTTCACAAAATCCATGGCAACCGCTTTTCTTCAGACCTATCGTTTTTTGGTCGGATTCTTCAGCAAGCTCTACAGAACAAGGTATACCCTTTTCAACCATCAACTTTTGTAATTCTTCGTAAATCTCTAAAGAACCGCTGGCTACGCAACCGGTACCGGCGCAGACCAATATTCTTCCTTTTTCCCCTGCAATTGACCGTTTACAGCTTTCGCGAAGTTGAACTAAATCCTCCCTACTTTTCAGCATTTATATATTCCTCCTTCAACTTCGTCAAAAGTTCTGCCGCTTTATCGGGCGTCATTGCTGGGTAAACTTTATCGTTTACCGTTAAGACCGGGGCTAACCCGCACGCTCCCAAACAGGACACCGTTTCTACGGTAAATGATAAATCGTCGGTCGTCTTTTTGTCCTTTGAAAGCCCGAGTTCATTCCGTAAACGGTTTAAAATCGGAATTGATTTTCTTACATGGCAGGCTGTCCCGTCGCAAACCTTGATCACATATTTGCCCTTGGGTTCCAATGAAAAATTTTCATAAAATGTCGCCACACTAAATATTTGGGCTTTACTGAGCTTCAGCCTCTTCGATAAATGTGGAAAACACTCCTTAGGCAAATAACGATAATGCTCTTGAATATCTTGCAAAATTGCGATAATCGCCCGCGACTCACCCCTATACTCGTCAATAATCCGATCAACCAAGGCATAATCGAAAGTTCTATTCATTGAACATCCCCTATTTCAAAATTTTTTGAATGATAAAGATCAACAAATCTACACACCATTGGCCATTTTGGACTTGTATCTTGTTATCTTTTATTATAAACTTTGTCAAATAAATAACAATCTCTGTTATTTTAATTTACAATTATTCAGGAACGAAATGCTTAATTTAAAAACTAAAATGCAAAAAGTGAATTATAAGTTGTAGAACCGGAAAAATTTGATGCAACTTTGAGATTTCTGAAACGTTTGGGCAAATCATAGCAATCACGGTTGAACGATTTTTTTCGGGAAACCCCTTCACTAACGAAGACGATTATTGTGTTTGATTTGAAAGAGGCATATAATAGATTTTAAATTTGAAACAGATTCATTCGCTCCCTGAGATTATCATTGATAGCAAATTACAAGAGGTATTCATGGAAACCATTAAAGTCGATCCGACAATTTACACAACACGGCCCGAGGATAATAATCGCCTTCAAAAGGAGATAGCTGTCTATACTTTACTCGATAAACTGCAAATTCCTTATCTTCGTCTGGACCATGAACCCACTGCATCCATTGAAATATGCCACGAAGTTGAAATGATCCTGAAAATCCAAATCTGCAAAAACCTTTTCCTGTGCAATTCAGCAAAAACGGATTTTTACCTATTCATGATATCGGGCCATAAAAAGTTGCAAACGAAGGACCTGTCCAGACAGATTCATTCATCCCGCTTGTCCTTTGCCGATGCTACCTATATGGAAAAATATTTAAATATCACGCCTGGTTCTGTCAGTGTATTAGGATTAATGAATGATCATCATCATTGTGTTAAGTTACTGATTGATAAAGAAGTTTTAAATCTAGAATATATCGGATGTCACCCTTGCATCAACACTTCCAGCTTAAAAATCAAAACCTCAGATCTCATCGATAAATTTTTACCGGCAACCGGACACCTGCCGACCCTGGTTGAAATTTAACTATTCAATACCCATCCGCTGTTTAAACTCTTTTAAATAGGTACGGCTAACAGGTACTTCGTCGTGCTCATAATAATTCATCACTAAATTATAGGTATGATTAAACCATGGTACAATTTCTTTGATATAATTCTGATTTACCAGAAAACTCTTGTGGGTCCGAAAAAAACCACATTTCCCAAGTTTCTGTTCAAAACTGGCCAAAGTGTTCAAGCTAAAATATTCCCTATCTTTGGTTTTGATGGTGGTTTTTCGATCCGTTGTATAGCAGTAAATGATTTGTTCGGGCCTTAAAACGACAAACCGATCGGTTTCCCAAATGGTGATAATTTCCGGAATTGATTTTTCGTTTACTTTTAATAACCAAAGAATGGATTGGAATATCCTCTGATGTTTCAAAGGCCATACAATATAATCATTTATTCCCGTGTCAAACGCTTCTCCGATTTGGTTGGACTGACCAGCTACCCAAATAATTCTCGCCATCTCCGAATAGGCTTTGATCTTATGAACAATTTCGGAAAGTTGATGATTTTCTAAATCAATATTGATAAAAACCAATTCCGGACCAAAGTTGAGCATTTCTTTTTCATATTCTTCAATACTGCAAAATTGACAATCGACTTTCACTTCCAGATTATCTTTTACATACTGAATACATTCTTGAGCCTCATCGCTTTTAAAATTAAGAAATAGAATTTTCGGCTCCATGTTGTCCTCCATTTTTTCATCCTTCTATAAAAAACAACTCAAAATTCCTACCAGACAGGAACTTTGAGTTGAAGAAACTTTCTAAACACCCCGTTTGCTTTGATACAAAAACCCAATCGAGAATCGATACCTCAGATTGAAGCGTCCATCATTTTGTACTAGAAAATTGATTCCGCTTAGGATTTTCCAAAAGCTTCCCGATAAATGGCTTCAATCTCCGAAACTAGCGGCATCCTTGGATTGGTGCCAGTGGTTTGGTCATTGAATGCGATATCAGCCATCTCCCGCAATTCTTTTTCAAAGGCTTTAGCATTGACACCTGCTTCGGCCAAGGTTAACGGGATATTAATCTGCTTCATTAGATCCTTAATAGCATTCACCAAACTCGTGACTCCTTCTTGAGTGGTTGAAGCGGGAAGCCCTAACATTTTTGCAATCGCAGCATACCTTTCACCGGCCATTGGATATTCATACTGCGGAAAAGCAGCAAATTTTGTCGGCGGTTGAGCATTATACTGAATCACATAGGGTAACAATATCGCATTGGCCCGCCCGTGAGGAATATGAAACTTTCCGCCCAAAATATGGGCCATGCCATGATTTACTCCTAAGAAAGCGTTTGTAAAAGCCATCCCGGCAATACAGGAAGCATTATGCATTTTTTCCCGGGCTATTTTATCATGGCCGTCTTTATAGGCCCTTGGTAAATATTCAAAAACGAGTTTAACTGCTTTTTCGGCCAGCGCGTCGGTATAATCGGAAGCCATTACCGATACATAGGCCTCAAGCGCATGGGTTAAAACATCCATTCCGGTGTCTGCCGTAACCGACTGAGGAACTGACAGCACCAGTTCCGGGTCAATGATTGCGATATCCGGGGTTAACTCATAATCAGCCAATGGATATTTAATATTTCGCTTTTTATCTGTAATGACAGCAAATGCGGTTACTTCGGAACCTGTACCGGAAGTTGTCGGTATCGCCACAAAAGTAGCTTTCTTTCCCAAATCCGGGAATTTGAAGGCTCTTTTACGGATATCTGCAAATTTTAATCGCAAAGACTCGAATTCAGTATCCGGATGTTCGTAGAATAGCCACATACCTTTCGCGGCATCAATGGCCGACCCACCACCAAGCGCAATAATTAAATCCGGCTGATAGGTATTGAGCTCTTTAACTCCATTCATCACCGTTTCCACTGAAGGATCCGGTTCCACATCGGAAAAGATCCGATAATCAATCCCGACTTTTTCTAATTGATAGGTTACCTTATCGGCGAAATTCAATCTTACCATAAATGGATCCGTGACAATGAAAGCTTTCTTGCCTTTGATCTTACTCAAATATTGTAATGACCCATACTCGAAATAAATCTTGGGCGGAACCTTGAACCATTTCATCCGGTCACGCCGGAGGGCGACCCGTTTGATATTGAGGAGATTCCGGACACTGACATTATCGGTAGTTGAATTATGGCCCATCGAACCGCAACCCAGCGTCAACGAAGGTGTATTGGTATTATAAAGATCTCCGATAGCTCCGTGGGAGGATGGTGAATTGATTAATAAACGGCCTGTGCGCAAACGGTTTGCAAATTCATCAATTACTGCCTCATTTTCCGAATGGAGCACTGCCGAATGCCCGAGTCCCCCGAATTCAGTAATTTGCTCGCAGCGTTTGATTCCTTCGTGATAATCTTCAACTACATAAAAGGCCAAAATGGGGCTTAGTTTTTCCCGGGAGAGCGGATATTCCGGCCCGACCCCTTCAAGCTCCGCCACTAGAATCTTTGTATGGGCGGGAACTTTTATTCCGGCAATCTCTGCAATTTTAGTCGCCGGTTGCCCGACAACAACAGCATTCATACAATCATGGGTTGAATCAATAGCTACCTTCGATAAACGGTCAATCTCATCAGGTTTTAGGAAGTAGCAACCATACTCAGTCATTAAAGACTTAACTTTTTCAGCAACTTCCCTATCTACAACTACAGACTGCTCAGAAGCACAAATTGTGCCGTTATCAAAAGTTTTGCTTAAAATTAAGTCGGTTACGGCCCGTTTGATATTAGCAGTTTTTTCAATGTAACAGGGTACATTTCCAGGGCCGACACCCAACGCCGGTTTCCCACATGAATAAGCGGCTTGCACCATGTTAGTCCCTCCGGTTGCCAAGACGATACTGATTCCAGGATGATTCATTAAAAGATTGGTTGCTTCAATGGAAGGTTTTTCAATCCATCCAATACAATTTTCAGGAGCCCCTGCAGCAACTGCCGCTTCCAACATTACTATAGCCGCAGCAATACTTGATTTGATAGCTTTGGGATGAAAACTGAAAATAATCGGATTCCGGGTCTTTACACTGATTAAGCATTTAAACATCGTGGTGGAAGTAGGATTGGTTACCGGAGTGACTCCGGCGATGACGCCGATGGGTTCTGCCACTTTCATAAATCCTTCTTCCACATTCTCCTCGATTACCCCCACTGTTTTTTCACTTTTAATATTATGATAGACTTCTTCAGTGGAAAAGAGATTTTTGGTAATTTTATCTTCATAGACACCCATGCCTGTTTCATCCACAGCTTGTCTGGCCAATTCCATATGTTTGTCGATTCCGGCCAGGGCCATCGCTTTTACAATGGCATCAATTTTTTGTTGATCATAGCTCATAAATTTGTCCCTAGCTATCATTGCTCGCTGTACCAATTCGTCAACCTGCCTGCTGGCATCGGCTTTTCCATCCGGATTTACTTGTTTCGTCAATTCTTTTTTCTCCATCGTTCAAACCTCCTTTTATTTGACTCTGGCAAGACTTTGATATACATTGATAAAACAAAATCATTAGGCGGCTCTCAATAATATGTACATCCTCAACTATGATATGCGGCAACACTCCATTTGTTAAATTTTTAACAATCATTGTTAAAAAAATAACTTCTCGTTTGCCTTTATTGTACCCCAGATTGATATTTTTGTAAAGATTGTTTGTGATTTCTTTTACAAAGTATAATAAAAACTCCACTAAATCTCATAAATAAGCCTTCTTTAATATTCGGTCCAATCAAAATGGAAAGAATCGATGGAATCTTCAGAAACATATATATGACTTGCTGATGCAACATTTATAAATTCATTCATTTCCAGCAATAAAGTGGAACAACGTAGCCAATCCCGCTGCTAAATCCTCATTGCGAACAACTACATCATTTGAAACCCGAATCATAACCGGTGCAAAATTCCAAATGGCCTTAATGCCGGAATGAATCAATCGATCAGCTGAGTTTTGAGCTGAGGGGGCCGGTACAGTAATGATACCTACCTTGATGTTTAGGCGTCCAACGATATGATTAAGTTCTGAAATAGGGAATATTTGACAGCCATTGATCTTGGTCCCCATCACGTGAGGATCATTATCAAATAAGGCTACAATACGAAGTCCATAACGATTAAAACCCGGATAATCGATAATCGCGCGGCCCAATTTCCCAACTCCAATCAAAACCGCTTCATTCACATTCTTGAGTCCCAGGATTTCCTCCAAGTTATTTTTTAATTCCTCGACATGATAACCAACACCCGGTGTACCCAGAGCATCAAAAAGCATTAAATCCCTGCGAATTTGGACAGCATTGATTTGGACAGCTTTTGCCATCTCTTCGGAGGAAACATATTTCAACCCATGCTCAGCACATTCACAAACAAATCGGTAATAATGAGGCAGGCGTTTTAAGGTAAATTTAGGAACCTGAATCATGGATTCACTCAAAATGATCACCCGCTTTTTAACAAAGTAAAAAACCAAAAGCCGGAAATCGAGGAATCGTAGCCGGAAATATCCATCGCAATCTGCTACACCTTCGGTATAATTCAGATATCGTACTGGCTATCTCCAAACCGGTTCCTGGTTTCCGACTTTTGGTTTCTAATTCTGACTCCTTAGCTAGCTGTTTATTTCCCTAATTTATTCAATACTTTGTCTCTAAATACTTTAGAGACTTTGTCGGCTGAAACTCCATCAATCACTTCTTCATTAATCCGGATGGAGGGGCTTTGCTTACAACTTTCCAAACAAAATGTGGCATGAAGATTGACTTTATCTTTGACTCCGGCTTCATCGGCCTGACGAGTGAACTCTTTAAGGGTATCATAAGAACCGTTTAGGTAACAACAAGTACCCACACAAACCGCGATATCCATTTTGTTATTTTGTTCACTTTTCAAAATTTCGATATCTTCACCGGTAATTCTGGCACGGCTGGCATAATGAGTATGCAAGCTATGATGCGCTTCTTCACTGTTGGGTTTTTTAAGCCATTTATCATAGAACTTAGCCACTACTGGATTATCCTGAGATTTTCGAAGTTGGGAAAGTTTATCGGCATTATAAATCCCTTTCGCCCTTGCCTTTTTGATGTCAGTGGTTGCCGCAATCGGTTGTCCAGCACCGCCGATGCATCCACCAGGGCAAGCCATCACTTCTATCAAATCATATTTTGCTTCTCCCGATTTGACTTTGGTTAACAAATTCTTGGCATTGGCCAGACCATGAACAACCGCGACTTTAATCTCATTACCTTTGATCATTACACTAAATTCCTTGAGACCTTTAAATCCACGGACCGCTTCAAAGTTGACCTGTTCCAGTTCTTCGCCGGTCAGTGCCTCATAAGCGGCACGAAGTGAAGCTTCCGCCACACCACCGGATGCCCCGAAGATGACTCCGGCGCCGGTACCAAACCCAAATGGGGTATCAAACGCTTCGGTTTCAATATTATCAAATACCAAACCGGATTCACGAATCATTTGCGCAAGCTCCTGGGTTGTAAGAACCAAATCTACGTCAGGAACACCATCGGTACTAAATTCTGGCCTGGTCCGCTCAAATTTCTTTGCCGTACAAGGCATAATTGAAACAACAAAAATATCTTTGGCCTCTTTACCAAGTTCTTTCGCCCAATAACGTTTTACCATGGAACCGAACATTTGTTGCGGTGAACGGCAAGAAGACAGGTTATTCAAATACTCCGGCTCATTATGCTCAGCGTATTTTACCCAGGCCGGACAACAAGATGTGAATTGAGGCAAACGGTCACCTTTTTTAAACCGTTCCAGAAACTCAGTGGCTTCCTCCATAATCGTTAAGTCTGCTGCAATGGCGGTATCAAAAACCTTATCAAAACCCAATCGTTTCAAAGCAGCAACCATTTTACCGGTAACGATTTCACCAGCCGGCAAACCGAATTCTTCTCCGAGCGCAACCCGGACAGCCGGCGCCACTTGGACTACAACCAGTTTCTCTTTTTGATTGATGGCATCCCAAGCCCTATCGACTTCTGACTTAATCGTGAGGGCGCCTGTGGGGCAGACCGCGCTACACTGGCCGCAATTGACGCACTCCACCTCAGATATGGATTTGCCGAATGCTGGTGTAACCTGGACTTTTGAACCACGGTTGGCAAAGTCTAAAATCCCAATACCTTGGACTTCAGAACAAGTCCGGACACAATCACCGCAAAGAATACACTTATTGGGATTTCGAACAATAGAAGTCCCGGCATCATCAATCGGCAATTTAACATCGCGCTCTCCAAAACGGACCTTCCGGACTCCGTAACGGTTGGCCAACTCCTGTAATTTACAATGACCGTTCTTTTCACAGGTAGTACAATCCCGGTCATGATTGGCCAATAATAACTCAAGGACAGTCCGGCGAATCCGCTGAACCCGCGGGCTATTGGTAAAAATTTTCATTCCGGGTACCGGAGGAGTAGAACATGAGGCCATAACACCGCGGCCTTCTTGTTCAACTACACACATCCGGCAAGCACCGTAAATGCTTAGTTCAGAATTATAACAAAATGTTGGGACGTCAATCCCGGCTTTCCGGATTAGTTCCAATAGAGTTTTGGCGCCGTTAATCTCTACGACTTGATTATCGATAATTACAGTATCCATATCCTTACCCCTCCTTGATAGCTTTAAATGGGCAAGTATTCATACAAGCGCCGCATTTAATGCATTTTTCACTATCGATTACATACGGTTTCTTAATCTCTCCACTGATAGCCTTGACGGGGCATACCTTGCTGCACTTGCTACATCCCTTACAAAGCTGCGGGTCGATACTATAACCGGCAAAAGCTTTACATTCCTTCGTCGGGCATTTCTTATCCCTTACATGAGCGATAAACTCATCCTTGAAATATTTCAGCATCGACAATACCGGATTTGGCGCTGTCTTACCCAAGCCACACAAAGAAGCATCCTTGATCACCTGTGCCAGATCTTCCAATGTATCGATGTCTTCCATTTTTCCTTCAGCCTTGACAGCCCGTTCCAAGATCTCCAGCAAACGTTTAGTACCCTCACGGCAGGGAACACATTTACCACAGGACTCATTTTGGATAAAGTTCATGAAGAAGCGTGCCATTTCTACCATACAGTTGTCTTCGTCCATGACCACCAATCCGCCGGAACCCACCATGGCCCCGATTGAACTTAAGGAATCGAAATCCAGTTTCATGTCTAAATGCTGTTCGGTAAGATACCCGCCGGACGGCCCACCGATCTGGACTGCTTTAAATTTCTTGCCGTTCCGAATACCGCCACCGATTGTAAATACAATCTCCCGCAAAGTGACACCCAACGGTACTTCGATAAGCCCTGTATTGGCAACCTTACCGGTTAAAGCGAAAGTTTTGGTTCCCGGACTTTTCTCGGTTCCGAAGCTTGAAAACCAACTGGCTCCTTTGCTCATAATCGGCGGCACATTAGCGTAGGTCTCCACATTATTGATCAAGGTTGGTTTGCCCCAGAGACCTGCATTAGCCGGAAACGGTGGCTTCGGACGAGGCATTCCTCTTTGACCCTCAATGGATGCCATTAAAGCGGTTTCTTCACCACAAACAAATGCGCCTGCGCCTTCTTTAATATGAAGGTCAAAGTTGAAGCCTGTTCCCAAGATATTCTGGCCTAAGAGCCCGTTTTCACGTGCTGATTCAACAGCCAGTTTCAGCCGTTGCACTGCCAGCGGATACTCGGCCCGCACATAAATGTAACCTTCGTCTGCTCCAACTGCAAAAGCGGCAATCGCCATTCCTTCAATTACCTTAAAAGGATCACCTTCCATAACGCTACGATCCATGAACGCGCCCGGATCCCCTTCATCACCGTTACAAATGACATATTTCTTAGTACCTGTTGCAACACGCGTCAAATCCCATTTTCGCCCGGTTGGAAACCCGCCGCCGCCTCGGCCACGCAGTCCGGAGCGAATCATTTCCTGACAAACTTCTTCCGGTTTCATCTCCGTTAGTGCCTTAGCAAGAGCAACATAACCGTCTTTAGCAATATACTCCCGGATCTCTTCTGGATCGATAGCGCCACAATGCTCCAGGGTATTACGGTTTTGGTGCTTATAAAACGGAATACTCATTTCTTCCGCAAAAGCCTCTCCGCTTACCGGATCGTGATACAATAACCGCTCAACAGATTTACCGGAAGACAATGTTTCAATAATCTCAGGCACATCTTCTTCCTTTACTTTGGTATAAAGAACACCGGAAGGTTCAATTCTTACGAGCGGGCCTTTTTCGCAAAAACCATGGCAACCACTGGTAACTACCGTAGTACCCGAACATCCGTCTTCCAGCATCATCTCCACAGACACGAAATTACCTTTGGCTTCAACGCTCCTTTTTAAAGCTTCATAAACTTTCAACGAGCCATTGGCAACACAACCTGTACCGGCACAAATCAGTATCCGGCATTTTTCATTTTCATATCCTTTGCTCCACTTTTCCCGCAGTGTCTCCAATTGCTTTTTGGATTCTATCATGCCTTAACACCTTCTTCCTCTAGAATCTTATCGATGATGATATTGATGGCATCCGCAGTCATCTGACCATATATCTGATCATTAATCATCACAACCGGTGCCAAGCCGCAAGCCCCCAAGCATGATACGGTTTCCAGAGTGAAGCGCATATCCGAAGTGGTTTTTTCGTCATTTACAAGTGCAAAACGCTTCCGGAGTGCATTTTTAACTGATTCAGACCCCCGGACATGACAGGCCGTCCCGTCACATATCTTAACGACATATTTCCCCTTCGCTTCCAATGAAAATTGGGCGTAAAAGGTGGCCACGCCAAATACGGTAGCGGGAGATAAATCCATCACGGTCGCAATATAAGTCAATATCTCTTCAGGGAGATAACGGTATTCATCCTGCACCTCCTGAAGGATAGGGATTAGCGCCGATTGCAATTTACCATGCCGGGCAATAATCTCGTTGACTCTATCAAATTTACGCCGCGGCACCATTGCATCCCCTTCTTTTTTTACTGCTTCAACTGCTGCCATTTAACATTCCCCTTCCATTTGTCGAAATGCAATTTATATTAACTTGTAATCGTTCTAATTTAGTCGATGCAGACTGGTATCGAAAAAAATCATCTTATAAAAACCGACTTCAATCACTGAAAGTTAAGCCCAATCCGCCTAAGAAAGAACTGTTACAAAAGATTTATCCGGGATATTCCAAAAATTCACTGTCCCACTTAGAAATATTCAACCATCACCTGTTTGCCGATATTGGCGAGTATATTAGAGATTTCGGTGACCACCTGCAGCTTAAGGCTTAAATTCAATGGCAAATCGGGATTCTGATGAGCCGGGTTTATTGCCCGTCCAACCAAAAAGCGGATTTCATCGCTTTGTAGTAATATTCTGGTTAAATCCACCGCTCCATTATGTTTGGCAGGAACATCCTCTAAAAGATAGCTCTGTTTTAAATATTCCAAGGTCTTGCTTAAGGTAATAATCCCTTCGGTCACTAAATCGATACCTGGTAGGACTCCTACGGGAGGTACCTCGGGATCCATTTCATGGATGTCAACAGAGATTTCATGTTCTAAAAAACGGGCTACGATCGTGCCGGTTGTTCCTCCGCAAATTACTTTCTTACCTTTCTCGGCTTGTAACTTTTCAATTAGGATTCGATCATCCGCCTTTTCTTTAGGCGGTCCCACCGCAATAGTAACCGTCCTGGGTTCCCTGACCTGCAAAACCATTACCGTAGCATCATCCCCGGGATGACCGGCATATAATTCTTCACTAACTGAAAGCAGTCTTTTCGACATACTTTTGGCATTTACTACAGGTTGAGGCATTCTTTGCAAATAATCAGCCACATTTTCCCATTGCCAACCCAAGTTGAGCACCCCGCCAATCCCCGCATGTATAATTCCGTCGGATACCGCCACCAAAATATCGCCAAGCGCCGCCTGAAAACGGGATTCCTTGATCTTTTTACCAAGTACCTCAGTCTCCCGAAAAGATACAGCTGCGATCCGCCCTCCGTGGATAAAAAAAGTGGATGGATTGTCAAATTCAACAATATAAATCTCGCCGTTCCACTTTGCCTGAATAATCGTAAAAGTGGAATAGGCGAGCATCCTTTTTTGGCAAATCGGTAAAGTGTTGCCAACGGTATCCACCACTTCTTCCAAACTGGCGCCTTTCTCGAGCATCGTTGCAATAATTTTAACTGTCATTTTAGATAAAATATTAGCCTTAACACCACTGCCAAGACCGTCGGCCAATACTGCGACCACTGAATCGTCAGTCTTGACAACCTCAACATTATCACCGCATAATTCTTCGCCGAATTTAGGGAGACTTGCCCATCCAGTATCAATAAACATCACAAATCCCCCTTTCGCTCCTCATTCCTAATGAGATTCATTAATTTTGTTAATTGAACTTTAGTTTCAGCGGTGGTTTCGCCTAATAGCCCTGCAATCTCTTGCGCCACTTTCATTTGTTTATTAATAACTTCTTGAGCCTTTTCAAGAGTTTCGTCAGTCATCCGGGAAAGCCGTTCCCGTTGTTTCTTCTCTTGGGTAATATCCACAAAAATACCGATCAAGATGTCGTTTTTCTCAACGTAAAAAATCGCTTGCCAGGCCACCATACCCCAATCCGGGAACGTTACTTCACCGGTTACCAAATTCTTAGTACGCAAAGCCTCTTCAAAATATCTGGGCTCCATCACTGCGGCCAATTGTTGACCTACAGTCTGAATATGCCGACAATTAAATTTACTTTCAGCAGCCGGATTGATTTCCACAATCTCTAAACTACTGCTGACCACGATAATCGCATTGGGCGTCATTTGGCAGATAATATTAGCCTTGGACTCGGCGCGGGCTCGCATATACGGTATACACATATCGACTTCAGCCATACCGGCGGCAACCGCTAATGCCTTATCGCGGCAGGAATTATAACCACAAGCTCCGCAATTGAGTTCATCAGCCGGGGTTAATTTTCCGGTACGGGCCAAAATTTCCCGGATTTGGTTCTCAGGAACTCCAGCGCGATAAATATTTCTGGAACTGTACTGATTGGAAAGATCTATTTCCGATCCTGCCTTATTGCAACAAGAGCCTTCCTCCAAGGAAGGTTCTGAAAAGTGAATCACACTATAACGGCGAGCAAATTGCGTCGAGACATTGGTCATCTCCGGCCCGGTGATACAACCTCCCTTGCAAGCCAAGAGCTCAATTAAACGCAATGAACTTTTCACTTCATGAAATTTGGATAAAAAATCAATGACTTCATCCAATCCATCAATCGTAATAATCTCTTTCGCCAATAAATCTGTGCTTAATGCAGCTGATTTAGCCAGTCCGCCCGGTAGCGGGAACGTTCGTGAATCAAAAACCGGAGGCATATCGAATTCCTTGCTTTCACACTGATCAATATCAATATTTTTTTCAACGAGAAGCATGGTTAATTCTTGAAATGTTAGTACTGCGTCAATCGGTGGGTTCTCCGCATTCTCCCGCAGCTCTCCTTTTTTAGCGATACAAGGCCCCACAAAAACCACTTTAGTATCCTGTCCGTAACGTTTTTTTAAAATTTTGCCGTGAGCCACCATGGGTGAAACAATTGGCGCCAAATACGGTAATATATCATGATAATAGATTTCAAGCAGATTCACAATTGCCGGGCAACAACTGGTTATGAACGGTTCTCCGGGCCTAGCCTCGGCTATCAATCGACGATGTTCTTCAGCCACGAGTACCGCCCCTTCGGCTGTTTCCCCTACGTAATCAAAACCCGCTTTTTTTAAAGCAGTAACAATTTGTCCCGGCGAATTCATCCGGAAGGCTCCCGGAAAAGATGGTGCCAAGCTAATCCCGACTTTAGCCCCGGAACAGAGAAGCTTTTCCACCCGGTCAATACTGCTTTCAACTTTTTTGGCATTCTGAGGACAAACTCTTACACAACGTCCATCCCCAATACAACGTTCCTCAACCACCTCGGCATGACCGTTAATAACCCGAATCGCTTTCACCGGGCAACTGCGAACGCATTTATAGCAATCTCTACAGCTAGCCAGTACGGTTGAAATGAGTCCCATTTACAGCCCCACTCTCATTACATACTTAAAAATCCGAGAATGAATTGATGGGTTTGTTTCAACTTCAACATATTAAGAATGATTTATCCGGCTGAGATTGATGAAGAATTCCCCATCCTCCGTCTTAGGTCCTTAAAAAATGCTCTTGAAAAAATTCAGCTGTTTTCTCTTTATTCATGGAAGTATAAATCTGGCCATCAACCATCATACTGACTCCCGCCTGGCATTCTCCCAGACAGAAGCACGCCTTCAATTCAATCTGTTCGGTAAGTGAGTTTTCAGCAATGAGATGTTTGAATTCATTGATGACCTCATATGCACCCTTCAAATGGCAAGAGCTTCCGACGCATACTGATATTGAATGCATGGCCTCCCTCCTTTTGTGAATTATTTCACAAATCTTTCAAATAAAATTCGTGAAATTTGTTACAAAGTACCCTAAAAAAATATAACTCCGCATCTTTTCAATTTGTAACAGTTTTCACAATTAAAATATATCATCATCAAAGACTTTTTTCAATACCCGTAATAAAAATTTAAGGCGGTCTCCACTGCTCAGAAACGCGAGCGCAACATCCGCCATATTCTTTTAACTTCTTACCTGGTATCCAAAAGGTGCCTTCTTTCCGCTAAACTTCGTCGATGATATAATAGCAACTATCTACCAACCCCGCATAAATCAAAGGTGGATTGGAAAATTTATTCTATGCAAATTTGATTGGAGGAATTGGAATTGAGCGCCAATATCTTATTTGCATCGGTAAAGTATGATAAATACGACGCCGATGTCACCTTGCCGGCTAAATTCGGCCGTTTGATTGACCGCCTGAATCTGGACGGTACAGTTAAAGACAAACTAACCGTAATTAAAATGCATTTGGGCCGGAAAATCGGCTACTCCACAATTCACCCGTTGTTTGTCAAAATTCTGGTAGATAAACTAAAATCCTACGGTGCTAAAGTATACATTACCGATCAAGAAATCATGAGCGCAAGAACCCGGGGTTATACCGAAGAGTTTTTGGGCGTGCCCATCGTCTATGCCTGTGGCATGACCGGTAAGTATTACTATGAAAAACAAGTTGATTTCAAAACTCTTAAAAATGTCGATGTAGCCGGTAATATTCAGGATGCCGAAGTGATGATTGATTTTTCCCACATCAAAGGGCACGGTGCCTGCGGCTATGGTGGCGCCTGCAAAAATATCGCCATGGGCTGTGTTACCGATCGTACCCGACAACAGATTCACGGCTTGGAAGGTGGCCTGGAATGGAATGAAGACGTCTGTAGCCATTGCGAACTTTGTGTGAACAGTTGCAATCATAGTGCCAATAGCTTCATTCATGATCGATATGAAGTGAACTTTCACCATTGCACCTATTGTCAGCATTGCGTAAAAGTCTGTCCGACGGGGGCCTTGAAGATGGATGCCCACCGTTATGAGGATTTCCAAACCGGCATGGCCATTTGCACCGAGACGGTACTTAAAACATTTCAACCGGGACATGTCTTTTACATCAATTGCCTTATGAATATCACCGCCCTCTGCGATTGTTGGGGGTTCACTACTCCGGCATTAGTCCCGGACATTGGTATTATGGCCTCCACAGACATTGTGGCCATCGAACGGGCCTGTCTGGATGCAATCAAAGTAGAAAATATCATTCCGAGCGGACTTCCACAGGGAATCGGACTGAAAGAAACCGGTCATCTTTTTGAACGCCTCCATGGCAAGAATCCTTTTGTTCAATTAAACGAACTAGAAAAAAGACATTTAGGGACCCATGAATATCAAATTACTGAAGTTAAGTAAACGTATTAGAAAAAGAATCGATAAAGGTTCAATTTATCAGGAAAATTTCTGTTATCATGGCTAAAGGGCGGTAGGTTTTACCCCCTTTAGCCCTTTTGTATGTAGCAAGAACGATATTCGGACATCTCCTTTAACACAATTCCCCCCTTGGACAACCGTTTCACAGTTCAAACGCACCTTAGTTGACAATTTTTCCTTGACTTTATATATTAATAGATAGATGATCTCCGTCAGACACTGGGAGAAATGTCATGGTCTTTGCGACTATTTTGTTTGTTTACAAACTCAATCCTATCTTACCCTTAAAAATGAGCCTTCGAAAACAATTTTATTTATAAAAGGCCCGGTACATTTTTGGGTTTTTATTACCCCAATCTATCTCTATTATACTCCCAGGCGACATTATTTTGGCGTACTTGTCAATCCTCAAACCATTCAAAACAACCATCGGTTCTAGGTCGGGCTTTTGCAAGCTGATTTTATTAGCGTTAACCCCTTCCCTGGCAGTCATTTCGTTCTTATCGTCTTTCCCGCTTGCGGCGGATTTATTAAAGAAACGAAAATGCAACTCAAACCATTTGCAAAGGCCGAGTTCCTATCGGAAAATAAATAAAGCAGCTTGGAAAGTGGAGATTGAGAAATGATCGGAGTCTTTTCCAAGGAATTTCATTGAATTCTATGGAAAGTAACTAAATAAATACAGCAAGGATACCGAAAATTAATTTGTAGGAAAGAGAGGTCTGCCGATGGAAGAAGGTACTTTTAATCTAAACAATTATTTGCATACTTTTAAAAAAGGAAATTTCATTTATCTCGAAGGTGACACAGCCACCAGGCTTTACATGATTCAAACCGGGTCGGTTCAACTTCGCCGTAAGCTTAACAGCAACGAACTTATTGTCGGCACATGCGGATCCGGGGATTTTTTAGGGGTGGTTTCGGCGATTAATCAATGGCTCCATACCGAAACAGCCGAAGTTACCCAAGACTCCGAAATATTTATTTTAAGGCCGGCGGACTTGGAACAACTGGTTATTCATGACCCCTCAATCGGGTTTAAAGTTGTCAATTATCTTTCAAAACAATTGCGAGAGCTCAACATCAAACTTGATAAACTAGCTCATAAATAGAATTATAGAAAACGCTTCCGTTGTCGGCAGTACCGTTGAATTAATTTAAAAGAGGTAAACATCATGTTTGATGAAGCTTTACTTGAAAAATTCATCCAGTCGTATGAAGCCGGTGATACGATCTTCTCGGAATCGGAACCGGGTCATGAAATGTATATCATTAAGTCCGGCCGGGTGAAAGTCATTCGAAACAGAGATTCCGAGGAACAATTATTAAGCATTTTGGGCCCGGGAAGTTCCTTCGGCGAGATGGCCCTAATCGAAGCCAAGCCCCGTTCGGCAACAGTCATGGCCGTGGAAAAAACCGAAGTTCTAATGGTGACCTACACCGATTTGGAGCAGATTTTAAGCTCGAAGCCGGAATTTTTATTTAAACTGATTCAAGTCTTTTGTCAGCGAATCCGTTTCACAAGTTGCCAGATTGAAAATTATGCTATTAAATCACCATCTGCTAGAACGGCCGACTTACTGGTAATGCTCGTTGAAGATGGTAATTTTTATCCTAATCAAGAAACTTTCAGACTGGGCGTTAACGCCGCAGATATCAGTCAGATGGCCGGTTTGAAACTGGAAGAAGTCGGCCCGATATTGGAAAAATTCGTTCTCGACGGCTTGATTCGAACGGATGAGGGACAGCTGGTGATTGTTACCAATTTAAATGGATTAAAAAACGCCAGGAGTTTTTACTTGAATAAGGATAATATGGGGGCAAGGTAAGTAAAGCCTAATTATTTCAACTACCTCCATCCCCTGCATGTTACCTGAAGTGCAACATCCTTCCGGGAGTTCTGATACGCCTGCGTTATGCCAACGGGGGTTATCATCGGATGGAATATCAATAAATTTAAGAAAATACTGATCAAGCGCATCATACTAGGTAAGACCCTGCTAGCAGTGATTAATTTTACGCCGTATCCCCTTTTAGGAAATTATAGTCCATTACAATTTTCTTATCCTGTATACCGTCATTTTTTAGCCACTCAAATAGCAAATAGGTCGCCTGTTGTCCCATTTGCCTAAAATCGATTCCGATGGTCGTCAGTTTTGGAGTATAAGCGGCAAATTGCTTATCATTGCTAATACATACAATATCAACATCGGTTCCAATGGCCACATTGATTTCCTTTAGATAATTGCATGCTCCGACAGCCAGATCATCAGAACCGCAAAATACGGCTGTAATATCGGTTCTCTTCTGCATTAACTCTTTCATGGCATGATATCCATATTCCACTCCATAACTGGTAGTGACGATGAAGCCTTCTTCTACGGAAATATCATGCTGTTTCAATGCCCCCAGATAACCATTCTTTCTTCCGATACCTCCATAAGTCCGATCCGAACCCGAGATATGGGCAATATTTCGGTGGCCCTTTTGAATAAGGTACTCGACTAGGGTATAGGCTGCTTTAACTGTATCTAATGTTACCGTGACGATTCTCTCGTCCCAAATTCCTCCCGACAAAATAACATACGGAACTGTCTTTTCAACTAGTTTGTTAATACTCGAATTATTTGGCCTGACACCATAAAATAAAATCCCGTCAATTTTTTTGGAATTAAATAAATTGAGGCCATGTTCGATAATATTGGCATCTTTGGGAGCTATGGTCGTGAGTAGATCATAATTATTTAAACCGGCTTCATTAATGGCCCCAATCAGCATTTCAGCGCTTCCCATATGAGTTCTGATGTTTTGATAATAATCCAAGACAAAACCGATCGTGCTGCTTTTTTGACTCAACAAAGCCTTGGCCATGCTATTAGGCCTGTAATTTAAGCTATCTGCTACTTGCAACACTTTTTCCGCAGTTTTTGAATTAATTCTTCCGGTATTGTTTAGGGCTTCGGACGCCGTTCCAACAGAAACGCCTGCTATCTCTGCAATTTTCTTTATCGTAACTCTCAAAATAATTGCTCCTATAAACTCCCATTTTAATCCATTACAAAATTCTACAATAAGTATATCGCCTTTAAACCTATTTGTAAATTTTTTGCTGTATGGGTGATTCCGTTAAAAGTATGAATGGATTCGTCATTTTCTCCACTTCCGCGGTATAAACCCCGGAACCGTATTTCTCAACATCTTTTGCTGACAAAGGGTTACCAGCCTGTCCAGCTTAATACTGGCGGCTAAAACCACCGAGTCGATGCAACCGCGGTCGTCGTAAGCTTCCTGAAGTTTACGGCGACCAACAGCTATTTTCTGCTCTAAAGAAAGTCGGGAGCTTCTTTCGGTTTGCGGCATGATTCCTTCTCACAATTCCGTGATAATTTAAAACAAAAAACTTAAATCAAAATTTGCCCTACGCGGGTTATTCCCTATTCTTTTACCGCACCTGATACCAAGCCGCTTATAATATGCTTTTGCACGAATAATGTAAAGATAAAAACCGGAATGACCAATATTGTAATGACTGCGCCTAACTTTCCCCAAAGAACGCCTTCCTCCGCACGGACCGAGGATGCGATAACCGGAAGCGGAACTGCACTGATGCTTGTAAGCGGTAAGGCCAGCAAGAAATCATTCCAGGCCAATATGAAACAAAATATCGAAGTTGCCGCTATGCCCGGAGCCGTTAGCGGGAGGATTACATTTAAAAAAGTTCTGATTCTTCCGCAACCGTCAATCATTGCCGCCTCTTCAAGCTGTTTAGGAAGTCCCTTGAAGAAACTGTGCATCATCCAGGTAGCCAGTGGAATGTTTAACGCCGTATAAGGTATGATGAGCCCTACCAAAGTATCCAGTATGCCGATAGAATTATAAAAAATATAAAGAGGAACAATGATGACTATCGGTGGCAGCATTCTGACTGCCAATATAAAAACAGTAAGAAATTTTGAACCTCTCGGCCTGATTCTAGCAAGACTGTAACCGGCCATACAGGCAAACAAAATCGATATAAACATACTGGTAAGGCTGATAATTACCGAATTCATAAAATAACTTAAAAACGGAATATCGGTTTTCGTAAAGAGATCGCTGTAGTTCTCCAGGGTTGGCTTAAAAATAAACAATGGAGTCATTGAAATAGCATCCATGGGTTTCTTAAAACTTGCCAACATCGCCCATAATACCGGAAACACTGTGAAAATAAGCAGCACTGTTATTAAAGCATACCGGAAAAAATTCTTCACCCATTGCAGGTCTTTATGTGTCTTCTGAGGCGTTATAATCTTCAACGATTGAAGGTCTTCATATGTCCGAAACATTACGAGTAGTCCTCCTTATCGAGTAATGCGATATATGCAATAACAATGCAAATGGTCGCAAAAATAAGAATCCAGGAAAGAGAATTTGCAAGCCCCATATCATAATATCGAAAAGCCTTCCTATATATATCGATTCCAAGTACCAGCGTTTTGTCGGCAGGACCTCCCCCCGTTAAAACCCAAGGCTGAGTGAACGCCCTCAACGCAAACATCGTTCTGAAAACCAAAACTATCAAGATTTGAGGCCTGATCACCGGAAAAACAACGGCAAATAACTTCTGAAAATAATTTGCGCCGTCAACATCTGCCGCTTCCATGGTATCACTGGGTAAAGATTGTAAGGCAGCTAATATAATCAAGATCACAAAGGGTGTATTCTGCCACACTTCCATTAAAATGATCGATATTAATGCATGATTTTGATCCGTCCAAGCCTGGGCGCCAATGTGCATTACTTTTAGAAAATAGTTCACGATTCCGAAGTCAGATTGAAGCATATATCTCCAGCATAATGAAGCAACCACTTCCGCAATCATCATCGGCATAATGATTAGGGACCGAAAAACCTTGAGTCCTCTGAGATTCCCATTTAAAAGAAGCGCTATGCTTATCCCCAATAATAGTTCCAACGCTATGGAGATGCTCATAAAAGAAAAAGTTACTTTAAAAGAATTAATATCCTGCGGGTTGGTCAGTGTATGAATGTAATTTTGAATCCCGACAAATTTCGGAACACTTTCGGGATCCATATAATTCCATTGAATAAAACTCAAAACCAAACTGCTAAAAAGAGGAACAATTAAAACAGCAACCAATACCAACAAGGCCGGCATCAAAAACAAATACCCGTCCCTGTTTTTCAAGCTTTCGATATGTATCATCTTCTGCTTTGCCATTTAAGTCTCCATTCCGCCGCCGCTGCCGACACAAATAATAATGATAAAAATAGTGCGCGGTTTTCGCCGATTCTTTCGAACAACTATGCGCCTCTATGGGGCGAAATTGCAAACAATTTCTTACGAAAGTTGTTTGCAATTTCAGGAATAAGGAGGTTAAAATCATGGGACATTTAGGATTTCATGAGCATAAAAAACTATCATAAAGCGGGCATTATAATAAAGATAATCCATAGTAACGTGCTCAATTTCTATTATTATTTGGCCCCTAAAATTTGATTAACTTCTTTTTCAGCATCTTCAAGCATTTTATTCACGGTCTTTTGGCCTGTAATTGCCGCCGAAAGCTCTCTTGACAGCACATCCTCAACTCTCGTCCATCGAAGTGTACCTGGTCGCGACTTAGCGCCCTGAAGGGAAGTTAGTACCGATTTTGCTTCTGGGTATACCTTTATATATTCAGGGTCATTGAAAGTCTTGGAAACACTGGGAGAATTATTATTCTGTACAGCAAGCTTCCTCTGTTCTTCTTCGCCGCATACAAATTTGATGACATCCCAGGCCAATTCCTTATTAGCGCTGTATTTGCTTACTCCAAGCCCCCAGCCTGAAATTTCAGTGATTCCGGAAGTTAGGCCGGACTCTTTATCATAGGGAAGAAACGGCGCGACAGCAAAGTTTCCGGCGAACTTAGATTTTTGGGAATTGTTTATTTCTTGGAAATAAGGTGAGTAAGTTATGGCCATTGCCGTTATTCCTTGTTGCATGGATGAAATAACGCCGTCCTGTTCATAATCGATTGCCGAAGGAGGCACAACTTTGTATTTTTTATAAAGATCGATCAAAAATTGGGTAGCCTTTCTGCCCTGTGGGCTATTGAAAACTGCTTTGGTCATGTTTTCATTTAAGATGTTTCCTCCGAAACTATAGAGGAAAGGAACCCATTGGGCCACAAGGTAATTGGTTTGCTTAAAAGCTGCTGAAAATCCATATACGTTGTCCTCTGTCAATTTTTGGGCTGTACTTAAAAATTCATCCATTGTCTTTGGAACAGGCAAATTTTTAGCTTTTAACAAATCCGTTCTATAAATAAGAACCCACCCCCCAATTCGCATGGGTAAGGCAAGTAATCTATTTTGATTCTGAATTTTCATGGTGAACATGTTCAGCATTGATGGAACATAGATTCCCGTATCAAATTTGCTTTTCTGGATATATGGCTGCAAAGGCTGCAAATAACTGTTGAGTTCGGCCAGCCATATCTGGGAATCAACATTGACAATATCGATATTTTTCGATTTATTTCTCAATTCCAAAAGCTGTTTATCGTGGGTATCACCGTAGGGATAGGAAAGTACTTCCACCTTAACACCCTTGGCGGCCTCGTAATCCTTCATCGCCTGGCTGATTGTCCTTCCCGAGCTTCCTTCCGATACCATTATCCGCAAAACCTTCTGCGAACTCTTGCCGTCAACGGTAAAAACAGGCACACAAATTAAAACAGCGCTTAACAAAATCCCTAAAATAACAGACGAACTCTTATGCATATAAAAACCCTCCCTTTTTTATTCAGTCAGTATTGCATAATTTTAAATCTGTCGTTACTCGAGCCCAACTTATAGGCTCTGAATGGGGTTAAAAACCATTAATAAAAATCCGGCCGTACTTCAAATTATCGCTGAATCCATTGAAACACTCCTTTCATTTGAAATCACCTAATAAAAAAGCAATGCTTGTACTAATTAAGAAAACGATTGGTGTTAGAAGTACAGAAAAGTGTAAACCGGGTGCGGAATAAATGCCTCTTCGCACTTACTCCGGACCAGTTTAAATCAATTTTATTTTATTTCCAATCTTCCCACACAAAGATATCAACCGGGAATCCCCCAAGGTTATGGGCGGGCAACGGCAAGATAGCTGTTGAAAATCTCTTCTGTTTAATATGAGAAAGCTTGGTAGCCTTTTCAATTACAGGAATATCGTTGTTATGGAAATAATAATGCACATCATTGGATGTATATCGCATTCCATCAATACCACTGGGCGGATTGGATTTTTCAACGGAAGGAAAATCGATGACGATGGCTTTGATTCCCTTATCCGTTAGCCACCTTGCGGCACCAACCGTGAAGCCCGGCGTTATATCAATTGACTTTCCAAATAAATACCAGTCATTGATATCCGCCCGTACAAAAAGAACGTCACCTTTATGTATGTCGGCATCCGATTTTTCAAGAAGATCCACATCAATTGTTTGCCTTGGACCAATACTTTCGCTAAGATCAAGAATTGATGCATTTCCAATCAGCCTATCAATAGGCATTTCTTTATATTTTAACATGATATCTTCCGATATTTGATGGTAATTAAATGGATCAAAATATGCGCATTCAGCATGAGTGTTTGAAGCGTGGCTGAAATACATATACATCTCTTGACTTCTGCCATCCGGGGTTCTAACATCATCGCCTTCAAGAATAAAAGGTAGAAGCCTGGTCCACCTGGAAATTTGATTCTGCATATCCCTGGGCTCAATTCGTTCCGGCAAAGGCAGCTCCCAGCCATGAGGCCTGTCAAACCTGGTATCCGGGTACGATTTGACCTTGTGAGACAAATCCAAATATTCATCCGGTTTATCGGGATTGATACCAATAACCCGGGCTGCCCCTCCCAAAGCCCCATGAATTTTCACAGGCACTCCAATAATCGCCCATTTCAAATTGTTGGTGACCGATTCCAGGTTCGCCAAATCTTCCACAACCGGTATGCCGGCTTGGTTAAACAAATCAATGATGGATACATTACCCCGGTTGCTTTTTTCCAAAGGTTCTATGGTACGAGCGTCAATACCGACAACTTTTACACCCACGTTTACCAGGTACTCTGCAGCCGCAAAGCTAAGACCGGGCAGCTCGGTATAATACCTTTTGGTTGGCTTCATATCGCGATAATTTTTGCTGAAGTTGGTATTTAAAAATACGATATCGCCCTTGGATATGTCATGTTTTTTGATATCGCCAACGGAAATATCACTCTTGATGTCGGTAACTTTGATAACTTTTAAATTCCCAACCAATTGATCCGGAATCAATGCCGAAACATCCGCCGGGTCGTACAAATTGGCTTTGTTTTTTTTGAAATAGGTAATATGGGTTGTATGGGGTTTGGTGGTCATAGCGCAAAGATTGAACAATTCTCCCGGAAAAGGCCCGAGCAAAAAGGTTTTTAAATCAAAGAAGCCCATGATCTGATCGATGCTTCTCTCTTCTGAGACTTTCTCAATAAATGCATTGTAATCCGGGCGGTAACTATAAATCGGATAGGCTCCGCCGTCGGAATTACCTTCAGGACATGTATATCCTGGAATGGATAAATTCAAAATTCGTTTCATGAGCTGATCTCCTTATAATGTTTTTTTAATAGAGCCAAAATGATGCAATGAAAGGTATTATATAATTTGAAAGCTTTCAAATTTGACTCTAAAAAAAATTTTAATCCCTTTTCCTGCATCAATTCCTCTTTCGACTCTAGCATTACAATAACTATCAAACATTTTGTACTTCTAAAACAGCATCCATAATGACCAAGGTCTTATTCTTATCAATCAATTAACTAAAACTTAATTTGAAAGCTTTCAAATTAAGTTTATTATATCATGTCTTTTTTTTTGATGCAAGCCAGAAAATAGGAGCAATATCTTTTTCTGTAAAAAATGCCACATAACTGGCATCATAAGCTGCACCGAAACCATTATCAATATTCACCACTAACGCCGCTGGCACAATATATAAATTGGATAATGCTTTTTACTTGTTCGACTGCTTTTCCTTTGCACTAGATCACTTCCGGACATCCTAGCCGTATTTCACGGTGATTATCGATTTTCGTATTTAGGCACTAAAAAGATTAGGTCAATAGACCCTAATGTTCGATCCGGAAATCAAACACCCCGCTCTATCAAAAAACCCGCTGCCGTATTTTTAGCGCGGGTTTTCCATTTCAAAAATATTAATCCCGAAGGAGGTCAAAAAACATACCTTTATTTTTTTAGGCTCTCATCCCCCATGGTCCCAAAAAACAGCGATTATTCTGTGTTCATAGCTTAATTTCATCGGCGCAAGGATATAAGTCTCTTGGCTGATCCCCTTCAAATTTCAATTGAGCAGCTTTTTTACAAAGAAAGTGATGAAGAAAAATATTGCCGAAACCAGAATGATGGTCGCCCCTGTGGCTGTCCCCCAGTAATAGGATAAAATCAGTCCCGTGATACCGGAAAAAAATGCGATTGCCACGGAATAAAGATGATATTGTTTGGCGCTGCCCGCGATGTTCCTGGCGCCTGCCGCCGGTAAAATCAGGAGAGAATTGATAATTAATATGCCAATCCATTGAATGGATATGGTTACGACCACCGCCACCAACGCAGTGAAGAGAATTTCCACCAAAAACAGGTTGATGCCTCTACTTTTAGCTAAAGACTCATTCATACTGACCATCAACAGTCTATTGAAAGAAAAATACCAAAAAATAATAACGGCAATTAAAACCAGACCGAGCATCCCGATTTCCCCGGGTGTAATACTTAGTAAATCCCCGATTAAAAAGACGGAATACTTGTTAAACCCTCCACCCCGGGAAAGGATGACGATTCCTAAAGCCACCGCCACGGAAGAAAAAACCCCGATGACCGTGTCGGTAGAAGTCTTATTACCGTTTTTCACGATTAGAATGCCCACGGAAAAGATTAACGCGAAACCAATCATCGACCAGACCGGATTTCCGATCCCGATCATCGTGCCGATTGCTATGCCGGTTAAGGCGGAATGGCCTAAAGAATCGGCAAAAAAGGCCATCCGGTTATTCACAACCATGGTTCCCATGATGCCAAAGATAGGTGTGACCAAAATTACGGCCAGCAAGGCATTTTTCATAAACAAATGTTGCAGCCAGGCAAAGGGGATTAAATCGGTTAGGCTATACCATAGATGCATTGTTTTTCTCCCCTTCTGTTTCTTTAATTAGCCATAATGCACCGAATGTTTCCATGATTTTGGGGTGTGAAAAAACTTCACCCGGCGTGCCGACACATTCGATAACCTTATTTAACAGCACAACCCGGTCGGCATATTTCTGAACCAGGCCTAAATCATGGGAGACCAAAATAATCGTTAAATCATATTCTTCCCGCAGTTTCGATACCAGACCGTAAAACAACTCCATGCCGCGCTGGTCGACGCCGGAAATCGGTTCATCCAAAAGCAAAATATCAGGTATCGGCTGGAGGGCTAGAGCCAGCATGACCCGCTGCATTTCGCCTCCGGATAAATTGCCGAGACGCCTTTTTACCAAATGTTCGGCATCCACCCTGGAAAGAGCTCCCAGCGCTTTGCCGCGTCCTTCTTTGGCATGTCCCAGCCAAACAGGTCTGTTTGACTGGGACGCGATAAATAAATCCATTACACTGATGGGAGAGCCAGGGTCAATCTGCATGCTTTGGGGAACATATCCAATGACGGGATGGTTTGTTTGTTTCCCAGCCGCGTCCAGGAAACCAAGCCTGCCGGTATGTTTGACTTCTCCCAGGATAGCTTTAAGTAATGTACTTTTACCGGCTCCGTTCGGGCCAATAATTGCCGTCAATTCTCCACAATGGATATGCAGGTTGATTCCCTTGAGAATTTCCGTTTTCCCCAGGGTTACATTGAAGTCCTCGATTTTGGTGCAGCAAAGATTGCAGGCATTGCGATTACCGGCACTAACGGAATGCTTTGGATTCATTATTGAAGCGCCTCTTGTAATGACTTTAGATTTTTCTCCATGGTCTTTAAATAAGTATCTGGATCGCCATTAGCGTCTCCGGTAACCGCCGGATCAAGGATAGATACTTTAATGCCGGTTTCTCTGGCAATTGTTTCGGCAGCTTTGGCCGGATATTGCGGTTCAGCGAATAACCCTTTTACTTTAGCTTTCTTAACTGTGGCGATGGTCTCGGCCAATTCTTGCGCACTGGGCTCCGATCCAGGTTCCCGCTCGATTACGGCAACGATCTTCAGGTTAAACTCCTGCGCAAAGTAGGGAAAAGCCTCATGGAAAGTAATGATGTTACGGTTTTTGACGCCATCCAAGCCCTTATGCATTTTCTCCTTTAAAGCTTGCAGTTTCTTGATATAAGCAGCGGCGTTTTTACGATATTGAGGCCCATTGGCGGGATCGATTTTCGCCAATTGATCCCCGATATTTTTGACTTGTTTGATCGCATTGGATATACTGACCCAAAGGTGGGGATTGTCGCCCTCTTCGCCGTCACCTTTGATTAAGGTTATTCCCTGGCTAGCCTCGACGATCTTTAACTTCGGCATTTGCTTGATGACCTTTTCCAGAAAAGCCTCCATGCCTGCGCCGTTAACCACAAAAACCCTGGCTTTCTCCAAAGTTTTTAAATCATCCGGGGTCAGCTGGTAGTCATGCAGGCATCCGGTTTGGGGTTTGGTCATGTTGATGACTTTAACCCCTTTGACATCTTTGGTGACGTTGATGGTTTGAATATACATCGGGTAAAAAGAAGTCACAACCGTCAACCCGTTGTTCCCGGATTTCGCCTGGACGGAGTTTGGGTCAAAACCAACCAAGGCCAAGCCGGTTAATAAAACCAACAGTAGCCCGGTTATTATTTTAACTGATTTAAAATTCATTGAAATTCCTCCATTTTATATCGATTAAAGTATCTTGTTCATTGAAATAAAATGGCGGCGCTCTTAACCGGTTGCTAAAAATCCTGATGGAATTTATCTTTTTTGCCGCATTGAAACCGCCGGCAGCCAACACAGCGAGAGATAAAGAGAGCTCAAACGGCAGGAAAAAACCAAGGCCCGTATGTAAAAGCATGCAAAAAGGGCAATGAGACACATCATCATCGCCGGAATGGTGAAAATGAATATGACCGGTTAGAATGACCAATGAAAGGATAATGATAACAATGAAAAACCGTTTCCGCATGATTCCTCGCAGACTCTTTATTGGCTTGAACATTTCGGACAAGTGCCGAATAACTCCAAATTATGTTTCTTCACTTTATAATGGGTTTTCAACTCAATCTCCTGAACCAACTGATCGAAGATACATTCCGAAAAAACCACTTTAGCCCCGCATTTAAGGCACTCCAAATCATGTCTGCAATGGTTTTTCACTAATTCATACTGATCAGCCTGACCTAAACTGTTTACTTTCCGGATCAGTCCCATTTTTTGCAAAATGCCCAGATTACGGTAAACCGTGCTCAAATTGACTTTACAATGCTTGTTGACCAGGCGGAATATTTCCTCGGCCATTAGCGGCGGACTGTCATCCAAAGCTGCTAAAATTTCGCAACGTTGTTTGGTCAATTTATAACCTTGTTCTTTGAGAATAACGAATTGATTTTCCATATCGTTCCCTCTAATTAAGAATTTCTTGCATATAAATTCTATCATTTTCAATTTTTCCCGTCAAGCTATATCCACCACAAATAAAAAAATCCCGCCGCGTAGGCGCGTTCATTTAGCAAGGGCTATAAAAAGAATCTTTTGCATTTATCCAGTAGAACCGCAGCATACTATTCATGTCATAGAAAATTCAATTCTAAAAGCCCGCTTTTTTTGTGAAAAATATCCAAACGATTTTACCAAACTCTGGAACACTGCCTCACCATTTACGTTAAAGATAAGAGATTTTTAACGACACGGATAACAATCACTGCGTTTTCCAAAAGAAAAGTCCCGCCGGAAGCAGGAACCCGTTCAATCATCACGAAAGCATAAATATTCTGCATTCCGTCAACACTGAAAGATAAAATACCGATTTCTGTGGTCAAAATGAAAAAATCCGTCATTCTTAAAATCAGCATCTTTCTAATCATCGGCTTAATGTTGTTGTTGTCCTTTCATACCCATCCTCTGCTTTCTCCATGGGATGACGGGGATGATCATTGCCTTTTATGCCAGCTTCTCCAGGTTGGATTCACCTGCAGCCTTGTATTTATACTCAAGTTATTGTTAATTCTCATCGAAATCATCTCTCTCTTCCAGACTCCAACCGTTACAATACCTTCTCGAACCGGTTATGATAACCGGGCGCCTCCTTGTATGTTCCTTTTCAATTAATTTTCCTCCAGACATGAAATTACGATTGACATTAACCCGGTGAAAAACTGTGTTTTTATGCCTTTTTGGGGTTTGCTTTACCATGAATCCGTCAACTTTCATTGAAAACTTGCCGGATTTTAAGTTCAATAAACTGCTTTAGTCAACTCTGAAATAAACAAAAGAAAGGGATCCCATGAAAAATCTAAAAAAGAATTACTTGACTGCCGTCTTCATCGGCTATATTATCTTGCTGTCTTTCCTGCTGACAACGGGAAATATTCGCAGTTATATCAATCCCAAGCTAGCATTTCTTACAGTCATGACATTAACGATTTTAGTGGCTATGCTGATAAACAATCTCCGGAAAACGAATTTATCCCACTCGGAACATTCACCTGACTGTCATTGCTGCCATTCTGAACATTTTGAAAAGACCAGTTTGTTACTGCTTTTGCCACTTTTATTGCCAATCCTGGTCCCGCCACAAATCTTAAGCTATCAGGCGAATGCATCCAATTTTCTTGACAAACTGCCGCAACTGGTGACAATCTTCTTAAGTATTATCATTCAAGCTTTACCCTTTGTCTTAATCGGGGTGTTCGGTTCAGCGATCATGAATACCCTGGTTACCGCGGAGATGGTCGAAAACAAACTGGCCCGGTCCGCCAAATTGCCGGGGATCCTGCTGGCGATTGGCGCCGGATTTTTCTTTCCTGTATGTGACTGTGGGGTTATTCCTGTAGCTAGGCGGCTCTTGCTTAAAAAAGTTCCTCCCTATATGGCGATCGCCTTTTTGATTACCGCGCCTTTGGTCAATCCAATCACAGTCTGGGCCACCGCTACGGCCTTTGGTTATAACCTGCCGATTACATTAACGAGGGTCGGGATGGCCATTGCCGTGGGAATCATTATCGCTTTTATCGCCAGTAAATTCTTCCCTTCCATTGAAACGCTTTTTCATCAAAAAGCTCTCCGGGAATTGGAAACGGCCGCTGTGACAGAGAAAGAGGTCAATCATTCCTCTCATCGGGGATCGATAATCGGCGACATTTTCGGCCACGCCAACGACGAATTTCTTGAGGTCGGTAAATTCTTAATCATCGGCACTCTGATTGCGGCCATCATTCAAACGGCGCTACCCAAACAATTTTTCATGGTGATTACGAAAAACCCTGCTTTATCCGTTTTAGTAATGATGTTTTTAGCTCTATGCCTGTCGCTATGCGCTGAAGCCGATGCTTTTGTGGCCCGTTCCTTTCTATATCACTTTCCTTTGGGAAGCGTGATGGCTTTTATGGTATTCGGGCAAATGATCGATATCAAAAACTCGGCCTTGTTGCTTAAAAGTTTTAAAGTCAAGGCCATCTTGTTCATCTTCGGATTGTGCGCGCTATTCGTTTTCCTGTTTTGCGTCTTCCTCAACTTATTCCCCGCTCATAACTTACTCCGGAGGGGGTTTTAATCGTGAAGATTCGAAACAGCAACAGTTTCCGATGGGTACTCCAACTTTTGTTGCTGATCGTCCTATCATCGGAGGCCGGCGCGGTAAACCGGCCTATTCCTGATCATTATCAGGAATATACCCAATTGGGTATCGGAGACATTCTTTATGATGGATCAAAAGCTCCGCTCCAAGAACTGCTTACCTCCAAAATCTTTTTACAGGGCAAAGTATTAAAATCACCCCTGATCAAAAACGATGAAGTTGTTGTCTACCGGATGATCATTACCTGTTGCGCAGCTGACGCCCTTCCTTCAGGGATTTTAGTAAAGCTGCCTGAAAAAACCCAATTCCATGATCAGGATTGGATTGGAGTTGAGGGCACTTTGCAATTGCTGTCTTTTAACGAGAAACTCAAATCAATTGAACCTCTGGCCGGAATGGTTCCGCAGGGAAATGTTTATCCTTATTTTACTGCTTCAAAGGCATATAAAATCGGCATCCCTTTATCGGAATATCTTTATTATTGATACGAAGTTTCTTTCATTCGAAAATAATTCAAGAAGCGACTTCATACCAGAACCACTTTTAAATATAGGAGAGTTAAATCATGAAGAATCTGAAAAATAATATTTTCCTGCCGCTATTACTGCTTTTGTTATGGATGACTGTGCCGCCTCAGGCGGATGCGGAAAATCCATCCACTCCCGTTCAATATAAAGAATATACTCAATTGGAAATCGGGGATATTCTGTTTGATACCCCGAAAGCTCCCAAACAAAAGTTGTTAAAGACCAGAATTTTTTTCAGGGGTAAGGTTTTGAAATCATCCCTGCTCAAAAAGGAAGAAATCGTCGTCTACCGGATGGTGGTTACCTGTTGCGCCGCTGATATGCTTCCTCTGGGGATCTTGGTAAAACTCCCAAACAAAATGGGGTTTTCCGATGGCGATTGGGTCGGGGTCGAAGGTATGATTCACTTGCTGCCGTTCAACGAAAAATTAAAAACAATTGAGCCTGTAGCCAATATGGTGCCGCCGGAAAAGGTTTTTCCATATTTTAACGCTACCAAAGTCTATAAAGTCAAGGCGCCAAAAGACGAATATATTTATGTTCAGTATAGTTATTGAAAAGCGGTAACCATGGAAGGGAAACGCAACAGAAAATGATCTTCATGGAAATGTTGAGGGATATTCTTCCGGAAAGTTAATGGAGATAGGATTTACAGGATTAAAATCCGAAAAATTGTGCTTTGTAAAAAAACAGCTGGAACATTAGGGGTCGGAAATAAAAATCCTTCTAGTAGAGCGTATCGTAAATAAATGGCAATCAGAGATGGGGAAGATACGCTCTACTTGAGTAAAACTTTCACAATCATTGAGTAGGTACTTAGAGAACGTTTTACTAGTTAATCTGCTATTTAAGTCCCTTTCTTTTGCCGGCGTTCATCGTCTAGGCCCGGTTAAACATTAAAGCAATTTGGAACATCAGCAATTCCCAAAGTTATTAGGGAACTACAACCGCCCATTTTTGATTATTACTGGAACTACTGCTATATTGTTTCAAATCAGAGCCATTCGAAGTCACTCCTGCCCCGTCTAAATATAATCCGGTCGTCCGGTTCTTAAACTTGACATAACTTCCGGATATTTCCTGAGTCCATTGCTGGTTACCACTGGAATTGCTGCTATATTGAGCGCAAATGGAACCGTCGGCTGTCCGCCCGCAACCATCCAAATACAATCCGGTGGCCCGGTTCTTAATTTTTACATAACTTCCCGCACCTTCAATTGCCCATTGCTGGTTGTCGCCGGAACTGTTGCCATATTGACCGACATTGGAGCCATCCGCTGTCCGGCCCATACCGTCCAGGTATAAACCGGTGGCAACATTCTTAATTTTGATACCGTTGTCGCCCCAGGCATATTTAAGCCGGAAAAGGCCGGAAACGTTAGAAATTGATAATGCAATATTTGAGCCGCTGCCACTCTTTGTGGTCAGGCTATACCAATCTCCGTCCCTTAAACCGGGCCAATAAAAGCTCCCCATTCCCAACCCGCGCAATTCGTTGCTTAGCCCTCGGCAATAATAATAAAAGAAAGTACTGCTTGAGGTAGCATTATAGTCGATATAATCATAAGAAACGCCATTCTTGGTACCGGGGCTATTCGGGTAACCCCATTCCGTGCAAACGGTACGGCTGGCATAGCTGCCAACATAGCCGGCGAGATGATTTTGCCACTCGCCTTCGGTTCGATAGGGGTCGGAAACAAAAAATGAATAATCATGTACGGCCAACAAACAATTACTTAAGCGGCTGTCGCCGCCGACATTGGAAACATTTTGAGCATACCCGCTCCCATCGAGAATCACCCGGCTCTGAGGCACGCTGGAATAGCTGGTAATCCAGGTATAATACAAATTACACAAATCGGTCGCACTATAACCGTAGGGCTCATTAATTGGTTCAAAATAGCAATTGGAGTTGCTACCGTATCTACTTACGACGGTTGTCCACATATTCCAGAAAGCTGTGGTATTTGCCGGCTTTCCGCCACTATAAGCCCAATAACAGAGGATGACCTTTCCTTTTTCAAGGGCTTTATCGATAGCCCCTGTGTAGGTACTCCAATAGCTGGAAACCGTGGTTTCATTAATGGGCATCCGGACACTGTTAGAACCCGTTAGGGACATGAGCCCGGTGATCACTCTATCCGCTACCGTTGAAGCGGATGAATAAGTATCCGTGGAACTGAGTCCTGAAACATATAAAACACCATCGACAAAGTTATCCCTGGAATCAGCCCAGTTTACACCCTTGAATTGGCTGGTAGCTGAATGAACACTGGTAACATTGATATTCATTACACTCAATCCAATAACGATCGTAAATAACAGCCGCATCAAATTTTTGCTTTTCATCATCTTACCCTCCCTTTTTCATTCATGACCCTTCCATTCAAACGCCCTTGTCGTACCTTGTTTTACCATATTTACCTATTTATTGTAAATCATAATCGAAATCGAGTCTACGATAATAATTTTCAGAAAAGTAATACTTTTTTAATATCCCCTGAATCTCCCGGGAAAAAATTAATGTGTTATGGCGCAAGGAAATTGCAACAATGGAAATATCATCATACAACCGTTCAATCGATGTAGAAAAAACATTCATAAGAATCGATTCTAAGTTTTCCTAGGAAAAACTGCAACGTTGAAAAGCGGATACTTCTTCGATTTGAGGGGTGGTGCGGAGAAAGTTCTTGTTCTTTGATATGTCTGAAAAAAACTAATCGAGCCGGTTTAGCAGCTCGACGGCTTTTTCATCCTCAATGCTCACTTTCGGGTGCGCTATTTCCTGTTTCCATACTCCACAGCGGTATAAACAATTTATCCGCCCCGTCATCTTTAAGGGGTTTGGTCTTATGCTCAATTTTTTTCGGTTGCTCATTTTTACATTGAGTTGATTTCATTTCAACCAAGACCAACATCTAGGAGCATCATGACAGCAAATCCTAACATTGTACCCATGGTAGCAAAATCGGAATTTCCGGATGACTGGGCTTCCGGTATCAGTTCTTCCACGACAACATAAATCATGGCGCCTGCCGCAAATGACAATGCATAGGGTAATAACGGCCTCATAACCAACACCGCCGCTGCACCGACAATTCCCGCAACCGGCTCTACCAACCCCGATAACTGTCCATACCAGAAACTTTTAAATCGGCTAAGCCCTTCCCGCCGAAGAGGAATCGAGACCGCTGCTCCTTCCGGAAAATTTTGGATACCAATCCCCAATGCCAAAGCCGCGGCACTGGCAAGAGTCGCTGAAGGAATATTGGCGGCGACCGCTCCAAAAGCCACACCAACCGCTAAACCTTCCGGTATGTTATGCAAAGTAATCGCCGTAACCAACAGGATGCTCCGTTTCCAACTCGTTTTAACTCCTTCTGCTTTTTCAAGGGGCATCCCCAGGTGTAAATGAGGAAGCAAGGAATCCGCTATTTTTAAAAAAATACCGCCAATCAAAAAACCGATTAATGGCGGTAACCATGGTAAATTACCTGAGTCTTCGGACATTTGAATGGCGGGAGCCAAGAGCGACCAAAAACTGGCGGCAATCATCACTCCGGCGGCAAACCCCAGCATCGAATCTAAAATTTTCCGGTTGATGCTTTTAAAAAAGAACACCAGCCCCGCGCCAAGGGCCGTAACGAACCAAGTAAAACCGGTTGCGATAAGAGCCTGATGGAGCGGGCTCAGACCATTCAAAAAATTGGTTTGCATTGGATAAAACCCCTTTCCATTCTCAATTTTCAACTCCGAAGTCGATATAGATTTCTCGTATATTCGATGAAAGTAACGAAATTCAACCAAACCATTCTAATATCAACTGTATGTTAGTTAAAACTAACATACTCTTACTTTAAAATTACTTCATTTTGGGCAATCTGTCAAGGATAAGTCATATGCCGCATTCTCTCCAATTAAAGCTCCAGGGAGTAAGTCGTTCATTTCATATCAGGGGACTACTTAGAAAATACTTTTAACCCAGATTCTTCGGCTCGTTTTGCGAGCCGCCGTCGAACAGACACCCTGGCGTTATTTTCGCGCGCATTGATGCGCGACTTCGTTGCCATCGGCTAGCCAGCTAGCCACGCAAAGCCAGGGTGGATGACTACCTTAAAGGCGTATCTGATTTTTCTTGATTTGCCGGGAGAACTCACCATTTCATGATTCAGCTTCGCAATAGCCTCCAATCAAAAGAAGCTATCCCAAAAGGTAATTTCGTGCATTCACGCACGCACAATAAAAAAATACAATATCGTAACATCAATCAATTGAACGTATATATTGTATTACTTAATTGTTTCCATTACTTTTTAGATAGCCTCTTAGTTTCTGAAGCCATGCGCTTTTCTACTTAACCGCGCTGTGAAACCAGAACACTTTGAGCAGTATGGAGGCAAGATCCTTTTTAATGCAATGGGGAGTCCCCGCTGGAACAATAAAAGAGACCTCTGGTTCGATAAGGAACTCTGCTTGCCCGACCCTAGCCGAACCTGAACCCTCAAGAACCAAAAAACCTTCTTGATCATCATGTACCGCTGGCAAAGGATATTCAGTCTCTGAAAAAACACTAATACCTGCGGAACAACCTGCCACACAACCGTTGTTTTCAGTTAACATTTCGTAGGACAAATGTCCATCCTCAGCGATAGGCGCGACGTCGGCCAAACGGATGAAACATTTCATGCTGTCATTCCCCGTTTCCCAAAGGTTTTTTGACTCAATTAAAAAGCCAGGAATACGGCAACGAGTGGAATCGTAAAAATACTCAATACCGTCGTCGCCAATATTCCGGTTGCCGCAAATTCTCCATCCCCTTTGAATTTTTCAACCAGTACGGTAGTACTGGCCATGCTGGGCATGGCGGTCTCCAGGACGATTACAGTTTTCACCAGAGGGGTAATCGGAAGCGGCAGCAACACAAGATAGGCAAGGATTGGGCAAAGCAAAAGTTTCAAAAGGCAAACAAACCCCAACTCCCAGGTAAGTGAGTTAAATCCAAGCTTAAGGCCGCCAAGAGTATAGCCCATCAGTAACATGGCCAGAGGAACAGTAGCATCCCCCATGATTCGCAGCGGGGCCAGAATCAAAGGAGGAATCTTGATTCCCAACCAATTGATGAACAACCCACAGATTACCGCAGCCAGCGCCGGACTAAGCAAAGATTTCCAGTTTTCACCCCAATCTCCACCGCCTCTCATGATCATGAGGGCAATCGAACAGAAGGCAACTGTGGTTCCGACATCGTATAAAACTGCGTAAGCCAGTCCCTGGCGGCCCCAAATTGACAAGATGACCGGGAACCCAATAAACGCCGAATTGGGCATAGCACAGAGGATCTGAAAGGTTTTGAGGCGGTCGGCAGTCAACGACAACCGCCTTCCGAATACCATGCCCCCTAAGGTTACCAAAATCACCAATAGCAGGGCGACGATCGGAGCAATCATACCGGTCATGAGCCGGCCCCAATTCACATCTGCGGTCATGGAGACAAAAACCAAAGGCGGCAGAGTAATATTCCACATTACGTCGGCAAAAGACATCCTGGCCTCTTCCCTCAGAAACCCGCATTTCCTGGCGATAATCCCAAAAATGGCCAGGGAAAAAACGATCAACACTCGCCATGTAATATCGACCGAAGATACAAATAAGTCCATGAAGGGCTCCATTCATAATTTCATCATCGTAAAAGGGGATGGGTTACACCATAAGATCGGCTGCTGAATCCCGATCTGCAAATAAAGCGGCATGCTCAATCATTCTCAGAATTGAAGCCGGGCAAGCAGGAGAGACCTTACCGCGGACGGTATTAAAAACTGCTTGACGCTTCGTCGATCCGGGTACCGTGCAATACAGCCACCTCGCCGCTGTCAGCGCGGGAATCGTTAACGTATACGCTTGCGTCGGAACCTCCGCTAGCGACGGGAAACACCCATCATGGACCTGTTGGTTACGGCTTATCAAATCAGGTTCCACCAGTTTGATAGCGACCGGATCATTAAAATCGGCAATACCCGGGTCGTTGAAGGCGATGTGGCCGTTTTCTCCAATTCCGATGCAAGCGATATCCAGCGGATATTCCCTGAGAAATTTGGTATATCGCTCCATCTCCCGCTTTAATGAAGTTGTCTGGCTGTTTAGCAGAAAAACTTTCCCTGGCTTCACGCGGTCAAAGATCTTTTTACGTAAGTAAACACCAAACAGTTGGGAATGACCCGCAGGAAGTCCAATATATTCGTCCATATGAAATGCCACGACCCTGGACCAGTCAATGTCCGGGATTGTAGCCAAAGAATCCAAAAATTCATTTTGCGAGGGGGCAGCTCCAAAGACCATGGAAACCCGTTCTTGTTTCGTCAAAAGCTCCTTGATTTTGGAGGCAACCGCATCGGCCACTTCCCGGCCCATTTCCGCCCGGTCCGGATAGATATTCACTTTAAGTTTATCCACTGAAAATTGCTTCTGCGCGTTATGTTTCATTTTCTTTCTGTCCTTTCAGGATGTTGCTGCAGTGGCGCCCCCCATGAAAAGTTTTAAGGCAGATGGCGGCCAGTGACTGCCTCCGCGTAAATACGAATGGCTTCAAATTTTCATCATCGTAAAAGGGGATGGGTTACGCCATAATATCGGCTGCTGAATCCCGATCTACAAATAAAGCGGCATGCTCGATCATTCTCAGAATTGAAGCCGGACAAGCAGGGGTGACTTCACCGCGGACAGTATTAAAAACTGCTTGACGCTTCGTCGATCCGGGTACCGTGCAATACACCCAGCTCGCCGCTGTCAGCGCGGGAATCGTTAACGTATAGGCTTGCGTGGGAACCTCCGCCAATGACTGGAAACATCCATCATGGACCTGTTGGTTGCGACTGGTCAAATCAGGTTCCACCAGTTTGATAGCGACCGGATCGTTAAAGTCGGCAATACCCGGGTCGTTAAAGGCAATGTGACCGTTTTCTCCAATCCCGATACAAGCGATGTCCAGCGGATATTCCCTGAGAAGTTGGGTATATCGCTCCATCTCCTGCTCCAATGAAGTTGTCTGGCCGTTCAGCAAGAAAACTTTCCCCGGCTTCACCCGGTCAAAAATTTTTTTACATAAGTAAACGCCAAACAGTTGGGGATGACCTGCGGGGAGTCCAATATATTCGTCCATATGAAATACCACGACCCTGGACCAGTCAATGCCCGGGATTGTGGCTAAAAAATCCAAAAACTCATTTTGGGAAGCGGCAGCCGCAAAGATCATCGACACCCGTTCTTGTTTCGCCAGAAGCTCCTTGATTTTGGAGGCAACTGCATCGGCCACTCCCCGGCCCATTTCTGCCCGGTCCGGATAGATATTTACTTTAAGTTTATCCACTGAAAATTGCTTTTGCGCATTATGTTCCATTTTCTTTCTGTCCTTTCATGATGTAGAATTTGCTCAGCTTTTTAAGCCGGTTAAAGAGATGCTTTCAATGATTTGTCTTCGTAATATTACAAAAATCAAGATCATCGGCAATACCGAAAGTACCGAACCTGCCATCAACAAACTGTAATTGGTGCTGAACTTAAACTGGAACATTGTCAATCCCAATTCCATATTGAACATTTCTTTGGTATTCGCCATCAGTAACGGCCACATAAAAGCCATCCATGCCTGGGTAAAGGCAAAAATACCCAGGGCGCCGCCGGAAGATTTGGTCAGCGGCAAGACGATATCTTTCAAAATCCGGAACTCCGAGCAGCCGTCAATCCGCGCCGCATCCATCAGTTCATCGGAGATGGTCGAGCTGATGTGCTGGCGCATTAGAAATATCCCAAAGCTCATCACCAGATAAGGAGCAATGATTCCCTGGTAAGTATTGATCCAGTGCCATTGAACCATTGTAGTATACAGAGGGATGATATAGCTTTCGAATGGGACAATGGCTGTGACTAAAATCAAGGAAAATAAAAGATTCCGTCCTGGAAAGGCGTATTTACCGAAAATAAAACCTCCGATAATCGAAGTGAGCAAAACAACTACTGTCGAAGTTATCGAAATAATCGTGCTGTTTAAAAAGAAGCGTAAAAATGGCGCCTGGGCAAACAGCTCAACAAAATTCCGGAAAGTGGGATTTTGTGGGAAAATTTGCGGCGGCCAAACTAAAACCTCCACTTCGGGTTTGAAGGATGTTGAAAACATCCAGACAAATGGAATAACCATAAATACGGCCCCGAATAACAGCAAAGCATGTTTGATCACAGAAACAAGCCAATTGTTGCGGCTTGAGCTGATTTCCATCTTGAACAACCCCCTATTCCTCAGACTTTACTGCTTTAAACTGGATTAAGGTCAAGGCAATCACGATTAATGTTAAAATAACGGCTTCTGCCGAAGCATAACCCAGTCTGAAATAACGAAAGCCGTTTTCATAGATATCGTATAACAAAACTCGAACCGCCCGGCCCGGCGCCGCCTGAGATCCCAGAGTCATCACGTATACCTGAGTAAATACGTTAAAAGCATTAATGGTTGAAGTCACGATTACATACAAAAGCATCGGTTTCAGCAGTGGAAGGGTGATGTATCGGAAACGGTTCCAACCGACCGCTCCATCGATACTGGCCGCCTCGTAGTATACCGGAGAAATATTTTTCAATCCTACTATCAAGAGGACGATATTATATCCAAGGTTTTTCCAAATGTTCATTAAAATCAGAGCCCAAATGGCAATCCCGGGATAAATCAACCACCCGATGGGTTTGACTCCCACAAAAGACAAGAGAAAGTTCAAAATACCGTATTTCGGGTCATAAATCCATTTCCAAGCCACCGACATCGGAACCATCGGGGTAATAAACGGGAGAAAATAGATAGCTTGATAGATTCCGGTGAATTTCATCTTCTTCGCCAAAGCCACAGCAATTGGAAGTGAAATGATGAGACAAAGAATGACACTGGCCCCGGCATATAAAAACGTGTTATAAATCGAGATCCAGAATTGATCATCGGCCATCAAGGACAGGTAATTATCAATACCGATGAAAGGACGGCCGCTACCGATGAGCTTCCAGTCGAAAAAACCCATCCAAAATGTCTGGGCAATTGGAATGATTCGCAAAACAAGAAACATAATCAAGATCGGCAAGAGCATCAAATAACAAAAGGTAACCCGGGAACGTTCCGCGGTAAAAAACTTTGGTGAATCAAAGCGCCCCATCCGCCACACCTTTCTTTCATGAAATTTAATATGATAATATTCGTGGAGTATTGAAAACGTCTCCCCAAGGACCATTCCGGGGAGACGTTAGGGCCTTAAACCTGATGCTTATTTTCCGTAAGCACCATTGCGTTTTAAAATTGAATCTACCAAATCGCCGATTTGTTTGGTGGCATTTTTGATACCCTGCGGATTGTCAACCAGTTTGCTGTTTAAGAAGGTTTCAACCAGTTTATCAGCAACTTTGGTTTGGATCTCATCAAACACCGGAATGACCGGGTCGGCATAAAATCCGACTTCTTTCGGCGGAGCGATAAAGATCTGATATTGCGGGTTTTGTTTCAATAATTCATCCGAATCAAATTGGATCCGTTCCGGGATCCATCCAGAGAGCTCAATAAGTTTGGAAGCGGCTTGCTCACTCGTTAAGAACTTGATGAAATCGCGAACTTCTTTGGATTTGGAACCTTCCATCGACATATAAACCGACCAAGGTTGAGCCAAAGTATCGTGTCTTTTCCAAGCAGGCATCGGCACAACGCCATAATCTAATTTGGGATTCTTGGATTTCACTTCGCCGATAACCCAGCTCTCACGCATAAACATCGCGGTCGTACCGGTGACGAAAGCATCTGAATCATGTTTCACCTGAGGGTCATCGATTTCATACTTGTACAGAGCATCAATATAAAATTGCAGCGCATTACGGCCGGCCTGATTATCAATACCGTTTTTCCATTTGCCGTTTCCTGCCGGAACAATCAAATCGCCACCGGCATTATGCAGGACAAAGCGGAATTTCTCGGTTAAACCGCTGCCGCCGCCGGAGATCCGTAAGCTAAGTCCGCTCCGGACAACTTTACCGTTTTCATACTTCGTAAGTTTTTTGGCTGCCTGCATCAGTTCAGGAAAGGTTTTCGGGGGATTGTTGGGATCGAGTCCGGCTTCCTTAAACATGGTCTTGTTATAAAACAAAGCTGCTCGGCTTCCATTCATTAAAGGAATGCCGTAAGTTTTACCTTTGATGGTGGAATAATTTACTGCGAACTTACTCCAGGCTCCGCTTTTCAAGTAAGCGTCAATGTCTTTCGGATTTGCAGGGAGCAGGCCGCCATCAACCAATTTAACCGCAATATAAGGACCGGCATCAAAAACTTCCGGGCCTGTACCTGTAGGCATGGAGGCGGTGAGTTTCTGTTCGAACTCCCGCAGACTGGTACTTAGGACTTGAACGGTAACCCCTGGATGGGCTTTGCTGTATTCGGCGCCCGCCCATTTATAAAACGATTCAAGCTCCGGAAAACCTGTCCAAACATTAACCGTGGTATTGGCCGAGACTGTTGCGACTATCAATAAGAACAAGGCTACTACTAAACTAGCTGCAAAGATCTGTCGTCTCATGATTGCTTCCTCCTTATGCTTTATTTGACTGTAGTGAAGCTCCCTTTGATTTATGGTTAGGTTCCCTCACCCCCTTTTTCTCCTTAAAGCCCTCCCGAATCGCCCGAATCAATTGACTCATTTCTTCCAGGGACAGTGAGCGATCCTCGGCCCTCCGAAAATGTCAATGGCTCGATAATGAGCACTGTGTTTTCCTTCATGAATCACACCCGGAGCAATGGCGCATTCGTCCCCCGGATTCAAAATGACGGGTTTCCCGTCGACAATTCCCTCATAACAGCCTTCCACCACATAGCAATATTCCCAGAAATCGTGTTTATGAGGGGGCACTTTCCCACCGGAGACATTCTCCCAAAAAACAACCTGAGAGCCATCCTCGCTTTCAAACCAATATCCGTCCATGCCCTCGGGCGCATCCGGAACCCGGTTCAACGTTTTCTTGAAAAACTCCGGAAAATGTTTCATCAGCTTTCTCTCCTTTTCGTATCGTGGTTGTGTCTAAAACCATTTGATCTTGTCCTTTCCGGGTGAATGCAAGCAAAAAAGTCAAACACCGTCATGAAGCCGTTTGGCATGGGCGCCGCAAGATTTTCTAATCACCAGTTGAGGTTGAAAAATCAAATGTTTTTTCGGTAGATCTTTGAGGTTCAATCCTTCCTCGCTGCTTTGAATCCTTTCCAAAAGGATGTCGCAAGCGGCCTGCCCCATTTTATAAGCCGGCTGAGACATGGTCGTTAACGGAACATCCAAATAGGAAGCAATTAAGACATCATCATAACCAATAATTGCCAGCTTCTCAGGAATCGCCAAATTCTCCTGATGGGCTGCAGCATAAGTGCCAAGGGCTAAAGTATCGCAATAGGTCAAAATTGCAGTCGGGCGGGGTTTTATCGCCAATAACCGTTCGGTCAGTTCTCTGCCGGTCTCAGGCTTTAGGTTTTTACCATATAGGATGTAATCCGGATTGATGGAAAGCCCGGCTTCAATCATTGCTTTGGAATATCCGGCCTGCCGCTCCCGGACGCTGGTAATCCGCTGTGAGCCCAAGATCAAGCCGATATTCACATGGCCCAACCCGATGAGGTGTTTCGTCGCTTCATATTCCCCGTTGAAGTTGTCATTAATGACATAATCAGCGTCAATATCGGGCAAACGCCGATTGATCAATACAAAAGGGGTGTTTTGTTTCCGAAGTCTTTCAATATGTTGAAAGCCGGGGAAAACTGAATTCAAAATAATCCCTGCCACCCGGATGCTCCTGAAGGTATTGACGGCTCGCAATTCATTCTCCGGGTTTTCATCCGTGTTAAAAAGAATAACCGAATATCCACGTTCCCTGGCAGTGTCTTCAACGCCTCTGACTTGCTGGGCATGAAAAGGATCCTCAATATCCGAGGTGATTAACCCGATAACTTTCGTTTTTCGGGAAGCTAAAGAAGCCGCAATACTGTTGGGCGTATAACCCAGTTCTTCAGCAACTTCCTTAATCCGTTTCCGGGTTTCCTCACTGATTTCTTTTTTCCCGTTCAACGCCCGCGAAACCGTATTGGTCGAAACGCCAACCATTTTGGCAATATCTTTCATCGTAATATTCATAAAACAACCTCAAACCCATATGTAATCGGTCACGTTAACGCTCACGTAATCGTTAACATAAAGTTCTTGATGGAGGTATAAAAATCCTTTAAAAAAAATATTTTCTTGAAAATATTTTTGAAAAATCCCCCGACCCATACGGATAAGTCTGGGGGAATAAAGTTCATGGAGGCAGGAGAGGAGGAAATCGAAAGGACCTTCCGAATCAACCATTTACCCCGATTGACCAGGATACTCCTTCCCTTGTCCAACTCTAAATCCATAAATACCTATCTATCTGGAAATCAGTGGAGTATTCGCCAAAAAATTACCATTTCATTATGCTTTTCGTAGCCTCCTACCCCTCGCACCTCACACAGACCCTTTACCTACCAATCTCTGCGTTCGGTGACGATGGTTACGGGGAGAACTCATAAAATAAAAATATTTTCGGATATCCTTTTTCTTTTTTCCTGCATTTCACGATATATTTTTTGGATGATATTGCAAAACCCTCGGGGTATGGTATAATATTAAGGATTGGAAGAATAAACCAATTTGAAAATATCAATATATTTTATGCTCACATTTTAAACCGGCATTTTTATAAAAAAACAGGGTACATGGAGAAATCTTACAGTTTGATCCCAAATTAAAAAAGAACTGCCCATCTTTTTATACAACATCCCATCTGCCCAATATAGCTCCCAAACCATTAACCGCCGGAATTTAAATTCTTGGGCTACCTTGACTCTAGATGCCCGCACCAATCGTTTTTCTTATCGCCGGGTTCACCGCAGTCATCGCCCAGACCCCCGCACTCATCGCTTCAGTATTTTTTCCCACCGCCCCGGTCACCGCAGTCATGCCTAAACCTCCGAAATAAGGAGCGCTTGCTTAAGTTCATAGATTTTTCATTCTTAAACTACTCTTCCCGAAATTTTATCCTTTTTTTATAAAACCGTGGATCTCTCCACAGGTTTTTTCTGTGTCTAATCGGTCTTTTGGCCTAACCCGGGGACCATTGCTTCAGATTCAGCGGTTTACGATTTACTTAGAAAACAATTCTCCCCATGAAAAGGTCACGGATTTTCTATCACTAAGCATCAGCGCCATTTCGGTGTTTGTTGTTTGCTCCCAAAAAACATTTCCGCCCTTTCGGCATTGACTGATTCCGTCCCCAAAACCGGTTCTTCCTTTTTTAGCGACCCCCGACAGACGTTCTATATTTGGTTAATAATTAACATCATATAAATTTAATTTGACAAAATTAATTAACTATATTAATATTAAAATACATCAACATTAAATAATATCCCGGGGTTTATTTCAATATATAACAGGCTTTATTATAAAACCAATCGCCAACTCACAATAATAAGGAGGATTATTCATGCAAACCAGAATGAAATTAGGAAGCAAGATCGCCTTTGGTTTTACGGTGCTGTTAGTTTTAATGTTGTTGATGATATCCTTGGCCGCCTACAATATGAACCGCTTTGTTGCAGTCACTGAACAAACGGCCGTCAATGACCGGAATATTCAACTTACAACGAAAATTTCCGACTCCCTGCAACAAATTATGCTCAGTATCCATGCCCTCATTCTCTATAAAGACCCTGAAAGCATCCACCAGGAAGTTGAAAAGATCCGGGGTGCCAGAGCGCAATATAACGCAGCCTATAATGAGTTGAGAACGGCTACGATGTCCTCCGGAAAAGCCCTGATGCTCCGGGATCAAATCATCAAAGACATTGCCGTGGCTAAACCCATCAATGATAGACTGTTGACATTGGTACAGAGTCATCAGGATTTGGAAGCTCAGGAGTTGCTGCGTTTGGAAGCATCACCCGCCACAGGGCAGATTTTAAGTACCAGCGCTGAATTTATCAAGGAACAAGATAACACCATCAATACATATAACATGGCGACCAAAAAAAATACCCAAATCTCTTTCTATATACTCTTGATGCTGGGACTCACAGCCGTAGCGCTGGGCATCCTAATCTCTTATGCCATTACCCGTTCGATCACCGGTCCGGTAAACATCATCGCCAGCTCACTTGCGGATAGCGCGAGTCAGGTGGCTTCCGCCTCCGGACAATTGGCAGCTTCCAGCCAGCAACTCTCCGAGGGATGTTCGGAACAAGCTTCTTCCGTTGAAGAGACTTCGGCCACCCTTCAGGAAACCACCTCAATGGTGCAGCAAAACAATGGTAATACGCACCAAGCCGTTCAGCTGTCCGGATTGACCAGGGATGCAGCCCAAAAAGGCAACCAGGAAATGCAAGAGATGATGAATTCCATCAAGGAAATTAAGAATTCCAGCGATCAGGCGGCCAAAATCGTCAAAATGATTGATGATATCGCCTTTCAAACGAATATTTTGTCCCTTAACGCAGCTGTCGAGGCAGCCAGGGCCGGTGAAGCCGGAGTCGGCTTCGCCGTGGTCGCCGAGGAAGTCCGCAATCTGGCGCAAAAAAGCGCCCAGGCCGCCAAAGATACAGCGGCCATTATTGAAACCAATATCGGTTTATCCACGCAGGGAGTGTACATCAGTGAAAAAGTTAAGAATGATCTGGATGAAATTACCCTGCAAGCTAAAAAAGTCAGCGAACTGATGCAGGAAATATCGGTGGCCGGCAGTGAACAGGCTCAGGGTATCGGACAGGTCAATCAGGCGATCATCCAAATCGAGACTGTGACCGAACGGAATGCTGCAAGCGCTGAAGAAACGGCCTCTGCTTCCGAGGAACTTAATGCCCAGGCCGAAAATTTAAGTGAAATCGTCCAGCAGCTTTCGGAGCTGGTGAATGGAAACAGGAAAGACCCGGCCGGTAGCCATAAAAATGTAAAAAAGATCCCCCTGAATTCCTTAGTGGGGGAAAATGAAAAGATTCCAGCTCTGAAAACCGGGCTGCAAAATAACGGGGTAACCTCAAACAGTTCTTTGAAAACCAAAATCGTTCGTCCGGAAGAAGTCATACCGCTTGAAAGAGACTTCAGTCAATTTTAATGGATAAATTTTTTGATTTTACCGTTGACGGCAGCTGCGGCCTGTCCCAGAAGTAACTTGAACGGTATTAATTTTTACTTTACTTTTTGGACAGCTTCCGCATCGCTCCTTCAACCGTCATTGCACCTGACAGACTAAGCCATTCAGGGTGAAAGCGGATGGCTTCGTGTTTGAACCGCTATAAGTGACGTTAAATCCAAAGCTAACGGTGGCGCCCGTAGGGATAGCATTGTTATAACTGAGATTAGTCACCTTTACGTTCGTTTCGCTTTGAGTATAAACACCATTCCACAGATTGGTGATCTTCTGGTTACCTGGGAAGCTCCAGGCCAGTTCCCAACCGTTTATCCCGGACGTACCGTTATTCTTAAGGGTTATGTTAATCGTGGCCCCGTTGCCCCAATCATTCTGAATTACATAAGACACTACAACACTGGCGTCAGGATTTGGGGTCGGGGTTAGGGTCGGTGTAATCACTGTTCCGCTTTTGGCAGCCATTCGCTGGGCGTGGGGTTTAAATACGCTGGCTAAAACGGTATTGTCCTCCAGCATATCAAAATCACTGGTATAAATGTCGTTAAAATTCCAAAACAGGCTTCCGGCTGCATTCCGATTTTCAATTTCACCGAGCATGACCGACCAATATTGGTCTTTATTATTGTGGACATTCCATTCTTCCATGACAAAAGGTTTGCCGACAACCTCCTGGGCATCGCTGATCCAGGCGTCAATCAGTTTTCGGGTCTGATCAACCGTTAAGTTGGCCCAGGACTCGTCCGGATAAGGATGGGCGGTGCTAAAATCAATATATGGCGACTGATGAATATAGATAAAGGGGTTACCGCAGTCTCCTCCATAGCCGTATGATGTCTGCTGGCCTTCAAGGCCGGCGCTGACCATATGATTGGGGTCCAGAGTCTTGATATAGCCCGCCATTTCATCGACCCAAGCCCGCAAGGTAATGCCGGTGGTATTTTCTCCGGCATCCTGATAGCGCGGTTCATTCATCAATTCCCAGGAAAAAATCGTCGGATCGTCCTGATAAGCGATGTTGGTGTAATGATTGATTCTGGTAACCATATGATGAATGAACTGTTTATAATCATCTTTGCAGTTTTGATTGGTAAAGAAAACGGCCCGGTTGGCATAACTCTTGCCGGGCAGACCTTCCCAGGCAAGCCGGGTATCAATACCACCGTAAGCCTCCCAGAAATTCTCCAAAGTCACAATGACCTTGATGCCGTTTTTTTTGGCAGATTCCAAAATATAATCGAACTCCATAAATTCCGCCTCGTTATATTGTCCTTTGGCAGTTTCAAACCCATGCCAGGTTTCATGAGAAAACGCCCAAGTCCGGACCACTTTGACCCCATAGGAAGCCATTTGACTCATCAAGGTATCGATTTAGCCCTTGTTCATGAAATAATTTTCAATATAATCCGTGCTGCTGGTATTGGAACCGTCACCATGGGTAAATAAATCATAACAATTGCATCCGGCAAAATAATAAGGCTTGCCGTCCAGGTAAAGCTGGGAGCCTTGCCGGTAAACGAAGCCGGATGGCGGGGCTGCGCTGGATATGAAGGTTAAACCCAAGATCGATAAGATCAACAATAAAAAAACCATCCATAATAATTTTTTCATCCAAAGCACCTCCTTTAATAGGGAATCCAGCCGGTGGTGGACTAGAGCGTATCTTCCCCATTTCTGATTGCCGTTTATTTACGATACGCTCTACTGGTTATTCCGGCTGAGTGGAACCGGTTTCCCGGCTCCACTGGCAAACATAAATTGCTTTATTGAACCCCGGCTACCGCACCATTGAGGGTAAAATCAGTTGGTTTGGCGTTTGAACCGCTGTAGGTAATGTTAAACCCGAAACTGGTTGTACTCCCTACCTGGATATCACCATTATAATTCGCATTTTTGACTGTCACGGCGGAACCGCTCTGGGTATAGGCGCCGTTCCAGAGATTGGTAATCTTTTGGTTGCCCGGAAAATTCCAGTCCAATGTCCAGTTACTAAGCGGCGTTGTACTGTTGTTCTTGATGCTCACCCCAATCGTAGCTCCGCTACCCCAGTCATTTTGAATGGTATACGATACCAAATAACCGGAACTGCCTGGAGTCGGAGTGACCGTTCCCGTGGGAGTCGGAGTCGGAGTGGAACCTCCGTTGACTGTAACCGCAAATGAATTGGAGGCACAGCCGACACCACTTTGCCAAAGCTCAAACCCTGCTTCCACATCAATCAGATACCACGAATTTTGAATATATCCTCGGGACACAGCATCCTTGATGAAGGCATTGATATCAAAATTGACGGAAGTGGCGGGAGTGGTTCTGACATAAGCGACATATTTCCAACCCATTTGACTAAACCAAACATCCCAGTCGGTTCCGGCGATAGTTGCCGTAGCAACCTTGGAACCCGCCGGTTGCGGCCCGCCTTGATGATTAATCCAAATCATCAGCTCAGCGCCGTCCGGTTGACTCCTGGCGGTAGGGGTTGTATTGAACCAAATATCATAGGCGCAATCATAAGCCCCGCTTCCTAAAGTGATATCCCAATTGCTATTGACGCTGCCGATATTGCCTACCATAATCGGCATTCCGCTGTCAAGGGTGGCATTCCCCCAATGGGCGCCCTTAAAGATTGAAGGGTAGGAAGCCGGTGCACCGTTACTACTATTGTTATGACCCGATTGAATAACTGTAAAAGCTCCTGTGGTATTGTCAACGCTGAGAGTTTGCGGTGTAGTCGCGCCCCAGACATTGTTTTGAACCACATAGGCCTTGCCGTTAATATTCACCGTGTCATTGGCTCCCGTGATTGTGACTGTCGCCGCCAGGATGATTTGGGCTGCCAATAATATCAAAACCGCCAGAAAAACGATGAAAGACTTTTTCATAATCACCACTCCTTTAAGCAGATACCCCTTATTGGATTTGACATGGAGTTCCATTCAAAGTAAAACTGGCTGGTTTGGCGTTTGAACCGCTATAGCTGATGTTAAATCCAAAACTGACCGTAGCGCCCGCTGAGATGACATTGTTATATGTAAGATTGGTTACAGTCACAATGGTCCCGCTCTGGGTGTAAGTACCATTCCATAGATTGGATATCTTCTGGTTGCCCGGGAAGCTCCAGGCCAGTTGCCAACCATTGATTGCGGACGTACCGTTATTTTTAATCGTTACATTGACAGTCGCCCCGTTACCCCAATCATTTTGAATGGTATAGGACACTGCCACACCGGTGACCGGAGGAGTCGGTGTTACCGTAGGCGTTACTGTCGGCGTTACCGTTGGAGTCACTGTCGGAACGGCCGAATTGTAAAGTTGGGTTGTGGGTACAATCTCCTTGGCTATAGTGTTGGCTGTGCTCCATGACAGCTGACAGGTTGCATCGCCGGCATTTTCGTAAAACTCTACCGTAATGTTGTATTTTTGTCCCATAACCAAATCAATGGTACCGGTATCTTCCACAGCGGCATGATCGGTCCAGTTATTGATGATTTCAACATTATTAACCCACATTCTGGCGCCATCATCGTGGTTCAAATAAAAAGTGTAAGTTTCGGTGGTACGGGCCTCGATTTGCCCGGTCCAGCGGGCCGAAAAACCGTCGCTGGGTACGCTCGGATCCGAAGAGCCTCCGCCCCAATTAAAATTAACCGTCGGATCCACCCTGGTTACAAGGGCTGTGCCGGCCAACCCAGTCCCTTGGTAATAGGAGGCCAATAAGCCGGTACCGTTGCCCGGAGGAGATTCCGGCGCCGGAGTCGGAGTCGGAACAGGGGTGCCACTGGGTCCGCCATTGGCTACATACGAACGGCCGGCGCAACCCAGTAAAAATGAGGCGTTATAGTCAAGGGCCACTTCATTATTGGTATAATTGGTAACCTGATCTTGTACACCGTCATTATTGTTGGGACCGCCCGCTAATGCGCCGACCATCCCATGAGTGAAAGAATCGTTTTGATTGGGTTGATTGGCCCGGTGATGCGGATGACGAATCGAACTGCTGCCAACATTGGTTAAAAAGCAAATGCCGCTTGGATTGGCACCCAGACAGTAATCGATGATTTGATTGGCTGCCGTAAGATAACTGGAAAGGCCGAATTCCTTATACATCACGTAGATTAAGCCAGCCTCCGCCGCATCATAGCGTAATACCGCCCATTGATCCAAATAGGGTAGACCATAAGGCGTCTTGGTGAGCGTCTTGGTATACCAATCGAAATTCCAGATGATTCCTTTGTAGTACTTTTGGTTGCCGGTCAATTTGTACATCATGATTAAATTGCCCAAAGTCGAATCGTCCCAGCAAAAAGTCCAGGGTTTTTGATAGTTGTTGTCGCCACTGTCATTCTTTTGATCCAGCCAGGCGTCCACCGGACTTAGATAGCTCTGATCTCCTGTGGCGACACATAACCAGATCGCGGCCCAACTCAGATCGTCATAATTGGAACTTGAGGTATAGTACCCATTGGCTGCGGTTCCCCGTCCGAGATTGGTTTTGGCCACATTGAACATGGCTTTAGCAGTCGTTAGGCACTGGTTGGCGTATGTAGCATCAACGCTCCGGTAATTAATGGCCATCAAAGCCAAAGCCGCCGCCGTCTGCCCGATAATATCCGACGCGGTGCCGGATGAAGATGCGGGCCTTGATGTAGTCTGATTTTCCGGTGGTCCCCAATAAGCATGATCGCTGCCGCCGTCCCCGAGCTGAATCACCATGCTGGTACCGTTCCATGATTTTAAAAAGTAATCGCTGAAAATTTTCAGTTCTTGGAGTAATTTGGTTGTGGCTCCGGCATTGTCGTATTCGGACTTGAATTCATAGAGCGACCATCCCAAAGTTGAAGCGGAAAACGCAGCCGGCAATGCGAATTTAACATGGTCTCCGGCATCATGAAAACCGCCGGAAACGGCATCCGAAGTGTGACAAGCACTCCGCCAGCTTGAAAAGACGTTATTAACGGCCACATCAGGACCACAGCGATTGGCGTCAAACCAAGCCGTGGCTTTGGCAATGGCGTCGGCATAATTATAACTGGCAGCGCCAACCCGGAACAATACCCCTCCTGCCACGATCGCCAGGACTACCATCATGAATCCAATGATTTTTTTCATACTTACCATCCCTTCTTTCGCTTTTATTTCAATAGGGTCATCGGTGAATGATTGATTCCAAAGCGCCTCCTTTCCCTAAATTTGCTTTTTTAGGACAGCTCCGGCTACAAAGCGCAAGCGTCTTCGGCTAAAAGTCCGTTTCATATTTCATTCCCAAAGAAGGCAAAGCCCTTTTACCTTATAGCCGGAAGGCTTTAGCCTCCGGTCAACGTTCACATTGGCAAGCATTTAAAACGTAGCTTAATGACATTGCCTCTGCACCCCTGTTATGAATGCTCTTTTCTTCACTGTTTGGCTTCTACTTTCAAACCGAGCTCAGCACACATTTGCAAAGTCTGTTCCTTCTCCACCACATTATCAGCGCTCAAAGCCAAGGCAGTTTTCAATAACTTTAATGCTTGGGACCTTTTCTTTTTATGGCATAATCCCTCGGCGCCATAAATATAGTAGGGCACTTTCATCCCGAACTTCTTGATCCCGACTTGACTTAAATGCACTACTTGATCCCAATTTCCGGCCACGCGGTAACTTTGAAAAGCCCGGTAAAAATAGAACTCCTGTTGATAGCGTCGGTAAGCTTTAAGATATAAGCCTCCGGCGGTTTGATAATTTTTATTTTTGAAAGCTCCATAGGCAGCCAGCGCCGGATCGGTAATTTCAATTTTCATCGTCCCTTTCACTTTGGCAAGCCAATCCCTAAAACGAGTTGAGTTTTCAAATTTCTCAACCACAAGCATGTCCGCAATTTCATCCCGTGAATGATAAAAACCATTCAGCTTGAGGACTTTGAGGATTTCGATCCCGTAATCCGTCAAAAACGGGGGAATCACTTCTCCGGGCTTAGCGTCAAAGATCCTGGTGTCAAAGGCCGGGGACACTTTTTCTTTAGCTAAAGGTTCAAGCAGTCCCCCTTTATTTTGGGTTTCCTGATCATCGGAATACTTCCGGGCCAACATTGCAAAATCGGCTCCTTTTTCCAATTGCCTGGCAATCCTGGAGGCCAGTTTCCATTGGCTTTGGATACCACCGTTTTTTTGGGGGCTCAGCAAAATATGTTGCAGTACCACCGACCAATTTTCCGTCTTTTGACGTTGATAAGCCCCTTCAATCTCCGTTTGAGGTGCTCGGACGCCGTATTGCAGAGCAATTCCGGGAAAACACTTCAATTTCAACAAATAAATTTGGATCAGTTTTTTTAAATCATTTTCAGTGGCACAGGAAACACTGTCGAGGTATTCTTGAAATTCCGATTCCGTTGCATATTTGGTTTTAATGAAATGATTCAGGTAGGATTCAATTTCCTGCGGCCCCACTTGAACGCCGGAGCGTTTCAACAGGAATTCCTCCACTACCGCCCGGTCGATAATTGTATCTACAAGCAAATCCTGGCGTTCTTCATCGGACTTGCGTAACATCGCCGCCGTGCGGTGCCAGCGTTGAAAAAACTTGTTTTGTTCTTCGTGAAAAACCGCTTCACTGACGAAATTTTCATTAATCTTTACAGCATGGTACCCCAAGCTCCCGGGCCTCGCTTGGGCTTTCCCAAACCATAAAATTCCGCCTCCGATCATAAGGGTGATTAATAACATACACCCTCCATAAATAGCTCGTTTTTTGAAAATCATTACTCTCCTCCCGTCATTGCCAAATTCAATCTTCTATTCCAATAATTGTAAAGCAAAAACTAAAACTTATCCTTTGCTACCGGCTAAACCCGCTATCAAACTAATTCATAAAATCAACTTTTCCGCAGACTGTCTAAAAAGCAATTGAAATCAACAAGAAATACAATATTGGCATCACCGATTTTTGACATCGTTGTCATCCGATTGAAATATCCCTTTTTCTTTCATTCAACGGATTGACTTCATCTTATCGTGATTCCCTTAAATTTCCATAGTTACCTTCAAAAACCATTTTATCACAAGTGCGCTCGGTGAGCAATATTCAATTTTATGCCATTTTTGTAATGAATACGGTATATTCCCCAACATTCAGTCGGTTCTTATCATGAGCACTCATCCCATTGCTCTTTGCCCCAGTCCATTTCATTTCTTGGAACCGATCGATTTTAACAGCGACGGTAAAATAAAATATCCTGCCCGAACGCGCGCAGGATAAAAAATTCAATCATCTATTGAAAACCTCGTTCGGAAATTCCAGCCATTTATTACGTTAGGGAGCGTCCTTTATTTCCATTGGTCATAAAAAATTCTGTGATCTTTACATCCTTCGCTTTTGGGTTTAGGCGCCTCGGCCGCATACCCTACCGGCACCAGAAGCTGGCAGGTAATATGATCCGGTAACCCCAGGAGGTGGTTTATTTTTTCAATATTGATAAAATCAACGATACAACCCCGCAAATTATGAGAAACAGCAGCGAGAATCATATGTTCGGCTGCTATGTAAACCGGTGTGCTTTGTACCAAAGTTTTCGATGCTTTCCGGTTTTCGTGTTTTCTCAAAAATTGAACGATATCATCCCCATAGCGCAGTTTATTCCCGATCACACCATAGTCATCATCCTTCTGGTTGCCGATATCCCAGCTGATATCACAACAGCAAACAAAGAGGACCGGCGCTTTGGCTACCCAATCCGCCCATAATGTCGCCCCGGCTATTTCATTTTTAACTTTTGATTCTTTGATCACCCCAAAATAATAATTGCAAGTATCCGTTTCCGGAGCAAGTTTGGCAGATTCCAAAATATCCGCAATGATGGCATCGCTGATATCCAACTCTTTAAATTTTCTTACGGACCTTCGGTTTCGCATCACTTCCAGTAATTCCATCCTATCCTCCTCTTTTGACTCATCATAAGTTCTACAATACCCCATAACTTTCACTTGTCTCCGATAATTGCGGTCCCTTACCGCTTTTGTTTCATAAGACTATTCCACATATATCCAATACTCCCTACATCCTATGATCCTGTTTTAACACGGAAGCTAGTTTGATATCGAGCAACCAATTAACCAATGATTCTAAACAAGTACCGGACATGTTTCTCGTGCTCAATCCCACTCATAAAATATACCAAAATAACATTTCGACTAGAAATCGACTCTACAACGAGGAAACCAAACACTGGAGGAATTTCGATGGATTTACCAAATCAGAATCGGGCATTATGCAACCTGATTATGTCCGGATATATACCACAACCTATAAGGGGCATAGCCGGGGCAACCGATCCCGGCCCCCGTGATATTCTTCGCGACCTTGAAAATCCCGACATCCTGACCCCGCCCGTTACCGATGCCGGGTTACTCCCCAATATGAAATTTTCCTTCTCCGACGCCCATATGACATTAAAACCAGGAGGATGGTCACGGGAAGTTACCGCAAGAGATATGCCGGTTATGACCACGATGGCCGGGGTTAATATGCGCCTGACCCCCGGCGGAGTGCGCGAGGTTCATTGGCATATTGCCTCCGAATGGTCTTATATGCTTATAGGTAGTGCACGGGTAACCGCCGTTGACCAATGCGGGCGGAACTTCATTGCCGATATCGGTCCGGGAGATCTCTGGTATTTTCCCCCGCGCCTTCCCCATTCCCTTCAAGGCTTGAAAGATGGCTGCGAATTTCTGCTTCTTTTTGACGATGGGAATTTTTCCGACCTGAATACGATATCCCTATCGGATTTGTTTGCGCACTATCCGAAAGAAGTGCTGGCTGCCAATTTCGGTGTACCGGTGAGTGACTTTAATTGCCTCCCTTCCGGGCAGGTCTATATCTATCAGGGTACCGTTCCGGGTCCCTTGGAGTGCGAGGCTGTGCAATCCCCCTATGGAACCGTTCCCCAAAGCTTCAAGCATCGCTTGTTGGCCCAAAAACCCCGGGAAACGCTGGGGGGGAGTGTACGAATAGCCGATACTTCCAACTTTCCCGTTACAAAAACCACCGCCGCGGCGCTGGTTGAGATCAAACCTGGGGCGATGCGGGAAATTCATTGGCATAATAATAACGATGAGTTTCAATATTTCATCTCCGGCAAGGCGCGTCAGACAGTATTTGGGGAAAACGGCAAATCCCGTACCTTTGATTATCGCGCCGGCGATGTCGGCTATGTACCCGTTGGCTATGTACATTATATTCAAAATACAGGCAATGAAACGGTTTGGTTTTTGGAAGCCTTCAAGAGCGATCGCTTTGAAGGAATTTCCCTGAACCAAATGATGGCCGTTACCCCTCCCGAGTTGATTGCCGATAATATTCATGTCGGACCGGAATTTTTGAATTCGCTGCGCCGAGAGGAATGTCCGGTGGTTCCATGCTAATTTAGGATGGGGATCGAAATCTAATTTCCGTTCTTTACAAATCCGTTGAATCGCAAATTACGACCTTCCTATTGCCAAAGATTTTACTTCCTATAAACAAAAAAAGGCCGCCTCTATTCGAAGCAGCCTCTTTTCTTCTTTAATCCGGGCAACTGTTATGAAAGACGTTTTTCGATTGAATTTCCGCCCTTCTCATTCTAAATCCCTTGGTTCTCTCACTGTAACGTCTGATGATGTTCCCCCATCACCCGCACAAACTCCAACAGTTCTTCCTTGGTAAGTCCTAAAATTCCAGGATTTGTCGAATAGAAATAAATCTGATCATTTGCTTTGGAATAAAATACAACCCAATCCGTAATTGTCGCAATCGCCATTACATCTTTCGGTACTCCATTTTCCAAAGTCCAGGCCATCATAAACACCCCTTTTGATTAGTGTCTAATTCCGGTGACCAAATTCTTTGAATCCTGAAACAATAACCCCCTTAAAACAATAACCGGTTTCCTGCTTGTGAATCATCCTTCACTTTTGGTAAACCGGTTAGAATACTGCTAGACTTTTTCATCTATTATAGAGATTCGATTGAAAAACCAAAAGACCTGCTGGAAAAGAAGATGTAATTTAATTTTAATCATTTTTCATTTAACCCCCTATGGGTGGTTGGTATTCCATCTCCCTTAATTGGATGTTTTCATTGAGTCAATCGTTGGTATAATTGAATTCATATTGATTACCCATTCGTCATTATTTCAAGCAAAATCGAAAGGAACTGACCCATGCCGAAAATTATTATAGCCGGTCCTCTGGAAAAACAGCTTCAGCCCTTTATGAAAGGATTCATTATTACCCTTCCATTAGGAATCAGTGTATTCATCTATGGAATCGTGTTTGGGGTTCTATCCCAAAAGGCGGGACTTTCTTTCTTCGCAACCTTATGTATGTCTTGTTTCATATTCGCAGGCGCTTCCCAGATCACGGCGGTACAAATGATGAGCGGAGGCGGCAACCCTTTTACCGTCATCTTTACCGTGTTCATCATTAATTTACGTCATTTTTTGATGGCCGCTTCTCTGGCGCCTTCTCTCAAAAACGAGCCGATTCGATTCAAATTGGCCAGTGCTTACTTTTTAACCGATGAAAGTTATGCGGTAACTTATTCTTATTTTCGGGATCATTCGCGCACCTCTGCTCCCTCCGCCTTATTTTTTTTGGGATGCGGCCTTAATATCTATCTTTTTTGGTTTATTGCAACTTTATCCGGTTTCTTATTTGGAAACGTGTTGCCGGACCAAATTAAATATGTCCTCGATTTTGCCTTTGCGGCAACTTTTATTGGAATGCTCATCCCTTTAATCTGCGATTTTCCGACGATTGTATCAACAATTGTTTCGGCAGCCGTTTCAATTTGGGGTTATCTATCCCTGCCCGGCAAATGGTACATCATCATTGCGGTATTCACTGCCAGTTTTTCAGGATATCTTGCCGATTTAATTCAAAAATCCATACTTACCTCTACACGGAGGATTAGCGAATGAATTCTTTTACTGTAATCTTGATAATCATGGGGGGAGCCCTTGCAACCTATTGTACCCGTTTTCCCTTCCTACTCTATTCCGGGTCCAAACAAATTCCGCCATGGCTGGAGAAATATATGAGTTTCATTGCTCCGGCAGTACTGACCGCCTTGATTGTCCCCATGATCTTTGTCAGACAAGACAAGATCGATTTTACAATCACCAATGATTACTTATGGGCGGCAATCACCTCGGGCTTTACAGCTTACTTTTCTAAAAATACCTTTGCAACCGTTATTACAGGTATTTTAACGGTTAGTTTGTTCGTATACCTGAGTTGAATCCAAACAGTTCCGTGTCGAGCCAAGTAAAAAGAGGGTCAAATATTTTTGTTAAAAGCAGGGTTAATAATATCGGTAAAGAATTCATATATTTAAACTTATATCAAAGAAACTTTATATGATATTAAAGTGAGGTGTCTGATATGAAATCAGCTCTATTAGTCATTGACGTTCAAAACGATTTTTGCCCCGGCGGGGCTTTGGCAGTGCAAGAAGGCGACAAGATAATACCCATTATCAATGAATTGATACCTCAATTTGAAATTATTGTCTACAGCCGGGATTGGCATCCCCTAAACCATATCAGCTTCGGCAATCCCCCAAAGTTTACCGATAAATCCTGGCCGGTCCATTGTGTCGCCAATACCCGGGGTGCTGATTTTCACCCTGAATTGTCATTCACTCTTAACGCTCTGATTATTGAAAAAGGGACAGCGGTTGATGAAGAGGCTTATAGTGCTTTTCAGGGGACACCGCTCGCCCAGAGTTTACATAAGCTTAACGTAGACACTGTTTTTGTCACCGGTCTGGCAACTGATTATTGCGTCAAATTTACCGCCCTGGATGCCTTAAAGGAAAAACTAAAAGTATACCTGGTTCAAGATGCCTGCAAAGGAGTTGACAATCCTTCCGGGACGGTGAAAAAAGCCCTTGACGAGATGCAGGAAGCAGGTGTACAAATTATTAACGCTAATGAGGTGGAAAACATCTTATGAATAAGGATACTGCCGTTGATTGGTCCAAACGCGAAGACTCCGCTCTGCTCACCGATTTATATGAGCTGACAATGTTTTATGGATTCTGGAAATATCACAAACATGAACAGCGGGCCTGCTTTGAATACTTCTTTCGCTTGTTGCCTCCCCATAACGGATTTGCTCTATCTGCCGGCTTAGAACAAGTTTTGGAATTCCTCAGAAACTTTAAATTTAATTCCAGCGATTTGGACTACCTGGGGCAACAAGGTTTTGAACGGGGGTTTTTAGACTACCTTCAAAACCTGAACTTGGATATTGATTTATGGGCTGTACCGGAAGGGACCGTTGTTTTTCCCCATGAACCAATCCTGCGGATTGAAGGTCCCTTAGGGGTTCTACAACTTCTGGAAACCTTTCTTTTAAATGCCCTCAATTATCCTACTTTGGTGGCAACCAAAGCAGCCAGAGTCTGTTATGCCGCGCATGGCGACCCGGTCATGGAATTCGGCTTACGCCGCGCTCAAGGTCCTGACGGAGGAATATCAGGGGCTAGAGCTGCTGTAATTGGCGGTTGCATAGGAACTTCCAATACTTTGGCCGGAAAACTATATGATATCCCAACACTTGGAACCCATGCCCATAGTTGGGTCATGAGCTTTGATAGTGAATATGATGCCTTTCGTGCCTATGCCACTGCATTTCCCAATAATAACACATTATTGGTTGATACCTATGATCCGTTGCAAAGCGGTATACCCAACGCTGTAAAAGTATTCAAAGAGCTCCGGGAGCAAGGATTCTCCTGCAGAGGTGCTGTACGCCTGGATTCCGGAGATTTGGCAAAATTATCCAAGGAAGCTTACCGGCTTTTTCAGGAGGAGGGTTTTGATAATCCCCTCATCGTTGCATCCAATGAACTGGATGAGGATTTGATCGCCGAGCTGAAAAGGCAGGGCGCAAAAATCAATTCCTGGGGGGTCGGGACCCACTTAATTACCTCCAGTAATTGCGCTTCCCTGGGCGGCGTTTACAAATTAGTGGCAATTGAAGGAGAACGGGGATGGGAACCCAAGATTAAAATTTCGGCCAATAGTGCAAAAATAACCGACCCGGGCCGAAAAAAAATTATTCGTTATTACAATGCCGAAGACCGTCCGTTAGCCGATGTGCTTTATCTGGAGGGTGAACCCATCCAACAAAACCGGATTATTACCCATGATCGGGATAACCTGATTAAAGAGATCGTTTTTAAAGCCGACCACTACCGCGAACTGAATGAGAAACAAGTCGTTCAAGGCAAAGTAACGGCCTCACAGATTTCTGTAAAAGAAATCCGGAGCAGGGCTCAAAATAACCTCGCCGAATTTCCGGATGAATATCGTCGTTTACGGTATCCTCAAACCTATGATGTGTTGTTATCTCCTGAAACAGCGCGTGTTAAACAAACTCTGTTGGAAGCGGCCAATTTCTACCGGACCGAGACCGCAGCCGGAAAAGAGTCATAGTTTAAACTGTAAATCAAAATATCTTTTCACTATGGCTCCGTGGCCATACATCTAAATTATGGGCCACAGAGCCACACAGATAAAATATTTTATTCTTTCAAAAGTCTCAACAATTCCGGCGGTTCGTGAATCAATGTCTTGGCGCCGGAAGCAAGCAATTCTTCAGCAGTCCGGAAACCCCACAATACTCCAACCGGGTACATTCCTGCCGCTGTTGCAGTCTTCATATCCGTATCGGTATCTCCTAAATAAAGAAACTTTTCGGGTTCGATCTGGAGTGTTGAAGCGATCTCCAACGCTACGGAAGGATCCGGTTTTTTAGGCACTCCCTCTCTGGCTCCAATAACCGGCTGAAAATGCCAATCGGGCAGTAATTCCTTAATAATGAGTTTCGTCAACGGGTCCGGCTTATTGGATAATACAGCGAATTGAATTTTTTGTTGTGCCAAACCGGTCAATAATTCTGGTATCCCTGGATAAGCATGGGTTTTATCGCCCCAATGCTTACCGTATTCTTCCCTCATTACAATACCGCATTTCTTAATTTCCTCCAGGGAAGAATTAGAGGGCAACGCTCTGGCGGCTAACATCTCCATTCCGTCCCCTACAAAAAATCGGTACTTATCTACCTGATGCGTAGCGTATCCCAACCGGGACAAAACCCGATTCATGGAGTCCGCCAAATCTTCAAGAGTATTAAGCAATGTACCGTCCAAGTCGAAGAGTACGGCTTGATATTTCATCTAACCACCCCGATTTTATCAGCTACCACGCTATACCCATTCAACATCTTTATCCGAAACAGATGGCGTAGTTTTTTAATGGTTAAGAAATTCGCCACCCAGCTCTTTCTTCCTGTTTAAGATCAAACTATTCGATCGATAACTCTACCGTAGCGTTACTCGATTCAAAGTGATACCGCATATCTCCCCAAATTTGGGTCAAAACTTCAGGAGAAACCCAGAATCCGCCGTTCCTGGCTTCTCCTCCTATCATAATACCTTCACATATAAATGCTCCGGAAACATTATCCCAGGAAAATCCAGCCCCCAGCGCGGAGGCCACCGCTTTTAAATCAATCTGGACCCCTTTCTCTTTTCCCCAGCATGCTGATTTACTTAATTCAACCCCATTGAGCAAAACTTTAGGCCGAATAATCCGTAGGGTATTCGCTTCACCGTCCCAAATATACCGCGGACTTTCCCTCGTCCTGCGATTTAAATCCAACTTACGGTAACCCATAAAAGAATCATTGTCGGGTTTTCCCATATCGGCCTTCTGGGATAAAATCGATAAAGTTTCCATGGATTTTTGGGAAATATAGACATTTTGCCGCCAATAGAAACCATCAATATCGATAGTTTCCCCGCTAAATTTGATAACTCTCGGAACTTCAACTTTTAAAGGCCTTTTAGCCTGCAAAAGTTCTGATAGGGCCTTCCAATGGGGTTCGTAAATCCATCCCAATTCACGCAAGACTCTACTGCTTTCCGTCTCTAGATTATTCCATTTATAGATGTCGGGAAAAGCCTCAAGCCAAGCTGTATTCTTTTGATCAACGGATGCATGAACGATCTCATAAACAATCTGAACCGGGGTTCCTATCGGGACTATCTCAAAAAGTTTTTTAATATCATTATTGGGGAGGCGAAAACATCCTAATGACGCTGGGGTACCAATCGACCACGAGGCTGAATTACCATGAATTCCATAACCTTCGACATTTAGTCCCATCCAATATCTTCCAAGGGGGTTGTTCCGGCCGGGTGGAACCGGTGATCTCCCATCCGATGGATACCAGGTTGGGTCGAGCACTTTATTGATGATCCAAAAATCTCCCAATGGTGAAGGAGTATCTTGCTTTCCGACAGCTACATCAAATTTCTGATACAAAACCTCACCACGGTATAAATACAGTTTGAATTCCGGAAGATTAATCCGTATCAGCCAAGGATTCTCTCCACGACAAGGAATAACACTCCCTAGCAACAACAGTATAAAACTTGCGACCATTATTATAAGTTTCTTCATTTGTAAGCCCCCATAAGGATTATCCTAAGTAGGATTCCAAAAGGGATTTTTGAATATTCACCAGTTTATGTTTTACAGCCAAACTAAAAAACTCAAAAACTATTTTCCAGACAGGTGGATTAGCCAGAAACTACATTTTTCATAATCGTGCGGATATTTTGAGCATATGATGATTCAGTTGATGATAAGGAAATTATTGTAAAAAGTATATTTTTACCTAAAGATAAAACAAAATCAGGAACCCTGCTTAAAAAATTTGAGAACTCAAAAAAAGTATTGATTCAGATGCCAAACGGGCCGATTAATTATAGGAGTCACTATAAAAAATTCCTATTAAAATTTTTGTTTAAATTTAGTAACTAATGATGGTATAATTAGAATTTGAGAGTTAACGATTTTGTACGGCGAAGAAATAAATAAATTTTGGAAAAGGTGCTTCATGCAAAAGACTATTAAAAAAATCAAATCTTCTCTTGCGGTCATTGTTAGCTTACTCAATGCAAGTCTTGGAATTTTGGCCATTTATTATGCTTATCTTCAAATTTATAACATTGCCTGCATCCTGATGATAGCTGCTTTCTGTACCGATGGATTGGATGGATTTTGTGCCCGACGATTTCATTCCTCTTCCGATTTTGGCAGAGAAATCGATTCTCTTTGTGATTTAGTTTCTTTTGGTATAGCGCCTGGCTTTCTTATCGCGACTATTACCCCCAATGTTATTACATTAATGCTTTTTATCTTGATCGTAGCTTCCGGTATTTTACGCCTGGCCAAATTTAATGTCACCAAATTTGATGGCTATTTTCGCGGAACTCCGATTACCTTGAATGGTTTATTGATTCCGCTCAGTTTCTTTGTTTTTCCCAATCTTATGCCTTTCATTGCGGCGTTTTTAACGGTAACGATGAATGTGCCACTAAAGATTAAGAAATTATCCTTTAAGCGAAACAAACCCGTTCAAAACAACCTGTAACTTATTGGACAATTTTAAACATCCGAAGGAGTGGTAACGATTAAAATCCGTTTTGCAAAAGAAGTTATACCTTATGCCGTTATATTGTTGATTCTGGTTATTGGAATCGGTTATTTCTTTCCTTATGTAGCATTAGTTCCATTGGCATTATTAATTTTTGTATTGTTTTTCTTTCGTAATCCGGTACGTAATGTTATTCATAATCCTCTCCACATATTGTCACCTGCGGATGGTCAGGTAATGGCAATCACCGAATACGAGGATCAGGAATTTTTTCATTCCCGGGTAAAAAAAGTCACCATCTTTCTTTCCGTGCTCAATGTTCATATCAACCGTAGTCCAATTTCAGGTAAAGTTGTGTATCTGAAATACACCGAAGGCAAATTCCTGCCGGCTTATAAAGAAGAAGCCGGACTTGTCAATGAGCGGAATACCATCGGCGTGGAAAGTGATCAATCGAAAATTCTAGTGCATCAAATTGCCGGGATTCTCGCCAGAAGAGTGGTTTGCCGAAGCAAAGTCGGTGATGTGCTGGATCAGGGAGAAATCTTTGGACTGATTAAATTTGGGTCTTGCACGGAAATTGTTTTCCCCAGTACTGTCCAGGTGAATGTGAAAAAAAATGACAAAGTCAAAGCCGGTATTACCGTAATAGGCACTTTTCAATAAGTGGCCCGTTTATGACAAAAAATGGCCGCCCCGCTTTTGCTGAACACGGAGCGGCATTATTATGTCCGCAAGTAGGTTGAAAAATAAATTTTGGACTATCCTGCTTAAACCGGGGATCTAGTTTTCATCATGACGAGTTCAATCACAGCAAAAGCAAAAAAGATTAATAATAAAAGCCAGGTAGTCCAATGACCTAAAACTGTCAGGAACATGCCTGGTTTGATAGACTTTTTCGGAATTTTTTCGTGATATCGCAAAACGAGAATCAAAATGATCATGCTGGAGATTATAAAAGCGGGAATTTGAATGACTATATCGCTATTACTTATCGCTTTCGGACTTCCAAAATCCGGTATCAGGCAAGCTAATAAAAACATTAATCCATTATTCAATAAATGGGCAAGGCAGGCCACAATGATTGTATCAAATAAACAAACTAACCAACCGCAAATAATTCCTAATATGAACGGACCCCAGAAATTTTCAATACTAAGATGTGCAATCCCAAACAAAAGCGCGCTTAAAAAGATCGCTTGACCATTTCCTAAAAATCTTCGGTAATTTTGGAGAATAAACCCTCTGAAAAGCATTTCTTCGGCGAAAGCCGGTAAAATGACAACAGCTAACAATGAAAATAAAAACTCCCAATCGCTTTGAGGTCTCGCAATCCCCGGCTCGATAATTTTTCCCCAGCTTTGAAGATAATAGCGAAATAATAAGTCAATAAAAGAGGCCACATAAATACCGCAAGTCACTATAATCAGTGTTACCCCAATATTGCTAAACCCCGGCACTCTTAATTTGAAAATTTCACGATAATCCATTTTCTGTAGTCCGGTCCAGCCGACGGTAAACAGCAGAATTCCAATTTCCAGAATTATACTTCCGAGGACTATTTGCTTTGTAAAAATAAGACTGCATCCAATAATCAAAAGAAGGTTAAATAAGAGAAATAAATGAATCTTCAGGATTTGAAATGACTCTTGCCCGGGGTTGCCATCCCACAGCCGATTATCCTGAAACTTTCTTAATGTTTCAGGGTTCATGAGGATCACGTTTCTCTCCTACTCGAGTTTGGATTTGTAAGATTGTTCCCTTGGTAATAATCTTTTCACCAAAACGATCCTTCAATTGATCAAGTGCATGATGCAATTTTGACAAATCTTTTGGGGCGGTTTGAGGTTCTGAATCAAACAGGCCCAATTGCATCGAGCTTTTGTTTTCAAAGTCACTCACGCTCACACCGATCAGCCGGATCTTCATACCCGTGCGAGGTATCATTTGAAAAAGCTTTAAGGCTTCTTGATAGATCGTTTCTTCAAAGTCAGTCGGGTCTTCTAAGGTGATTCTTTTAGTAAGGGTTTTAAAATTGCAATCTCGAAGCTTTATGGTAATCACTCTACCTTTAAGACTATTTTGCCGAAGTCTGCGGGCCACTTGGTCGCATAACCAGAGCAACACTCCGGCCAAAAAACTGTTATCCTCCGTATCGGCCTGAAAGGTAATTTCATGACCGACACTCTTTACCGGTTCACTTGGAGAAACCTGGCGCTCATCGCGACCGTATGCCAATTGAAAAAGCTGTAAGCCGATTTCTCCCAAACTATCTTCAAGCGCCTGAGGATTCAATTGGCGAAGCATTCCAATGGTTTTAATTCCCATTCCATACAATACTTCTGCAGTTTTGGGACCCACTCCCCAAAGTTTTTCAACGCTAAGATTTTCCAAAATATCATTGACATTTTCTGGAGTGATCACCACAAATCCATGGGGTTTTCGCAGATCGGAGGCCAGTTTTGCCAGAAATTTATTGGGAGCAATTCCTACAGAAGCCGAAAGACCGGTTTGATTTTGAATTTCCTTGACAATCTGTTTTCCAATGGACTCTGCAGGTCCAAACATTTTTTGGGATGCGGTTAAATCCAAAAAAGCCTCATCCAGCGAAAGCGGTTCAATAAGCGGGGTATATGCCGATAATAGCTGCATGATGCTACGGGATACCTCGGCATAACGACTACCCCGAACCGGCAGAAAAATTCCTTGCGGGCAAAGACGGTGGGCTTCCTTAATCGGTTGGGCTGAATGGACTCCATATTTCCTCGCCTCATAAGAACAAGTAGAAACAACGCCTCGCCCCCGTGGATCAGCGCCGACTATAACCGGCTTCCCTTGAAAGCTTGGGTTATCATGTTGCTCAACGGCAGCAAAAAAAGCGTCCATATCAACATGTAAAATTTTACGTTCCAAAAGGCCCTCTTTTCCCTTTCCGGTGTCATTTTCATTATATATCAAGCATCGAATCAAAACTAGTAAAACGTTCTCTAAATAAATAACTACACAATAATTGTGAACGTTTTACTCAAGTAGAGCATATCTTCCCCATTTCTGATTGCCATTTATTTACGATACGCTCTACTAGTATTTAGAAAATATTCCATCCAATTATGGCTAACATACCTTCTTTAACGGCATATTAAAGTTTTTTTATGGCTTGGCAGGAAAAACTATAATTACCGATAATAACTATTAAAATTTAAAATTAAAGGAAGGATTATGCCATGTCTCAGTTTGTACCTACCCGTCCTCAGGCTTATGAACTTTTAAAAAAATACAACCAAAATGAAAGCCTCATTAAGCATGCTTTAACTGTTGAGGCAGTGATGAGGCATTTTGCCGAATTATTTGGAGAAAGGGAAATTGAAAAATGGGGCATTATTGGGCTTTGCCACGATTTGGATTATGAAATGTACCCCGAAGAACATTGCAAAAAAGTTCGCCAAATTCTGACGGAGGAAAAATGGCCTGAAGATTATATCCGGGCGATTGAAAGCCATGGTTGGGGACTTTGTGTGGATGTCAAACCCCTCCATAAAATGGAATGGGTACTTTATACTATCGATGAATTAACTGGCTTGATTACCGCTGCAGCTCTCGTTCGGCCTAGTAAAAGCATACTCGATATGGAGATCAAATCCATCAAAAAGAAATGGAAAGACAAGGCCTTTGCCGCAGGCGTCAATCGCCAAGTCATTGAGGATGGTGCCAAAAATCTCGGGATGGAATTGGACGCCATTATCTCCGAAACCCTCAAAGGCATGCAAAAAGTCGCCGAAACCATCGGTTTAAAAGGCAATCTTTAATTCTTTCAATCAAGGATTTCAATACAAAGATAAATTTTAATATTATACGATTCATCAATCATAACCCGAAAATTAACAGAAAATTAAAAAATTTTAGGGTTATGATTTTTTTGGTGCCAGAAAGGCCCTAAAGGCCCATGTTAAGCAGGATAACCCCCATTGTTTCTTTTTTATTTTCTTTTTAAACATCCCTAAATTTACTATTTTTACTGGAAACTTGCAGGAAAAAAAGGAAAATAACCGAATTATTTTTTAAAAATTTTAAAATTCTCGAAGATAACTTGGATTACTTTATAAAAATTGGCTTGGGTAACGAAAAAATAAAAATCAATACAAACTGACACAATGGGAAGGTGGATTCGCATGAGTGAGAATTTGACAGCAATCAATGAAGCAGTTAAAGCACGTAGTGAATTTGTTGGAAAGGTTAAAAACCAGGTCAGCAAGGTTATTGTCGGTCAGGAAAAACTGATTGACGGATTATTGCTTGGTTTGTTAGCCAATGGCCATGTTTTACTGGAAGGTGTACCCGGCCTCGCCAAAACTTTGTCCGTAAAAAGCTTGGCAGACAGTGTTAAGGCAAATTTTCAACGGATTCAATTTACACCGGATTTATTGCCTTCGGATTTAGTGGGTACTTTAATCTATAACCCGCAATCCGGTAATTTTACGACCAAAAAGGGACCTATTTTTGCCCAGATTGTTTTGGCAGATGAGATAAACCGGGCTCCCGCCAAGGTTCAAAGCGCTCTCCTGGAAGCAATGGCGGAGCGGCAAGTGACAATAGGTGATACGACATATCCCCTTGATAAACCTTTTATGGTATTGGCAACTCAAAATCCAGTTGAACAGCAAGGTACCTATCCCCTTCCGGAAGCCCAGTTGGATCGATTTATGTTGAAACTTAAAATCGGCTATCCAACCAAGGAAGATGAACTCTTGATTATGGAACGGATGGCCCATACAAGTGAATCACCCAATATAGAGCCGGTGATTACACCGGAAGAGATTTTAGAGGTCCGCAAGGTTGTCGACAAAGTTTATATGGATCCAAAAGTGAAGGAATATATTGTTGATTTGGTCTGCGCTACCCGTGAACCTGAAAAATATAAACTTGACATTACCGAGTATATTCAATATGGGGTTTCACCGCGTGCCACCATCAATCTGACTCTTGCGGCCAAAGCTTATGCTTTCATGCAAGGCCGGGGTTATGTCACCCCTAACGATCTCAAAATGATCGGTCTGGATGTTTTACGGCACCGCATTATTATCACTTATGAAGCCGAAGCAAGTGAAGTTACTGCGGAAGATATCGTTCAAAAGATTTTCGACGGCGTGCCCGTTCCTTGAATGAATTGACCTTTGGCTCCTATCACTGAAAAAATGGAGGCCCTATCTTGCTCTCAAAAGAAATACTCAAAAAGATTAAAGGAATTCAATTAAAGATTTCTCATATGAGTAATGAGGTTATCTCCGGCAGTTACATCAGTGCATTTAAAGGCGTAGGTATCGAGTTTAACGAAGTCCGTGAATACATTCCCGGCGATGACATTCGGGCTATCGACTGGAACGTCACGGCGCGTGCCGGTGCGCCTTTTATAAAACGCTATATTGAGGAACGGGAATTAACAGTGATGTTAATGGTTGATCTCAGTCCCTCACAGCATTTTGGAACTGCCGATAGTTTAAAAAGCGAACTGGCAGCGGAGATTTCAGCTCTAATTGCATTTCTGGCAATCAAAAACAATGATAAAGTTGGTTTACTGATATTCAGCAATACTTGTGAAAAGTATCTTCCTCCTCAAAACGGACGTCTTCATGTTTTAAGGGTCATCCGGGAAATTCTAGGCTTTCAAGCTGCGGGTACCGGAACTGACATAACGGGAGCCCTTAATTTTGTGAATAAAGTTCTTAAGCGCCGTAGTATCATTTTTTTGATTTCGGACTTTCGCGATCATGATTTTGAAAAATCTCTCAAGAGCATTGCCAGTCGCCATGACCTCGTGGCTGTGAATATAACCGACCCGCGGGAAACTGATTTTCCCGAAATCGGAATCGTGGAATTCGAGGATAATGAAACCGGAGAGAAGATTTTATTTGATACTTCATCGAAAAACTCCCGGGAAGAATTCCGTCGAAACGCTTTGGCCCGTATCAAACAAAATGCCCAAATCTTTAAGTCCGGTAAAATTGATATTATCGAAATAGCTACTGATAAATCTTATCTCGAACCGCTCCAAAAGTTCTTTATGAAGCGGAAACACCGAAATCATTAGCACGGAGGCAACATGGAGCGCTTTTCTTCGAACAAAATAATGGGTCTTTACTTGCGGCTCATAGCAGTTTTCATCGTTCTGACAGTTGTGGCTGGCTGTAGCCGTTCCAAACCGCTTGGACTCAAACCGGACGAAAACATCCGGGTCAGTTTCCACATCGAAAATGATGGGCGTTTTCATGTCGGCGACTCTATTCCGTTCATTTTGACTGTAGAGGCGCGGAAAGGGATTTCATTCCAAATCCCTGAGATTGACGAAAAAACATCCGGAGGCCTGGAACTCAAAAATAAAGAAACATTTAAAACCGAGACATTTCCAGAAGGTATCCGGCAAACGACTCGTTATGTAGTGGCCGGCTGGAATGTGGGCCGATATAAAATACCGGCTCTTAATTTGCCCTATAAAAAGTCTTCCCGTCAACAAGGTAAAATAAAAACCGCTCCCGTAACGGTGACACTTTCTTCAGTTTTGCCAAAAGGAATATCTGAAGCGGAGTTATTGACGTTCAACATTAAAGGCATTCAATCTCCTTTGGCATTGGAACCCCGTTATTCCATGATCAAATGGTTTCTATTAGGCGCCTTTATTTTGAGCTGTCTCGGACTGCTTCTTCATTATTACCGTCGTTCCTTTATTCAATCGCAAACTATCTCCGAAGCCATTACAGAGCCTGCTCACATTATTGCTTTACGGCGCTTGGCAAACTTAAAAACGATTGAACTCACCGACGAGGCTGGTTATAAAGTCTTTTATTCAGAATTAAGCGAGTGCATCCGTGAATACATGGAAAACCGTTATTCCATTCGGGCTTTAGAAATGACCACTGAAGAGTTTTTAATGCGACTAACAACCGGAACCTATCTAAATAAGGAACAGCAATTATTATTAAAATCCTTTATGCAACAGTCCGACTTGGTAAAGTTCGCAAACCATTCTCCTTCCAAGGAAGAAGCAGAAATGGCATTGCTACAGATTGAACAATTGGTAGAAACGACCAAAGAAATACCGATACAATCTGACGATCCGGCAGCACCGGCTCAAACAACGCTTTAGGGAGCGACAATCATGATATTCCGTAATCCATTTTATCTTCTTTTACTGCTTGTATTGGTCCCATTCATTGGGGCGCTAATTTTTAGGGGTCGCCGTCATTGGGATAGTTATAACTATCTCAATACGGTGCATTATTCCGCGATTGATGAAATTAAGGCTGTTAAGTCAAGTTGGAAGATTCGCATTGTTCCGATTTTGCCATGGTTTCCCATAATCGGCCTGATATGCGTGATCATTGCCTTGGCCCGTCCCCAACTAGGTATCAGCCAATCCCTGCAACGCCGGGATAGTGTTGATATCATGCTAACAATTGATGTTTCACCAAGCATGTTGGCGGAAGATTTCCAATTGAACGGACATCAAACCAACCGCCTGGAAGTTGTCAAAAAAGTGGCCAAGGATTTTTTAGCAAGCAGGCCGAACGATCGTATTGGACTGATTGTCTTCTCCGGCAAGTCCTATATTTTATCCCCTTTAACCTGGGATCATGATTGGTGTAACAGCCGCCTTGGCGAAGTTCAGTCCGGAATGATTGAAGAAGGAACTGCCATTGGATCGGCCCTTGCTACCTCGGTTAACAGTTTACATGATTCCAAAGCCAAAAGTAAAGTGGTTATTTTGTTGACCGACGGAGTCAATAACGCCGGTCAAGTGACTCCGGAAGCTGCGGCTAAAGTTGCTAAGACATTAGGAATCGTTATTTATACAATAGGCGCAGGCACCAAGGGTGGGCCGGTTCCCTGTCCCATACTGGATGACATGGGGCGCCGCACCTACCAAAACATTCCGATCGATTTGGATGAAAATTTACTTACTCAAATTGCCACCAAAACAGGGGGCCGCTATTTCCCAGCTACAAATACCGAAGGTCTCACTGCAATATTTGAAAAAATAAATAAAATGGAACGAACCAGCCTAAACTCGCCTCAATTTCAAGAGTATAAAGAGCTTTATCCTTTGTTCCTGTTACTCGGATTCGTTTTTCTCTCCCTTGAGACAATTTTAGGCAACACCATTTTTAGGAGACTGCCATGAGATTTGCAAACCCTTACTTTTTACCATTATTATTTGTTCCTATTCTATTGATACTGCTTTTTATCAGAGCTTACTTCAAATGCTCTCGTGACCTAAAAACTTTTGCAGCACCGGAAAGCCTATCCAAAATCGTTAATCCGACTTTGACCAAATTGCGGTATCAAAAATGGATTTTCCGCTTATGCGGCCTTTTCTTTTTGATTTTGGCCATGTCCGGACCCCAATGGGGCTATCAATGGCAGCAGTCGAAAAGCAAAGGCTTGGAAATCATCATGGCGCTTGATACTTCCAAAAGTATGCTGGCCTGTGACGTGGAGCCCAATCGCTTCGATAGGGCCAAACTCGCTATAAAGGATTTTGTTGGCAAAATTCCGGGTAATCGAATTGGCTTAATCGCATTCGCCGGGGACAGCTTTTTACAATGCCCTCTCACTATGGACTATGGAGCATTTAATCTTACCATTGACAGTTTAAACATTCAAAGCATTTCCCGTGGCGGGACTGCCATTCATACAGCAATAACCAATGCCCGGAAGGCTTTTAAAACGGCTATCGGAACTAAAATTCTCATATTAATAACTGATGGCGAAGACCACGACGGTGATCCGGTGAACGAAGCCCAAAATGCCGCCAAGGAAGGTATCTCAATTTACACAATCGGCATCGGTAGTTCCAAGGGGGTTCCGATTCAAATCAAAGATGCTAATGGCCAGTTAACCTATATAAAAGACAGCGACGGAAAACAGGTGATTACATCTTTAAACGAAAGACTTTTGCAAAATATAGCTTTGGCAGGTAAGGGATCCTATATTAAGGCTGAAGGCATATCTTTAGGTTTGGAACAACTTTACCGTCGGCAATTATTAAAGTATTACCGAACTGCCCTGACCGGTCAAAAACAAAAGCAATATATCGAACGATACCAGATACCATTGATTTTGGCTTTTTTTTGTTTTCTTTTTGAACTGGCTTTAGGAACCAAGTGGACTGGCTTAACCAAAAATCTAATCCGCCCTTTCTTCAAGCAACGTATCTCATCCGTAAAGGAGGAGGCTCCTTAATGTCTAAAAAAAATCTAATTTTTGTTTTAACAGGATTTTTCCTTATTGCTGGAATCGCAACAATGATATATACGGTTTGGGGACAATCAATCCGAGTATCACACGCTAACGAATTATTTACAAATCGTAATTTTGAAAAAGCAGAAGATGCCTATGAGAACTTAGCCGTTGATCTTCCCAAATCCAAGATTATCACTCATAATTTAGGTCTCTGTTATTACCAGGAAGGCCTTTATGAGCGTTCTATCATCAACTTTACAAAGTGTGTTCCCAAAGAAAAAACATTATCTGCGACCACAGTTCCGCAATTTAAAAATGCCGACACTTACTATTATCATTTGGGAAATGCCTATTACAAGTCTGCTTCCCGCGATGGCGTCGATAGCCAGACAGCCGTAAAATTATTTACCGCCGCTGTCCAAAATTATAAGAAAGCACTTTTGGCAAGTCCTTCTGATCAATCAGCCAAGTACAATTATGAATTGGCTGTGATTCATTTACAGCAAATGGTAAATAAACCGCAAACCAAACAAGATCCCCAACAGGAAGCCAACGATATGCTCCAAAATACTCAAAATTCCGAGCAGTTCAAAGCCAAACTGATTCCTGATACGAATCCTCCAAACGGTAAGGATTGGTAGACCCAATTTCACCCGGTTCAAATCCGGTGAGGTTGACACTATAACCCCAAAGTAGGAAGGAACCAAAATGAAGACGACTAACTTGAAACACAAAAAATGGCTAATGTATTGTATCTTACTTTGTATTTCCTTTTGCTTCTGGAATGCTCCCCAAGGAGCCTTGGGCGCAGAATCCCAAAACACCTTGACCGTGAGTGATTTGGTCGAACAAAATTTGGGCTCCCTTGAACTTCCTCAAGTTGAGGGGCCGCTCTATTTAGAATACTCGTTGCCGAAGAGCCACTTCTATATCGGCGAACGGGTCCCGGTTACAGTTACCCTTTATGTCGGTAATATTGTGGTCAACAATGTAGATCCGCCGATATTGCATCAACCTGAATTTATACTGGATTCAGCCGGTAATTCCTCTCAACAGAAATTGCGAATTAACGGCCGTTCTTATCAAGTGATAAAATTTCCATGTTTGCTTAGTCCTTTACAAACAGGCTCCTTTAAACTCGGCCCCATCACTACTACTCTCTATCTCCCAACGACAACCGGCAAAAAACGGACAATGGATATAACTGCACAGCAAGTCAGGGTAAAGGTCTCCAACGTGCCAATTCAGGGCAGACCGGATCATTTTTCGGGTGGGGTCGGTAATTTTCAACTAAGTGTTTCCGCTAACCCGCCCCGGGTAAAATTAGGTGAACCAGTTACCATTCGGATGGTTCTCTCGGGATCCGGCAACCTCCAGGTTATATCAGCGCCTTTTTGGGAAAACTCTAAAGGTTTTAAAGCTTATAGCCCTTTAAGAAAATCCGATCTATCCACTGCAAGCAAAGTTACATTTGAACAAATCGTGATTCCTGTGGAAAAACAGGTCAAAAAAGTCGGCCCGTTTACTTTTGTTTATTTTAATCCCAATACCGGAAAATACCAACAAATTGCAGCCCCTTCCCTCTCTATTTCCGTTAAGGACAATCCGGGATTTAAAAATGATCTGCACGATCCGACTACCCAAAACCCGACTCAATCAAAAATGATTTCTATTCGGAAAGAACTTGGAATATTATACTCGATGGGATGGCAATGGCTGAAAGACCCCCGCTTTTGGATTTTACAACTTCTACCTCTGTTGTTGCTACTTGGAACAATCATTTACCGCAGGCATGTCGAATTCATGAAGTCGGATTCCCCCCGTGCCCGGGCCATTCGTTCCAATAATATGGCCAAGGAACAAATGGCTTCAGTCCAACTCTTGTCCGAAGAAGGCCTTTTTGATGAGATTCCTGAGCAGTTACATCAAATCATCCGGGAGTTCCTGGCTGAAAGATTTGAACTTGCCGCTGCAGGTATGACTGGATCTGTGGTCAATAAACTTACTGATAAGGGAATTCGTTCTAACATCTTACAAGACATTCAATATTTTTTTGAACAATACGATTCTCACCGTTTCGCCCATTTGAATTTTACAAAGGAAGAAACCATAGCGCTTACGGAGAAAATCAAAAATATTTTAGCTTCTTTTGATGAAACCCACTAGCCCGAAGTAACTTATTACAATCGATACGCCCGGTTAACCGGGCCTTTGAACCTTTATCTCTTAGCAGAGGAGAAAAGCAGATGACATTCAAAAAAATCAAGTTATGCTTCCTATTTACCCTATTGGTGTTAGGCAGTTTTAGCCTTAGCTTTGCTTCCGAATCCCGGCTGTCGATATCTAATGATACAGCTCTTTTTCTACAAGCCAATCAGCTTTATGAAAAAGGTGACTATGGCAATGCCGCAGAAATTTACGGGAAAGTCATTGCCACGGGTAAAGAAAACGGGACTATCTATTTTAATTTAGGGAATGCGTATTTGAAACTGAATCAGAAGGGACTGGCTATATTAAATTATGAAAAAGCCCGGCGTTTCATCCCTTATGATAAAGGCTTACAAACCAATCTAAATTTGGCCTTGCAAGGGGTCAATGAAGGTGAAATCAACTGGGGCCGTGTGTTTTACTCTTCAATAACACATTGGGTTCCTCTGAATTGGTTAGCCTTAGGTTGCTCAATTTGTTTGTATATCTTGATTTTGCTAATCATTGTTTGGATACTCTTCCCGGCCCGGGTTACAAAGGATTACGGAAAAGCCGGTTTATGGTATAAAACCTCGCTCTACATTATTTCCTGCTTTTTATTGGTTTTCGTTTTCATGACGACGATTACATTTTTGGATCAGCACCAAACACAAGCCGTAGCCATTAAAGGAAACGCTCCCGTGCTGAGCGAACCAAAACCTGAAGGAACTTCCTATTTCAATCTGGACGAAGGAAGCCGGGTTATTGTCAGCTCGGTCAAAGGAAATTGGTTATTAATCCGAAGACAGGATGGTAAGCGGGGATGGGTAGAACGGCAAAATCTTGAATTTTTATAAAAAGAAAATAAACTTTTAGTACTGCCAATCTCCCTTTCCCTGTAAACAGCCTGAGAAAGGGAGATTCTTAATTCTTGATATCACGGAAATACGATTAATTACCGATATTCTCAATTTTATATTTGGAATTTATGTTTTCACAATTCTCACTTTGGCAATTCTACGCTCTTCAACGACTTCGACTTGAAAGACGATATTACGATATTCCACGATTGGTTTTTCATCTTCACTTGGAATTCGTCCCAATTGTGCAACGACAAAACCGGCCAAAGTGTCATAGTCACCCTCCGGGAGTTTTATATCCAGCAAATCATTGATGATACCCAAACCGACATGCCCATCCACCATTAAAGTCGAATTATCGACTCGCTCGATTTCCTTAGTTTCTTCATCATGTTCATCAAAGATATTGCCGACTATCTCTTCAATCAAATCTTCGATGGTAATAATCCCGGCAGTACCACCGTATTCGTCAATTACTATGGCCATATGAATTTTATTCTTCTGAAGTTCCTTAAAAAGATCATCGGTTTTTTTGGAAGAAGGCACAAAATAAACATCCCGGATAATTTTTTTCAAAGAAAAATCCGTCTGATTTGTATCTTTTAATACGGGGATCAAGTCCTGAACATGCAAAATACCGACAATACTATCGATATTTTCATCATATACCGGCATTCTCGAAAACTTTTGACAAACCAATAAATCAATGACTTCATCTAAACTGGCATCCAATGATAAAGCATATACATCGGTCCGATGAGTCATTACTTCCGAGACCGTAGTATTATCAAATTCGAAAATATTATTAATCATCTCTTTTTCGGTTGTCTGAATAACCCCTTTTTCCTGACCAACCTCAACCATCAAACGGATTTCCTCTTCGGAGATTTTTTCTTCATGCACAGCAGGGTTACCACCAAAAAGCTTAATGACAAAGTTTGTGGAGATACTTAAGAATTTCACAAACGGTGCGGTGATTTTTGAAAGAATATAAATAGGCTTTACGGCAAACCGGGAAATCTGTTCCGGCTTTTGCATTGCCAGGCGTTTGGGAACCAATTCTCCCAAGACCAGCTGAAAATAGGACAAAATAATTGTAATCAAAATGACTGCCGCAAATTTAATAACAGATAGTTCTAAAGGCCAACCCAATCCTTTAATCCATAAGGTCAATTGATCCGCAAAACCTTCAGCTGCCACTGCACTAGCCAGTAATCCCGCTAAAGTCACACCCACCTGGATTGTTGCCAAAAATTTACTGGGTTCACCAATCAAATTTTGAAGAAATTTAGCCTTCTCGTCCCCTTCCTCTGCCTTCTTACGAATTTTAACAGCATTAACTGAAATGATGGCAATCTCTGAAGCGGCAAAAAAGGCATTCATGCCAACTAGTATAAGTAAAATGATTACGTGCAAAGAAAAAATCCTCCCTAAAATGTCTAGACTAATAATAAAAAAGACCTGACAATCGTGTGATCGCTAAGTCTTTACAGTAATACTCCTATAAGCAAACCAATTAACTTTCTATCCAACGAGTGCATCCTTCGTCTTTTTTTATTCAGTATAACCGTTGTAATAATTAAAATATATACCAATTAATGTCCAAAGTCAAGAAACATCCCGGATTTATTCAATTCAAAATGGGCTGTCTCAAAAATAACTTAAAATCAATAAGATATACAATATATAGCTGCGTTGAATAATCAAACATTTATCTATCGTATATCTCGATCGATAATCTTCCTTTTGAGACAGCCCCTTACGGAATCCTCGAAATTAGTTCTTTTTATTGGTATTTACTTTTATATTTGTACCACTATCCGCCTCTTTAATTACATTAACCGTACTCATCGCTGCTTCAATCAATTTTTGCAATTTCTCGGAATTATAGGAAACCGAGTCAGCATTGGATTGTATGAAAGACAGGTTGCTTTCAAATTTCTGGTTAATCTGTTTATACTGCTCTTCAGCTTTATCAATGGTATCTTTCAATTTGACGGCTATCTCAGCGGTGGCTTTGGAATTTCCTTTTGATTCATAGTATTGTTGAACCAATTGATTATACTCTTTTGACTTCACTGCAAAACCTAGAAATCTTTTTTGCTTCGGTAATGGCATATCACCACCGGCATTATTGCTGTTAATCGTTTCGTATAAATCTTTAAACGAATCCAATACCTTCTCATATTCCTTGCCGACGAAACGGATGGCGTTGATGTTATCTGTTAACATCCGGATATCGGAAGTCATTAGAGTATGCCCAGATTTGATATCTCCTAAGCTATTCCGGAGTCGACCCTGAAACTCATTTAAAATTTCCTTGGAATTGTCCTTCGGAATTAATTTTTCCAGCGTGTTATTTTCGGCCAACCCTTTCCAAGTACGGACTTCCTGATCCGAAAGTTTATAGTCCCCTTTCGCTTTTTCCAAAGCCTTTTGCATCTCTCGTGTGGTGCCGAAAACTTTATTTTTCCAATCTGCTAAAGCCATTTCTTTCGCATAAAAGGAGCGGATCCGGTTGATTTCCGCCTGTTGTACCGACTTCATTTCTGCGATTTTCACTTTAGCGGCATTATTGGCGGCTGTAATTTTATTGTTGGAAACCAAAAACATTACAGTAAATAGTACGAGGTAAATCAGAACCAACGTTGAAATTGACAAAATATAACGTTTGGCAATAACTTCACCATTTTTCTTGGCCAACCAAAAATTAACTCCATAAAGAATACCGCCCGTAACAACAGCAATACCCAAAATTACCAGGAATACCGAAAACATATAAATACCTCCTTGTTTTAGTAATTTCTCCTAATAGATTACGGTATTTTATGGCAAATTCCTGCTTTTTACATTAAAATCCCACTCTCATTTTAAAAATTTAAACCAATCATAACAATTTAAGGCTTACGAAATTTTTCCAAACCTACAAATTTACTAAACTCCTTTTGAAATAATAAATCAACCGTTCCTACCGGACCATTTCTTTGTTTGGCAATAATTAATTCGGTGATATTTTTCTTATCCGTCTCCGGATTATAATAATCTTCACGGTAAAGAAAAGCGACTAAATCTGCGTCTTGTTCCAAAGAACCGGATTCCCGGAGATCTGAAAGGTTAGGACGTTTATCCGTACGTTGTTCGACTGCCCGTGACAACTGGGATAATGCAATGACCGGAACATGCAATTCTCTGGCAAGGGCTTTTAAGGTACGGGAGATATCCGATACTTCCTGCTGGCGGTTTTCACTACGGCCCTTACCATTACTCTGCATCAATTGTAAATAGTCGATCACAATAAGTCCCAAACCATGTTCTGCCTTAATACGGCGGGCTTTGGCACGAATATCCAAAGCCGTAACTCCTGGTGTATCGTCGATAAACATAGCGGCCTCCGATAAGCTTCCAAGGGCATGCGACAAACGGGGCCAGTCGCTGTCCATTAAAGTACCGGTCCGAATTCTCTGATTATCGACTCCAGCTTCTGAACATAATAATTTCAGCGCCAGTTGTTCTTTGGACATTTCCAAACTAAAAACAATAACCGGTATTTTTTGATCAACTGCGGCTGATTGGGCGATATTTAATGCGAAAGTCGTCTTCCCCATACTGGGCCTGGCTGCCAATATAATGAGATCGGAGGGTTGTAGTCCAGCCGTCATTCGGTTTAAATCGGTAAATCCAGTCGGAAGTCCGGTGACGCCCCCCTTTGATTCATAGAGCATTTCAATCCGTTCAAACGTTTCAATTAAGATATTCCGCAAGCTCACGAATCCTTTTGTATTCCGTCGCTGGGTTACCTGAAAGATTTGTTTTTCAGCTTCATCCATTATTACATTGACTTCTTCCGCACCCTCATATCCCATACTGATGATATTGGAAGCAACCGTTATAATGGAGCGCAGTAAGGATTTTTCCCCTACAATCCTTGAATAATACTCAATATTGGCCGCAGTGGGAACGGCATTTGCAAGAGCAGTCAAATAGGGAATACCACCGACTTTATCCAGCATATTGCGGCGGGTTAATTCCTCAGATACCGTAATAATATCAATGGGTTCACCTTTATTCGATAAATGAACGATGACTTCAAAAATAACCCGGTGAGCTTCCCGATAAAAATCTTCAGCCTTAAGTATTTCAATCCCTTTCTCAATTGCTTCTTTCTCCAGTAACATCGAGCCTAAAGTTGACCTTTCGGCATCGATATTTTGCGGGGGTATCCGGTCAATGATTCCATTACCAATGCTCATTTTGAACCTCCATGATTGTCTAATTAAGAAATGAAACAAATATCAATCGGAACCTTCTATTGGGGCGGCAGGGAAAATAAATTTATTACCGAACAAATTACACATAATAAATATGAGGAGAAACAATAATGAAACGTTATATCTTGATTATTGGGATCTTGCTATTTCTGGTGCCCCTAAACTCCCAGGCTGCTTCAACCAACTTTTTAATTATGGACCAACTTTCAAACCAAGTCACTATTGTGGGTTCGGATTTTGAACCATTGTATTCTTTTAAAGCCGGGCCTGGTCCGAATGTATTGAAACCTCTCCCCGATGGAAAAGGGTATGGATTACTTTGCAACGGCTCTAAAAATTTATTAGGCAATGTTAGTACTCCGGGGGTATTATTTATTCTAGATTCCAATCTTCATCCCACCGGACAAAAAATTAACTTACCGGGACTGGTGGTTCAGAATTATTTTTTAAAAGCCTCTTCAACCTGGATTATAATTACTCAAAATAAAACCGCTAATTCATTAAACAAATTCAAGGCCACTGTTACCCTTGTTGATTTGAAAAGCGGTACTGAGACTTATTTTGAAATAAACTCCATCCCGACATCTTATCAATTCAATTCTGATTGGAGTCTATTGGCACTGACGGTTCTCGCTTCCAGTGATAAAAGTATTCCTGCTCAATGCCTAATAATCGATCTCAATCTCCGGACCATGCAGTCCTACCCCGTATCGGCAAATCCCGGTGGAATCTATTTTATCAACGAGCATAAAATCCTGGTTGCTTGTAGTGGTTTTGGAAATCCCTCCCGATACTCTTCGGCGTTCCCAATTGAACGTTTAGATAAACCTGTCAATGCTTCTTTACATTGGATCGATATCAAAACCGGTCAGGAGCAAATAACCTCTCTGGGCTATTCCCCGATCGTTGTCGTTCAAGATCAAAACATAACGGATACATTTTATGTAGCAAGCTGTGATACGATTGACAGTAATGTGTCGCAAAGTACTTTTGCCCAGTTCAGTGATGGTACCCTGCGTTCGGAACTTAAACTTCCCACGGATATTGTACAATTGACCCCGGTAAAGGATGGCAACATCGGTTTATATGGCCGTCATAATTTTTATATCATACATTCTGTAGACGGAAAAATTCTCAATCATTTTTCCTATGATTTGGAAATTAAGAACTTATTACTCAATGACGACAAAAGCGAAGGTTATGTCACTGCTGAAAACAGTAACTATATTGACAAAATCGATCTGACTACCGGTAAGCTTCAATTCAAATTCAAGATCAGTTCCTCTTTGTTTGGCGGAATAGGTATTTCCGGGTTATTTCCTCAAAAACTGCCGCCTGTTATGGGCATGATACCCCCCCTCGACGACAGCGCCAATTTTGTATCCACTAATAATCGGTTCCTGATGACTGATGATCGTAACCGTTTATACACTCTTGCCACCAGAAGCGAGGTCAATGGTGTTGATTTGAGTACCGGGCTTCAAATTTCTTCCTGTAAGTTCAATATGGGAAAATCTTTCGGAATTCATTTTACGCCCGATAAAAAATTGATAGTCGTAGAAACTGATACTATCTGGTATTTACTGAACCCGGAACAAAAGAAGCCGGTTTTTTCGCTTCCACTCTCGAGTGCGAATACTTTTTCGCAGACCGCCTATTATAGCCCTGATGGCTCCATTCTGGCGATACAAAACAATGGCTATTTTTATTTCGTCGATTGCCAAAATGCACGGCTAGCCGGAAAACTGCGAACTAAACACCAAAAAGCAGTGATTGCTTGGTTGCCCTAAAGTGCCGGTTACCCTAGAGTGCTGGTCAGCCAAAGTGCTGATTGGCTCAGAGTATTGGGTTACTTTAAAAGATAATCCCAGCTCACCTCATTATTCTAGGGAAAGCCGGGCTGAATTAATCTCATCAAGTACCTTTTAAAGACAGCTGCATAGGTGAATTTAGTGATAAAGATATACGATATATAACAGTTTGTTTAGTCAACAATGTTATATACTGTATATCTTTTAATTTTACAATACTTTCTCGACGGCCTCTCTTTTGAGTACACTTTCGACAATTTCTTGTACCGTTTGTACAGGGATCACTTGAATATCTATTAAATTGGCAGGAACATCTTTTTCATTTTCTTTGGGTACGAAAACCCGTCGAATACCAGCTTGTCTGGCTCCATATATTTTTTCAATAACTCCCCCAACCGCCTTCACCTTGCCTTGTATGGAAACCTCTCCGGTTACTGCGACGTCCTGCGGGATCGAGCGCCCGGTAATACAACTGATGATCGCTAAAGTTATGGCTACGCCTGCTGACGGACCGTCAATTTTACCTCCGCCAATTACATTGACGTGGACATCATAATCAGCCATATCCATACCGGTAACCAACCTTACAACCGAAGCGGCATTAAATACCGAATCTTTCGCCATACTGCCGGCCGTGTCATTGAAGCGAAGTCTGCCTTTCCCTTTCTCGCTTGCCGGAAAGCAAACAGCCTCAATTTCCAGAATTGATCCTACGAAACCACTTACGCCAAGCCCAAAGATCTTGCCGATTTCCTGCGTTTCGGATGCTTTCACGATCAAATAAGGGGATAAACGGCTTACTTGGAAGACTTCTAATAAATCATCCTTACGGATTTGAACTTCCCCCGGATCTTTTTCAGCGACTTTATTTTTATATAACGCCAATCCAAAAGCATCCGCTAAGATTCCAGCTGCTTTACGTCCTTCGATGGTATAATCGCTGATCAACTCGGGTATTTCCGGACCAATATTCGCTTTGATTCGAGAAGCAGAACGTATTACGATTTCTTTAATATCATCTTGATCCAAAGGTTCAAAATACACTTCGGCGCACCGCGACCGAATTGCCGGACTAATTTCCGAAGGGTCTCTTGTGGTCGCAGCAATCAGGATGAAATCAGCTGGAGCCCCGTCAGCGAACAGTTTCTTAATATATTTGGGAACATTGGGATCACTGGGGTCATAGTAAGCGGAGTCAAAAATGACTCGTTTATCTTCAAGTACTTTCAACAATTTATTTTGCAACATTGAATCCATTTCGCCTATTTCATCAATAAACAAAACTCCACCATGAGCATCAGTCACTAACCCCAATTTAGGTTCAGGAACTCCACCCTCAGCCAAATCCCTTTTAGCCCCCTGATAAATCGGATCATGAACTGAACCTAACAAGGGATTAGTAACTTCCCGAGGATCCCACCGCAAAGTTGTACCATCGACTTCCACAAAAGGCCCATTCTCTTGAAAAGGGGTAAAAGGTAATTTCTTAGCCTCTTCCAATACCAGACGTGCTACCGTGGTTTTACCAACTCCCGGAGGTCCATAAAGAATTACATGTTGGGGAAAGGGGGACGCAATTTTAGCCAGTAGTGATGTCACAGCCCGTTCTTGCCCGACAACATCTCCCAAAGTCGTAGGTTTTAATGCTTCCATGGCTGATTTGGAAAGATTGATTTGGTCCATTTTTTCGAGTTCGGCCAATTTTTTAAGGGTATGAGGATTGTCCGGACCTGAGGACTCTTGGAGAATCTGAACTTTTATCTCCTTTAAATACTCTTCATGACGCTGTTGCATCCGCTCGGCAATTTTTTTCTCAATCTTTTCTTCAACGGTCCGGCGGGCAATTAGATCAGCAATCTCTTCTTCAATTTCATTAATGATTTGCGGCAAATCTTTATGCAACGGCATTGTATCGATTGTCGGGTCTTCAAATACGATACGTTGCAAAGCGAGTACACGTTCTTCAATCATTTCCGAACGCATGAGTTTTAAAGCCTCTAATTTTCCGGCTTTTAAAATAAGTTTATCTGAACCATATAAATTAGAAAGTAAAGCAAAAACAGCTGCCACTTGTCTGGTCAACTGCTCTTCATCCAATAAACGTTCATGAAGGGGAATCGTATTTTGGGGCCCGTCAGTAAGTTTTTTCTTTAAACCTTTCATTAAAACTCCTTTCCTTAGAGACATCGCGCACGTGCGCATTATTCCCCAATTACTTTTACTGTGATTTCAGTGGAAATACCTTTATATAAATGAATTTTTACCGGGTATTCGCCAACATTTTTAATTGAATCATCAATAGCCAGTTTACGTTTATCCAAGTCCAGGCCTTGCTCTTTTTTAATTTGGTCAGCCACGTCCTTGGCAGTTATGGAACCAAATAAGCGTCCGCCTTCACCGGTTTTCACCTTAAAAGTCACCATACAACCCACTAATTTTTGGGCGAGACTTTGGGCTTCGGCCTGCTCCATTTCCTCTTTTCTGGCTGCACTTTCCTTCTTATCATTGAGTACTTTTAAATTGCTCGGGGTAGCCTCGATCGCCAATCCTTTCGGTAAAAGAAAATTTCTGGCATAACCGTCCGAAACCTCTTTAACCTCTCCACGTTTGCCTAAAGCCTTGACATCCTGATTAAGAATTACCTTCATTGTTTTCCACCCGCCTAACTTTGCTGTCTTTCTTTAAAATATTGTTCTAAGTTTGTTACATCCCCATACCACTCTTCAATTTCATGTTCCTGGAGCGGGGCCGATTCTAAGCGGTTGATAATCTTTTGATCCAGCTTATCAAAGGGGATACTTAAACGCTTTCCAAGAAAATAACAACCCATAATCAAAGCAGCCAATGAATCCGCTATCATCTCTTCATTATTTTTAACCATTGCTTTAAATAAAGCCCCGATTCCCGAAACGAGTTCGGCCTTTAGCCATTCAATCGTGCGAACGTTCTTAACAATATTAATATCAGGGCTGTTAGAAGACATTAAGTGTTTCTCCTTTCAACCCATTGTATTCTCTATCGCGAAAAAATTTCCTGCGTAATTTGGTACGTAGAGATTGGTAATCAAGATAACCTTACCCAGAAAAAAACTTTTTAATTGTTTCCCGGTGTCTATGAAGAACTCATTTAGCTATAAGAAGCATAGAGATTCATTTTCTTTCTTCAGACTTTCTTACAGAAATCTTATTTGTAAAAAAAGAGGCCGTTGGCCTCTATTCACTGGTAAAAGGAAGTAATGCAATCTGTCTTGCACGTTTAATGGCAATCGTCAGTTGACGTTGATGAACTGCACAATTGCCGGAGATCCGACGCGGTAATATTTTACCCCGTTCGGTGATAAATTTACGAATTTTAGCAGTTTCTTTATAATCAATGCTTTGCACTTTATCAACACAAAAAGAACAAATCTTCTTTTTGGGCCGCCGCATCATGCGTTCTTTTCCACCGCTATTTTCTCTATCTCCATTATTTCTGCCCATTGATTTCGCCTCCACTAGATCCACCTAAAAGGGAAGATCATCGAGATTAATTCCTTCCATATCATCATTCGCTTCGGTCATATTATTTGAACTGCCATGTCCGGATGAAACCGCCTCATCGCGAGCTTTTTCCAAAAACTGCACCCGGCTGGCCACTACTTCAGCAGATTTGCGTTTTTGGCCATCTTGTGTCTCATAGTTCCGGATTTGCAATCTGCCTTCCACTGCCACAAGACGTCCCTTTTTCAGATAATTGGCGACAACCTCCGCCTGTTTTTGCCAGGTTACGATACGGATAAAATCCGTTTCCCGTTCACCCTGCTGATTCGTGGTTTGTCGGTCGACTGCCAAATCAAAATTCGCAACTGCAACACCATTTGGAGTATAACGAAGTTCCGGGTCCCTGGTTAACCTACCAATTAGGGCGATATGATTCATCTTAACAATCACCTTCGTTACTCATCTTTTTTGATCACTAATTGGCGTACCACATCGTCTTGAATCCTTAAAACACGATCCAATTCCTGGGCTACGCTACTCGGAGATTTAAAAGTCATTAAAACATAGTGTCCTTCAGTAATGTTGTTTACTTCATAGGCAAGACGTCGTTTACCCCAACGGTCGGTCTTCACAATCTCTCCTCCGCCGTTTTTGACAACATCCTCAAAACGGGACACCGTAGCAACAATGGCTTCTTCCTCCAATTCAGGTTTTAGAATAAACATTGATTCGTAATTCCTCACCTGAAACCACCTCCTCCCTCTGGACTTTGAAGCGTCAAATATTGACACTTACTTTGGCCCTGTCCAAAATGTTTTCACCATAAAACAAGCGCTTTACACTGAATATGTTGATGATTCATTTTCACAGAGCAGGGAATCCATTGTAGAATTATACACTTTAATCTCATTTTATTCAAGGGGTTTTAGAGTAGAATTTTCAGAAATTAAAATAGATGGTAATGCCGACTTGACAACGGTTTTTACTGCTTTTTCAAATTGAGGCCGTGATAACATCACGACCCGATTACATTTTAAACACTTAATGCGGAAATCCATACCTACCCGCAGAACCTCCCAATCAGTCCCGCCGCAGGGATGTACTTTTCGCATTTTAACAATATCGCCAATGTAAAACTTCATTTGATATCCCTCATATTGATGTTTTATTCATTCTTGATAATTGAAATGATTGGCTTGGCGAGTGCGAGTATGAGCCTTATTTCAATCACCACAGGATATTTTCAAAATATAAAAGCCTCAATCCGATAATTCAATGAAATGAACGTTGTAAAAAGAATCGCTTCCAATTCACCCTTTGCCGTTAATGAAAGAAGTGTACGCTGCCGGAGCAAGTAAATTATTCGTTTCTTTAGGGTCAACAGGTTCAATGATAAAAATCCATCCTTTTCCATAAGGATCTTGATTAACAAATTCCGGACTATGTTCAAGCGAATCATTGATTTCCATTACTTCACCACTGATTGGCGCATAGATTTCGGAAACCGCTTTCACAGATTCAATGGTAGCGATAGGTTCTTTAGCCGTTACCTTATCCCCTACGCTGGGTAAATCAACAAAAACAATATCCCCTAATTCTTTTTGAGCATAATCCGTAATTCCTACTTTAACCCTTTCTCCTTCAAGTTTAACCCATTCATGTTCCTCAGTGTATTTAAGATCTTTCGGTAGCAATATGATTACCTCCCTTTCCAAATCATAGATTTTTTCGACAGCCAAAAATAGTTTCCTTCTAAATTTGTGCTATTTACAGTTTATTTTAGTGATTTACCTTTAAAAATCTTCTTTGTGATACCCAAAATCCTGCTATTTGAGATTTTCAATCATCAAAATCAGGCTCTGCGCTTCTCCAAAAGGTACAGTATATACAGCCGGTTAATTCACCTTCATCAGGATTTTTTCATATGATATATAAATCTTCCGGCCAAAAAAGAAAGGAGGTCCATCATGTTTGATATTTTAGCCGCTATCTTAAATCCAATCCTAAAAAGAAAAGGAAAAACAATGATTTTAATTTGGCATCGCAAAAAATCCCCCGATTAAAATGTGGGTAGCGCGCATGCGCTAAGACTATTCCCGATTTCTCAATTTTGCGCCGGATAGGCTGAATAATTTTCCTTGCTCCCACATGGGTTCAAAACATGTTCCCCAAACACTTTCAAAATCTCAGAACAATAGTTTCCCTTTGTATTGATATTCTCTTTAAAAAAATCTAAAGCGACAGCTTGCGCGCCTATAAGCACGCAAGTCTTTTTTAAAGAGCGCATTCATCTTTCTTAAACTTCCAAAAGTTTCTTTCCTTTTTTACGAATCAATCAATCATCAGCATATTGGTATTATACCCCAGCATCCAGAATATTACCTGTAGATAAAAAGCCTTATTAATCCTCCTTGGTTCCCGTTTAAATAGGGTTCAGCAGGAATTTTCTATAAAAATGCAGAATTATTATATACAGAATATTTTAAATTCAAGCGTTTCGAACCAAAACTGGTGACATAAAGAAGCTGAAAATTAGAATATGAACCGGCATAAAGTCCATGAAATACTTTAAACCATGGTAAAAAGCCGGTGAAAATCACCAAATTGTCCGGAATTCACCTGAGAAACCGCGGATCAACATACGATTTCGCCAAGTCAAACGTTGGGTAGAAAAATAAAAGGATATAAAATGCCGACACAGTGGAATTCACCGAAGATTAATCTCCTGTCCTTTATTGGCAAAAAAGTACTCATCATTTTATTCCATGTGGGGTCAATGACTCAGCTTTATTTACGGAGTTTTCGATCCTTTCTTTCCCATACAGTATATTGGAAAAATGTCATTGTAGAAATGGAATTTATCGGCGTCAAGTCGCTTCCGATTGTATTAGCAATTTCGGCATCTACAGGGATGGTTTTTTCACTGCAGATCGCCAAAATTTTTGCTACTTTTGGCCTTTCTTCCCAGTTAGGGCAAGGACTTGCTCTCGCTTTCGCCAGAGAATTGGCTCCCGTACTAACCGGGGTTGTTGTAGCCGGTAGAGTCGGATCATCCATTGCGGCAGAAATTGGTTCCATGAAAGTGACTGAACAAATAGAAGCTCTTGAAGCTTTATCTACCGATCCCATTGACTACTTAATCGCTCCCAAAATCATTGCCGCCGCCGCAATGTTGCCGCTGTTAGTCATATTTGCAGATTTCTTTGGAATTTTTTGCGGATTTGCATTGGCAGTGAGTTATGCCCACATTTCGGCCACTGATATCATCAGCGGGATATTAACTTTCGTAACTTATTGGGACTTCTTAGGCGGTTTGATTAAGGCATTTTTCTTCGGACTTATTATCGCCGGAGTTGGCGCGTATCAGGGTCTACATACAACCAACGGAGCAATCGGTGTGGGAAATTCAACAACCCAATCCGTAGTAATATCCAGTATTTCCATATTCATTTCCAATTATTTTTTATCCATGATTTTATATCGCTTGTGACTCGCTATTTTTTTATCAGGAACTTTTCAAGGCTTAAATGGAGATAAAAATAAACGATGATATCCATTTCGAAACTTCACTACCAAATTAATGATCAAATGATTATCCACGATCTTTATGTTGAATTTTACAAAGGAGAAACTTTTGCAATTCTTGGTCCAAGCGGATGTGGAAAAAGTACGTTATTGCGTCTGATCATGGGGCTTATTAAGCCAGTTTCCGGTTCTATCATAATTGAAGGGCAAAATACTCAAAACTTAACCCGGCAAGAATGGCAAGAAGTCCGCAGCAAAATGAGTTTGGTATTCCAGTCGGCAGCCCTTTTCGATTCCCTTACAGTGTTCGAAAATGTTGCCTTTAGTTTACGTCGCCTGGAACTTCCCGAACCGACAATTCGGGAGGGGGTAACCCGGTCATTAGAAATCGTTGGACTTTCAGCTGATACAATGAGTAAAATGCCTTCTGATTTAAGTGGTGGTATGAAAAAACGGGTCGCAATCGCGCGAGCCATTGCCATCAAACCTCCGATTTTGCTTTATGATGAGCCAACCGCCGGTCTGGACCCAATGATTGCAGATACCATCAATGAATTAATTCTTGATTTGCAAAAAAAAATGGGAATTACCTCCATCGTGGTAACCCATGACATGATTAGCGCTTTAAAGGTAGCCGATCGAATCGGTTTATTGTATCAAGGCCAGCTCGTTGAAATCAAGCAACGTTCGGAAGTCTCAAAAGCCGAACATCCTTTGTTTAAAGAATTCTTCAAACATTACCGGTTATAAAAGGGCTTACTTATTGTAATTTCAAAAATGACGCCCTGATGGAGGCAATTGTATGAATTTGGCAAGTCCAGAAACAAAAGTCGGTTTCTTTTCAATTACTGCGTTGCTTGCCGTTTGCTTTGCTTTTCTGTGGCTGAACGGCTCGCAACTATTTCAAAGAGGTAATACCATCGAAGCTGTTTTTGATCGTGTTGAAGGACTAAAACCCGGGGCATCCATTCAGCTTGCCGGTGTTGATGTGGGCAGAGTATCCCGTATTTACTTCGAAGATCGCCGCGTAATCGTAGTCATGCGCATTAACCGAAATATACAGCTCCCCCAATCTGTCAAAGTTTTGATTGCCAGTTCCGGTATAGTCGGGGACAAATATTTAGATATTGTCCCATGCAAACCCGGAGAAGTGCCCGCAAACTCCAAGCGCTTATTTGGAGAAAGTCCGGTCACAATTGAACAGTTTTATACCACCGCCTATGAAGTTTTAGATTCGTTACATGCAGTTGCTTACTCATTAAAGAATTTTCTAGCCGATCCGGAAGTAACCGATTCTTTGAGAAATACTGTCAACCGGATGGATAAAATCAGCGCCGATTTGGAAGAAATAACGGCTCAATTTCATAATATCAATATGGCTGAAATTTTTGGACGCATCAACCACATTGCTTTAATGATGGAATCTCTCTCCGAAACCAATGGGCCAAAACTTAACGAATTGGTTTCGAATATTACCGGCGTATCCTCCCAATTAGCAGAAATCGCCCTCACTGCCAACAGGTTGTTAAAGAGCATGGATGATGGCCAAACAGGGGAAAATTTGAAACAAACGATTGCCAATGCGAAAGAAATTACCGCTGATTTAGAGAAATTTACAACCATCCTTGCAAATAAACAACAAAATATCGAACAATTGCTTCAGGATGCCCATGAAACCATGCAGGCAATCAAAAAGGCGGCGGATAGTATTGATAATGTTTTAAATCAAATATCAACCGGTGACAATCCAATATCTAAGGTGCAAAAAACATTGAATGATACCAGCGAAGCCGTTGATAAAGTTAACAATTATCTGGCTGCCTTTGAACAAATTTCAGTCAAAAATGGTATTGGAGTTAACTATCAACCGGACAAGGAGCCCATGCTCGATTATGAAATGAATTTATCTTTCAATCCTCAAAACTCAATTTTATTGGGATTAAAAGATATTGGACGAGACAACATGGCTACTTTCCAATGGGTCTTGACCTCTCCAAAATATCTAACCCGAGTCGGTATCTATCAAAACAAATTTGGGTTAGGCCTTGATGTCCCTCTTTCAAGCCGGCTTTTACTCGGTTTTAACCTCTGGGATAATTATTCTCCAAATATAGGAATCCATTCCGCCTGGGAAATAAGTCCCAATTGGTCCTTATCCCTGGGCGGAGAATCGAATCTTAAGACTGATGAAAGCATTTGGGATCTTGAGTTATGGAGGAACTTTTAAATTTATCCATCCTCTTTTTGAACTTTAAATGAACCGGCAATGATTTCAGGACCTGCTTTTCCGAGATTTTGAAAATCAACCATAACGACTCCGGCAAAATTCAGTTGAATGACGTGATTTAAAAATTCCCGCCAGCTGTCTTCATCCCGATAAATTAAACAACAACGTTCTTGATGTTTCCGATAATCGATACGGCTTAACTTTGGACGCACCAGATGTTGAATATTGGCATATTGCCCCCGGAGCAATTGGGCCACTTTATAAGGAATCCTCTCAACAAAATTTTGGTCAAGGTTCCAATTCCAACCACTGGTTTGACAGACCCAAATAATCTTTTCTGTTAAGCCTGTTTTTATAACACCAGCGATAGCTTTATAGGTTGCAGTAGTTGATTCCTGAAATAAATCGGGACTATCAGTCGTATACACCGGATCCAATAGGATGTATTTTGTGTATGAACCTATCATGGGGAGATTAACCCAATACAAACGGTTTTCAAATTTTTTTTGAACGGGCAATAATGGCAGAACTTGAAACTCTAATGAAGAAATATCCAGTTTCCTGTGAATGAAATGCAAAAGATCTCTCCAACGTGGAAACTTTTCTATTGGAGCCTCTCTTAAATCGAAACCGAATTTTAAGTTTTTTAAGATCGTTAATTGTTTGACGAGACCATCCCATAATTTAGGAGATGATAAAACCTGATTCCAAACCTTCCGGTTAGAGCGAATTACATGGTATACGATAGACTCCGGCACTTGGACATCCTTTTGAAAGCGGCTTATGGAAAGCGAATCGCTTTCCATCTCCATTTCATAATCGGCATAAACCATTCCTGTCACCGGATAGGTTAGCGGTTGAAGCCCGGAGGACTCCCAATTCAAAAGAATTTTCTCATGCAAAAGCATTTTGAGTCCGGGATATATTTTCTTATGCGGGTCTCCCTGTCCCGGTATTCTTCTCCAAGCAGATTTTTTTACCCCAAACTGCTTCGATATCCAATCCAAACTTTCGTTATTATTAACCCTATAAATGATGCGTCCGTTTTGGGAGGCTTTTTGAAGCAACAACCGTAAAACCTCCGGGCCTGCAATCCCGTCAACCCGAAGCCGAAAAGTCCTTTGCAACAAAGTTACGGCTTCTCCAGTCAAAACTCCATACCATCCATCAGGTTCACCAAAATAAAACCCGGCCTCTTTTAATAACTTCTGTAATTCAATAATGTCCCGTCCATAACAACCGAACCTTAGCATCCGGCATCCTAGTGGTAATTCATCAATCTTCACAAACGATAATGCCATTTTAGCAAATACCCCCGGATAATACTCTATGTTAAGGCTTCCAGGAAAGTGTCATTTTTTATCATCACCTTTGTAAAAACAATTGACTTTCGGTTTTATCAAGTTTAAAATATATTTTAATTATCTTCTTAACTTGATTGCAATTCCCGATGGGAAAATTTGTTTCATCCCGGCGGGTTAATATAGGTGAAGTACATTCAGTCGTATTGTTTTAGAATCTTTTAATATGTCTTACATAAAACATTACCAAAACAAAGGAAGTGATCCTATCAATGCCTAAAATCGTTATCTATGATACTACCTTGCGGGATGGAGCCCAAGGGGAAGGCGTTTTCTTTTCTGCCGACGATAAACTTCGCATCGTAAGAAAATTAGATCAGTTGGGTATCGATTACATTGAAGGAGGTTGGCCTGGTTCCAATTCAAAAGATCTGGAATTTTATAAACAAGGCATCAATCTAAAACTTAAACATGCTAAGTTGGCATCTTTTGGGAGCACCCGACATGCCTGTAATTCTCCAAAGGATGATAAAACCTTACATGATCTTTTGGCTACCGGAACCTCGGTTGTTACAATCTTTGGAAAGAGTTGGGATTTACACGCCCTGGATGTGTTAAAAGTTAGCCTGGCTGAAAATTTAGATATGATTGAGGATTCCGTGGCTTACTTAAAGCAGCATGACCGGGAAGTGATTTATGATGCGGAGCACTTTTTTGACGGATATTCGGCAAATCCGGAATACGCTATGGAGACCCTAAAAGCGGCTTACAGAGGTGGTGCCTCAACCCTTGTCTTATGTGACACCAATGGCGGCACTTTACCGATGAAAATTTTGGAAATTTTCAACAAGGTGCAACAAGAATTAAAAATTCCTCTGGGCGTTCATTTTCATAACGACGCAGGAGTGGCCGTTGCTTCTTCGATTATGACAATCCAGGCAGGCGCATCCCATGTTCAGGGCACATTTAATGGATACGGGGAACGTTGTGGCAATGCGAACCTCTCTACGATTATCCCTACATTAGTTCTTAAATTAGGTTATGAAACCAATACCAAAAACAATCTTCGGCTCATAACCGAAACTTCCAAGTATATTTCCGAATTGACCAACCTTCACCATGATGAAAGGCAACCTTACGTGGGGGCCTCTGCGTTCGCTCATAAAGCAGGCACTCATGTGGATGCCATTCTCAAAAACCCAATGGCGCTTGAACATATTCATCCCGAATCGGTCGGTAATGAGCGCCGTTTTTTGCTCTCCGACCAAGCCGGCCGGAGCACCATTTTGAATAGAGTGAGAGAGATAGTCCCTGAAACCAAAAAAAATGATCCCCAGATTTTAAAATTAACGAACCATTTAAAAGACCTTGAAAATTTGGGATATCAGTTTGAAGCCGCTGAAGCCTCTTTTGATTTATTGATTAAAAAAGCTTTTGACATGTATGAAAAAGCTTTTACACTGGATGGTTTCCGGATTATTGTCGAAAAACGCGGCGACCAACCCGTTTTGACCGAAGCGACCATCAAAGTCAAAGTTGGCGACGAACATGAGATCACGGCTGCTGAAGGCGATGGTCCGGTAAACGCTCTTGACTCCGCTATCCGTAAAGCCTTACATCGTTTCTATCCTGAAATAAGCGATATTGATCTGATTGACTATAAAGTCCGGGTCATGGATGAAAACCGTGGAACTGCAGCAAAGGTTCGCGTTTTAATCGAAAGTTCCGATGGAGAGACTTCCTGGGGTACTGTCGGTGTTTCTGAAAACCTCATTGAAGCTTCTTGGGAGGCCCTGGTCGACAGCATTGAATATGGTATTTTACTCAAAAAAAATGAACAAAAAGACTCAACTACCGCCGGCTGAACCCGGTGGGTTCCATACCTTTAAGTGAAACGAATAAGCAACATCCCCAGGAAAATTCCCACAGCAAAACCATAGCTAACCCAAATCAAACCGGCCAACTTTTTTGCTGTGGGAAGTAATTCCTTCCCAACCAAAAATATCATCGCTCCTCCCGCAAAACCTAGCGAAAACGATGTCATACCGGGGGAAATACCCCCTAAAAACGCTCCCACGGTTGCGCCAAAGGCCATTGGAATTTCGACAAGCACTAAACTAAGAAAAATACTGAAAGGCTTGACCTTTCCCAATTTAAAAGCAGCGCTCATCACCATTCCCTCCGGGATGTTGTGAATACCCATGAGCAAGGCGATGCTTAACCAGTTACTTATATTTGGATTGGCGATATAAGTGGCCCCCAGGGCGACTCCTTCCGGAAAATTATGAATGCCAATACCAACTCCCAGCATGATTCCAACCTGAACCAATTTAGAAAATTGATGCTCGCGGTACCAAGGAACAAACCGTAAAAACTCATCAAAATACTGGACAAGCAAAATTCCAATACCCGTTCCAAACAAGGTTGGAACGATGCCCCCAAAATGCAAAGCCTCAGGCCAAAGATCCAATATAACAACCGCAGTCATAATCCCCCCGGAGAGGCCTAATAGCCAGCTTTGAGTGGATAGTTTATGACTGAAACGGTATAAAACCATTAATCCACCTATCAAGGTTCCCGAGATTCCGACCACAAATCCCAATATCGTCGCATTCAACAATGCCAAGAAATTCACCCCTTAACCCCGCATTGTAAATTTTATGCTTGGGCACAACCCGAATATGAACCTCTCTCTGCGGTCAGAATAAATAAAACTCAAAGTTGAAGAAAATGAAAGGAAATTTTAACGCTAAAGATGAGCAACCGAATTCTATTTTTGATTCTTGCAGCTTTATCGGGGGCCCTTATGGCAATTCAAGGGACTTTCAATAGTGTGCTCGGAAAAGTGATTGGTTTACTGGAGAGTACTTTTGCTGTCCATTTGGTGGGAGTGATAACAGCCGGCGCCTTATTGCTCACTTTAGGAAACGGCAGTTTTTCAAAGGCCGGAGATGCACCCTGGTTTGCCTGGCTTGGAGGTCCGATAGGGGTGGGAATTATTTTCGGAGTCACGTTCAGCATTCCCAAACTGGGTGTTGGAGTAGCCACTACAGCGATCATTGCGGCCCAATTATTGGCAGCCTATGCCATTGATCATTTTGGGTGGTTCGGGATGGAAAAACTACCGTTTAACCTTTGTAAGCTAGGTGGCATTGTCTTAATGGTTGCCGGGGCTAAATTATTATTGGATAAATAAAAAAACTTTGCAATCTTCACTGGGATTGCAAAGTTTTACGGACAGTCTCAACGACCTTTTCCTCATCAAAAGGTTTGGCAAGAAAATTAACCGCCCCGGCCTCCATAGCCTCAATGATCAGGGACTTTTGGCCCATGGCGGAACAAATAATGACTTTGGCATTGGGGTCAAATTCCCGGATGGCTTTAAGCGCCTTAATTCCACCCATCTCAGGCATGGTAATGTCCATCGTCACCAAATCAGGCCTCAATTCCTGGTATTTCCGAATTGCTTCGGCACCATTGGAAGCCTCTCCGGCAATCTCAAAACCCGCTTCGGTCAAAATTTTGCGCAAAATCATGCGAATAATCATCGCATCGTCAACTATCAATATTCTATTTCCCATTAGTACTCTCCTTGAGATTGGGGATCCTTTTAATGATTAACATAAAACAAAATTGCTAAAAATAAACGGCTCAAGTCTAGCCATATATCATGGCCTTTAATTTATATTACAACAAAAAAGTGATTTGTTCCAGAAAAAATTGTTTAATTTGCTTTAGGGAAAAATAGCAGAAAATCCAGATACTTCCGCAGTTAACAAGCCAAGGATTTTTAATTAATCGAAAGTGGTTTTAGCCATTGAAAAAGCCTGACAATTCTTCCGTCCGTCTTGCCATAAACGACAATTTAAATTATTTCGGCAGAATATGCAAAGTAAAATTTTATTAAGTTCCTGATTATCAATTGAATAACCTTTCTTGGATGCCATTCAATGATTCCTCCAGTCTGATTTAGGAACACTCTCCTAAGCCTTTTCGAACGGCATTCAATGTATCAATAATCATTTGGAGCTAAGCAGAACGCGGTTCACAAATCCAGTACATACTAAGGCCATGAGAAACGTTTCTACCAGTTTAATATTTCAGCCTTTGATTCAGCCAATTCAGGGTTAATACCATGAATCAAATGATGGGAAGCTTTTTTACCCGCCTTCCCTGGCGGAAATTTCAGCTTCCTTGCCTTGTTTTAGTTATCGGACAAAACATCAATTTTTATATAAGTCCAAAGTCCTGATTTTTATTTTCAAATGAGGAAACCTCATAGAGCAGGAATTTCTCGCAAGCTTACACCATGAAATATTTTTTCCATCATGTCCGTATAATCCCCTCCGGACCGATAGATCGTAACTGGAGATAGAACCTCTACTCCCTTTTTTGCTCCCGGCCTTGCCTCCATCAAAACCAGATTACTTTTTTCACCGGCTCGAGGATGAATAAAACAAATCCGTTTCGGCATCAGATGGCGTTTGTTAAAGATAGCCATCAAATCGTTCAACCGCTCCGTGGGATAAACTATGGCCACTTTACCGTTGCCCTTGACACATTTTGCTGCAGCCGCAACAACATCTTCCAATGTACAATCAATTTCGAACTTGGCCCGTGCCAAACTATGATTCTCAGAAACCAGGCCCCGGTCTTTTTCGAAAAAAGGGGGATTGGTGATGACGTAATCAAAGGAATTATCTGCGATTTCCCCAGGCAGATTTCGGATATCCGCCACTTCAAAATTCACTGTCTTTTCCAGCTGATTTAATTTCAGACTGCGACGGGCCATCTCGACAAGATCCGGTTGAATTTCAATCCCCAATACCGAAGTCACTTTCCTTTGTCCGGCAATGAGCAAGGACAATACGCCTCCTCCGCTTCCCAGATCAATGATCTTGTGTTGGGGTTTCGGATCGATAAAGGCCGCCAATAGAAAGGCATCCATGGTAAATTTAAACTTGGAGGGATTTTGAATAATCCGTAAACCACGATGACCTAAGCGATCAATGTTTTCATCCGTTTTTAATTGGGGCTGAATTTCCATACCCGTCATAGCCGTCACACCCGTCTCTCCATTATCATATGCATTTTTTTGAACCCTATCAAATCAAGCCGTGGGTTCCTCATCCTCGATTTGGTTTTTTAAAACTTAGCCGTTTCTAAATTCTGGAAAGACATTTTAATCTTAAATGAAAAACGGCAGACCAGGATGTCCACCGTTTTTGAGAAACTTGATTGGTGATAGATTATTTAGACATTCCTTCTTCAACTGCGACGGCCACAGCCACGCTGGCGCCAACCATCGGGTTGTTGCCCATACCCAGGAAGCCCATCATTTCCACGTGGGCCGGCACCGAGGAAGAACCGGCAAATTGAGCGTCAGAATGCATCCGGCCCATGGTATCGGTCATACCGTAAGAAGCCGGTCCGGCTGCCATATTATCGGGATGCAATGTTCTTCCGGTACCGCCGCCGGAAGCCACTGAGAAATATTTCTTACCTTGTTCCACACATTCCTTTTTATAGGTACCTGCGACCGGGTGTTGGAACCGGGTAGGATTGGTGGAGTTACCGGTAATGGAAACATCAACACCTTCATGGTGCATAATGGCTACGCCTTCACGGACATCATCGGCTCCATAACATTTAACCTTGGCGCGTTCTCCGCTGGAATATGCGATTTCCCGGACAATGTTTAATTTGCCGGTATAATAATCGAATTTGGTTTGCACGTAAGTGAACCCGTTAACCCTGGAAATGATCTGCGCGGCGTCTTTACCGAGACCGTTTAAAATCACCTTCAACGGTTCTTTACGGACTTTATTGGCGGATTTGGCGATTCCGATGGCGCCTTCAGCAGCGGCAAAGGATTCATGTCCGGCCAGGAATGCAAAGCATTTGGTTTCTTCCCTAAGCAGCATGGCCGCTAAATTACCGTGACCGATTCCTACTTTACGGTCATCCGCTACGGTTCCGGGAATACAAAAAGCCTGTAATCCTTCTCCAATGGATTCCGCCGCATCGGCAGCCTTTTTACAGCCTTTTTTAATGGCGATGGCCGCGCCAACTACATACGCCCAACAGGCGTTTTCAAAACAAATCGGTTGAATATTCTTGGCAATGGTATAGGGATCGATTCCCTTTTGTTCACATATTTGTTTGGCCTCTTCGATGGAGGAGATTCCGTATTTTGAAAGGGCCGTATTGATTTGAGCAATTCTCCGCTCATAACTTTCAAATAATGACATTGCTATTCCTCCTTATGTTTATTCGTGCCTTGGATCAATATGTTTTTTGGCTTCATCAAAACGGCCGTATTTTCCGGTTGCTTTCTTCAAAGCCTCATTGGCGTCCGTGCCTTTTTTGATCATATCCATCATCTTCCCGAGGTGGACAAATTCATAGCCGATGATCTCATTGTTATCATCAAGGGCAACCCTTGTTACATAACCTTCCGCCATTTCCAAATAACGGGGGCCTTTGGCCACGGTGCTGTACATGGTTCCAACCTGGCTGCGCAAGCCTTTTCCTAAATCTTCAAGACCGGCGCCGATTGGCAAGCCGCCTTCGGAAAAAGCCGTCTGGGTACGGCCATAGGCAATTTGCAGGAACAGTTCGCGCATGGCGGTATTAATGGCATCACAGACCAAGTCGGTATTTAAAGCCTCCAATATGGTTTTACCGGCTAAAATTTCAGCAGCCATGCCGGCGGAATGGGTCATCCCCGAACAGCCGATGGTTTCAACCAACGCTTCTTGAATAACTCCATCTTTAACATTTAAAGTCAATTTACAAGCGCCTTGCTGAGGTGCACACCAGCCCACACCGTGGGTCAAACCGGAAATGTCTTTAATCTCCTTTGCCTGAACCCATTTCCCTTCTTCAGGAATCGGAGCAGGTCCATGGTTAGGCCCTTTTGCAACGCAACACATCTTTTCCACTTCTTCAGAGTAGATCATTCTGTAACCCCTTTCTTTCATTTGATATAGGCATGATATAATATAACTCCCGCAAGCAGGCTATGCCGAACTTTAGGAGCCATCAGCCTTTTAGGCGTTTTACCGTTTGTTGCCATTTCTTTATTTTTCCGATATTACTATATCACAAAAAACCAATACCTGTCTAATGATATTTGATATTCGCATTCGTAATGAAGCAAATTTAAATAATTTTTAACGATTGCGGCGGGCCCTCCGGTCATGGCCATCCATAAATTTATTAATATTTTTGTTTTTAAACTCTTCCCTGCGTCAAATGCTGCATTATCCGACCTTCCCCTCCCTTTCCCGTTTATACGCGCTTTCAATCAAAGGGAGGGGGAATCGCTGCCGATTTCTCCGGCCAATCAAATTCCCGAAGGGATGAGTTGCTCATTTCAAATTTCTATCTTCTCTAATCCCCGTACTATCTGCGCCACCCAAAAACCATCGTGCATGGGCGCGGGCATCATCCCCTCCTTCAGCACCTTACTGTAAATCGGTTCTTCCCTGCGGCAAATCGGAACTAAGTTTGCAACCACTCGCCGCGCTCCCTCCATTCCAACTAAACAAATTGTTCAAAAAATGTCCCAATATAAAATGAAAATAAAGCAAATCGTACATTACAATCCATCGATATTTATGTTACATTTAAGTTAACAAAACATTGAAAGGACATCCCATGAAAATTATAGTGGTACCGGATTCTTTTAAAGGTAGCCTAAGTGCGATTCAAGCAGCTAACGCCATTGAGCGGGGAATTCAAAATGCCGCCCCAAAAAAAGAAAAACCGGTTGAGATTATCAAAATTCCCATGGCTGATGGTGGTGAAGGCACCGTGGAGGCAATCATCTCCGCCATCGGTGGCAGAATGGTTCCGGCTACCGTTCTGAATCCATTGGGGCAAGCGACAGAATCATTTTGGGGAATTTTGCCGAATAATACGGCAGTCATAGAAATGGCAGCAGCATCGGGCCTGAATTTAATCGAACCGCACTTGAGGAATCCTCTATTAACAACAACATACGGTACTGGACAATTAATCCAGGCGGCCCTGAATAACGGTTGCACTGATATCATTATTGGCGTCGGCGGGAGCGCCACCAACGATGGTGGCGTCGGAATGGCCCAAGCGCTGGGTATAAAGTTTACTGATGAAAATGGAAGCCCTTTGGCATTTGGTGGTGGAATGCTCGATCAGCTCTGGCACATTGACATTTCCGGACTTGATCCAAGGGCCAAAAAGGCCCGGTTTACCGTAGCTTCCGACGTAAAAAACCCATTGTGTGGTTCGGAGGGAGCCTCCGCCGTATATGGACCCCAAAAAGGCGCCAGCCCGGAAATGGTGGCGCTGCTTGATCAAAACTTACGGCACCTGGCCAAGGTGATCCAAAACCATTTGAGAGTGGATATCACCGAAATTCCCGGTTCCGGGGCAGCCGGCGGTTTAGGAGGAGGTCTAATGGCTTTTTTAGGGGCCAAACTGCAGTCCGGAATCAAAATCATTATGGAACTGACCTCTTTTGAAGAAAAGCTGCAGGACGCCGATCTAATCATTACCGGCGAAGGAGCAACCGATTTTCAAACTTTGTTCGGAAAAGTTCCCTTTGGGGTTGCCCAGGTTGCCAAAGAATATGGTAAACCGGTCATTTGTATTTCTGGTAGCTTGGGCATTGGTTATGAAAAACTGGCTGATGCCGGTATCGTTGCTTTCTTCAGTATCGTCGACCGGCCGATGGCGCTGGAAGAGGCGATGGCCAGAGGGGAGGCGCTACTGGAAAAAACCGCCGAAAACGTGCTTCATACTTATTTTTTAGGAGGATGATCATGAAATGACACCCGAACAATTAACAGCGGCAAAAGAACTAATGGTTCACGGCCCGATGCTATTGGTTATCATTTTAGTGGCGATCGCTTTCATTATTATTGCCACAGCCAAATTTAAGCTCCATCCCTTTTTGGCATTACTATTAGCCGCTTATGGAGTCGCCTTTGCCGTGAATATGCCGGCCCAATTCGTAGGAAACGTGATTGCCCAAGGATTCGGCAATATCATGGCCAGTATCGGACTGGTCATTGTGGCCGGTACCATCATCGGTACAATTTTAGAACGATCCGGAGCAGCCCTGAAAATGGCCGAGGTCGTGTTGGGATGGGTTGGAATTAAACGTTCCCCGCTGGCCATGAGTATTATCGGTTATATTACCAGTATTCCAGTATTTTGCGACTCCGGATTTGTGATTTTGACTCCTTTAAATAAAGGTTTAGCCAAACGTGCCGGGATTCCCATCGCCGTGATGTCGGTAGCCCTGTCAACCGGCCTTTTTTCCACTCACACGCTAGTACCCCCTACACCGGGACCGATAGCAGCAGCCGGAAATGTCGGCGCCGATTTGGGCTTAGTAATTTTTATAGGAATGGTCGTGGCCATACCGGCTGCTTTAGTCGGTCTCTGGTGGGCCTACCGGGTCGGGAAAAGGATACCTTCCAGTTTGGATACCCCTGATGCCAATGATGAGCAGATCAAGGAGCAATATCAAAATTTGCCCAGCGCCATCGCTTCCTTTGCACCCTTGGTCGTGCCCATTCTCCTGATTGGATTGGCATCGGTTATCAAATACATCCATTATAGCGGTATCGGCAGCAACTGGTTCACTTTCTTGGGATATCCTCTGAATGCTTTAATCATCGGTGTATTGCTCTCCTTGTTTTTACTTCCTAAATTTGATGAAGAAACTCTGATGGACTGGTTCGGACAAGGCATTAAAGACTCGGCGATTATTCTGGTTATTACCGGCGCCGGCGGCTGTTTTGGAGCAGTGCTGGCCAATACCCCCATTGCCGATTATATTAAAACTTTCTCCGGCATCAGCTTGTTTGGCGGAGTCTTCGTTTTACTGTTACCGTTTATGATTGCCGCCCTCTTAAAAAGTGCCCAGGGATCTTCCACGGTTGCATTGGTCACCACTTCCGCCTTATTGGCGCCGATGCTACCGCAGTTGGGATTGACTTCAGCCATGGATTTAACGTTGGTGGTGATGGCAATCGGCGCCGGCGCCATGACAGTATCCCATGTTAACGACAGTTATTTCTGGGTTGTGACTCAATTCTCCGGTTTAAAAGTTACCGATGCCTATAAATCTCAGACTCTGGCAACTTTGTTTCAAGGCTTGGCCACTATCATTACCACGATGGTTCTTTTTCTGATTTTCCATCATTAAATATCAAAATTGTTATGGTCGAAAACTCCGCTGATTGCAACGGAGTTTTCGTCTTTACCAGGAAAATCCGACATCGTAGATAGGAATCACCATGGGATCAGCGAATCTATATTCATGATTATGATGGAGGGAGATCCTATTGGAAATAACCCAACAGTATGCGCAGAATATTGTGAACATGACCATGAAAGTTCTTCACTATAATATTAATATCATGAACCATATGGGTATCATTGTCGGTAGTGGCGATCCCAAACGAATCAACTCATTTCACCAGGGTGCGGCGGAGGTTATTGAAACCGGCAAAGCCCTCGAAATCAAGGCAGATCAAGCCGGGCAACTGACTGGGGCAAAGCCTGGATTGAATCTGCCAATCTATTTTCACGAAAAGATCCTCGGTGTGGTGGGAATTACCGGTGAGCCCGACCAGGTACGTCCTTTCGGGGAATTGCTGAAAATATCGGTTGAAACCATGTTGCAAGAAGTGTTCCTTACGGAACAGCTCCGGATGGAACAAAACGCCAAGGAATTCTACATCCGCGATATCGTCAGCGGCAATATTGGCGAAGACGAGGACGCTTTTTTTACCAAAGGCTCCTTGCTCGGTTTTGATATGAAAATACCCCGGGTGGCTGTGGTGATTAAAATCCGCAATCAAAACGAGCCAACGCCGGAGCAGCAGATGCCAAAAAGCCTGAAAGCCGGAGGAATATGCCCCTTAAGTTTGAAAATTCAACGCCAAATTGAAAATATATTTCAGCTGATCCAATCCATTTTCAACAATCCCCAAAATATCATCAGTTATCACGGCAGCAATTATTTTATTATTTTTTGGCCAACCCGCAAAACCATTCCCGGAGAAATCAAGGCCGAGGTCTCCGTTCCTTTGGAACGCCTCCAAACCGGGCTCAAAAAATACAATGTCTCCTGTTATGCCGGGATCGGCCTGCTTCACCCGGGAATAGCGGGTTTGAAAAAATCTTATGCTCAGGCAGTCCAGGCCATTGATATCAGGGAACGCACCGGCAACCCGCAGGATAATATCGTTTTAGCATCTGAGCTGGGATTAGAAATGATATTTCTGCAACAAGCCAAAATCACTCTCCAAAGTTATTGTGATTTGTTTTTTATCAAAAATGACCACCGGGAGCGGGATACTCTATCCAGTCAAACCAAAGTGATTCAAACTCTCCATTGCTTTTTTGATTGTAATTTAAATCAAAGTATTACCGCCCAAAAGTTAAATATCGCCAGAAACACGCTTACCGCCAGGCTTGATAAAGTCATGGAACTCACCGGGTACGACCCGCGGAGTTTTGGTGATGCCGTCAAATTAAGGATCTTCCTGCTGATCAACGAATTGCAAAAGTGACATTGAAAACTTTCCAACCAAAAAATCCGAGCCAGGGGAAGCGTTTTTTACCGGTCGCTTTTATACTCAAACTGAATGTCATTGCCTACCATGCTGTAATATTCCATAAGCTCAATCGTTCTTTCACGAACTCGCATCTTACAGGCACTTACAGTTTGAACACGTCCTTGGGACCCAAATACCGGACCGCTTTTTCGAAAATAAAAAGTTTGGGTAACGAATTTTTGCTCATTCAAATGATATTGAAGCCAACCTTTTTGGGATTCAATCAAAAGGACTTTTTCTTCCGGAGCCAATTGTACCAATAGTTTTTTATAGACTGAATTTAACTCGCTATCCCATAACTTGGTGTATTTGGATTCTATTTCAACCCATATCTGCGTATTGAAACCTTTGGAATCGCTTATTTCTTGTATTTCTTTTTCATAATCTTTATCGAGCGGGTTATTTTTTATCAAGTTATCAAATTCACCCGACACATCGTAACCTAAAAGACAAAAGGCACTGGTCCCAAAAATTAATAAACCACTAAAGATCAACAATGATATTGCTATTATTTTTTTCATTCATCCTACCCCATTACTTTTTAAGCATTTCATACAAACTCTTCCATGTTTCGCGTACTTTATCTTCTCCTTTGTAATAATCCACTTTATCTTCTATTTTGTATATTTCCCGGTAAGGCCGGATGTTAATTTTACCTGAATCCGGGTATTCACAAACATCCAAACCCATTTCGGTTCGGATATCAAGGTACTTACATGCTTGCCGGGTATGATTATAGAGTTGATGCGCACCTTGAGGTCCAGCCTCAAAAAAAACGATGTCACCCTCTGATAATTCCACGAATTCATTGACGGTTCGCAGGGTTGCTTTTCCGGATAAGATCACAAATATTTCTTCGGAATTTCTATGAAAATGATATGGGCAAGAATATTTGTCCGGATCAAGAGAGCGTACATCAAACTGTAAATGTTTTGATTTCACCAGTTCTGCTAAATTTTGACTCGTATGCGAAGCGTATTCCGGAACAGGTGGTTGTTCAGGTTCAAACAAAAGATTTTGTCGGTTAAAGATTTGTACCATTCAAATTCCTTCTTTTTGAGAATAGTCGTTTTCCACGAGTAATTTGAACTAACACCCTTCAATATGGTATTTTTCAATTAACCTCTTGAATTCAGCTAAAAGCAAACCATTCATTTCACTTAATTCAGTGTCATTCAGGGTTACAGAATCAATTACTTTCCTCTCAATATTCCAAATTGCTTTATCCGGATAAGGAACTGTTCCATAACGAGGTGCACTATGCCAGTGAACGTGGGAACATGAATTGCCAAGCGATTCACAATTCATTTTTTAGCTTTAAAAGCATTTTGTATAGCCTCAGAAACTATTGTCATTTCAAATAAAAATTTGATTCGAAAATCTTTAGGCATCCGGTGTAATTCGCTTAGACACATTTTACTAACAAAAAAATGTAGCCTTTAAAATACTGTCATTAAATTTATAACCTTCAGATTCACATACGGTTCCCTTACTTTAAACTCTTACCTTGGCAAACAGGATGTGAGCATCCTTTGGGCCATTTTTCATATAACTTCCGCGAGTTGCAGAAGTAAGCCGGATTCTTCTTCGAGTCACCTCTCTTGGCCCGTCTTAGAACTCAGCGCGGGCGATTGAGGTCGAAACGCCGGAACTGCTCGGATTCATACAGGGATGCAGAACCTGCGACTGAGTGATATACGCCGTTTGCACCCGCTCAATTCAACCGAAGCCCGGGAGGGTGGATGTGATGAATCGATTTTCATTTTTATTCTATAACTCCCCGACTTGCTAAACCGTATTTTCTAATAATATTAATTTCCTCTCCATTAAAAACTTCCGCTTCATAAAGATCCAGATACTCTTTTGAAACACCTTGCCCAAAGACCAATACATCATCTGAATTAATTGTGACCTTAACCCCATAATCAAACAAAACTCTGAGCGGATGTTCTTTTAAGTTATTTGGGGGCTTCTTGCAAGGCATATTTCGGCTTTCTAAAGCTTTAATGAATAACTTACTTGGATTTGACATTAAAATTTCTCCTCATTAGGGCTTTGTTTTTTAGCCGGCCGCGATGGCTGGCTATTGCCGAAACTCCCCGATTCATTACAATCCTCTGCTGATCCTGCAACTCGTTGTTATCTGGAGTATACGCACACCGGCCCTAATTTTAAAGGGGGCCAGGAGTGGTCGCACTTTGCATTTCGCTTTATATTCACAATCAGCCTGAAAGGCTAAAAATTTTCCCATGGGCTTAACTTTATTTGGTTTAAATCTCGTGCGGCATGAATGATGGCAATAACGAAAAGGACTTCGGTGTCTATTCTGTATAGAATGCGGTAATTTCCATAAATAATTTCACGGATATTTTCTTTCTTTATTTCCGGAACTTCTCTGCCTAATCTCGGAAAAACGCTAAGCTTTTCTACAGCGCCAAAAATTTTTTCAATCAATTCAACTGCATAATACTGTGAATCCTGAGCAATAAAGTTTTTAATGCTTTCCAAATTTAAGACAGCAGATCGGGTCCAGATAATTTTCATGTTACTAATCTTTTCTTTACTTCTTCGTGAGAAAGTGTTTCGCCATTTTCAATTTCTTTAAGTCCAGTTTCAACCCTTTTCTTCACATACAATTGGTACATTAAATCATCCCAAGTCGCATTTTCTGGTAAATCTTCAATTATCCTTTTGGCTTCATCTTTTACAATGCTCATTTTTTTACACCCCTTAATCCCACTTTCCTTTATTATACCATAAGCCCATAAACTCAACCAATCAAATGGTTTTTGCCCGTTACAATGATGGGCAACTTCGTGTGCTATATTGCAGATAACCTCTCCGAATTATAGAAGATTTTGACAACTTTCAATCATTTTTAATGTGCTATTCTCGCCCTTTAGCGGGATGTTCGCCCCTCAAAACCGGCGGACAAATCAAACCTCATTTAAGCATCCTTCAATATAGTATTTTTCAATTAGCCTCTTGAATTCAGCTATAAATAAACCATGCATTTTACCTAATTCAGTATCATTCGGGGTTACAGAATCAATTACTTTCTCTCAATATTCCAAATTGCTTTATCCGGACAAGGATCTGTTCCATATCGCGATGTAATATGCCAGTGAACGTGAGAACATGAATTGTCAAGCGATTCACAATTCATTTTTTAGCTTTAAAAGCATTTTGTCCAGCCTCAGAAACTATCGTCATTTCGGTCAGGAAGTAACTATATTTCCTTCATCATTAAATATTCCGTCACACCGCTTTTATATAAATTAGGAATGATTCCGACTTCTTTATAACCAATACTTTGGTATAAATGCTTCGCTTTTGGATTAAAATCCCCAACCACAAGAAAAACCTTCGGGCAGCCTTTCGATATTACTTGCTCAAAATAATCCAATAGCTTTGTCCCTACCCCGAGATTTCGAAATTCCTCTTTGATAGCGATAATGTGTAAATAAGGAAAACTATGAAAGGCTCCATTGAGGATAAACCATATAAAGCCCAAACATATACCTTCATTGTTTATCGCTACTGAGATTTCTTCTTTTGAGATTCCTTCAATGATAGCTTGAGTGGCTTTATCCTCATCAGAAAAATAGACTCTTCCTAAATCAGAGTTCCGTAAAGCCATTTTGCAGTCAATAACATACTTTTCGTCAGCCTTTGCAACCTTAAAGTCCATTATTTAGCTCTCCTGTTATAATCCGAGCATAAGATTCCTCAAAATCAATCCCATACTTCAGCCAATCTTTATTCATATCAATAGCCGCCCGGCCCATCGTCACCGATTCGGACTTTCTTTAAAATCGCAGCCCGCCAGCTGCAACCGGTTGTTAAGCACCGGAGCATTACCATACAAACCCAGGAACAGCAGGGATATTGCCTTAAAAAATTCTTTTTCTTTCATATACTGTCAACATCGGATAAACACGTTCAATATTGATCCCTATTTTAGGAACATAGCCGTTAAACCCTTTTTGAATTTTATAAAGGCCAAAACAATCAATCCCTTTTTCTTTACAAAGCTTTTCCTTTGAGGTTTCACAATCAAAGCAGCTTAATTGGCAATTACAAATATCAAATACAACCGCCGTATCCAGTTCAATTTCACTTTTCCAATTGGATAGGGTAATTTCCAAAACATTTTTTAATACTTTTTCTTCCTCTTCATCTGGTTTCAATTCTTTTTTATCAAGCAACAACGTTAAATCGATATCCGATACATCCCGATAATTTCCAGCCAATCCTCTTGAACCAGTTAATACAACCCGATATATGTATGGATGAATCATCAATCCGGAATTTGCTAAAATTTCGTACGTATTGGGAAGCCTTTTCCTAATCTCTTGATTCATTCCTATTTTTAATCCTTCCATATACGCTTACCTCTTTCTTTTAGATAAAAGCCAACAAACCGGCTTTTTAAAATCAGCCCGGGACGGTCGGACTTTGATTGCTTTTTCAATTAAACTTTCTTCGATTATCCAAGCCTTAAAGAGGAACAGAGCTGTTACATGCCGTATCGAGCCGGACAGAAATTTAACGCTTTCATCGTCGTCCAAACCAGGACGGTTGACCCATCATACATTTTCTTCATTGTTCTTTTATCGCCTTTTTTATTGTATAAACATACTCTTCGGGTATGTTTATTTTTGACAATTCTCTTATTTCAAACCACTGAAATTCTTTATGTTCATTACTAATCCGAGACGTCATTAACATTTAGCATCACACACAAAAAGCCACTAAAAATATATACCTTCCTTGAATACCCTCAAATAATTTCGAGTCAGTTAAAAAGAATATTCCGTATTCATCTGTAATTTCCTTCCTTTTGTTTGATTTACTGGAAATATTCAAATCTTTACTTCAAAAAAGATCCTTTAAACCACTTCCTAAAAAAGTGATTTAAAGGACAGGAAAATCCTTACATTCCATTCTAATTTTTAAAATTCCTTCATGATACAACCATTTTCACTGTCTCCGGTGTTTCTTGCTGCTCTTTGGCTGCAAATTCACCTGCCCTGAATCCGAATGCAGGCCAGGATTCCTGGGGCATTTCGATTTTAACCAACCTTTTGGCTACGCTGTACTGGTTGTTTAAGTCGGCCAAAATTTGCTGTTGCTCGGCGGTAGCCTCCTGGACGCTAGCGCTTAGAGCGTTTCTCTTACTCTCAAGCAGGTTTGCCCGATCATGCAGGCTGGACATGGCGGCAATAAAATCAGTCGTAATCCCCCATTTGGCCAACTTGTCCGTATTGGCTTTCAATCCATCCAACATGTTCTTGGCCTTATTGATCTGATACGCAAATGTTTTATACATGGATATCACCTCCTCTCCTGTAAATTTTAAACCCCGGAATCCAAATGGTTCCCGGCCCCCTGCCATGGCTGCAAATTGGCATCTAGCGGAAAAGAGCCGTAAAGATGTCGGATATTTTTCAAACTCCATTAAAAAGGGGCTGTCTCAAAAGAGACAGTCTCTTAGTATATCAAAGGGATCGAAAGAGCAAGAAAAATATAGTAAAATATACATATGAAAAGACAAAACAATAAAAAAGTAACCTTTAAAGAATACACAA